>JALONR010000027.1 GCA_025454815.1 Bacteroidales bacterium | reverse complement strand
TGATATTCACCGGCTCCTTTGAGGACTTCGGTTACTGGGTAAGGGACCGCTCCGGGGCTCTTTCTTACACCTCCCTTGGCATATCGGTTGAAATTTTCCAGAATGACGAGATATGGAACATATTTGAAGTAGGCCGCACTCTGTATTTCCAGTCGTTCACTTCTGTCTATGTCTATGATTACAACGGGGTAAAGAGGATTCCGGCGCCCTCCTCGCTGCTGTTCCTGTTCAGGGTTGGAGACAGGTTTATCGCGCAGGCAATAGACGAGGGACTTTACTGGTTTGACGGCAAAGGTTACAGTTTTATCGGAGGAAGTGAAATCTTCGCCGAGCACAAGATACATGCGGTGATCGATTTTGGTCAGCGCGAGATATGGATATGCACTGCCAATGACGGGATCTTTCTTTTTGACGGAAGCAACTTCGCTCCGGTGGACAGTGAGGTTTCGGAGTACCTGAAGGAGGCAACCTGCAATGCCGGGCTGGCAGTAAATGATTCTCTCATGGTTTTTGGTACCATTCTCAGAGGCCTCGTCCTCTGTGACCGTGGAGGAAGGATTATTCAAACCTATGATTATTCCAACGGGCTGAACAACAATACGGTGTTGTCTCTTTACCTGGATTCGGGAAAGGGACTATGGGCAGGGCTTGACGATGGTGCGAACTATCTTGAGACCTCCTCGCCTGTGGCGTACTACGAAAACTCCAGCGGGGATCTTGGAACCATCTATACTGTCATTCGGGATCGTGATCATCTCTTCCTGGGGACAAATCACGGTCTATTTGCAACGGATATAGAAAACAGCAGTGGTTCGTATCGCTTCACCAACCTCAGGATTATCCGTGGGACGCAGGGTCAGGTATGGAAACTGTCACTGTATGACGGGCAGATACTATGCGGCCATAATGACGGCACATTTCTTATTGACGGACTAAACGCAGTGAGGATTTCTGATATCACAGGAGGGTGGTCTGTCAGGCCGTTCGGCGGCTACCTGGTTCAGGGGACATATACCGGAATAGTATCCTTCAGAAAGGGTATAACCGGAAAATGGGAATTCAGCGCCAGGGTTGAAGGTTATGCGGAGCCCACAAGATCTGTGGAGATTGATTATCTTGGATATATCTGGGCACTTCATCCCCAGAAAGGTGTATACAGGCTGGAACTGAACGAGGAAGCTGATTCAGTAACCAGTTCCCTATATTTCAGCCAGGCAGGTGACAGTGCCAGGATTATCTCCATGGCAGTGGTAAACAACCAGATGGTATTCATAGCCTCTGACCATATCTATACGTTTGATTATGAGAAAAAGGAGTTGTTTCCGGTGACATCGCTTGAGCCTGGTCTTGGTGAGTTTGTCAGGGCAACCCAGATACTCCCGTTTCAGAAGAACAGCTACTGGTTTGTGCTTGACAACAGGATTGCACTTTTCAATATTACCCGTGACCTGCAGGCTGAAAAGGTTATGGAGTTTGTGCATGAATATGCTGATCTGCCCTGGCGTGAGCAACAGGTAATGTCTCTTGATACGGGCATGCTCCTGATACCCACCAGGCAGGCTTTCAGCATATATGACCTGGATAAGCTGGTTAACCGTTCAGAGTCGTCAGCCCTGGCAGTGAGCCGGCTCGTCTTCAGCGGTGGCAACAGAAGCACTACTCTTTTCCCGGGATCGGGGGATGAAAAGCAGGTGCCGAGCAGGGAGAACAACCTTACCGTGTTCATAGCAAATCCTTCAGGCTTTGACCGCGAGGTTCGTGAATATCTGTACAGGATAACCGAGCTGGGTGAAAAGTGGTATCGTACCGCAACCGATAACTTTTCACTGTTGAACCTGAAGCACGGTGAATATCATCTTCAGGTCAGGGAAGTTGCCGGATCCGGTACTGCGGAAGCCCGTTTTACAATCAGGAGGCCATTTTCCCTGAGCGGCGGGGCATTGGCTCTATATATCCTGGCAATCGCCGGTATTACGGTTGCAGGAGTAATGATCTTTCGTTCAAAGCTTGAAAGTCACCGGCGGCTGATCGAGTATGAGGTTGGCAAGAACCGCCTGGAAAGTGAACTTGATTACAAGAGTTATGAGCTGATGCTTACCATGCGTTACCTGATAAGGAAAACTGACACTCTCAGGGAGCTTCGCGATAAGCTGGAGACGGCAAAGGAGAGTGCTGCAAAAATGCCGGCCCGTTTTATCAGGGAGATGGAGCAGATTATTGATCACGGACTGGATACACAGACAGAGGAGTGGCAAAATGTAATGAAGAACCTTAAACTTTCGCAGGAAGGATTCTTCAGCAAGCTTAAAAAGAAATACCCTGCTCTCACGACCAATGACCTCAGGCTTTGCTCATATCTCCGGATGAATTTCACCACAAAGGAGATAGCCAATCTCTCAAACATATCCACGCGGGCAGTGGAAATCGCCCGCTACAGGCTTCGGACCAAGCTCAGTCTCAGTCATGATGTTAATCTGACAGAGTTTCTTATCCGGGAGGCGGAGAGCAATGAAACCTGATCCGGGAGGCTGAGAGCAATGATTTCTTTCTGTGAGGCGGAGAGCAATGAAAACTGATCTGTGAGGCGGAGAGCAATGATTTCTTTCTGTGAGGCGGAGAGCAATGAAACCTGATCCGGGAGGCTGAGAGCAATGATTTCTTTCTGTGAGGCTGAGAGCAATGATTTCTTTCTGTGAGGCGGAGAGCAATGAAAACTTATTCAGCAGGAGGCAGGTGTTGCCAGCATGCTTAATACAGTGTTTCTGATCTCCTGTCAGGAGTTTGCCTCTATCCGGGTCTGAAGGCGATAAGTGTCTTTATGCGGTACTACTGCCGTGTCTCTTCCAGGATGAATCCCATACCCCGCAGGGTCCTCAGGCTGACGCCGTGGTCAGAGGCGAGGTATTTGCGAAGTCGGCTGATAAAGACATCCATGCTGCGGCCCAGGAAATAATCGTCCTCTCCCCATATTTCAGTTAGGATCTGTTCCCGTGTCAGGGCCTTGTTGCGGTTCATCATAAGGTGCCGCAGCAGCTGCGCCTCACGGAGGGTAAGTTTCTCCTTACCGGCGGGGGTGATGATTTCCAGTGCGTTGTATTTCAGGACGGTATGTGAGATGTGGTATTCATCCTCAGCAACGGTGTAAACCCTGCGAAGGATGTTGTTGATGCGGAGAAGAAGCAGCTCCGGGTCAAATGGCTTCGTAATGTAGTCATCTGCCCCCAGTTTCAGTCCCTTTATCATATCCTCTTTCATACTTTTCGCAGTGAGGAAGATAAAGGGTATTCCCGGTTCCTTTGCCCTCAGTTTCTCTGCAAGGGTAAAGCCGTCCATCTCGGGCATCATAATGTCGAGAACGCATATATCTGGCAGGGCCGAATTGAATTTTTCCCATGCTTCGCGTCCGTTGCGTGCCAGTGTAACCTCAAACCCGCTCATGGCGAGATACTGGGAAAGGATGTTTCCGAAATCGATGTCATCTTCGGCAAGCAGGAGTTTCATATGGAGTTCTGTATTGGTATTTTAATTTTGAAAGTGGTACCCCGGCCGGACTTGCTTGAAACTGATACCTCTCCCCCGTGGGCAAGGGCGATGCGCCGGACATAGTAGAGCCCCAGTCCCAGTCCCTTGGTTTTATGGATGTTGCCCTGGGGCACCCTGTAGAACTTTTCAAAGACATGTGCGAGGTGCTCACCGGATATCCCGACGCCGTTATCGGCAACGGATATCTCCAGATCGCCGCATGAGACATTTGTCGAAACAGTGATCCGGGGCTCCCGTTCGCAATATTTGACTGCATTTGCCAGCAGGTTGCTTACCATGGTGGTGAAATAGACAATGTCAACATGCACCTTCAGCCCGTCGGTGTGATAGTCCTCTGTAATTTCCGCGCATCCGTCACACGATGTAAGAAAGGAAGATACTATCTGGTGCAGTAGTTCGTCCATCACCACCCCTGACCTGTCGAGCTCAAACTCCTGGCGCTCAAGGAAACTAACCTCAAGGATGGTGTTGATCAGCTGGTTGAGGTGTACGCTCTGCTTTCCTATAAGGCGGGCAGTCTCAAGTACCTTCTGCTGGTCTGACAATACCTGTTCCTTCTCAAGTGTTCTGCCTGCAACGGTTATAGTCGAAAGAGGGGTCTTGAGCTCATGGGTCATATTGTTTATAAAATCGCTCTTGAGTTCCGAGAGCCGTCTTTCCTCCAGGAGGTTTCTCCAGGTGACCCCGAAAACGATGAAGACTATCAGAATACTTATAATTATAAGGATGAAAGAAAAAAGTGCCTCCTTCAATACAAGCTCGTTTTTGTGAGTCAGGTCTATGAGGTAGTGGTATTCAACGGTGAAATGGTTATGCTCTTCCCTGAAGGTGTTGACCACAATCAGGTTTTTTTTGGGCTGTGAGTACACGGTATCAGCCAGTATCAGGTTTCCCGACGGGGTTATGAGCTCAAGTTTTGCAATGGCTATAATGCTCTCAAAGTCACTATCATAGCCGGCATTTTTCATGTAAGACTTCAGGAACGATGTGAGCATCTCATTCTTCCGCATGATGGAATAGGTCTCCTTGAGGGCTACTCTTCCCAGTGCGGTGGTATCAAATGAGGTCTGCAGTTTACAGACCTCTTCCGAGATAAGGTATCCTGCAAACTTATCGGTAACATCCATAGCTTTTTCAAAGCCGTAGGTCTTCTTTTTGGAAATGAGAAGTGACAGTCCCTCGCGTGACAGGTTCCTGTACCTCATAAGGAGGATCTCTTCCTTGAGCCGCCAGGTACTTTCAATCATAAAAATCTGTACGGCCAGGAACAGAAGCAGTGCTGCAAGGGAAACAACCAGAAGGATTTTACTCTTCATTCCTTTGACTTTTGTTCAAAATTAGTAATTAAGAACCTATCATGAAGAAGATTAACCTACCATTAACCTCTTATTAACCTTGACCTGAGGATATCGGGTGTAATTTTACAATGTCAAACTTTATAAAAGGGCAGTCATGAAAAGAACAGTTTACACAATCACATTTACCCTCCTGGCACTGATGCTTACCTCAACAATTGCCAGCGCCCAGGAGACAGCACCTAAAAGCGGTGACGAGAAACAGAAACAGGAAGAACTGCAGAAGCAGAAGCAGGCAGAACTTCAGAAGAAGGCTGAATATCAGAAACAGCAGGCTCTCAATGAAGAGATGAAGATGAAGCATGCTGATCTGGAAGCCAAGAGGAAGGAATTACAGGAGAAAATTGCTGAGATTGAGGCACAGAGCCTGGAGAAAGGTAAGGATTACGAATGGGCATACAAAAACTTTGAGGATATCAGCAGGCAGGCCCGTGATATTTCGAGGAACATGCCGGTTATTGTCATGCCTGAAGTTCCTGACGTTCAAGGCTTCCCGGCTTATGGTGCACACAATTACAACGGCAATATCTATCTCTTTGATGGCCGGGGGTACGGCAGCAAGCCGGGGTCATCATGGAATTATTCACGCCAGGTCATGGAGGCCACTTTTACCAATGAGCTCACTTTGAGCGCTGATGAAAATGATAATGTAAACCTGACTGTTTCAGGCGACTGCGCAGAGGGGTCGATAGTAGTTGCGATAATTATGCCTGATGGCAAGCAGCTCTCTGAGGTTATACTTGACGAAAACGGCAGCCTGAACTGGAGGAAGAATTTCGAGTCCGGAGAAGGGAACGGCTGGAAGAACGGCAAATGGACATTCAGGATTAAGGCAAAAGGGGCAACGGGGAACCTTCGTATTTCTATGAACTCTTACTGATTTTTGGTTTTCTGCTTTTTATTGGTTCGGATCAGGGGTCCGGTCACGGACAGATGGCGATTCCCCCGGATCCTTGAGCGGAGACAGGCATATGAACTGTCTCTGCTTTTTTTATTCATTGTGTTGACGAAATAATCCTTCTGTGTTTCAGAACTTTTTGCCGGTGACAGGTAGGTGTCATTTTTTTTATCATGTTGCATGTTGATGCTTGCTGAACTGTTGAGCCGGAAATTGGTTTTACACTATGATCCCATAAATTTTTAATTTTGCACTACGAAAAAAAAGTGGAATGAAAAAACTATCAGTGTGGCTGGCGTTCATTGCGCTGGCTGCCGTTTCATGCGGTCCCCGGAATACCCCGAAAGGGGAGGAGAGGACTGTTACCGTTACCATACCCCCGTTTGCATGGTTTGTTGAGCAGATTGCAGGTGGTGATTTCAGGGTCAATGTTCTTCTTCCCCCGGGTGCTGACCATCACATATGGGAGCCACTTCCGGCACAGATAAGTGCCCTCTCCGGATCGGAGGCTTTCATTATCAACGGTCAGCTGAGTTTCGAGCATGCCTGGATGGAACGATTCCTGCAGGTCAATCCTGGCATGAAGGTGCTTGACCTGTCGCGGAATATCCGGCTTATAGGGTCTGAAAATCTCGGGTCTGGAGATCTCGGGTCTGAAGGTCTGAGAGCAGGTGAGGCGGATGAGGCCCATGAAGGGCATCAACATGAAGGGGATGAATCACATGAAGGTCATGCCCATGAAGGTCATGCTCAAGAAGATCATGCTCAAGAAGATCATGCTCACTCTCACGGCGGGCCTGACCCTCATTATTGGATGTCACCCGTTGCCGCCAGGGTTATGGCGAAGGATATACGTGACCTTCTGGCAGGGCTGAACCCCTCAGGTGTTGAAAAGTATAATGCGAACCTGTCGCTCCTTGAAAGGAAGATCTCTGAGATTGACTCGCTGGTGCGTGCTTCCCTGGATGATAATACTCACAGTACGGTGATGATTTATCACCCGGCGCTGGCATATATGGGGCGTGATTACGGATTTGAACAGGTCTCCTTTGAGGATGAGGGCAAGAACCCGTCACCGGCACGGATGAAGGAGCTGATTGACCTGGCCCGTGAAAAGGAAATAAAGATTATCTTCATACAGGCGGAGTATGATGTCCGCAATGCCCAGTCGCTCTCACGCGAGACCGGAGCCAGGCTCGTTGTCATCAATCCGATGAACAGTGACTGGCCGGAGGCCGTTTTGGAGGTAGCCGGAGCATTAGGCAGCAGGCAGTAATGAAAAAGTGCAGGTAATCAGTCATATAGAAGGAAAAAGGTGAGTTAGCTTACCGCAATTGGCAGAATCGCAAATAGCAAATAGCAAATAGCAAATCGCAAGTGAGTACTCTTTTCAGCATAGAGTCAATGACCGCAGGGTACGAGGAAAAGATCGTCCTGCGTGATGTTTCGATGGACGTTGAGGAGAATGATTTCATTGGTATCATCGGACCCAACGGCGGAGGCAAGACCACACTTCTGAAGGTTATCCTGGGGCTGCTGAAGCCCCTCTCCGGCAGGGTTGATTATTCTCCCGGTGACCTGAAGCTGAACCAGATAGGATACATGCCGCAGGTGGCGCAGGGTGATGCCCTCTTCCCGGTGACGGTGGAGGATGTGGTTCTTTCAGGTATGATGCACCATAAGGGCGCTACCGGCCGTATGGGCCGGAATGAGAAAAGGCGGGCGGCGGAGGTGATGGATGAGCTCGGGTTGACTGCACTTGCGCACCAGGCCCTGAATGAGCTCTCGGGCGGGCAGCTTCAGCGGGTATACCTGGCCCGGGCGGTGTCAGGGTCACCGAGACTCCTTCTGCTTGATGAGCCGGCCACATTTGTTGACGCTTCATTTGAGGCCGATTTCTACGAGAAGCTGAAGATACTGAACAACCGGATGACCATTATGATGGTCTCGCATGATGTAGGGACCATTTCAGCATGGGTGAAGTCATTTGCCTGCGTTAGCGAAAAGGTATTCTATCACCCGCACAGCAAGATAACACAGGATGACCTGCGGCTGTATGGATGCCCGATTCAGCTGGTGACGCATGGTGATGTACCACATGTAGTCCTTCACAAACACGACTGATGGAAAACCTCTTTGAATACTCATTCGTTATAAGATCGCTGCTCGGAGCTCTCTTTGCTAGTATTACTGCAGGGCTAGCCGGGACCTATATAGTATCAAAGAGGCTGGTTTTCCTGAGCGGAGGAGTGACTCACGCCTCCTTCGGAGGAATAGGCCTGGGATACTATCTCGGAATCAACCCTGTGGTAGGGGCTGCCGTTTTCGGCCTGGGGTCAGCCCTGGGGATGGAGTACATGTCTGCCCGCGGAAAGATGCGTGAGGACAGTGCCATCGGGATACTCTGGGCCCTGGGTATGGCGGTAGGTATCATCTTCATCTACCTGACGCCGGGATATGCACCCAACCTGATGAGCTATCTCTTCGGAAGCATACTTACCGTGACAGACGGCGATCTTATCGGTCTGGGTATAATATCAGCGGTGCTGATCATCTACACGGCTGTCTTTTACCGCACCCTTCTCTATATTTCGTTTGATGAGAATTATGCCCGTACATTTACGCGTCATGTTGATCTCTTCAGGTACATTTCAGTTGGGTTGACGGGACTGGCGATTGTACTCAACATCAGGATGGCCGGGGTGATAATGATCATTGCGCTGCTCACCATACCGGCCAATATTGTGATGCTTTTTACCCGCAGGTACCTGAGGATCATAGTGCTCTCCACGATGGTCAGCTTTGCAGGGATAAGCGGCGGTTTTGCCCTCTCATGGTTCACCAATCTCCCGACAGGGGCAACAATTGTTGCGGTGCTGGTGTTGTTCTGGCTGGTGGCAAGAGGTATAAGAACCCTGAAGCGGAGCAGCAGTATTGAGAAATTAAAAAAGACTACGATATGAATGAATACGATATTATAATCATTGGCAGTGGCCCCGGAGGGTATGTTGCTGCGGTCAGGGCATCGCAGCTCGGGATGAAGGTGGCGGTGGTGGAGAAGGCAGAGACGGGTGGTATATGCCTCAACTGGGGGTGTATTCCCACGAAGGCGCTGCTGAAGAGTGCGCAGGTGCTTGACTATGCGCGTCACGCGACCGACTACGGCATTAATGCCGGAGAGGCGCCGGCGCCCGATTTCGGGGCGGTGATATCCCGCAGCCGGGGAGTGGCTGAGGCGATGAGCAAGGGTGTTCAGTACCTGTTCAAGAAATACAATATCCCTGTTATCAACGGGTTTGGCCGGCTGAAGGGCGCCGGCGCCGTGGAGGTGGAGGCAGCCGATGGTACCAGGGAGACTCACAGTGCAAAACATATTGTCATTGCCACCGGGGCAAGATCCAGGGAGCTGCCGAACCTCCGGCAGGATGGCAGGAAGATAATAGGCTATCGTGAGGCAATGAACCTGCCATCGCTGCCCGCCTCCATGGTGGTGGTTGGTTCAGGGGCCATCGGCAGTGAGTTTGCAGGCTTCTACAGGTCGATGGGTACCGAAGTGACCCTGGTGGAGTTCATGCCCCGCATACTTCCCATTGAGGATGAGGAGGTGTCTCGCACACTGGAACGCTCGTTCAAAAAGGCGAAGATGAAGATAATGGTCAACTCGACAGTTGAGAAGGTTGACACAACAGGCGACCGTTGCTTGGTGACAATTAAGACCCCTAAAGGTGAAGAGACAGTGGAGACGGATGTTGTCCTATCAGCGGTGGGCATTACCCCTAACATTGAAGGTATTGGCCTTGAAGAGGCCGGCGTGAAGACCGACAGGGGCAGGGTAGTGGTTGATGAGTTCTACCGTACCTCGGTCACCGGCGTCTACGCCATAGGGGACATTGTTCCGGGTCCCGCACTTGCACACGTGGCATCGGCTGAGGCTATCGTATGCGTTGAGAAGATAGCCGGACATAACCCTGAGCCGGTTGATTACGCCAATATCCCGGGATGCACCTATACCACCCCTGAAGTGGCTTCCTGTGGTATGACCGAGGAAGCAGCGAAGGCAGCAGGCATTGAGACGAAGACAGGCAAGTTCATGTTTATGGCCTCGGGCAAGGCCAGTGCAGCCGGCGCACGCGAGGGATTCGTCAAGCTGGTATTCAATGCTGCCGATGACAGACTTATTGGCGGTCACCTGATAGGTATGAATGTTACCGAGATGATCTCATCACTGGTGGTGGCCAGGAAGAAGGGTGCCACGGCACATGACCTGATGACCAGCATCCATCCGCATCCGACGATGTCTGAGGGCATCATGGAGGCGGCCGCGGCAGCACTTGGAGAGGCTATCCACGGGTAAGAAGTTGTTTTTATATTTTTCGCTGAACGCAACCTTCATCCCCTTTTTAACATCAATCTATTGATAAGGCCGGAAATTATTTCTTATCTTTATAACTCGACTAATAACCGGGTTTGGCGAAGGATAAGGACATAATTGACGGCTGCTTATCCGGCAGCAGGCGCGATCAGGAGCTGCTCTACCGCAGGTACTCACCGAGGCTCTATGCCGTATGCCTTCAGTATTCAGGCAATACGGAAGAAGCCAGGGATGTGCTGCAGGAGGGTTTTATCAAGATATTTGAAAACCTGTCGCACTTCAGCCACGAAGGTTCTTTTGAAGGATGGATGAGGAGGATCATCGTCAACACCGCCCTTGAACGGTATCGGAACAGGTATTACCTGAACCGGGTTGATGACATTGAAGGGGTGAGTGAGCCGGAAGCCGAACCAGATACTGATGACTTTGCCGGCCTCGAGGCATATGATCTGCTGAACATGATCATGGAGCTGCCCCCGAAGTACAGGATGGTCTTTAACCTCTATGCCATTGAAGGATATTCCCACAAGGAGATTGGTGAGATGATGGGTATCTCGGAAGGTACCAGCAAATCGAATCTCTCAAGGGCGAGGGAGATACTTCAGAAGAAAGTGATGATACTCACAGGTGTCACAAGAAGAATGGTGAATGTTTGAAAGGGAGCCAAATATTGATATTGTATTCCGCAACGGCCTGAAAAACCTTGAGGTTCTGCCGCCTGCAGATGTGTGGGACAATATCCCGCCGATGCCGGTAAGACACAGCCGCCTGAGGGTCATTTCAGCCATTGCTGCCGGAGTGGCCGCACTGGTATCCCTGAGTCTTCTTGCCACATGGTACGTCCGCAACAGTAGTACGCCGGTTCTGCTGTCAGAGGCAGCAGCACCGGGCAGCGATGCCAGGGTTATAAGTTTTGAAATTCCAGGCGCCTCCCCTGTCACAAGACCTGAAGAGGCAAGGATCAGCAACCTGGTCTCATCGGCTGCGGCATCTGAATCTGAAGGCCAGCCTGCAATAACACTCATAACAGATGAACCTTCAGTGATTATCGCATCAGCTGACCTGACGGCTCCGAGGGAGCTAAATGAAGCGCCGGTGAAGGTGTTGCCTGACGACATAACCGTAATTGCAGCCGGACGCTTTGCAGGGCCTGATGAGGTGCTGATGGCCTCCCTGCCTGAACTCCCGGCAGGTAAAGCTGAACAGCGTTTCATCGTGGGAGCCTCACTCTCTCCTGCAATGGGATTCTCCCAGGCAGGGCAGAATGGCAGGCTGGCAGAACTGATTAACAGCGAAAAATCAAGACCCGCCTACTCAACCGGAGTGTCAGTCGGGTACAAGATATCTGACCGTCTTACAATCCACTCTGGCATCGGATTGTCATCAATCGGCCAGACCATAAACGATATCAATGTATATGCAGGGCTCGCCGACTTCTATGCTGTCAAGAGCAACTATCTCTACAGTGTTGAGACTGCCTCGGGACTGATCCTGGCAGGTAATACCGACCTTTACCTGACCGACAGCAAAGACCGTGTAGGTACCCTGATCCAGGCCAATATGGCTGACCCATCCAAGTACCTGCTTAAACAGGTTGGTTCAGACATTCAGCAGGTATTTCGCTACCTTGAACTTCCTGTGATGCTGAGATACAAGTTTCTGGACAGGAAGGTGGATCTGAACCTCTCCGGCGGATTTGCGTATGGTTTCCTCGTAGACAACTCAGCCTACACAGGAGAAGGATCCGATGTAGTCCGGGTGGGTCATACTGAAGGGGTTAATACCTTTAATCTCAGCAGCCAGGTGGGCTTTGGCATGGAGTACAGTATCACTCAAAAGGTGACTTTCAACCTTGAACCTGTATTCAGGTATTATGTGACACCTCTCAGTGAAATCTCCGGGTCACTTTACAAGCCGTACTCCCTGGGTTTCTATTCGGGATTCTTCTTCAAATTCTGACACTGCTGTCTTCCGCCTTTAATTTACTTCCACGGGCGCAATATTTTCGCTACTTTTGCAGTTTCAAAATCAGATTGCAATAAAATGAAAATAACCCCAGGGAATGCAGTATTTGCTTTAATGCTGCTGCTAAGTGCAGGATTTGTTTTTACCCTACTTGTATCAGCCGGTAATCACCAGGAGAATACGCCTGATTATGAGGAGAGTACACCTGTTGCTGTCTCCTGGGCCATCCCGGAAGGAGTCACTTTTGCAGGAGAGGAGATGCCTCTTCAGAATTTTGACACCCGTGAGAGTCTTGACAGGGAGCTCAATGCCACCGCTTACAGGCATGGGTCAACCCTCCTTACAATCAAGAGGGCCGGTCGCTATTTCCCTGAAATGGAAAAGATACTGAAGGAATATGGTATTCCTGACGATTTCAAATACCTGGCATGCGCTGAAAGTGATCTGAGCAATGTCATATCACCTGCAGGTGCCACCGGTTACTGGCAGATAATGGAGGCCACGGGAAAAGAATCAGGGATGATCATCAACAGGGAGGTCGACGAGCGATACGATCTTGACAAATCAACGCGGTTTGCGTGCAAATATCTGCTTAAGGCATATGAAAAGTACGGCAGCTGGACCATGGCCGCGGCATCGTACAACAACGGCTTCAGCGGCCTGAGTGAACAGGTTGACATTCAGAAGGAGACGAACTATTACGACCTGCTTCTCAATGAGGAGACTGCCCGTTATATCTTCCGTATAGCAGCATTGAAGCTGATTATGACGGAACCTTCAAAATATGGTTTCAATGTTGGTCCGGATGATCTTTACAAACCTCTTCCGTACCGTGAGGTAAAGGTTGACACTGCCGTCACCAGCTTTGAGCAGTTTGCAAGGCAGTTCGACACAAATTACAAGATCCTGAAATTCCTCAATCCCTGGCTTCGAAAACCCTTCCTGACAAACAGCGAGAGGCGTGAGTATACCATCAGGGTCCCGGAGACGGATGCCAGGATCAGTGCCGGCATATAGTCTTCTCCCATGCCGGAACAGAAGGATGAGATAAGAGTATATGGTGCGAGGGTCCATAACCTCCGTAACATCAGTCTTACGCTTCCGCGAAACAAACTGGTGGTTGTCACCGGGCTGAGCGGCAGCGGGAAGTCGTCTCTTGCCTTTGATACCATCTATGCCGAGGGTCAGAGGCGATACATGGAGACCCTCTCAGCCTATGCCCGCCAGTTCCTCGGAGGGATGGAGAGGCCTGACGTTGACCGCATCACCGGCCTCAGTCCGGTGATCTCAATAGAGCAGAAGACCACCAACAAGAATCCCCGTTCAACCGTGGGGACCATCACAGAGATTTATGACTTTCTGAGGTTGCTCTATGCCCGTGCTGCCGATGCATATTCATATGAGTCAGGTGAAAAGATGGTCAAATACACAGATGACCAGATACTTGACCTGGTGTCTGAGCGGTATGACCAGCACAGGGTTTTCATACTTGCCCCGCTTATAAAGGGGAGGAAGGGTCACTACAAGGAGCTGTTTGAGCAGCTCCGGCGTAAGGGATTTCTCTATGCCCGGATAAATGAAGAGATAAGGGAGATAACCCCGGGGCTGAAGCTTGACAGGTATAAGGTTCACTTTATTGAGCTGGTGATTGACAAGTTCCAGGTGGGTCATGTGACAGAAAAAAGGTTGCATGATGCTGTACTGCTTGCCCTTGACCAGGGTGACGGCATCATGGCCCTGCTGGATGCCGATGATGGCAACCTGCGCTACTACAGCAGGCACCTTATGTGCCCGGTAACCGGAATTTCCTATAATGAGCCGGCGCCGCATACCTTCTCATTCAACTCACCGCAGGGAGCATGTCCGAAGTGCAACGGTCTGGGTGAGATCTCGGAGGTGGATATCAGCCGGATGATGCCGGACCCATCACTCAGCATCCGGAAGGGGGGAATTGAACCTCTCGGCAAATACCGCAACATATGGATCTTCTGGATGATTGAGGCCCTCGGCGAGAAGTACGGCTTTACCGTTGACACCCCTGTGGGAGAGATCCCGGAGGAGGTTCAGAACAAGATATTCTTCGGTTCTGATGAAGTGCTGAAACTATCAAATACCCCGCTCGGTGCCACCTCCAATTATTTTATGACCTTCGAGGGTGTGGTCAACTACGTGGGAAACATGGAAGCCATGAACGGTCGTTCCTCCAATGGAAAGGGGAAGGAACAATATGTACAATACCATGTCTGCCCCGAATGCAACGGGACCCGGCTTAAGAAGGAGGCTCTCTGGTTTCGCATCGGCGGCAGGAATATCGGAGAGCTTGGCGCCATGGATCTGACTGAACTCAGGGATTACCTTGAGAATGTTACTGATGATATGACGGAACGGCAGAAAAAGATTGCCTCCGAGATACTGAAGGAGATACGGTCACGTCTTGGTTTTCTTCTGGATGTTGGCCTAGATTACCTGGCTCTTAACCGCGGAGCAAGGACCCTCTCCGGCGGTGAGAGTCAGCGTATCAGGCTGGCAACCCAGATAGGCTCCAGGCTGGTCAACGTGCTCTATATACTTGATGAGCCCAGCATCGGGCTGCATCAGCGTGACAACCGAAGGCTGATAGAGGCGTTGCGCAGCCTCCGCGATGCAGGTAACTCGGTGGTAGTGGTGGAGCATGACCGCGATATGATCCTCAGCGCCGACCATATCATTGACATCGGGCCGGGCGCCGGCGTACACGGCGGGATGATTGTTGCGGAGGGCCCTCCCGAAGAGATACTGAAGGCTGACACGCTGACGGCAGCTTACCTCAATGGCACCAGGAAGATTGATGTGCCGAAGGAGAGGAGAGTGGGTAACGGCAGGTTTCTTACCATCGCCGGCGCCACAGGCAATAACCTGAAGGGGGTCACCATGAAGGTACCCCTGGGAACTTTTATCTGCATCACAGGAGTCTCGGGCAGCGGGAAGTCTTCACTTATCAACCAGACATTGCATCCGGCCCTGGCAAAGAAACTGCACGGTGCCGGCCGGACTCCGTTGCCTCATGAATCGATAGAAGGGCTTGAGCATATCGACAAGGTTATCGAGGTTGACCAGGCACCTATAGGCCGCACCCCACGATCAAATCCGGCAACATATACCGGCGTCTTCACGGAAATACGCAACCTTTTTGCCATGACTCCCGATGCCAGGGTAAGAGGATTCGGGCCGGGTCGTTTCTCTTTCAACATTAAGGGAGGCCGGTGTGAGGGATGCGAAGGCGCCGGGGTTAAAACCATCGAGATGAATTTTCTTCCTGACGTGTACGTCATGTGCCCCGACTGCGGGGGAAAGCGGTATAACAGGGAGACCCTCGAGGTAAAATACAAGGGGAGATCTGTCAATGATGTACTTGAAATGACCATCGATGACGCAGTTGAGTTTTTCAAAGGGATCCCTGCCATCCATCATAAGATAAAGACACTGCATGATGTGGGGCTCGGTTATGTCAGGCTGGGCCAGCCTTCAACGACGCTCTCCGGCGGTGAGTCGCAGCGTGTCAAGCTGGCAACGGAACTCTCGAGGCGTGACACCGGCCGGACCCTCTATATCCTTGATGAGCCAACCACAGGGCTTCATTTTGATGACGTAAGGGTGTTGCTTGAGGTGCTTGACCGCCTGGTTGAGAGAGGAAATACCGTGATGGTAATAGAGCATAACATGGATGTGATCAAGGTTGCCGACTATATTGTAGACCTCGGGAAAGAGGGAGGCCGCGGGGGCGGTGAGATCATCTTCTCGGGAACACCCGAACAGATAGTCAATGTCAGGGATAATTATACGGGGAGGTTCCTCGGGGCAGTACTTGAACACTAGAAAAGATTATATTTGACACCTAAAGAAATACTTATGGACGAAGCAAAGGAGAAGGACCTGATAAAGGATGCGTTTGAACCCAGGCCCTGGAATGAGATCCATACCATGGATTCATGGAGGGTTTTTAAAATCATTGCTGAATTTGTTGAGGGATTTGAAAAACTCGCACGTATCGGTCCCAGTGTTGCCATTTTCGGGTCTGCCCGCACTCATTTCAATAATAAATATTACAAGCTTGCGGAGGATATTGCCTTCCGCCTTGTGCAGAAGGGTTACGGTGTCATCACCGGCGGCGGCCCCGGAATAATGGAGGCGGCCAACAAGGGGGCCAAAAGAGGTAATGGCAAATCTGCAGGTATAAATATAGATCTTCCCTTTGAACAGAAGGCCAATCCATACATTGACCGCGATAAGCTTATCACATTTGATTATTTCTTCGTCCGCAAAGTGATGTTCATGAAGTATGCCCAGGGTTTCATTGTACTGCCCGGCGGATTCGGAACGTTTGATGAGCTTTTCGAGGCCATCACCCTGATACAGACGAAAAAGATCGGACGGTTCCCTATAGTGCTTGTGGGAGAAAAGTACTGGGCCGGGCTCTTCGACTGGGTGACCGAGGTGATGCTGAACGAGGAGCACAATATCTCCCCTGAGGATCTGAATATCTTCCGGATTGTTGATGAAGCAGAGGATGCAGTTGCCTACATAGACCAGTTCTACTCAAGGTATCTTCTCAGCCCGAACTTCTGAGTTTCTCCGGGTTACCTTCCTCGTTCCTTGGTGTGGTGATCCATCTCACGTTCGTGGTCTCGCTTTTTAAGGGTGTCGCGCTTGTCATACTGCTTCTTCCCCTTTGCAAGAGCTATTTCGGCTTTTGCCAGCCCCCGTTCGTTGATGAATACCTTCGTGACGATGATTGTCAGTCCCGTTTCGTTGACCTTCCTTTCCCACCGGCGGAGCTCCTTTCGCGTCAGCAGAAGTTTTCTCTCACCAAGCGGGTCATGGTTGTTAATGTTACCCCAGTAATATTCTGAGATATGCATCCCGGTGACGAAGAGTTCGCCGTTGCGAAAAGCACAGAATGAGTCAGTCAGGTTTGCTTTCCCGGCACGGATGGATTTTATCTCTGTGCCGGTGAGCTTTATTCCGGCAATGAGCTTTTCAAGGAATTCATAGTCGTGCCATGCCCTGCGGTTCTTGATGACAATATTGCTGTGATCGCTTCTCATCTGATGTCTCAGGCGAAGATGGTAAAGTAAACCGCCTCGGTCAGCTTTGAGAGTATTGCCAGCAGAAGGAAGAATATTATCAGCATTGATACAACCGTAGCTATAATCATCGGGAGCTTCTTGTGGTCAGGCGGGTTGACCATTACCTCCATCCCGATCCAGAAGATGTAAAGACCGTAGAGTCCCAGGACATTGATAAACAACAGTGATTCAAACAGGCGGCTGATGGTGAGTGACAGGAAGATGGGGGCCATGGAATATGCCACCAGCTTGAATGCCACCAGGAAATCATGGCCGAGATCCATTGCCCTCATAATCTCCCTCACCGCAAATGCGGAGGCATATACGCCGAGATAGAGGAAGAGGAAGGTGTTAACAGCCGCCAGCACCGAGTACATCGGTTTCAGGGTCGTGTTGATGAAGAACATCGAACCAAGGAACGCACTTATCGTGACCAGGATGATCAGCGGCAGGAAGAAGCTTCCCCTGACAAACTGCATCGGCCTGTTTTCACGATGTACCACATCCCATGCCTTGCCGGGATTGATGATGAAATACTTTGTTCTATGATACAAAAACCTGAAGTCCATGACCTCTGTCTGTTGGCGAACGGCAAAATTAAGTAAAAATGAGATACATTGGCTCGTTAATGGCTATCTTTAATCACTTTGGCAATCATGGCAGCCAGGTGAAAGAAAGAAGCCGGAGCTTTGTCCGGATATAATTCCATTCAATGAATGACCGGTCCGCTTTATGATATATTGGTGATCACCGGCCCGACAGCAACGGGTAAGACGAGGCTGGCGGCCCTGGTGGCAGACCAGCTGGGAGGTGAGGTGATCAGCGCCGACTCGAGGCAGGTTTACAGGGGGATGGATATCGGGACCGGCAAGGACCTGTCAGATTATACCGTTGACGGCCGGATGGTGCCGGTTCATATGTTGGATATTGTTGATGCCGGGTACAGGTACAATGTGTATGAGTACCAGCGTGATTTCCTGAAGGTTTTTGAGGATCTTTCAGCACGCGGAGCGTTTCCGGTGGTGTGCGGCGGGTCGGGGATGTATGTTGACAGCATCGTAAGCGGTTACCGGCTGGTACAAGTGCCGGTGAATACGCAGTTGAGGGCATTGCTGGCAGGACGGTCTCTTGAGGAGCTGACGGAAATTTTGTCAAAATACAAGAGTCTTCACAACAAGACGGATGTCGATACCGTGAAGAGGGCAGTAAGGGCTATTGAGATTGCTGATTACTACGCCGGCCATCCGGTTGGTCAGAAGCCCTTCCCTGTAAGGAATCCCCTGGTGACGGCGGTGTTTGTTGACCGTGAGACCAGGCGGCAGCGTATAAGTGACAGGCTGCGGAAGAGGCTTGAGGAAGGTATGATTGAGGAGGTGCAGCGGTTGCTGGCAGGCGGCATTCACCCTGATGACCTGATCTATTACGGACTGGAGTACAAGTATATAACCCTTTACCTGATGAACAGGCTCTCGCGTGATGAGATGGTTCAGAAGCTGGAGATTGAGATACACCGTTTTGCAAAGCGACAGATGACCTGGTTCCGCGGCATGGAGCGCCGCGGCATTGCAATAAACTGGATAGACGGCCAGCTGACTGACAATGAAAAGTCGGAAATACTATTAAAACTTCTTAACCGCCGGATAGCCTGACAAATTCGCCAATCAGAGCCTGCGACACATGAGCAGGGTCAATCCCGTACACGCACCTGTCCCTATGAAGTCGGGAGTGCCGGGCCGCACAGCGCACATCGCAAATCCTTCAGACCTCCAGACCTTCAGACTTTAATTCCCATCTTCTTCATCAGCAGCGAGGCATTGAAGCTTGAGCAGATGCCCGGGTTGAGCCGGTAATCGAAGAAGAGTTCCTCATCGTTTACCTTCACATCAAAATGGTAGTTCTCAATTGATTGAGGAAGCTCTGGTTCCAGCCCGGCCAGGCGCAGGTCATGAGTTGCGACAATGGCAACGGAACCGTAGCCGGTCAATTGTTTTATCAGTGCCACTGAACCGGTATACCTGTCGTCTGAGTTGGTGCCGCGGAGGATCTCGTCAAGGAGCAGGAATACCTTCGGATCGGATTCAGCTCCGGCGATGATCGCCCTGAGTCGCCTCAGCTCAGCATAGAATGAGGATATGTTCTCTTCGAGCGAGTCTGATATCCGCATGCTGGTATGGAGCCTGGCAAGCGAGATGGTGAAGGCCCTGGCGCATACGGGTGCCCCGGCAAAGGCCAGTACGGCATTCACCCCGCAGGTGCGGAGGAAGGTACTCTTGCCTGACATATTTGACCCTGTAACGATGATGGCTTTCCCCTCTCCTTCAGAGTTGAATCCGTTGCTGACACGCCTTCCGGCAGGGATGAGCGGATGGCCCATCTCCTCAGCCCTGAAAATAAAATAGTCTTCAGTCACCTGGGGGTAAACCCATCCGGGATTATTGAAAGCCACGTTTGCCATTGAAGCCAGAGCCTCGAACTCCGCCATCGAGGCAAACCAGCCCGGTATCTGTCTTGCATGTCTGCGTTTCCACTTCTCCAGCGCCAGGCAGAAATGTATATCGGCAAAGAAAAGCAGATTGAGAGGTGCAGAAATAAGCATGTTCAGCCGCCAGTCGAGCCGGCCGACAAGCTTTGAGAGCTGCCTGATACGGCCTGAGGCAGGTATCTCATTCCTTAATGCTGACTTCAGCTTTTGCAGCAGCGGGGAGGAAAAGCTTCTGTTCTCAATCAGTCTGATGATTTCAGAGTATGCCTTCAGCAGGTCTGATGACCGGCTTACCTGTTCCTGCAGTTTTGAAATCTTCCTGAAACGGGTGAAGTAGAAGACAAAGTTCACTCCGAGTACAGGAGCTAGTATCGCGGCCGGCATTCCTGCAATGACTGCTATGATCACTGTCACCGCCGTGAGGCTGAGGCATCCGGTGATAATTTTCTCCCTGACTGTTTTCCGGAAGAGGTCATCACTTCCGAGCCACTGCATCAATGGGGAAGGGTCATTGCCGGCTCCGGTGTTCAGGTATCCGAGGGTCATCATCTCCTGTCGCCAGTCTGTGAGCGGCTGAAGCTCTGCAACAGCCTCCTGGCGCAACAAAATCTCTTCTTTTGCCGCTGGTTGTTTCAGGTACTCTGCCAGCCTGTCAGAGGCAGGCCTGCTGTTTGTCCGGCATATGTACTGGAACAATGATGCCTTACCGAAGATATCAAGGTCATAAGAATAGGGGTGGTCTCTTTCAAAATATTCCTCGCCGGTCTTAAAACCGGAAAAGTCACCCTCCAGGCACAGCAGCTCCAGCCTGTTTATCTCTGCCAGGTGCAGGTATCTCTTCCTGCTCTTCTCTGTTGTTTCGTATTTTATGACCAGCCAGGCGAACAGAACCAGCGCCACGGAAAGCGTTACTATGGCTGCAAATACCGAGAATGATAAAAGCACACCGAACAGCACCAGTCCTCCGGCAAATGCTGCCAGCCGGGCCATCGACAGCCTGTCCGCCAGCTTACGGAGGCGTTCGGCAGAGAGACTGAACTCCATCTCCCTGGATATATACATTTCGTGTGGTGACATCGTGGTCAAATAAAGGGTTAAAACTAATCAATTTTCAACTTCACTTTAACGCCGCTTTAACTACCTTTACACCCAGCAAATTTCATAAAACCAGGACCATCAGATTGAGCTCCGTAGCAGGCGGAGCGAAATCCCGATACCCGAAGGGTGTCGGGACCTTCATACCTTCAGACATGTTCAACATTGACACCACCCTCTTCGAACTCCTCGGCTACCGCATGAGCCTCCTCGAGCTGCTTGCGGTGCTCACCGGGCTGGCAGCCGTCTGGTATGCAGCCAGGGCAAACATAATCACATGGATCGTTGCACTCATCAACGCCGTGCTTTTCTTCATGCTTTACTACCAGGTGAATCTCTATTCGGCTATGATTCTGCAGATATTTTTCTTCTGCAATGCCATATATGGCTGGTTCAACTGGAAAAAGCAGAGCACCAACGGAGAGGAGCCGGTAACGCTTTTAAGTCACAAGGGAAGGGTTTTCTGGGTGGCGGGAATCATTGCCATGACACTTGCCATGGGCACGGTGATGGGGAGGATCCATCTGTGGTTGCCTGAGTTTTTCCCTGTCAGGGCAACATTCGTCTATACCGATGCCATGATAGCGGTGATGAGCATCGCGGCATCGCTCCTATGTGCGAGACTGAAGCTGGAGAACTGGGTGCTGTGGATCCTCGTCAACATTATGAGCATAGCTATGTACTCCATGCGAGGCATCATGCTAGTTTCAGTACAATACATCATTTTCCTTGCAATGGCGATTTATGGGTTCATACAGTGGCAGAGAAAAATCAGAACTGATGTCCCATAAATTGGGAGAAAATTGTTTCACCGGAAAACGTTGATCATTGGATTTTGTTTTTTTGTCAAAAACATTTTCACATAATGCGAAGTTGGGGCATTTGTAATTTCTATTTCTCTTTTTTTTGCTTGTAAACCTAAAACCGGTAATATGAGAAAGCTTTTGTTTTTTGTACTGTCACTCCTTGTCATCGGATGTGAAAAAACTCCTGAGAATGAGATAAACCAGAAACTCTCTTTTGGTATTCCTGAAGCCTATATGGTAGCCAACGAGTCGAGAGCATTTGTAGTTGTATTTGACAACAGCATAACCGATCAATCTGTCACATGGTCTGTGGAACCTGAAAACGGAGGAATTATTACAGAAGACCCGACATTTAATAATGTAGGGATCTATAAAGCTCCTGCCGATAATGGTGTATATAAGGTTTATGCAACCCTGGTTTCTGATCCGAATCAAAAGGCATGTGTAAAAATAACTGTTTCAGACACAGCAATTGATGATGAGTTATTGTTTAGCAATGAAAACATTGGTGGTGTACAGAATGGGCCGACTAATCCTACTGTATTCACAACAGATAAAGAACGTCTGATTACATATATACATGATTATCATTATTTTAATGGAGGAGCTCTGCCTGGAACGATTTCTTTGAAGCATTCGGATGGTACAATTTACGGTCCCTGGCAGACCTGGGGTATTGTTGGTCAGGGTGGAGTGACAAATGCATATTGGGTATTTCATCCATTAACGAAGATTAAACCGGGGTCATATACAGTAATTGATTCCGATCCATCTACCTGGTCGCATAACAGTGGGTCGAACTATTGTGGCTTTACACACATCAGGGCTATGAAAATAAATTAAACCATAAAGCTCTGATATCCTTCTGTTAATCTATAGATTCATCTTTGAAAAGAGCGGAGGTGCACCACTTCGCTCTTTTTTTAATGAACGGGACTCACCCCCACACTGCCAATTGTGGAAGGTGGAATCTTACTACAAAAAAATGTATGGTTTTCAATGCAAAATGATGTTTCTTTGAAGGTAAATGCTCACTCAGGGCAGAAAAAGGAATTTGTCCGGCCATGCCGTGATTATGGATGCAGACCCGGGTAACTATGATATACAGGCATTCTGATGAAAGATCCAATAATACTTGTCGCAGTGGTGCTCACTTCGTTTCTCTCCTCGTGTAATATGGGTGGAAAGACATTTCTAGCATCCGGCTATTCCGGCGATGGCGCCGCCGATGTAATTCTGTGCAGACTAAATGGCAACGGCAGTATAGAGAAATTGTCGGATATCACTGTCGGGGATAATCCTTCATATTTTACCTTCGGAAAGGGAGGCCTGATTTATCTTGTCAACGAGGTCGACACTTTTGACATGAAAGCCGGCGGAGGCATCACCACATTACGGTATGACAAGAAAAGCAAAAGCCTGGAGAAAATCAGTTCAATGAACCAGGGAGGTGGAGGACCATGCCATATTGAGGTTTCAGTTGACGGCAAATACCTGATCACAGCCAACTATGGGAGCGGCTCCGTTTCCGTTGTGAAGCTTAACGGCGAAGGTATACCCGAAAAGGTAACTGATGTTATATTCTACGGTGACAGGTCGCACCCTCACATGACCATCCATAACCCGAGGCTTCACACATACTATGTTTCCGATCTGGGCCTCGACAGGGTGCACCAGTTGAAGCTCGACACCACACTGGGGCTTCTGATGAATGCAGACATAGCTTACTTCAACTGTGAACCCGGAAGCGGTCCGAGGCACATGGCAATAGACAGATCCTCTTCAAACCTCTATGTCATCAATGAACTTAATTCCACGGCGTCAGTATACAATATCCTTTCAGATACCGTGACTGCCACACAAACTGTCAGCACGCTGCCGGAAGGATACACAGAGAAAAGCTACTGCGCAGATATACATCTTTCGCGCAGCGGGAAAATGATATTCGGCTCGAACCGGGGACATAACAGCATCGTAACCTTCAGGGTGGGTGTTGACGGGACGCTTTCTGAACCTTTTCACCGCAGTTGCGGTGGCAACTGGCCCCGTAACTTTGCCGTATCTCCGTCCGGAAAAATCTTCCTGGTGGCAAACCAGAGATCAAATACAATATCAGTAGTTCAAGATGGCGGAGGCTCGTCAGATGATATTCCAAACCTCTCATTCAATGCTCCGTCCTGTGTGCGTTTTGTGAAGTAACCTGCTTCCCGGTTACACCCGTTTTTATCTCACTTTCCAATTTTCAGGCTACTGATACATTGGTTTGCATCAGCCTCTTTCATTATTTCATAGAATAATAATTTGCAATTTGTATTATGATCATATGTTCATTATCTTTGTAGCGAGCAAATGATCAAAAAGTGTCACCACGTCCAACACGACTAAGAAGAGTAAGCAATCCTCCGGTCATCTCTGGATTCCGGCCTTATGGCGGGACTGCCAGGGGCGGTCAGCCCAGGTCGGTTTTCCTGCATCTTGAGGAGTATGAAGTTATCAGGCTCTGCGACTATGAGAATCTCAACCATCATGAGGCTGCCCGTGTGATGGATGTTTCGCGCCCCACACTGACACGTATTTATGCAAAGGCGAGGGCGAAGATCGCCGATGCCCTGGTAACGGGGAAGCAGATCATTATCGAAGGGGGAAAGATTTACTTTGACAGCGAATGGTACAAATGCAACGGTTGCAGATGCCTCTTCAACCATCCTGAGAAGAGCGTCATTCCTGATAAATGTCCGTTATGCGGAAGCAGCGAGATTGTGAACTATGTGCCTGTGGATGAATCTACTCCTGTCACGAATAGGGTTCCTTCTGATATATGCGTCTGTCCTGGCTGCGGGTATGAAAAGGAGCATGAGTCTTCACATCGCTGCAAGGATGAGGTATGTCCGGTTTGCGGCGGCCGGCTCATGAGGAAGAACAACTTGCTGGCAAAGGATATATAAGTATAATAGAATTTGGGACTTGCATGAGCATTAACTCACCTAAGGATCCGGTCAATCAATTCATGCAGGTTCCATTTGACCGATGGAATTATAAATAATTAAACGAATGAAAGTAGCAATAACTAGTACAGGTCAGAGCCTTGAGAGCAAGCTCGACCAGCGGTTTGGCCGCTGCGCCTTCTTTGTCATTTATGATACGGAGACAGGCGGGGTGGAGATACTGCCTAATCCTAACAAGGATGCAGAGGAGGGGGCCGGCCCTGCTTCAGTACAACTGGTGGCATCAAAGGAGGTGAAGAAGATAGTCTCCGGGGAGTTTGGTGTAAAAATCAAATCGCTTCTCGACAGTCTTAAGATCCAGATGGTGGTCTATAAGGAGCCGGAAAAGACTGTAAAGTCAGTGATTGAAATGTTGAATAATCAAAAAATAAACAAATGAAGAAACGTATAGCTATTCCACTTGAGGGAGGTATCCTCTGTTCCCATTTCGGCCATTGCGAGCAGTTCGCAATAGTGGATGCCGAAGATAAAACCATAACAGCCGAATCACTTATCACTCCCCCTCCTCATGAACCCGGACTGCTTCCGGGCTGGCTCGCAGAGAAAGGCATCACGGATGTGATAGCAGGAGGAATGGGTCAGAGAGCAATAGGGCTATTTAACCAGCACTCGATCAACGTTTTCGTTGGTGCTCCAGTCAAAAGCCCTGACGAACTTGCAACAGACCTTATCAACGACAGGCTTCAGGCCGGTGCAAATTACTGTGATCATTAAGATTTCGACATGGAAAAGAAAAGGATTGGTATCATCATATGCGACAGGTATCATACCTGCGCAGGTGGCAAGTGCTTCAGGTCATTCCGTAACCGCGAAGGCGCATTTGACAGGTACAGGGATGAAGATGCTGAGATAGCTGGATTCACTACCTGCGGGGGCTGCCCGGGTGGCAACGTGGAGTATACCCCGGAGGAAATGATAAAGAACGGTGTGAGCGTCATCCATCTTGCAACCGGACTGGTGGTTGGTTATCCTCCGTGCCCCAGGCTTGATTACTTCACGCGGTTCATACCGGAGAAGTATGGCATTGAAGTGGTTGTAGGAACCCATCCGATCCCGCAGAAATATTACACCACGCATATGAATCTCGGTACCTGGAAGGGTGAAGCAATGCAGCGTTTTATCAAACCAACGCTGGCCGATGAGAAGATGCGGCTGGCTTACGACTAGAGACTGGCCGGATGAAGATAGCAGTAGCAAGCGGCAAGGGTGGAACAGGTAAAACCTTTGTCGCTACAAATCTCTTTAATGTACTTTCACGCAGGGGCGAAGATGTTACCCTGACCGACTGTGATGCCGAGGCGCCGGATGACCTCATCTTTTTCAGGGCAGAGAAGACTAACGAAACGGAAGTGGATCACCGGGTGCCTGTCATCAATAAGGATGCATGCACATGGTGTGGGCGCTGCAGCAGGTGGTGCAACTATAATGCGATATTCTATTTGCAGGCAGCGAAGGTGATAGAGGTCATTGAGAATCTCTGCCACGGTTGCGGGGCATGTACTTTTGCATGCAACAGCGGGGCCATAACCGAAAAACCGGTTGTGCTGGGCACCGTGACAAAATTCAGGACGGAAGGTGGCTCGCCGGTTGTTGAGGCGCGGATGAAGGTCAATGAAATGTCACCGGTCAGGGTTATCAAGGCAGCAATCAAAGAATCCGGCGAGAGTGGAGTGATAATCCTTGATGCGCCTCCCGGTACCTCATGCCCATTTATACAGACAGTGGATAAAGCCGATTATGTGGTACTGGTGACCGAGCCGACTCCCTTTGGTCTCAGTGACCTGCGGCAGAGTGTTGATACATTGAGGGAGATGAAAAAAGAACCGGCTGTGATCATCAACAGGTCGGACATAGGAGACAGAGGCGTGTTTGAATACCTGAGGAAAGAGAATATCCCCCTCCTGGCTGAAATAAAGTATGACCCTGCCATTGCGCGAACATATTCGGAGGGCAGACTCGTCACGGATGAAATACCGGCGCTCTCTTCCCTCTTTGAGGAACTGGTTGAAAAAATTTTAGACGGACATGGAACTGGCAGTTATAAGCGGTAAGGGGGGCACGGGAAAGTCAAGCGTGACAGCTGCGTTTGCCACTATCGGTGAAAGGCTGGTTGTAGCAGACTGCGATGTTGATGCAGCCAACCTGTACCTGATATTCAACCCTGAAAACAACACCGAACAGGTTTATGTCGGTGGCCATAAAGCTGTTGTGGATCACACACTCTGCACCGTCTGCGGGATATGTGAAAGCTATTGCCGTTTTGATGCAATTACCGAGATCGATAACAGAATCATTATCTCAGAGACATCATGTGACGGTTGTTTCTTCTGCTCCCGTATCTGTCCCATGAATGCCATTGCCATGGTGCGAAGCAACAGGAGCAGGATGTATTCCGGCAGCTTCCGGAACGGCATGATGGTGTATGGACACCTGGCACCCGGTGAGGAGAACTCGGGCAAGCTTGTAAGCATGGTAAGGGATGAGGGAAAGCGGGTGGCAACGGAGCATGTTATGAACACCATACTGCTCGATGGCCCTCCCGGGATTGGGTGCCCGGTGATTTCGACGGTAACGGGCGCTGATAAGATTATCATCGTTACCGAGCCAACCATGTCAGGACTCGAAGACCTGAAAAGGGTATTTGAGGTTGCCCAAAAGTTCACCGGAGAAGCAGGCATAATCATCAATAAGTATGATCTCAACGAGGCGATGGCTGACAGGATTGAAGGATGGTGCGCAGCACGGGGCAGCACACTTTTAGGCCGTCTGCCTTATGACAGAAGGGTCACGGAGGCTATGGTTGCCGGGAAGAGCGTAACCGAGATGTTCCCCGAAGCGGAGATAAGCAACATATTAATAAAAATCTGGAACAAACTGATTACAAATGGAAAAGAATAATTTGTTTGAAAAGATACCCATGACGGGTGTTAAAAACATAATTGTAGTGGCATCGGGAAAGGGTGGTGTCGGCAAATCAACGGTGGCTGCCAACCTGGCCATAGCGCTGGCGCGAAACGGTCTTAAGACGGCGTTGGTTGATGCAGATATTTTCGGTCCTTCCATTCCCGTAATGTTTGGTCTTGAGGAGGTCAGGCCAAGGGTGGAATCCAGCAACGGAAAGGATGTGATGTTTCCCGTTGAGAAATTCGGGATAAAGATCATCTCCATCGGTTTCTTCCTTGACCGTAAACAGTCTTTGATCTGGCGTGGCCCGATGGCAGCCAATGCTGTTAAGCAGCTCTTTGAAGACACACAATGGGGTGAGGTTGATTATATGATAGTTGATTTTCCTCCGGGGACCAGTGATATCCAGCTTACCACTGTACAGAAACTGAATCTTTCCGGTGCAATTATTGTAACCACTCCTCAGGAGATCGCATTGAATGATGCCCGCAAAGCTTCATCCATGTTTACCAATCCTGACCTCAGGGTTCCTATCCTCGGTGTTGTGGAGAACATGTCGTGGTTTACCCCGGCAAAACATCCGGAGGAACATTACTATCTGTTCGGCCGCGGCGGCGGAATGAAGCTCGCAAATGAGTATGAAACCAGGCTTCTCTGCCAGATACCGCTGGTGATGGAGGTAGGTGAGGCTGCCGAGGCAGGCCGGAATGTCTTCCAGCAGACCGATAAAGTTGCCGTTGAGGCATTTGAAAAGCTTGCAGGACAGGTTATTGAAGCTATTGAAACCAGAATATCAAATTAATAATTGTAACAGTTGATTTGAACCAGGCCTGAGCTTGTACTCAGAAATGAGCCGGGAAATTGTTCATGCAGGTTCAATTCGGATATAAAATAATAAGTTGGATGAAAAAAACAGATGTATTGGTAATAGGCGGCAGTGCTGCCGGAATGGTTGTATCACTGACGGGTAAGTCGGCTTATCCGGAAAAGAGCTTCACGATGATCAAGAAACAGAAGGATGTCATGGTGCCTTGCGGCATACCATACATTTTCGGAACTCTTGACAGTTCACAGCTAAATCTGATGCCGGTTGACAACATGATGGAGAAGGCAGGTGTGGCCAGTCTCGTCGGTGAAGTGGTATCAGTTGATACAAAATCAATGAACGTAAAGCTTGCGGATGGCGAAACCATAGAATATCAGAAGCTTGTGCTGGCTACCGGATCAATCCCGGTCATGCCACGATGGCTTAAAGGTGGAGACAGGATGAATGTTTTTACGGTTCCCAAGGACAGGATATATCTTGATGAGATGAAGGAGAAGCTGGCAGGATGTCGCCGGGTTGTGGTTATCGGTGCCGGATTCATCGGAGTGGAGTTTTCAGATGAATTTGCCAAGGAGGGTCATGAGGTTGTTCTGGTTGAAAAGCTGCCTCACATCCTTTCACTCGCATTTGACCCGGAGCTTTCAGAGAGGATTGCAACCCTGCTGAATGAAAGGGGAGTTACTGTAAGAACCGGAGCCGGTGTCAGTGAGATTATGGGTGAGGAGGCAGTCACAGCCGTTAAGCTCGAAAGCGGTGAGATAATTGAAACCGATGCCGTGGTGCTTTCAATGGGTTATCAGCCCAACACAAAGCTTGCCAGGGAGTCGGGTATCTATGTGGATGAGAGCAACTTTATAGCTGTTGATGAGTATATGCGCACCCATGAGCCTGATGTCTTTGCGGTGGGCGACTGTGCACAGAAACGTGACTTTGTCACCCGCCGCCGTGTGCCTACAATGCTTGCATCCACGGCCTGTGCCGAGGCACGTATAGCAGGCATGAATCTGTTCAGCCTGAATACAGTGAAAACATTTTCCGGTACTATTGCCATCTATGCCACTGCCATAGACGGAACCGGTTTCGGGACGGCCGGTCTTACCGAGACAACGGCCAGGGCTGAGAACATCGAGGTACTTACCGGCCTGTTTGAAGGAATTGACCGTCATCCCGGAACCCTTCCCGGCGCCCATAAGCAGATTGTAAAGCTGGTGGCAGCAAGCAACTCCGGTGTAATCATCGGCGGAGAAGTGATCGGCGGTCTAAGCGCAGGTGAGCTGACCAACGTTATCGGGATGATCATCCAGAACAGGATGACGATCAATTCGTTGCTTATCACCCAGATAGGGACCCACCCGCTTCTGACATCCTCCCCGGCAGCCTACCCGCTAATAAAGGCAGCCGAGATTATTGACAGGAAGATGAGGGCGAGGTAAGGTCTCAAAGACTGAAGGTCTCAATTTCCCGACACCCTTCGGGTATCGGGAAATTACTCTGCCTGGGAAGGAGCACAATTTGATGATCTTGTCGGGGCAAAACTGAGATCCCGACCGGAAGGTCAGGGCGGTCCTGCGGTGATGACCAACCGGGTCATTGCTCACCGCCCCCCCTCTCCTGTCTACTTCAGGTATGAGTCGAGGAACTCGAAGAACTCCTTCTGCCAGATAACCGAGTTCTGCGGCTTGGTGACCCAGTGGCTCTCGTTCTCGAAGAAGAGAAGCCTGGCCGGCACACCTAAGAGCTGCGCAGAGTTGAATGCCTCAAGTGACTGGCTGTAGGGTATCCGGAAATCGTTCGCGCCGGTTATGATCAGGATTGGTGTATCCCACTTGTCGACCATCGTATGGGGTGAGAACCTGTTATATCCCGGAGGCTGTGGCTTATCCCACGGTGCTCCCTGGTAATCCTTGTTCGGGTACCAGTACTCCTCGGTGGAGCCGTACTCTGATATGGTGTTGTACACGCCGCAGTGAGACACGAATGCCTTGAACCTTTTGTTGTGGATCCCGGCAAGGTAGAAGACCGAGTAGCCTCCGTAGCTTGCTCCAACGGCTCCGAGGCGGTCTCTGTCTACGAACGGTTCCTTCGCCATGGCGTCAATGCCGTCGAGATAGTCCTGCATGTTCCTGCCGCCGTAGTCACCCGAAATCTGTTCACGCCAGTAGCTTCCGAATCCCGAGTTGCCGCGACGGTTGACAGCCACCACTATATAACCGTTTGCAGCCATCATCTGGTAGTTCCAGCGGTAACTCCAGCTCTGTCCGAGGGGTCCCTGCGGCCCGCCCTTGCAGTAAAGCAGTGCCGGGTATTTCTTTGCCGGGTCAAAGTCGGGCGGATAGATGATCCACATCTGCAGGTCCTTGCCATCCTGTGTCTTGATATACCGCTCTTCGCTCTTTCCCATTTTAATACTCTCGTAGATATGACCGTTCACGTCGGTTATCATCGAGAACTGTCCGCCGGTCATATCAACCCTTGCCACCTCGGTGGGGCGAGCCATTGACTGAATACCCGCAACCAGTACATTGTTCCTGAGCTGCAGCGGGCCCATGTCAAAATTGCCGGTAGTTACCCGGGTGACGCTCCCGGAGGCCAGTGAAATGTTGAATACCGGCTGTGTTCCCAGGTAAGGGCTGGTGAACCATATTTCGCCGGTGCCATTCCACTGCATGTTGCCAATGTTGTAATCCCAACCCTCGGAGACCCACTTCCGCTCGTTAGTGGCTATGTTATAGACGAAAAGCCGCTCCAGGTCTGACTCATACCCGTCTTCCTCCATGCTTGAATATGCTATCATGGAACCATCCGGGGAGAATACGGGTACCTTATCATATCCCATGTTTCCCTCGGTAATATTTTTCTCTTCGCCCGTGGAAACGTTATACAGGTATATATCGGTATTTGTGCTGAGGGTGTAGGCCTTCCCGGTCAGTTTCTTACATGAATATGCGATGTATTTTCCGTCAGGGCTCCATGAGATGTCAGCCTCATCGAACCACGGGGCATCGGGGGCATCAAACCTTTGTCCCGTCATGATGTCCTTTTCGTTACTAATGGCCATACCGTCAAACGTGGCTATGAAGATGTGGCTGTAGGAGTAGTCATGCCAGGAATTCCAGTGCCTGTACATCAGGTCGTCAATGATGCGGACTTTTGCATTCGGCAGGTTGTATTTCTCGTTTGCCGTCTGGTCAAGCTTGACGCGACGGGTGAAATAAACCATGTCGCCGGCGGGTGAGAACGAAAGGATCTCAAAATCCTGAAGTCCTGTGATCTCCCTTTTGCCGGTGCCGTCAGGGTTCATTGCCATGACCTTGCTGCCGCTGATGTAGGCAATCTTTGCGCCATTCTCAATCCACTGTGGCCCGGAACCGCCTTCAGGGGTCAGGTTAACTGCATCACCTCCTGCCGTCGGGACGGAGTAGATACATGTCGTACGAGCCTCTGTGGGGAGGTCATAGTTTGTGACAGTATACAGGACTGCGGTGCCATCCGGAGAAAGTACTACTGAACCTACCCTGCCGTACTTCCAAAGGATTTCAGGAGTGAGTACTCCTCCTGCCTTTTCGGCATCAGTGAGTGACACATCGATGGCATTCACTGCTGCCTTATCGCTCTTGTCTGTTTTACACGCACCCATGAAAGCCATGAGAAGTGCAACTGAGATGATTGATAGTTTTTTCATGGTGTATTGATTTGTTTTTGCCTGGTTCCTGATACCCGGAATTCAAAAATAGAAAATTAATCCGGCCTGAAGATTATTGGAATCAAAAAGAGTGTCAGGAGGGAGCTGAAAGTCCGGATCAGGGCCTGGCAGTGACCCTGTTGAGAGGCCGGACAGTCAGGGGTATTACTGGCAGCTGTTCAATGGCATATTTTTTGAATATAAATCAGTGGTGATTTTCATGGTTCATCGGCTACCTGTACTGTAATTATTGGCAGAAGAAGTAATTAAAGGAGGTGAGGTTATGAACTCGAGCAGGTTGAAATGGGTAAGAAGTATCAGGCTGGGGTGGGTGATGCTTGCAGCCGGCCTGATGATAATGACTGATGCTGAGGCACAGTATTTTGGAAGAAACAAACCGGGTTACAGCACATTTAAATTCGATGTGCTGCAGACTCCCAATTTTGAGATTTACAATTACCTTGAGGATGATTCGCTCCTGAAGACAATATCGCAGTGGTCAGAAGAGTGGTACGGCATCCACCAGGGGTTGTTCAGGGACACTTTCAAGGTTAAGAATCCGGTAATATTCTATAACACGCATGCTGATTTCCAGCAGACCAATACAATTAATTCCCTGATTGGAACGGGCACAGGAGGGGTAACAGAGAGCCTTAAGAACAGGGTGATCATGCCCGTCGCACCGTCGCTGGCCCAGACTGACCATACCCTGGGGCACGAGCTGGTGCACGCATTCCAGTACAACATGTTCCTGAGGCGTGACACCGCCTCAACAGCCTCCCTGGCCAACATCCCGCTGTGGATGATAGAGGGTATGGCAGAATACTTTTCGCTGGGAAGCGTTGATCCCAACACCTCGATGTGGATGCGCGATGCACTGCTCAGCAATGATTTCCCTACCATTAAGCAACTGTCAACTGACTCAAGGTATTTCCCTTACCGTTACGGGCAGGCTTTTATGGCCCTTGCAGGAAAGACATGGGGTGACTCCCTGCTGGTACCGCTGCTTCTAAAGACAGGTGAACTTGGATTCAACAAGGCGGCTGACACCATTCTTGGTTTTGATGAGAAAACCCTCTCCGGGATGTGGAAGAGTGCAACCGAGCTGCACTACGGGAAGTACATCAATGGCAGAAAGGACAGCCTTACCGGCACCAGGCTTATCTCCAGGGTCAACGGAGGCCGGTTAAACATCTCTCCGTCAATCAGTCCCGATGGAAAATATATTGCATTTTTCTCCGAAAGAAATGTTTTCAATCTTGACCTGTATGTGGCTGATGCCGAAACTGGCCGGATAATCAAGAGGCTCTCGGGGGTCACCGCTCCTGCCATAGATGATTTCAGCTTCCTGGAGTCTGCGGGCACCTGGTCACCTGACAGCAGGCGCTTTGCTTTCGTGGTATTCAGCAAGGGGATTAACAAGCTGGCGATAGTCGATGTGGCAAAGGGGAAAATAAATCGTGAGATAGAGATAAAAGGTGTACCTGCGATATACAACCCTGCCTGGTCACCTGACGGCAGGAAGATTGCCTTCTCGGGTATGGCTGGCGGCGCTGCCGATCTTTATCTCTATGACCTGTACTCCGGAAGGGTTGAGCAGCTCACCTCGGACCTTGAGGCAAACCTCCAGCCATCGTGGTCTCCTGATGGCCGGTATATTGCCTATTCACAGGAAGTGACAAACAGCAGTGAAGGTCTTCGCAAATACACTTTCAATATCGCCCTGCTTGACCTCAGTGATAAGAGCATCATGGTCACTGATATTTACAGGGGTGCATTCAATCTGAACCCGCTCTTTTCGCCTGACGGCAAAACCATTTTCTTCCTGTCTGATGCTGACGGATTCCGAAACCTGTACAGGTACGATCTCAGCACGGAGAGCCTGTTCAGGCTTACGGACTACCTGACGGGGATCAGTGGCATAACACCATGGTCACCTGCAATAAGTATTTCCGAAGCTACAGGACGGATTGCCTATAATTACTATTCAGGGAATGGTTATCAGATCGTTGTTGCGAAGGAGGGCGATTTTGACGAGGTGGCAGTTGATCCTGCCCGTCTTGATTTCGGCCCGGCCACACTGCCTCCGATAGATCACGCAGCATCCGATATGGTTGACATGACGCTCTACGGCAGAACACAGGATATTACTCTTCCTGCAGATTCGGTCAGAAGTGTTGATTATAAGCCGAAGTTTAAGCTCGATTATCTTTCAAACAATACAAACGTGGGCCTGTCTGGTGGAATCTACCGGAATAACCTGGGTGGCAGCGTTACCATGATTTTTTCCGACATGGTGGGAAACAATCAGCTCTATTCGGCACTGGCTCTCAACGGTGAAATATATGACTTCGGAGGACAGACTGCATATATTAACCAGAAGGGAAAGATTAAATGGGGCGCAGCACTGTCGCACATACCTTACCGTGCAGGTAACATGTCTCTTGGCAGGGATTCAATCATGTACCAGGATGCCATGATACCTGTTGATGTGCTAAGGCTTGATTATATCAGGATGTTTGAGGACAATATCACCCTCTACGCAGCATGGCCTTTCTCGCAGACACGCAGGCTGGAGTCGACAATATCCTCCTCCTGGTATTATTACCGGATAGACAGGTATAATTATTTCTACCTCCTCAACGGAGCCAGTGTGGGCGGCACCAGGGAGAAGATGCCAGCCCCGGAGGGAAGCAGTTACCAGCAGATTTCTCTTGCATGGGTGGAGGACAACTCCTACTCAGGCATGACCTCTCCCATGCAGGGTCACCGGGCAAGATTCCAGGCTGACAAGTATTTTGGTGCAACGGACGTCTTTACCGCCCTTGCAGATTACCGGAAATATTTCTGGATGAAACCCGTGGGGCTGGCTTTCCGTGCATACAGTTACGGAATGTACGGTGGCAGAACCGGTGAGAACCTGTTGCAGCCGATCTACCTGGGTTATCCGTGGCTGATAAGAGGCTATGAGAACGTCTCATACGGACAGGAGGGCGCCATTGGAATGAATTCACTTGATATTTCAAGACTCAGCGGAACGCGTGTGGCTGTAGCCAATGCGGAGGTGAGGCTGCCTTTCAGCGGCCCGGAGCAGCTCGCGCTTATTAAATCAAGGTATTTCCTTACCGATCTTAACCTCTTCCTTGATGCCGGCCTCGCGTGGTACAAAGGAGACGAGATAGTCTTCGGGAAAAAGAGCGCCACGGCATCGCCAAACCAGAAATACCCGCTGGTCAGCACCGGCGTCTCAGTGAGGATCAACCTCCTCGGGTACCTGGTCATTGAGCCTTACTATGCCTTCCCGCTTCAGAACGGTGGGTTTAAGAACGGCGTGTTCGGTCTGAACTTTGTGCCAGGTTGGTAGTAATATCAGGCATTGGTCAATCCGGTAATCCTGCGCATGAAAAGTCCTGCACGCGGGGCCTAGGGGATAAGAACCAATCCCGGATATGAAGTCCCTGGCTGCCTGTAAAGGGTTATTTACCGGGGGCAAATTTTCGGGCCTGACAGAGCATTCCGCTACGGTATCAGGATGCTACTAAAAAAAGTTGCATCTCCACGCAAAATTTACTAAATTGTGTGGGAACGTGAATCCTTACCCCCGGGGTCCGTTCTGAATGATGGCCGCCCAATTCATAAGCAAGGCTGACCGCTGGATAACCAGGATTCTCAGTTATCCCGGAATTGACAAGGATATGCTTGCACAGAAGAAAATAAACTGGCTGGCAAGCGTTGCGGTCACATCCATGATATTGATAATCACCATCTCATATCATTTTATATTTCCGCAACTGAGAATCCTGATCTGGTACGGACTTTTTCTAACTGCGATCTTCACACAGGGTATTGTCTACCCGATTTTATTCCGTCGTACCAGCAGGTGGCTGCTCTTCGTTGATCAGACCCTTGTTGCACTTGCTACCTTTGCTGCGATACTCCTTCTGGGCGGAATACCCTGGTCAGGAGGACTTGTGATCGTAGGTTTCGCACTCATCTTTTTTTCTCTCAATTTCAGGAGGAAGGGTCATTCAATCGCCATTTACATTATCTATGTGATTACCGTTGTTATGGCAGGTATCTTAAATCCATACCTTACCATACCTGCGGAGATGACACCGGAAGTCAATATTTCACTTTTCGTTGTTAATGTTCTATGGATCTCAGGTTTCGCGATGATGTTTGTTCTGGCCTTCATATCACAGCGGGTAAGACTTGAGCAGATGAATACAACCCGCATGAAGGAGCTCAATGAAGCGAAAACAAACCTGTATACAAATATCACACACGAGTTTCGTACTCCGCTGACGATTATTACCGGGATGACAGACCTGGTGCGCAATGACCCGGAAAATTGGCTGAAGGAAGGGACAGAAGCCATTGACCGGCATGCGGGAATACTTCTCAACCTCGTAAACCAGATGCTTGACCTGGCCAGGCTCGATGCCGGGGTAATGAAAGTGAGAATGATAAGAGCGGATGCAGGGATGTACGTTAAGTATATTGTTGAGCTTTTCCGTTCACTGGCTGCCTCGTCGGGCATATCTCTCAATTATTATCAGGGCCGGCAGTCGCTGGTCATCGACTATGATCCCGAAAAGGTGATGCAGATTGTGTCAAATCTTGTTTCAAATGCACTGAAGTTCACTTCACCCCCGGGAAGGATAGATGTAAGCACTTATCTGACAAAGGAGGGGACCTTTGAAATAAGGGTGACAGATACCGGAATCGGAATTCCCGAAGATTTTCTTCCTCATGTTTTCGACCGGTTTTCCCGTGCTGAGAGTGGCGGAGGATCATCAGGGGCAGGAACAGGACTGGGTCTGGCACTTACAAGGGAGCTGGTAACTCTCCTGGGAGGCACCATACAGGTTGACAGTCTCTTTGGAAGCGGATCTGAATTTACCGTAAGGCTTCCGGTGACAAGGGATGCCGAACAGCAGGAGGGACCCAACCTGCATGAACTCAGAAGCAGGATGTCTCATTTTATCTGGAAAAAGCCCGGGAAGCAAATTGAAACTGAAATGATACAGCATGGAGGAAATAGCAGACACATGCTGCTGGTAGTTGAGGATAATGAGGATGTGGTCAGGTACCTGATGACTCTTTTTGACAGCGATTATGATGTAATAGTTGCAGTCAACGGGGAAGAGGGAGTCATGAAGGCACTGGAATATGTGCCGGACATAATTCTGAGTGACATAATGATGCCTGTTATGGACGGCATACGGATGCTTGAAATAATCAAGAATGATTTGCGCACCAGTCATATACCCGTGGTTATGCTTACTGCGAAAGCTGATGTGTCGTCAAGGCTGGAAGGGCTTGACAGAGGTGCTGATGCATATATTGCCAAGCCATTTAACAGGGAGGAGCTTAAGATTCAGCTCCGGTCACTGATTACCCAGAGAAAGAAGCTGCAGGAAAGGTATTCTGCAGTCGGGCACCTAGTACTTCCTGAGGACAAGAATTTTATGTTTGAGGACAAATTCATGAACCAGGTAAGGGAGATCATGATTTCAAACCTGGGAAATGAGGCGTTTGACATCCCGCACATATGCCAGGCACTTAATCTGAGCCGGACCCAGCTTTACCGCAAATTCCGGTCTCTGACCAACATGACTGTCAACCGGTACCTCCGCACGCTAAGACTGCACCGGGCAAGGGAGCTTCTTTCAGCCAGACAGGTCAATGTTGCGGAAGCAGCCTATAGGACAGGCTTCAGAAATGTATCTCATTTCAGCAGGACCTTTACAGGTGAGTTCGGGATCAACCCGAGTGAGATGATCAGGCAAGATGGGTTTCCGGGCAAATCATAGGCTGGTCGGGTCACCTTGTTTCCCGACTCTGGTACTCACAGCAAAATCTTTGGGACCGAAAGAAAAGTATTGGTCCCGGGAATTTATTAAAATTGCTTTTCTGGTAACCTGATAACAGACTGAACAAATAGAATGTATGACCGGACTCAGCTTACAGGATCAGCAGTTTCTCGGAAGGCTCAGGGAGATCGTTGAAGCCAACCTGTCAAATGAAAGATTTGATGTGGAGGAGCTTGCCCGTGAAGCTCATCTTAGCCGGTCGGCCATTCATCGCCGTCTGAGGAGTCTGGGCAGGACCAACGCAAGTCATTTCATAAGGGAGATCCGGCTTCAGAAAGCACGGGAGATGCTTCACGACGGACCGGAGACTGCAGCAGAAGTGGCATACAAGGTAGGTTTCGGCAGTCCGGCTTATTTTTCGAAATGCTATCATGAATATTACGGATACCCTCCGGGAGAAGAAAGAAGGCGACCGGGTACAAATGAGACGGTTAAGCTGCCTGTTGAGTCAGGCACCTCTGATTACCGCAGGGCCGGGGGCATATCTAACGCGCTGAAAAAAAGACTGTTAATAATCATGCCACTGTTAGCCCTTGCTTTTGCTGCCTTTGTTATAGTTGTTGCCCTGAATCCTGAAAGGAAGTCTGATGATATGTCAATTGTGGTACTTCCGTTTAAAAACCTGAGTGGAGACCCGGATAATCAGTATTTTGCTGACGGTATCATGGAAGACATACTGAACAACCTTAACCAGGTCAGCGATCTGAGGGTCATCTCACGTACCACTGCAGAGCATTTCCGTGATACTGACCTGACATCAGGTGAAATCTCGCGTAAGTTAAATGCAAGGAATCTGCTTGAAGGAAGTGTGAGGAGGCATGAGAACATGGTAAGGGTAACCGTTCAGCTTATTGATGGCAGGAACGAGCAGCATATGTGGTCAGAGAACTACGATCGTGAGCTGACCGATATGCTTGGTCTTCAGGGTGAAATTGCGAGACAGGTGGCGGGGAAGCTGGATGCTTTAATCTCCAATGGGAACTCTGGTCTGAAAGAGGAGCTCCCGACCGTCAGTCCTGAAGCCTGGGATAATTATCTTAAGGCCCGGTTCCTCTTGCACAGGGCCAATGATATTGAACGTCTTGACATGAGCCGTGAGGGACTGATGTCAAGCCTTAAGTATTATGAGACAGCTATTGCGCAGGATTCCGCTTTTGCCGAAGCTTATGCCGGCCTTGCCAATGCATGGTACACCCTGTCGGCGTGGGGATTTTACAGGCCATACATTGAGGGTATTGCAAATTCGGTGAAAAACTTCAGCAAGGCCCTGGAGATTGATCCCCTCTGTGCAGAGGCCCACACGCTAAAGGGTTTATGGCTGGCATACCCGGAAAGCAGGTTTGAAGAATCGAAAGTGGAATTGCAAACAGCTCTTGAATTGAACCCGGATTTTGCCACCGCGCATCAGGGCTATGCCCAGGTGTTGATGATTACCGGCCCCATCGAGCTTGCCCGCAGACATGTTGACATTGCGGTAGAGCTGGAGCCTTATTTCTGGGTTGTTCATAATCTCAGTGCCTGGATCTATTACTTTGAAGAGGAGTATGAAAAGGGGATCGAAGCCTGTTTTGCTGCCCGCGACCTTAATCCCGATTTTGCCGACAATTACTGGCTGTTCGTACTTCACTACACCAGGATGGGAGAAGGAGAGAAGGCTGCACTGGCCATGCATGACCTGGTCACGCACTATCCCTTTGTCAGTCATCTTGGTGACGAGGTGATGGAAGCATTCGGGAAGGCAGGAATCGAAGGAGTTTTCCGCTGGTTGATAGATCTGAACATCAACAGGCCTGTACCTCTTGATGGCATGACAGGTCATCCATTTTTCATCGCATGGTGGTATGCCATCCTGGGAGAAAGGGAAGAGGCTCTCACATGGCTGGAAAAGACCATTCAAATGCAGTATATTCCTCGTCATTATTTTAACCTGATCACCACCAATCCTGACTTCGATTTTCTAAGGGATGACCCCCGCTTCCTTCAGGTCATGGAGAAGAAAGGCCTTTTAACTTACAATAACAACCGCCCCCCGAAACAGTATCTCCTGACTAAGGGCAAGATCCGATAAGATCCCGCAACATAGTTTAAAGAACTTCATCATTGTTTTAAGCAACTGCACGCTGGGAGTTAGGTCTCCAGGCAACTTGTGACCGAACTTTGTTTTCCGGGTACCTGTTCTATACCTGGGAGTTGAGGGCGGCGTGGGCTCTTATGGTATTTACACAGCCACTCTTACCTCCAGTCCCGACATAACTAACAGGGTTGTGACGAAAGGTGTTGAACGATGCCTTGATTTTGGTCATGCTGACCTTTGGATGGGTTATGATGCCGATTTGCTGATTTGGGAACCACTCTGTGAATGGCTGATAAGACATTAGAAACGGATTGAATACATCTAACCATATAAACCGTACTGAGATGGAAAAACTTAAGAGTATTGTGCTGATCATACCAGCCCTGTTTCTGGTCATGGCCTGCAGCCAGCTGGAAGATGATGAACTCCTTACTGATGTGGACCTCAAATGTAAAAGGCCCGGTCCTGAGGTAATACTTGTTACCCCTAACGGTGTGGATGACACCGAAAATCTGCTCGCCGCCTTTGATAAAGCCATACAATCGGGTCGTGGAAGTGTGGTTAAACTTGCCGGAGGAGAGTTCCATGTGGGATATATGGAGGTGTACGATTTCTACGGCTCCCTTGTCGGCGCCGGCAAATCAAAAACCATTATAACTGTTCTGCCTGGCATGAACCTGGATGAACTTTTTGCGCAGAATAAGCTCCATTGTATGGTAAAGTTCATAGGTGGAGATGTTCAACTTAAGAATTTCACCATTCAGACTCCGCCGGGACTGCTGTCAACAGGGGGACCAGGGTACGGCCACATATACACCCTTATGAATTTCTCCTCATTCAACCCCGATTATGGATTTGGAGACGCAAGCAGATCGATAAATGTTGTCATTGATAACGTTTCTTTCAAAGGCCAGTGGGTGGAAGAAGGTGGCGTTCCTGGTTATACGGGATATAGTTATAACTGTTATTTTGGGGTAAGAGCCGGGTTTGACTACTTTCCGGTCAGTGCCGTGCCGGATGTCCCGCTACCGAGGGAGAGGATTGATTTTAAAATTACAAACTGTGATTTCAACACGTTCGTTTATGGAATCGTCCTGGAGGGGACAATGAACAGCAGATTGACGGTAGGTGAAAAGTACAGGGGCAATGTTTTCAATAACATAGATCAGCAGGTCGGTGTTTGGGAAAGCAGAAACGCTTTTGTCAGAATGGAAGGCAATACTTTCAATATACCTGAATATGGCTATGGGATGGATCTGGATGACTGGCCATATTATTCAATATTCAGGGATGAGCCATCGACAAGACCAGCATTTTTTGATGTCCAGTATAACATATTCAATATGAATACCTCTGAATATGCAATGCTGCTTCGTAACTATCGTACGTATACCAATCCCGAAGAACCGGCCGCTATATACCAGGTGAAAAATAACATTTTCAGGATGACCGCTGGCTATGAGTGGGGAATTTTCAGCTTATATACGAAAGGTGTTATGATATTCGGCAATAAATTCACCGGTTACGGCGACCTGGGCCTGTATTTCGCAAACTATAGCCAGAAAGGACTGGTCTTGTGGAATCTGTTCTCAACCGCCCAGTTTGAAACTGCAGTCGCACGTCTTACACCCAGTACCAAAGACTTTACCCTTATTGGCAGCAAGGACAGCGGATGTGTGATAAA
>JALONR010000099.1 GCA_025454815.1 Bacteroidales bacterium | reverse complement strand
CGGTTTACAATGGCAAACACGATCTGGATCACTACCTGCACAACAATTGCCACCGGTATCAGGTAAAGAAACGATTTCCCCCAGAACTGGAAATCGTTCAGCAGCTCCATGTCAGCCTGGATGTAGTTCCTGTAAACATAGAGCGAGTAGAACACAATCACCAGCACCGAGCCGATGATTGATACGATTGATTGTTTTTCGTGGTGTCCCATTTTTATACCTCCTTATGTATGTTAATATATACTATATGTAAATCTATAACGACACAAAGATGATAAAAGTTTACACAATGTCAAATAAATTGTACATTATTTTTATAAATTTTCCGGGTCCGGGTGAAAGGAATTAAAGCCAGGGGTTAAATGCACCAGGTACAACGGACAGGGCAGGCGCTTTGCGGACAGATCAGAACCACCAGGCAAAGGAGTCGATTTAGGATATTCGCGCCGGTGATACAGATAAAGCTAACACCTGGGGATCAGAGGTTTTGATAGAATATTGAATTTTAGTTAATGGTTGGTTAATTTTCTCCGGCAACAGGGTCCATGTAATTCTTTTTGTTTAAATTTCATCGGACAGTAAAAGATTCAGCCATGAAATCAATGAAATTTGGTTTGTTGGGTGCATTCCTCTTTATGAGTGTATCAACTATTTTCTCGCAGGAATTATTTGATGCTCTGAAGAATAACGATCTGCCGGAAATCAAATCCCTGCTGGAAAGCGATCCCGGGCTCCTCTCCCTGAGGGATGAATCGGGCAATACACCCCTTCACCTTGCAGTCAGACAGAAACAACCTGAAACTGTCTCATACCTGCTTGGCAGGGGCGCTGATGTCAATTCCGTGAATACGAATCAGCAATCGGCCCTGCATGTTGCCTCGTCCCTTGGAAGTGCGGATATTGCAAGGCTGCTTATAGAAAAGGGGGCTGATGTCAGTCTTGCTGATTACACGATGCATACACCTCTTCATTATGCGGCAAGAAACGGTTCCGGGGAGGTAACCGAAATACTCATAAAGAACGGTGCATCGCCGGAGGTAAGAAACACCTATCAGAGGACTCCTCTTTTGTTATGTGCCAGGGAGCGTGGCACGCCTGAAGTTGCCCGGATGTTGATTGAAGCCGGCGCAGATATAAATGCAAAGGACAAATTTGAATCCACCCCGCTCGAACTGGCTGCATGGAGGGGTTACAGCGGCATAGTAGGTGTGCTGATTGAAAAGGGAGCTGAGATCCCTGTCACGGGCCGGCAGGCAAAACTCATACTGGCTTCTGCCTGCCAGCGAGGACTTTATGACCTGTTCAGGCTGCAGGTGGAGAAAGGGATTGACATCACCTCAGCTACCGGTTCGGAGGGGACACTCCTGCATGAGGCTGCCAAAGGGGGATCGGCGGAGATCGTGGCAATGCTCACAGAGAGAGGTCTGAAGTCAGATTCGAAGGATAAATATGGCTGGACACCACTTCATTATGCGGCAATGAATGATCGCGTCAATGTCATCATGACTCTGCTGGAGAGGGGTGCTGATATCAATGCCAGGAACACCATTGGCCAGACCGCATTTAATATTGCGGATGACTTCGGCCAGGCAGAATCAATGGAGTTCCTGTCCAGGAATGGCGCTGACCGGAACCCGATGCAGTTTCCGGTTCTGGAAGGCGATTACCTTGGTCAGACACCTCCCGGGGATATCCCGGTGATTTTTGCAAGGGGAATAATTTCCTCGATATGGGGATTGCACAGCAGCCTCGCTTTTTCACCCGAGGGAACGGAAGTATACTGGGTGCCGATGATTGAAGTGCCGGGTCAGCCTTATTCAAGGAACAATATTCATTTGATGAAGAAAACCGGTAAAAGGTGGGGGCCTCCTCAGATAGCTTCTTTCAGCGGCATAGAGGGAGTTTCTGACGGAGAACCATTTTTTACAGAAGACGGTAACAGGCTATATTTTAACTCAACACGTCCGAATCCCGAACAGGGGAATCAACAGAAAGAGAATATCTGGTATGTTGACAGGACTCCTTCAGGGTGGGGTGAACCAAAACCTGTAAGCCAGATGATAAACAGAATGAGTATGCACTGGCAGTTTTCGGTTGATAAACAGGGTAACATCTATTTTGCGTCTGACAACCCGGGAGGTCTCGGGATGCAGGATATTTACATCTCTTACTTTAAGGACGGGGAGTACGTAACACCAGAAAACCTGGGTGCAGGTATCAACAGCGCTGAGAATGAGATGACGCCATTTATTTCACCGGAGGGAGATTTCCTAATCTATTGCCGGGGGACCGATATGCGAATCATTTTCCGCAACCCTGACGGCACGTGGGGCGAGTCGAAGAGCATGGGCAGTCCCGTCTCCACCGGTTTTGAACTTTGTCCGTTACTGACTCCGGACCATAAATACCTTGTCTTTTTAAGCGGGCGCGAGGGTGAGAGTCATCCCTTCTGGGTCTCTGCCACGGTAATTGATTCGCTGAGGCCCGGGAAATAGCACGCTGCGAAGACCTCCGCTACAACCCGGCTTCACGGTCCAGCCTCTTTCACGCGCAGCCAACTGCATTTGAAACTTTTTCAACATTACCCTGTGGCTGGCGGCCTGTCTCTTTTGTATACACATTATCAGATCCGGAGGGCACAGATTACCCTGTTTATCAATTTTTCACAACTTAAACCGAAAATGCCTGTTTAGGGATTATCTTAACGAAATATATTTCCTGGTACCGATAACCTGGTTTTATCTTATGCAGACGGATCAAAAGAGTAACAGGGCTGTTGTCAGCCTCCTGTTTGTGGGTGTGCTCATGGGAGCGCTTGATATCTCGATAGTAGGACCGGCATTGCCATCCATAGAGACATACCTGAAACTTGACCCGCGGTACGCCGGCTGGATTTTTTCGATATATGTGCTTTTCAACCTCACCGGCATCTCACTCTTTGCCAGGATGTCTGATATCTACGGGAGACGAAATATCTACATCCTTGCCCTGGCGATTTTTGCTGCCGGGTCGCTCTGGGTCTCCCTTGCGGGAAGCTTCGGTTCACTTCTAGCCGGGCGAGCCATACAGGGATTCGGTGCCAGCGGCATCTTTCCCGTGGCGTCGGCACTGGTTGGCGATCTGTTTCCCCGTGAACGGCGCGGACGGATACTGGGCCTGATAGGTGCTGTCTTCGGGCTGGCATTCCTTATGGGGCCATTCATTGCCGGTGTGGTATTGAAATATTTCCAGTGGCATGTATTGTTTGTCATTAATATTCCCATCTCGCTGGTGCTGATTTATTTCAGCATGAAGGTATTGCCATCAGTACCCGACGAAAATGTAAAGGTAGTAGACTGGGGAGGGATCATCACCCTGGCCATTGCACTTGCCGGGTTCACCATCGGCCTGAACAGCATCGAAACGGAAAAGGGACTTTCGGGTTTTACGGAACTGAGAGTTTTGGTGCCCCTGGTTGTTGCAGCCGTATCATTCACTCTCCTGCTCTTCATTGAAAGGAGGGCCAGGTTCCCGGTCATAAAGCTGACCTTCTTCATCAACAGGCAGATAACCATTGCAGGGATACTGGCGTTTGTCACCGGGGTGGTTCAGGCCACCTTTGTGTTCATTCCCACATTTGTGGTGCAGCAGTTCTCAGTTAGTCCGTCAACGGCAAGCTTCATGCTTACGCCGTTTGTGCTGGCTACGGCGCTGGGTTCACCGTTGTTCGGAAGGATGATAGACAGGTACGGGGCAAAGAGGATAATCATCGCCGGACTTCTGTTGCTGGCTGCAGGCTTTTACCTCATCGCCGTCACCGGCACAAGCAGGGAAATCTATTATCTCAGCGGGGTACTTGTGGGGCTGGGACTGTCAGTGCTGGCAGGAAGCTCACTCCGGTACATTATTCTCAACAACACATCGCACGAGGACAGGGCCACATCGCAGGGTATGCTGACCATCTTCACCAGCATCGGGCAGATCACCGGCACTGCCGTCATTGGTCTGCTCTTTGCATCGCAGGTTGAAGGAGCCTTCGGCACTATCTTCAGGGGGATAGCCGTGATGGCAGCACTGATGCTGTTTCTTTCACTGCGCCTTGAGGGGAAGGTCAGGCCTGCCTGATTCTGCCTCTCAGTTTGCCTTTTTGTAAACCAGCCTTGCGTGCCTGGTATGCCCTTTAGATTCAGCAGATACAATGTATATGCCGGCGTCAAGCGCTGTCTGTGACAGATCGATTTCGTCGTTGTTTTCAGCCC
>JALONR010000026.1 GCA_025454815.1 Bacteroidales bacterium | reverse complement strand
GCGTTCATTACTGTTGCAAACGTAATGGGTGTTTACGGCAGGGGATTCGAGGAGCTGAAGAGGTGAGCGGGTATAGCGGATAATTCGCGGGATTTATTATATTTGAATGTCTGAGACTTCCAATGAATCAGGGAACAATGATTCCGGCAAAATACGGATTAAGAATCGGGGCACTTCTGATGTGTCTCAATGTTGTTTTGCATCTGCAGGCACAGAATGTCACCAATGTCCGTTTCGATATGACCAGGAACAAAGTTGTAATACAATATGACCTTGATTCTGAGGATGATTCTGCAAGGTATTGTATTTCAGTTTATCCCAGTGTGAACGGAGGAAAGACCTTCGGTCCGAAACTGAAGGAGATCAGTGGCGACCTAAATAAAGTGCCTGAGGGGAAGGACAAGACCATATTCTGGAATTTCAGGAAGGAGTATCTTAAAGGAGATGGAGATGTAATACTTGAGTTGAGAGCAAGTAAGATACTGGAGATTGATTATGGCGGGGAAGAGCTTGAGATAACTGAAGTCAAAGCCTCAGCAACAGGCTATCCGATCTCAAACATCAGGTATTCGGAACATAATGGCCAGGTAGTTTTCCTCTATGATATTGATTGCGTTAATGATTCGTCAGAGTTCTTTGTTTCTGTCAACCCAAGTTTCAATGGCGGTAGGTCTTTCGGCAGTAGGCTTCTTGCCATCGAGGGAGATTACAGCAGTGTGGGATGTGGAAAGGACAGGACTATTATGTGGAATATTCATGATGAAAAGGATTTTCTTTCACAGGCCGGGCAATACAGTCATTTGGATAGTTCGGCTTCAGGATTTCCGGGGTCTTTGGGTGCGGCAGTGAGTATGATTGAACCCGGAAATGAAACAAAAGCAAAAAGTGGAAGGAAAGAGATATTGTTCGAGATCAGGGCAATTGGATCTGCAGGCATCATATCCGGGGAAGACACTCTTGTTGTTGTCGAAGTTATGCCATGGTTCCCCGGTGGAGAACAGGAGATGTTCAGGTACATCTTTGAGAATTTAAATTATCCGCCGGAGGCAAGAGATCAGGGTATCCAGGGTATGGTTTTAGTAAGGTTTGTGGTGACAACGGAAGGGAAAATTGATAAAGTATCTGTTGCAAGAAGTGTTCATCCGTTACTGGATGCCGAGGCAGTCCGGGTGGTTTCAATGATGCCTGACTGGTCCCCGGGATTAAAGGGAGGTACACCTGTTAATGTATGGTTTTTTATGCCTGTCACGTTCAGGATCAGGTAGCATTATGTACCATGCAGAAAAAAGAAAGCCGGCTATAGGCCGGCATTTGTTGCTCCGCTAGGGCTCGAACCGGACCGAGCGTTAAGAAAATGCCCGGTGGGCATTTTTAGAGAAGGGGACAGCTTGCAGGGGAGACGAGCCATGCAGAAAAAAGAAAGCCGGCTATAGGCCGGCATTTGTTGCTCCGCTAGGGCTCGAACCTAGACTTTCCTGATCCAGAGTCAGGCGTGTTGCCAATTACACCACGGAGCACTGTTTGGAGGGTGCAAATATAAAAAAAATTCAACTTATTAAGCCGCTACGACCATTTTTAAAACATCGGATGCTTAATAAAACAAAGTGCACCGGCCTGAATCGGTGCACTATTAACCGTTACAAAAGGAAATGTTATTGCGGCAGTGTATAATATATCGTCAGCTTCGGCCTCATACCGGGAACCGCGAAATCACCCGATGCAAACCTGAATCCGGGCGTCCATTCATCAGGCCAGAGCCTGAAGTAAATTCCGTACCCGGGTGTTTCAACCGCGTCTGTGGCCGGATCAGGTACATAAAGCCTGGTGACGTCCAAAGTAATCATATTGGTGTTCAGGATGAACGGGGAAATATATACCTGACCCCGCTCGGTTGTGGCAGGACGGCTATCCCAGGTAACCTTATCTTCTTCCCAGGGTTGGGTTATCTTCTGCAGCACACCTCCATGCCACCTGTATTCCGCTGATCCGGCCGGGTAGAAGATTGCACTGTCCCAGGGAAGAGGCAGATCATACCACAGGGTGAGATTCACCTTCCTTATTGTTGCCGATTTGGGCAATGCATTCATGTCAAAGGCGATCAGGCTTTCATTTGAGCGCATAACCGTGAGCACCGGTTCCGTGATGTAGGTGGCCTCGAAGTACTTGTGGTCCCCGAAGTTAACGGCAGGCTGGAGGTTTGAGACCATGGCGTCCTTGCCCTTCTCAGGACCGGGCTGCAGCACTAGCACCTTCCATTGTCCGCTGTCCCAGGGGATCTTAAGCTTCAGGGGATTTTCCTTTGTCGTTGCCTTCAGCTCCGATGCCTTTACCCTGAATGTTTGTGACACATAACCCTCCTTCTCAAGCAGGAAGGTATAATACTCGAAACCACCCCTTATGACAAGATGGTTTACAGATGGCCCGAGCCTGAACTTATAACGCCATACATTACCTGCAAAGACTGTCAGGTCAGCTGAAACAGGTGGCTGGACAGCCGACATGCTGAGAGGATTGTCAATAATGCAGACAACATAAAACGCCAGGGGTTTTATTATCGGACCCCCGAAACTGACATAACCGAAATCACCTGGCGTATGGTCTCCCACAGCCAGCAGTTCAGGCCTTACAACCGTGGCAACACCTCCCGCAACCGAAAAACTGATCGGAAGAGGATCATTAACCAGGTAAGCCAGCTGCGAACCCTCAATGGGCGTTGCTGCAATGACTTCCCCGGAAGGGTCGATAAGCATAAACTCCGTCAGGCGGTAATTACCCTCCTCCATTTCAAGCTCCTCGCTTATATAGCCGGGGCCGAAAAGATAGACGGGGACAAGTTTCCCGGTAAAAACCGGGTTGCCGTCAGAGTCTTCAACAGATACCATCAGATGGTACGAAACCAGGTCTTCTTCAGCCCATGCTGACTTCAACTGGTTGGATTCTTCAATCGATGAGATCGAAAATTTGGCTGTTCCCTTGCTTGAGTCGGAGTTTTTTTCACAGGAAGAAAATGCAAACACCACAAGCAGGATCAATGAAAATGATCTGATAAATGTTTTCATGTTTCTTCGGTTTAAGTTGAAAAAAACCTAAGCAATAACTCTGATTATCAGCAAAAGCCATACCAAATCGATGGAGGGTAGTCAATATTTTGACGAATAAACCGTGAATTGCTGACCTGTTTTGACAGGTAAGTTGTAGCTTTGATAATTAATCCCTAATTAAAATAAGCCAATGAAAAGAGTAAGGGTATCATTGATTATTGCCTGTACCGTTGCTTTCATGCATCCGGTTGCAGCGCAGAACCTTGAGACAGACAATCTTGAAAACCTTGTTTTCCCGCGTTTCCAGGAGTCTGTTGTCAGGCTGAAGACAGGACAGTCTTACAAGGCAGTGCTTAACTATGAAAAGACCGAGCAGCAGATGGTATTGATCAGGAATAACCAGCTGTTCCTTTTCAAGGATCACCAGGCTGTGGATACTGTGTACATGGGTGACCGTGTCTTTGTTCCGGCCGGGACCGGATTTTACGAGGTGCTGGTCAGCGGCCCGGCATCACTTTTTGTGCAGCATAAAGCCAGGCTGGACAATACAGGAACTACACTTGCCTACGGCACAAAGACCAGTACCGCCGGCGTAACCCATATCACCAAAATATTTTCGCAGGACGGTGCCGTCAACCTGAAGATCCCGGAGAATTACAAGGTGGTTGACGACTCGGACTTTCTCCTGGGAACGGATGGTCAGATTCACACCATTGTCAACAAAAAACAGTTCCTGAAGTTATTTCCCGGAAAAAGTGTGGAGCTTGAAGAGTTTATCAGATCAAACAAAACCGACTTCAAATCAGCAGATGACCTGGTCAGCCTGGTAGAATTCCTTAACGGGCTGCAGTAATTATTTGTTGATCTTCTGCCAGGTATCCTTGAGCTGTACTGTCCGGTTAAAAACGAGGCTGCCCGGGCGACTGTCGTAGTCAACGCAGAAATATCCCACTCTCTGGAATTGAAACCTGTCGAGTGGTTCTGCGTCAGCCAGTGATGGTTCAACCTTGCATCCTTTCATTACGGTCAGCGACCCGGGGTTCAGGAACTCCCTTGGATCAGTATCCTTGTGGCCTGAGGGATCTTCATCGCTGAAGAGCCTGTCATAGAGCCTGATCTCTGCATCAAGTGCATGTGCGGCTGAGACCCAGTGAAGGGTCCCCTTTACCTTGCGATCAGCCTGCGGACCGCCGCTTCTTGTCTCCGGATCATATGTACAATGAACCTCTGTGACCTCGCCGGCACCGTTCTTCACAACCCCTGTGCACCTGATTATGTAAGCTCCCTTCAGTCGCACCTCCTGTCCGGGGGCCAGACGGAAAAACTTATGGGGAGGATTTTCCATGAAGTCATCCTGTTCAATAAAGATATCCCTGCTGAACGGGACGAGGCGTTTGCCGTGAGTCTCATCCTCAGGGTTGTTTTCAATTTCCATATGGTCCACCTTGTCAGAGGGGTAGTTGGTGATGGTCACCTTCAGAGGCTTTAACACTCCGAATACGCGAGGTGCACGCCTGTTCAGATCTTCCCTTATGGCATATTCCAGAAGGGAGACATCATTAATGGCTTCGACCTTGGTGTAACCAATCAGGTCAACAAAGCGCTTTACTGATTCAGGAGTATATCCCCTGCGGCGCAGACCACACAGTGTTGGCATGCGCGGGTCATCCCACCCGTTTACAACGCCGTCCCTGACAAGCTCAAGCAGCTTCCGCTTACTCATTACGGTATATGTAAGATTCAGGCGGTTGAACTCGATCTGGCGGGGCCGGTAGTCATCTGTCTTCAGCTGATCAATGAACCAGTCGTAAAGCGGCCTGTGAACCTCAAATTCGAGAGTACAGAGCGAGTGGGTGATACCTTCGAAATAATCGCTCTGCCCGTGTGCGAAGTCGTACATAGGGTAAACCTTCCACTCCGTTCCGGTGCGGTGATGAGGGGTCTTCAGGATCCGGTAAATGATGGGATCACGCATGTGCATGTTGGGTGATGCCATATCAATCTTCGCCCTGAGAACCCTGCTGCCTTCATCAAATTCACCTTCGTTCATACGGTAGAAGAGATCCAGACTCTCTTCCGCGGAGCGGTTACGGAAAGGGCTTTCAGTGCCGGGCTGGGTCGGGGTACCCTTCTGCTCCGAGATGGCCTCGGCACTCTGGTCATCCACATATGCGAGGCCACGCTTAATAAGGGAAACGGCAAAATCCCACAGTTTCCCGAAATAATCCGAGGCGTAAAACTCGCGGTCTTCCCATGTGAATCCCAGCCATTGAATGTCTTCCTTTATTGAATCAACATATTCAACATCCTCTTTTGTGGGATTGGTATCATCAAACCGGAGGTTGCACCTGCCTCCATATTTTTCTGCCATTCCGAAGTCGAGGCATATAGCCTTTGCATGACCAATATGGAGGTATCCGTTCGGCTCGGGCGGGAAGCGGGTATGAATACGGCCGCCATTCTTGCCTTCCGCCAGGTCCTTTTCAATGGCCTGCTCAATAAAATGCTGTGAATCAGGTTTGATTATCTCTTCAGACTCTTTCATTTGCTTTGTCGATGAACCGTACAAAAATATACGGAATAAGGGCACGAAAAGCAGCCCCGACGCATTTTTGATCTGGCATGCTATCTCGAAACCTCTACGCTGACCCTGCCTATCCTTCCCCCCATCACAGGATTCAGCTTGGCAACCCTGACGGTGGCTTTATGAATACCGGTCAGCTCAGCATAAAGGGCATCGAGGATCCGGGAAGCTATATGTTCCAGGAGGTTGGATGTCTTCTCCATCTCACGCTTCACAATCATGTATGCCGTCTGGTAATTGAGCGTGTCACGCAGTTCGTCACTCCTTCCTGCTTTATCTGTATCAGACTCAATAGTCACGTCAACCATGAAATGGCTCCCGACAATCTGCTCCTCGTGATAATGCCCGTGAAAGGCATAAAACTCCATATCCTCAATCCTGATCACTCCCATGATTTTTTCTGGCATTATAAGTTACAGAATAACAGCAAGATAATAAAGAATAGCATTATTTGTCAAAAAATTATTCAAATAAATTTGGTTTATAGTGTAAACTAGTTTATATTTGTATCGAACTGTTCATTTAAGCAATGAACGCAAAATTAACAAAAGCCATGGAAAATGAAGAAAAACAGATGACAGGGGAGGAGAGTCTCCGGGTTATCACTGACATGATCAACAAAACGAGGGTGAGTGTTGCGCAGGTAAGCTTTCATCTTCTGTTATGGGGCTGGCTGATTTTTGCATGCAGCCTTTCCGAGTTCCTGCTCTGGAAATATTCAGGGTGGGCTAACTCGTGGTATGTATGGTTTGCGGTAATAGCCGGAGTTCTTGTTTCTTTTATTTATGGTTTTGCGAAGGGAAAAGGGGAGAGGATATTTACCTACGGGACAAAAATTTATGTATGGACCTGGATTGCTTTCTTCTGGGCGACGGTGGTCTTTTTCATTATTTTCCCTCTTGAAACCGGAAGTGCAGGCAAATATATGTTGCTTATTGCGGGCATCCCTTTACTGATCTCCGGGGTGATACTCAACTTCAGGCCTATGATGTGGGGTGCGGGAGCGTTCTGGGTGCTTGCCCTGGTTGCTCACTTCGGCGGTGAGACGGTTTCAGGTCTGGCGATGCCTGCAGCGATGATAATCGGGTATCTGATACCCGGGTATTTACTCAGAAAAAGGGGCAGCCATGACACCTTTCAGGGAGCTTGATCCGTTGCTGCACTCGCAGCTGAGGCTGGCGGTCATGTCGGTACTTGTCAGTGTTGACAGTGCGGATTTCATCTATTTGCGTGAGAAGACCGGCGCGACAGCGGGTAATCTCAGCGTGCAGATAGGGAAGCTGAAGGATGCCGGGTACATTGCGGTAAAGAAGAGCTTCGGGGAGAGTTATCCGCAGACGATGTGCCGGATCACCGAGCTGGGCCGAACGAAATTTGCCGAATATGTTAAGGCGCTGAAGGATTATCTGGGGCCTGAGGCCTGAGGATTTGCGACACTTCTGAGTGCTGCCTCCCGGCTATTGCCTGGATTTAAATCCCAGTCCGGGCTCCGGCCCGATGGTCCACCATGGAGCCCTGTAAACCGGTCCACCGCTGACCGGGCATTCAGATATATCAAATGACGGGTCAAGGTCAATGAATTCAAAGCCTCCGACTCCGGCAGCAAAATGAACCGCACATCCAAGCGCAAGGTTCGTCTCAACCATACAGCCGATCATGAGTTTAAGGTTGGCACTCCGTGCGACGGCGGCTATATCCAGCGCTTCTATTATGCATGACTTCATCAGTTTGATGTTGATTGCATCAGCGCAACCGGTTCTGACAATGTTGATTGCATCGGCACGGGTGAAGACTGACTCATCCGCACCCACCAGGATCTCTGTGTTGTCTCTCACATACTTCATCCCGGCGAGGTCATTCTTGTGAACCGGTTGCTCAAACATTACAGGGTAGATACCCTGGTTCACCACCTCATTGATGAACCGGAGTGCCGTTTTCGGAGAATAACCCTGGTTGGCATCTATCAGAATCCCGCAACCGGGGGCGCCGTCCCTTATGGCAAGAACCCTGTCGATATCCTCCGAAAGGTTGACGCCGACTTTCGTCTTGATCACCCTGAATCCGCTGGCAGCAAGCTCTGCAGCCTCCTTCTTTGCCTGAACTGCGGGCACGATTGCGATGGTATAATCAGTTTCCACCCTGTTTTCGGTTCCGCCTAGGAAGCGATAGAAAGGAATATTCAGGGTTTTCGTGTATGCATCGAGCAGGGCCATTTCTATGGCGCACCGTGCGGTTGCCTGTGCCCAGAAAGCGCTTTTCAGCGTGTATGCTATTGACCTGTAATTGTTTATATCCTGACCAACAATAAACTCACGGCAGCTGTTCAGGGTCCCGAGGATGGTCTGCTGGTTCTCGCCGCTGATTGTCATTATCGGCGCGGCTTCACCGTATCCCTCAATACCATTCTCAAGCACTATCCTGACAAAGGCGTTATCAAGATGTGTCATTACTCCCAGCGCGATGGGGAACGGGTCCATCTCGATGGTGAGGGGCTCAACGAACATCCTGCTGATCTTAACACCATCGGATTTTCCGGGCCCTGCGGAACCGGCTGCCCCGTGTCCGGCAACCCCTGGCCCTGCGGAACCGGCTGCCCCTGCCGGAAGAACGGTTGCACCCAGTGTTGCTGCGGCGGCCAGACCTCCCGCTGTAAGAGCCCCCTTCCTGATGAATGTCCTTCTTGTTGTCATTTCCAGAATCCTTTGATCCTCTAAATTAGGCAATCGGATTCAATTTCCACGGAATCAGACAATGTTGGGCAGCATATTCTTCCCGGTAACCGGTCAGGGCCTCATGCTGTCAATTGCCCCCAGAAGGAATACAAGAGGTGCGTTCCAGTTAATGGCAATCTCATTGGTTGAGTAGCTGCATTCAACATCCGAGTATGATCTGGCCGGAAAGGGAGATCTTTCAACAGGCGGCTGGCAGTCATTCATTACCACAATGTTCGGTCCTCCTACCAGGAATCCCGGCACCGGTTCAGGCACTCCGTCAGCGCCCGAGGGACGGTGATGGATATGCATCGGCGAAAGGGTCCCGAAACCGGTCACAAAGCAGTACCCGGTGGGATTCGTTCCCAGCAGCCAGTCGATATCAGACTGTATGGAAGGGAGGAATCTGCCGCTGCCTGTCAGTTTCATGGCTATGATCTTCAGCATGGCCTGGTTCGCCACGTCTGAAGTGCTGCCCCATGCGAAATGATCAAGGCTTATCCTGTAAGGGCAGGCTGCCGATTTCTGAAGCAGTTCATCCGTATATGAGACAATCAGCCCGGCAGCCTCTTCACGGAGAGAGGCAAAAGGTTCGCCGGTGCTTAGTGCGAGTGAGATGAGCCCGAGGGTGGCCGACTGGTTCCATGAGGGAGTTACGGCATTGATTCCTTCAAGAAATCCTTCAGCCGGAGCTGTTCCGTATGCCAGGGCTGTCTCCGCCTTTGCCCAGAAGAGCTCGTCAGAGAGGTTGTCGTCGCCGTAGGCGCCGGTGCTTACATCTGCAGGCTGCCGGTACAGGATCCCAGGGTTGGCTTCAGCCCATTTCATGGCTTTACCTGAAGCTTCCAGGCAGGTTGCGGCAAGGGCCCTGAGCTCTTCAGAAGGATCATTCGCAAGGATCCGGGATGCCATTGCGGTGAAAGCCGCAAAGTCAAGTGTGGCAGCGGTGCTCTTCATGACAACATACCTGGGGTCGGTAGCCTCGTGAGGCATCACGAAACCGCAGAAATTCAGGTTGGTCAGCTTATGATAGACACCTCCGTCGGCCGGGTCCTGCATGGTGAGGTACCACTTGAGGTTCCAGAGCAGTTCATCAACCAGGTCGGGAATTTCATTACCGCTCTCCGGGATATTAAGGTTAAGCGTCCTGCAATATTCAGGGAACATCTGGTAGAAAAGGAGCAATGTGTAGCTGGTGATGCTGCTGTTGACGATGTACTTGTTATAGTCGCCAGCATCATACCATCCGCCGGGGCTGGAGATGACAGTGCCTGCGGGTCTCCCGGCTGAGGCGGCTGAAGAGTGGACGATTACGGCAGTATCCGGGTGCCCGGCCGGTCGTGCCCATTTGCCTCCGGATTCCTCACTGATCTCAATGGCGGAACGGTTGAGGTAGTACGATTTTACTGATGCTACGGTGATCTCATGATATACGTCATTGCCGATACGGAAGGGGGCCGAGCAGGTTTCAGAATCCCCGAGGCAGATCCTGTAAGTGCCTTCTGCCTTCAGGGGAGAGAAATCAGCTGCACGTACCGTGTCGCCTGACAGCTCCCAGTATAGCGGATCGGCCGGGGTACTCTCAAAAACCGTTTTGCCGGTGGCAGCGTCAATGACCTCAAACGTGCCGGCGTCAGCCCTTAACAGGGCCACTTTTTCCGCCCCCGGGAGATACCCGGCCTGGTTCACCAGGATGGCTTCAGTATTTGCAGCGGACTCAATCCTTGCCTTTTTCAAATCGGTGCTTCCGCAGCCTCCCGCTGTCAATGTGGCTGCTGCTCCCAGGATAAGAATAAACTTTCCGGATATCATGACATTACAATTTTATTTTAACATTATGTTCTGTTCCTTCAGGAAATACCGGCAGGATGCAGGAGTCAACCTTCCGGCCGTCAACCGTGATCTCCCAAACCCCCTTGGTTTTGCGTTCAGGATTAATCACTTCAATATTATAGACGGCTCCCCTGAACCGGCGCCGCACTGTATACCCCCCCCATTCGGGCGGAATGCAAGGATCAACCAGCAGTCCGTCATAATCCGGGCGGATTCCAAGGATATACTGGGTGACCGCATAGTAGCACCAGGCAGCCGTTCCTGTGAGCCAGCTGTTCTTTGCCTCACCGGGACGAAAGGCATCCTTGCCTGCAATCATCTGGGAGTATACGTATGGTTCGGTCTTGTGAATATCACTTATATCCTCAAGGTAAGCAGGTGTTATCCGGCTGTAGTAGTCAAAGGCCCTGTGGCCGTTTCCGGTCATGGTCTCGGCAATGATGATCCACGGGTTATTATGGCAGAAGACGCCTGCGTTTTCCTTGTAACCCTCGGGGTAGCTGGAGATTTCCCCCAGTTGCAGGAGATAACCGGTGAAGGGGGGATTGTTCAGCACTATCCCGTATTCGCAGGCAAGGTGTCTGTTCACCGAGGTCAGTGCCTTCAGGGCTTTTCCGTCTTCAAGCCCGAGGCCGGCCATAATGCACATTCCCTGTGGCTCAATGAAGATCCTGCCCTCCTGGTTTTCCCTGCTTCCAACCTTCCTTCCGTAAAAGTCATAGGCCCTGAGGAACCATTCGCCGTCCCAGCCGTGCTCATTCACGGCCCTGACCATGGCACCTATCTGCCTTACTGCTTCTTCAGCCATCTGTGTCTCGCCCCTGCGACGGGCAATCGTAACAAAGTCGGCCCCGTACAGGATGAACATGGCTGCAATGAAAACTGACTCAGCCACTCCTCCCTTCTGGTTTTCAGTTGTCTGGAAACTCTCGTCGGGATTCGATGAGAAACAGTTGAGATTCAGGCAGTCGTTCCAGTCTGCCCTTCCTATCAGCGGCAGTCCGTGCGGCCCGAGGTTGTTCACCACATGTAGGAATGAGCGACGCAGGTGCTCAAAGAGGCTGGCGGCATCGTCAGGGTTATTGTTGAAGGGTACAGTCTCGTCAAGTATTGACCAGTCGCCCGTCTCCTTGAGGTATGTTGCCACTCCGAAGATCAGCCAGATCGGGTCATCATTGAAGTTGCCTCCTATTTCTGCATTTCCCCGTTTCGTAAGCGGCTGGTACTGGTGGTATGCGCTGCCGTCCGGGAGCTGGGTGGAGGCGATGTCTATAATTCTCTCCCGCGCCTGGGGTGGGATCATCTGAACATATCCTGCCAGGTCCTGGTTGGAGTCACGGAATCCCATGCCGCGGCCGATGCCTGACTCGAAGTAAGAGGCGCTGCGCGAAAAGTTGTACGTTGCCATACACTGGTAGGGATTCCAAGTATTGACCATCCTCTCCAGTCGCGGGTCGGGGTGGCTGAGGCTTATCACTGACAGCTGGCTGTCCCAGTATTCCTTCAGGGCAGCAAATGCAGCATCAACCTTCTCAACGGTATAATACCTGGCGATCATCGCCTTCGCCCGGACTTTGTTTATCACCTTCGGGGCGATGAATTTTTCGGAGTCAGGATTTTCGATGTAGCCCAGGACGAAAACGAACTCCTTCGTCTCGCCAGGTTCAAGGGTTATTTCGAGGCAGTGGGAGGCCACCGGTGACCATCCGTGTGCAATGCTGTTCTGAGGCCTGCCGGCGAATACAGTATCGGGCCGGTCAAAGCCGTTGTACGGCCCCAGGAAAGTCTCACGGTCGGTATCAAACCCGGCGACCGGACTGTTAACAGAGTGGAAGGCATAGTGGTTACGCCGCTCCCGGTATTCAGTCTTGTGATAGATGACACCCTCCTCCACCTCCACCTCGCCGGTGGAGAAGTTGCGCTGGAAGTTTGTCTGGTCATCATGGGCGTTCCACAGGCACCACTCCAGGAATGAGAACAGCCGGAAATGCTTTGGCAGCTTCCCGTTGTTGCGGAGGGTGATGCGCTGAACCTCGCAGGTGTCGCCAAGGGGCACAAAGAAGAGCATATCTGCACGGAGGCCGTTTTTTTCGGAGCCGATTCTTGTATATCCCATTCCGTGACGGCAGGAATAGTCTTCCACATCGGCCTTCACCGGCTTCCACCCGGGAGACCAGACAGTGCCATTGTCGTTGATATAGAAATATTTGCCGCCATCGTCCGCAGGTACGTTATTGTACCGGTAACGGGTGATGCGGCGGAGGCGGGCATCGCGGTAGAAGCTATATCCTCCCGCCGTGTTGGAGATTATCGAAAAAAAGTCTCTGTTGCCCAGGTAGTTTATCCAGGGCCAGGGGGTTTTATACTGTGTTATGACATATTCCCTTTCCCTGTCATCAAAGTGTCCGTATTTCATTTTCAGATCAGTCTTTTGATTATTCCGCATGTAAGCTCCGGACGCGCCGGAAGTGTTTTAATTTTTTGAGCACCGGCAGCGTCCTGCCCTGATAACTGTCACTTCAGTCCCTGAGTTTATTCCACCAGGTGAATTTCAGGATGACCGAAGTAACTATCATTACTGCCACCGCAACGTAGAACTGGGTCCATTCCCTTATTACAAGAAAAACAGGAAATGCCATCAGGGAGAGCTGCCAGACGATCCCCACCGCTATGTTGAACATATCACGCCAGAAATCCCGGTTCGGCCTGAAGGAGGGATCCTCGGCGACGACCATTTTCTCGACCGGTTTCCAGAATCCCCAGGGACGTACCTGCCTGTAGAACTTTTTCAGTGTCCCCTCATCCTCTTTTTTAGTCAGCAGTGAACCGAGGATACTGCCGATAAGCGAAATAAGGAATATGACCGGGAAGGCGTTCATGCTGAAGTTCTCGGTGAGCGGCCAGTTCTGCAGCAGTTCGAGGTTCAGCGCGGGCAACAGGAGGGCTGCCGCTATTCCTGAGAGCATACCCCAGAAGTAACCATAGCCGTTGAACCGCCACCAGTACCATTTCAGGAAGTTGGGAGCTGTATAACCGCCCCATAGTGCGGCGGTGATCCAGAGCACAACATCATTGATGGATGTAACGAGGAAGCCTACTGCTATTCCGATCACAACTATCAGCAGGGAGGCGGCGTAGCTCATCCGTACATATGTTTTCTCGCTGGCATGAGGGTTGATGTACCGCTTGTAGATATCATTGACGAGGTATGCCGGTGCGGCGTTCACCGTAGCGGCGAAGTTGCTCATGAAGGCAGCAATCAGTCCTGCCAGCAGAAACCCCAGAAGACCCACCGGGACATATGTTGCCAGCACTTCTGGCAGGATGCTCTCAAAGTCGGGGTTTGTAAGAGAGCCTGTATAGAGTTTGTCGAAGTTAACCAGGGCAAGGATAGTGAGGCCTGCAACCATGAAGTAACGGGTTGGATTGAGGACCACGCTTACCAGTGAGCTCATCTTGGATGCCTCCTTCGGGTTTTTCGTGGCCAGGATACGCTGCATGTCATAATTTGGTGCCGGTCCTGCTGCCGAGACAAGTATCCCCTTGAAAAGCATCATCACAAAGAAGAGTCCGAAGAGTTCATAGCCGTCGGTTTTTATCCATTCGTTGAATGAATGCAGCTTCGGCGAAGCCGCGGAGGAAATGGCATGCCAGTCGAGCCCCGTTGTCCGGCCGAACCACATTGTTTTCCACCCTTCCGGGATGACCCCGTTGAGCGCATCAGGGGATATCTGGCTGATTGCGATGATACCTACCGCTATTGACGCGATGGTCAGTATGCCGTACTGGATTACCTCGGTGATGACCACGCTGAACATACCTCCTTTGACCACGTAAAAGGTGGTTATGGCCATGAGGATGAGTGCATAGAGGTTGACGTTCACCTGCGGGTGGGCTGCCAGGAACTCAGGATTGGAGACCAGCGGCGGCAGGAATGCCGAAACGAACTTCCCTATCCCCTTGAAACCGTAGGAGAGGAACCCGATCACGCTGACGATGGCGAAAATCACCACTATTATGTGTGACAGGTTGGATGCCCTGCCGTCGCCGAAACGTGTCTTGATCCACTCCGCACCCGTCATGACGTTGGAGCGCCTGAGCCAGGCTGATAGGAACACCATAAGGACTATCTGGTTGAATACCGGCCATAGCCAGGGTATCCAGAGGCTCTTAAGTCCGTAGACCGATAGCCAGTATACCAGCAGCATGGTGCCGGCGATGTCAAACATACCGGAGGCATTAGAGACTCCCAGGAAGTACCACGGGAGAGTGTTGCCTCCCAGGAAGTAGGACTGGATGTTGCGTGAGGCCCTCTTTGATACCCAGTTGCCGATAAAGACAGTGGCCACAAGGTAGAGGATGACTATCCCAAGGTCAATAAAATGCACATTCATGGTTCAGGTTGGTTTGTCGGGTTATTTTCAGATAATGAATGAAATTCGTCCTTTTCTTGTTTTTTCGTATACCTCCCTGCTGAAGAGATAGTATTGTGCCGGTTTATGCGGTACACCCTGCTGTTTCTTCTTGAGGGGGATGACATAATGCATCTGGGCCACCTTCTTCCTGAAGTTCCTCTTGTCAAACGAGGTTCCCAGGAGGGCCTCATAGAGTTTCTGGAGTTGCGAGAGGGTAAAATTATCCGGCAACAGTTCAAAGGCAATGGGTTCCACCTTCACCTTGCGCTGCAGTGCTTCAAGAGCTTTGTAGAACAGGAATTTATGGTCAAACCCCATTTCCATTTCCCTGACCTCTGTAACCGGGAACCACGAAACATCACGGTCTTTCAGGGTGAGAGTAACCTTTGTATTATCGATGAGGGCGAGGTATCCCACCGTCACGATACGGTCAGCAAACCCCTGGTTGATATAATCAAGCCACATCTTGTCCCTGGGTGCTGACACCCGGTCAAGCTGCCCGAACGCCCCGAACTGCTCAAGAAAAATGTTGTCAAGCCCGGTAAGTCCTTTTAATATCCTGGTTGCGGCGCTGTCAAGATCCTCATCATCGAAGATGTGGTAACCTGCCAGGGTATGATCACTGATAAGGAGCGCTCCGCTCTTTTCATCCTTCATCTCCCTTTTTACCAGCAAAACATTCAGCTTTTCAAAGTCAAAGCCGAATACCACGCAGTCAACAGAGATGTTGGGAACGATCTTATGGGATATCATTTTATTATACCTGTCAAGTGATAAAATGACTTAGTGTACAATGTAAGAATTCAAAGATATCTTAAATAAATAGTATAATCAACAGGGGGATGAAAAAAAGAATCCGGAGGGTTATATCCCTTGATTTGCCGAAGAAGCTGTTACATTATATAATGTATACTCAGGAAATTAGCGCTTGGATTGTGAATCACAGCAACAGAGCGGCCGGCCATCGGCGTCCATGGAAATACATAACTATGTGTATATAGTACACAATGAAATATCAAATGATCATTTTGTAATGATGGGAAAGCAAATAACTACAATAAAGAGGTAAAAAAGTATCAGTGCTCCCCTGCGAAGATGACTTAACTTTAAAAACCTAAAACTGTACAGCTATGCAAAACAAACTCTTTAGACAAACATTTCTTATTTGTCTGGCAGTTGTAATGTCAACAACGATACTTTTAGGGCAGCAGAGGACTGTTACCGGCAGGGTTGTTGACGAGACAAATACTGCCTTGCCCGGCGCCTCGGTGGTGGTTAAGGGGACGACGATAGGAACTGCTTCTGATCTCAGCGGGAATTTCTCCCTGCAGGTGCCTTCTGATGCCACCACCCTGGTGATCACATTCGTAGGGATGGATACAAAGGAGGTGCCCATCACGGCGGGGCCCATGACCATCACCATGACCATGTCAGCCGAGGAGGTTGATGCAGTTGTTGTTGTTGGTTACGGTACGGCCCGCAAGAGTGAGCTGACTGGTGCGTCAGTCTCAGTAACGGGTGAGCAGCTTGCCGCAGCCATGACTGCCAATCTTGACCAGGCATTGCAGGGCCGCGCTGCAGGTGTGACTGCGGTATATACTTCGGGTCAACCGGGAGGTGCAATGTCTATACGTATACGCGGACAGGGAACTGTACGTGCAGCAGCAGCAGAGCCGCTATATGTGATTGACGGGGTGCCGGTTCAGAATATCAGCCAGAGTGGTCACAGCATCGGTCTCGGAGACAGGCTTGGGAACGGCTCGGTTCAAACCTTCTCAGGGTTGTCAGGTATCAATCCGGCTGACATTGTTTCAATGGAGATTCTCAAGGATGCTTCAGCCACTGCAATATATGGATCACGTGGTGCCAACGGCGTGGTGCTCATAACCACAAAATCAGGCAAAACGGGAGATGCAAGGTTTACCTATGAAGGCTATTATGGGATTCAGCAGCAGGTAGCACGTCTTGATGTGATGAATCTGCGGGAGTTCGCAGAATACAGCAATGACTGGGCGGCTGAGACCAACGGAAGGGATCCAAGGGTAGAATTCGGTGACCCTTCAATTCTCGGAGAGGGAATCAACTGGCAGAATGAGTTGTTCAGGACCGCCCCGGTAATGAACCATCAATTAAGTGCAGCCGGTGGCAGTGAGAAGGTAAAGTATTATATCTCAGGAGGATATTTTTCTCAGGATGGAACACAGGTAGGCACTGATTTCAGTCGCTACTCCGCACGTGTGAACCTTGACGCCGATCTTAAGAAATGGCTTAAGCTCGGATCCAGGATCATGTACTCAACCACGGATGAGAATCTGACCCTAAATAACAGCACGGAGGGGGTCATAAGCGTAGCCATGCGTACTACTCCTGACGTCCCGGTGAGAAATGCAGACGGATCATGGGCGGGCCTGATTTATGAAGGAGCACCAAGCCTGATAAATCCGATAGCCAAGGCACTTGATGAAACAAATATTCTGAAGAAGAGCCTGCTTAACGCGAACTTTTCCTCTGACATAACATTCATGAAAGGGTTGACGCTACGCACTGAACTGGGAGGTGAGGTATCCGGGTCAAACGCCTATCATTTCACCCCTACCTTCAAGTATGGTTCCCTTGTCAACAGTACCAATACCTCCAGGTGGCAGGAGAACCAGAATTTTTTCTGGCAGATCAAGAATTATCTTACCTACAGCAACCAGTTCGGAAGGCATAATGTTACCGCAATGCTCGGGCAGGAAGCTTCGGAATGGAGTTGGGAATTTCTCAGCGGCACTGCCAATGGCCTTAGCAGCAACGATATACAGCATCCGGGCCTGGGAGATCCCAAGACTATGGCAATAAATGCCGGATTTGGTTCCGGTGCAATTGCCTCGTTCTTTGCGCGAGGCAACTATTCATTTGCCGACAGGTACTATCTGTCATACACATTCCGTTATGACGGATCCTCAAACTTCGGGCCTGAAAACCGCTGGGCTCCGTTCCATGCCGTTTCCGGTTCATGGAGAATTTCCCAGGAGAAGTTCTGGGCCAATTTGCAGAATGTTGTCAATGATTTCAAGATACGTGCAGGATGGGGACAGACGGGAAACCAGAACATTGGTGGTTACCGCTGGGGTGCATCAATATATAAGATGCCCTCCAACCTTGGCATGGGTTTCCGCCAGACCAACCTCGCCAATCCATATGTAGGATGGGAAAAACAGGAACAGTGGAACCTCGGCCTTGATCTCGGATTCATCCAGAACAGAATTAACCTCGTTGTGGATATGTACCTCAAGAAGTCATCAGACATGCTTATGGAACTGCAGCTCCCCTCATACATGGGCACCAGCGGTAACGTATCAATAAGACTTAATCCCCCGATGGGCAACTTCGGAGAGATTGAGAACCGCGGGCTTGAGTTCTCACTTAATACCCGGCCTGTCGTGGGCAGCTTCACCTGGGAAAATGACCTTCAGCTTACCTTCAACAGAAACAGGCTGCTTGACCTCACCACAACAATGACAAGCATAGAGGGATACGGCCAGTGGACTGACGTTGTCAGCCGGAGTACCGTGGGCCAGCCGCTTTACAGCTTTTACGGATACCAGGTTGAAGGAATTTACCAGGATAAGGACGACATCCTTACAAGCCCGAGACAGGAGGCATTCCCCGGTGACGGCAATTTCACCCGTTACACTATCTGGCCGGGTGATATAAAGTTCGCGGACCTTTCAGGTCCCAACGGTGAACCGGACGGTGTCATCAATGAACTTGACCGTACCTATCTCGGATCACCACTCCCCAAGTTTACTTTCGGATTCAATAATATCTTCACCTACAAGAATATAGAACTGACAGTATATATGAGCGGGTCTTACGGAAATAAGATCATGAACTATGTGGGACGGTCACTGATTGAAATGAGCAGCTCATGGACCAACCAGCTCCAGATGGCTGTTGACCGGGCCAAGCTCGAGCCTATTGACCCGGACAAAGCCTATCCGTTTGTAAATTCATATGGTACAACCATAACTGCATGGTATAATGACATTGACAATGTCCGTGTCGCCAATCCCGGAACTGATATTCCACGTGCCATGGCAGGAGATCCTAATGATAACATACGTATATCTGACCGCTTCATTGAGGATGGTTCTTACCTCAGGTTCAAGAATATATCACTTGCTTATTATCTTCCTAAGAACATCATAAGAAAGATAGGTGTGCAGGACATGAAGGTATATGTCAACCTGCAGAATATGTGGACTATAACAAAGTACACCGGACTGGATCCGGAGATAGGTGCAAGTCAGACCAACGACTTTGTATTCGGCCTTGACAACGGACGCTATCCTGCAGCCCGTACCTATACATTCGGACTCAATTTTACACTTTAACAATTGAAAATCAATGACAATGAAAAATATATTGAATTTCAAGAAAATACTGGTCCTTTCTGTTATTGTGCTGATAACGGGGGCATGTGAGGAGTTCCTTGACAGGCCTACCGAAGATTCCTATACTATAGACAGTTTCTATAAAACTGACGAGCAGTGCATACAGGCGGCCAACGTGCTTTACAACGCTCCATGGTATGACTTCCAGCGTGGCTGGGGAGATATCGGCGACGTGATGTCAGGTAACATCTACAAGAGCAACACCGAGAATCCCTATGCCTCATTCAGCCTTACCGGCACTGATGCCAACCTTGCCAATGCGTCCAACTCTCTCTGGCTTGTGAACGGTCACAGTAATGCGGTCATTGAAAATGTTGCCACCAAGGCAGGCCCTGATGTGAGCATGGCAACCAGGAACACGGTAACCGGAGAAGCCATGGTGTGGAAATCGCTTGCTTACTTCTACCTTGTTCGCTGCTGGGGTGCCGTACCGATAATACACAGCAACAGCAAGATCATCGGCGCAGGTACTGCAACAACGCTTTACAAGAACAGGGTTGAGGATGTTTATGAGTACATCATCCGGACCCTCAACAAGGCAATCACCCTGCTTCCCGAGACGAATGCACCGGGACGCATTGACAGGTATTCCGCATACGGATTGCTGGCCAAGGTATATCTTACCCGTGCTGGTCTTAACCAGAATGGTACGCGTGTACAGGCTGATCTTGACAAAGCCCGGGAATATGCAGGTAAGGTGATAAATGAAAGCGGCAGGACTCTTGAGCCTGACTATGCTGATCTGTTCCGTATTTCAACCGGCAACCGCAACTCCGAATGTCTTATCTCGTGGCAGTGGGAGGCCTCTGATCAATGGACTTCACAGAACAGCCTCCAGTCAGACCTGGCCCTTAATAACTTTACGGGGATGGCTGACTCATGGGGAACCTGGACCGGCCCTACCCTTGATCTTCAGTTTGCCTTCGGTGATGATGCAATAAGCAAATCGAGGAACAATGTAGATGCCAGGCGCAAGGCCACGATGATGATGTTCAGTGATTATTACCCCTATTTCTGGAGAGATAAGGGAGGGTTCACTGCAACATGGGATGACAACAACAATATTGCCGGTGCAACCTTCGGAATCGGAACAGGCGCCAATTGTGTCAAACACATCGTCGGAAATACTGAAGATCATAAGGCTGAGTATGGTTCAGCATCAAAGAGAATGGCCACCAGCCTCTCTACACACATACTCCGGCTTGCCGATGTCTACCTTATCTATGCTGAGGCTGTATTGGGAAACCAGGCTTCAACCACAGATGCCGAAGCTCTCAGGCTATTTAATCTCGTACGCCAGAGATCAGCACCCAATGCTGATGATGAGACCTCTCTGAACTTTGACAAGATATTTAAGGAGAGGAGACTTGAACTCGCCTGTGAGGGAGAATTCTGGTATGACCTAGTAAGGCTTCATTACTACAATCCCTCCCTCGCCAAACAGATCATAAGCCAGCAGGAGCGTGGCTCATACGGCAACCTGAGGGCATATTACCTTGGCACAGCAGATGTTTCATCGGTTGAACTCTATTCCTACAAGGTTAACCTCACCGATGACAGTAAATTCCTGCTGCCGTTCCCGACAACTGACATCAGCATGAATCCTCGTCTGCTTGAAGATCCCGTCGAGTTTGACTTCGGTACGATTGAGTATTAATGCGGCAACCTTAAAGCAAAGAAGAAATGAAAAATATATTGAAAACAGATTCAAGGGTCCATGCAGCTATATGGTTGCTGACTCTGCTCCTTTCCGGACTGCTTTTCCAGGGATGTGAGGGAGACGGGTCAGAAATGGTCATGCCGGAAGTATCCTACATCAGGGTGACAGACGCGGCATCTTCCGATTCACTTGTTACTCATGCTTTCATGGGGAGTACCGTAGCCATCATGGGTAACAACCTGAAGGATGTTGACGAGATTTGGTTCAATGACCAGAAGGCATTTGTCAACTTCGCATTTGTGACGAATACATCTATTATTGTCACGATTCCCAACATTATCCCGTCAACAGTTACAAACCTCATGCTGCTGGTAAACAGCAACAAGATTGACACACTGAAGTATCCTTTCGGTGTTGATGTCCCTGCGCCCCTGGTTAGCAGCATGCTCTGTGAATATGTACCCGACGGCGGTTCTGCTGTCATCCATGGCAACTTTTTCATTGATGACCCCAGTTCGCCTCTCAAGGTCTTCTTTCCTGGCAACCTGGAAGGGACTGTCCAGAGTGTGGCAATCAATGAAATCAGGGTGACCGTGCCTGCCGGCTCTGGTGTCGGTCCCATATCGGTAAAGTCGATCTACGGAAATACCCGTTCCGCATTCTGGTTCCGCGATGACAGGAACATAATCCTCAATTTTGACGATCTTACTACCGCCGGCGGATGGCGCTCAGGTGTTCTGGGCAGCTCAAATCCTGAAGGCATAACAGGCAACTACGTCCGTTTCACCGGCGCTGTCACCGGAACTCCGGGCACACCATGGGATGAGGACCATTTCAGTTTCAACCTGTGGCCTGTGGCTAACGGCCGGCCTGATGTCCCTTTCTATGACGGGGAGATTGCTGACGGAGTAATCAAGTTCGAATGCTATGTTGTTGAGGCATGGTCATCACAGGCGATGCAGATGATATTCACACCCTATGGGGTCACCGGCACAAACGGATATATTGCTGACGGAGTGACCCCGAGAGGGCTGTGGATACCCTGGAAAGAGACCGGCACATACAAGACAGAGGGGTGGACTACCGTCTCCGTACCGCTTACCGAATTCAAATACAAGCATGACGGAGGAACAGCAGGCAGCAGCCTGACAAAGGATATGCTGAGAGGACTTACATTCTTTGTCTGGAACGGCGGAGTGACCGGCACTGATTGTACTCCCCACATTTGCATTGACAATATACGCGTAGTACCCAAATAACATCAACTGAAAAACAATCTGCGATGCAAAAGACAATAATCAAAATCCGCACCTGGGCACTACTGTTCGTGATGTTGTGTACAGTTGGTGCAAGTGTCATGCTCACCTCGTGCAAGAAGGAAGAACCTGACACCAAAGTGGAACTGCTGAGCTTCGGGCCAATGCCTATTGCAAGGGGAGCCGAGCTCAGGTTCATAGGCAGGAACCTTGACAGGGTTACCGCAGTGGTGATACCTGATAACATTAGTATCACAACATTCACCACCAGGAGTGCTGAACTGCTCACCGTTACAGTCCCGCAGGAGGCACTGCCCGGCCATGTGGTACTTAAGACCCCTGAGGGAGATATCACAACAAAGACCGAAATAGGCTTTTCAGAGCCGATCTCTGTTGCCAGTTTTGCACCCGCTACAGTCAAGGAGGGTGATGAGCTTACAATTACAGGTGATTACCTGAATCTTGTGGGTGAAGTAATATTCACTGACAGGATCTCTGTTGCCAGGGCTAACTTCATCAGCCAGAGCCGTACACAGATCAAACTTCTCGTTCCTCCAGAAGCACAGACTGGTAAAATAGCTGTCTCCGACGCTGAAGAGGATCCGGTAATAGTCTATTCGGCCAGCAGCCTGACCGTCAGGCTGCCTGTTTTCACAACAATTACTCCCAATCCCGTTAAGGCCGGAACGGCGCTTACCATAGCCGGTACTGACCTTGACCTTGTGAAGTCAGTTATCCTGGGTGGCAACAAGACAATCACCACATTCACCAGCCAGTCGGCTACAGAGATAGTGCTTACCGTGCCTGCCGATACCAGGGACGGTAAAGTAACAATGATCCCCGCCTCAGGTGTCAGGATCGTTTCAGCCGATGACCTGGTAATGGTTGTGCCGACGGTAAGCGTTGCGCCTGTGACACTCAAGAACGGACAGGACATCACTGTTACAGGGACAAACCTTGACCTGATTGACATGGTGATCTTCGGCGGCAACAAGCAGGGGACGATCAAGACTGGAGGAACAGCCACCCAGATACTTGTCACTGTTCCCGATGATGCCATCACCGGGGCCGTGAAGTTCATTACAAAAGCAGAGAAAGAGGTAAGCGGGCCTGTTCTGACAATGATTAACCCGGTGTTGCTTTCCTTCACCCCCACCTCAGCCAAGCCCGGAACAGACATAACTATTTCAGGCACAGATCTTGACCTGGTAGTGGATGTTATGTTCACCGGCCCCATCGAGGGTAGTATCGGAACACGCACCGAGATCAGTATGGCCGTAACTATACCTGTTGGAGCCAAGACAGGCAAGATCACCCTTATGACAAAAAACGGTTCATCGGTACAGTCAGCAATTGATCTTACCGTCCTTTCAAACCTTCCAAACTTCACCGGTTTCACTGAATCAAAAGGTGTCCCCGGAGAGATCCTGACACTCAATGGCACAAATATGCTTTTGATCAAGGAGCTTATATTCCCCGGGAATATAAGAGCCACCGCCTACGGGGAGAAGACTGACACAAGGGTTGAGGTCTATGTACCTGAAAATGTAGCAGGAGGATACGGTCAGATCACGATGGTTACCTACGAGGGTGAACAGGGGCTTCTGCCTTCGATTTTCTTCGGCGGTACCGACCCGATTACCGCTCAGACCATCATGATTACTAATTTTAACGGTGGCGGCGCGACGCAGTCTACATGGGGAGGGGTTGTCACCTTCGGTCCACCCTCAGTTCCGTTTGACGGCACTGCAGCCATGCTCGGCCTTACCGGTTCGGGATGGGCTTGGACATGGTCACAGAACTGGGACAACAACTGCAGGCCTCCTCTGGCCAATCCCGGGAATTATGTCCTCAAGATTGACATTTGCATAACAACTCCCGCTCCGGGTGTCGAGGCAGGTATATGCCTGAAGGGATGGTCAACTGCACCATACCTTGGCAATATCTTTCAGACATCCACAGGTGGCAATTGGGTCACAATGACCTTCGACGTGCTGACAGCAGGTATGTCAATTGACGGAACCGGGGACTGGGGTATCTGGATCAATGGTTCTGCATATGATCTCAGAGGAGTAATGATTGATAATTTGCGTTTTGACCCAAAATGAGGTAGATTGACAGGATCAACCTTTTAATCAGAACAAAGGGTATCTCGGGATATAACCATAATTGAGATACCCTTTGTATTTTTACATTTAACTGACTGTATTGAAAGAATGGCTCGCACAATAATATTCGCAATTTCCCTGTTGCTGTCCCTTAGGATAGTGACCGCCCAGGGAACCAGGTACGAGGCCGAGAGCGGAACACTTACGGGTACCTTTGTTGAATCTGTAACCGGAGGCTTCTCAGGCACAGGTTATGTTAACGGCTTCGATAATGACGGAGACAGGGTGACGATTACATTCAACCTTGCCCAGGCAGGCAACTATAACATTTTTATCGGCTACGCCAGCCCGTACGGAGACAAGAAGAACATTCTCAGCATCAACGGCAACAGCACCGAAATGTCATTTCCATACTCTCTGACCTTCAGGGAAGCGGCCTTCGGCAAAGCCTGGCTTAAGGAGGGCAGTAACTCACTCGCCATAATCAAGAGCTGGGGGTGGTTCCTTCTTGATTATTTCCGGATAGAACCCAGTACCGATCCTGAGATTACAGTCAGTATACCCTACAGGCTCTCAACCCCGGCGCCTCACCTGGAGACAAGGAGGTTATGGAGCTACCTGCTTGACAGTTTCACGAAAAAGATCCATTCAGGTGCGATGAGCCTTAACGCGAAGGAGGAAGCCGACTGGCTCTTATCACAGACAGGCAAATACCCGGCACTCATCGGCCTTGACTTCATGAACCATACCCGCAACTACAGCTGGTTCGATAAATCGGTACTTATCACCGAGGCCGGGAACTGGTACAACCAGAACGGACTTGTGACCATCTGCTGGCACTGGAGAGATCCCCTGCGTACAACGGAGGAGTTCTATACTTCAGGCACAACGTTTGACGTATCAAAGATTGATGTCCTGACCTCTCCCGAATACCAGGCCATGATTGCTGATATAGATATTGTTGCCGGTTACCTTAAGCAGCTCGACAATGAGAAGATCCCGGTCCTGTTCAGACCACTACATGAAGCCTCCGGCGGATGGTTCTGGTGGGGTGCAAAAGGCCCCGGGCCCTGCAAGACCTTATGGAGACTTATGTATGACCGGCTTGTCAATTACCATAAACTAAAGAATCTTATATGGGTATGGACTACTGATGCCGCAGCTGACAACCTTGACTGGTATCCGGGTGATGAATATGTTGACATCCTGGGAGCAGATATTTATTCCTCAAACGGGGATTTCAGTTCACAGATCCTGACATACAATGCAATCAGGGATAAGTTCCAGGGCCGGAAGCTGATCACTCTCAGCGAGAACGGCCCGGTCCCTGATCCCGACAACCTGGTGGCAGACAGAGCTCACTGGTCATGGTTTATGCCGTGGTGGGGCTATTTCATACGTGACGGAATTGTCAACCCCCTTTCTCACTGGCAGAAAGTAATGAACCACAGTTATGTGATTACCCGTGACGAGATGCCTGACCTGAAAAGTTATCCCCTCAGTGATGAACCTGACTACAGTGCATGGCCCCAGGGATTCTTCATGGCCGGCTGGCAGCCCAGGAATGCCGTGGTCCCGGACTTTACAGATGTGCCGGCTGTTACTGATCCGGTCACCGTTGCTGTCACTGTCGATTGCGCTGACACTGTTACAAGAGTATCTCCCTATCTCTTTGGCGATAACGCTAACCTCTGGACAGGTACCATGTCAGATAACCCCACCCTGATGAAGAATATAGCCAACCGTGACCAGGGTGTACTGCGCGGGCCGGGAGGAAGCATATCGGATGTCTTTTTCTGGAACCGGAGCACGAAACCTTCTGATGTGCCGTCAGCCCTGGTCACAGATCCGTCAAACACAACCTGGCCCTGGTACGGCCAGAGGGCGGAGAGCTGGACCATGCATGTTGACTCCTTCTACAGCATACTCTCCAAAGCAGGTGTAACCGGCATGATCACCGTAAACTACGGGTATGCACGGTATGGCACCAGTGACAATCCTGTTGCCCGGGCTGCCCACATGGCTGCCGAGTGGGTCCGTTATGACAACGGCAGAACAAAATTCTGGGAGATAGGCAACGAGGTTTTCGGCAGCTGGGAAGCCGGCTACCGGATTGACAGATCGCTTAACAGGGATGGCCAGCCCGAGTTTATCACCCCACATCTGTATGGACAGCACTGCAGGGTTTTTATTGACTCAATGAAGGCAGCAGCGGCCGAAACCGGCCATGATATCAGGATAGGGGTGGTAATGGTTGAAGCCGCTTCAACCCACTCTTCATGGAATACCGGGGTGGCATCACAGGTGGGTGACATAGCCGATTTCTACGTCGTACACAGCTATTACACCCCGTGGAATTCCAACTCAGATGTTGCCACTGTACTTGATTCATACAGCCACACTGAGGGGTACAGGACATACGTTCGAAACACTGTCACCTCTGCCGGCATGCCGGAGCTGCCTATAGCTCTTACTGAATATAATATCTTTGCCGTTGGCTCCAACCAGCCTGTCTCACATGCCAACGGGATGCATGCCGTGCTGGTTACGGGCGAGCTGATAAGGTCAGGGTTCGGGGCAGCATGCCGGTGGGATCTTGCCAACGGCTGGGATAACGGAAATGATCACGGGATGTTCTCATACAACGAGCCGAATGTCCCTAATTATACCCCTCACCCGGCATTCTATCATCTCTACTTCATGCGCAGGCACACCGGAGACGTACTGATGAAGTCTGCATTTACCGGGGCCCCCGGAGTGGTGGTCACCGCAACGGCATTCAACTCAGGCCACCTTGGAGCCTCACTTGTGAATACAGCCAAAGTACGCAAGGTGGTTCGCCTCAATCTGAAGGATTACGGGGTGGGGGAAAGGTTCTACTCCTATACCCTGACAGGAACGGAAGGTCAGGACTTCTCAAGAAAGGTGTTTGTCAACGGTACGGGAGGTACCCTGGTTGCCGGAGGGCCTGATAACTATGAAACCATAAAGGCAAATGCGGTGGTTATCGGTGATGAAATCAGAATTGCTCTTCCCCCTCTATCAGCAGTATACGTCCTGGTTGAGCCGGGAACAAAACAGCTGGCAGTAAACAACGAGGTTACATCGGTTGAATACCTGAAATCCGATGAAGCAGTCGTCGTCTGGCCCAACCCTTCTTCCGGCAGTTTCACCCTGAAAGAGTTGCCGGAAAACGCCGAACGAGTTGAGGTAACCGACCTTCGCGGCAGCGTGGCCCTGAGAAATGAGCCTGAGAGTGGAGCACGGGAAGTCTTCTTCTCAACCAGACTGCCCCCAGGCGTTTACCTGGTAACTGTCTATGGGAGTAACTATGTTGTGACAAGAAAATTAATCATCAAATAAATACATGAGATGAAAAAGAGACTTGCACTGTTTGCAATGATTCTTACGGCTGCAGGAATGGCTGTACTGGTACTGCAGTCCTGTTCAGAAGCTCCTTTTGAGAGGACTGACGACGGTATGACTGTCAGGCTGAACGGCAAGTCGCAATATCCCGGCCAGGCTGTCCGGCTCAAGGTGATCAATGACCGGATAATCCGCGTCTCGGCGGTCCCTTCAGGTGAATTCCCGGAGACTGCCAGCCTGATGGCTGTCACGCAGAGCAGCACAGGCACGGAGTTCACGATTGAGAAGGGAGAAGGGCATGTAACTCTCAGCACCTCATCGCTGAGCGCAGAGGTGTCACTGGCAACAGGGGAGATAAAATTTACCGGGAATGACGGGACGGTATTCCTGTCTGAAACGGAGGGTGGCGGTCGCAGCTTCATGCCCGTAATGGCAATGAATGAAACGGGATATACCGTAAGACAGCAGTTCGACTCTGACCCTGCCGAAGCAATTTACGGCCTGGGGGCCAACCAGACCTCCTTCATGAACCTCAGGGGAAAAGACGCTGACCTTTTCCAGTACAATACCCTGGCAGTGGTCCCATTCATTATCTCGAACCGTAACTACGGGATTTTGTGGGACAACAACTCCCGCACCAGATATGGAGATATCCGGGAATGGAATGAACTGTCATCATTCAGGCTCTATGACAGCCAGGGCTCCGAGGGAGGTCTGACGGCAATCTATGCGGACAGGAAAACCGGGAAGAAGGTCTTTACAAGCAGGAATGAAAAGGAAATAAGCTACCAGTTCATCCCTGACCTGGCAAAGTTCCCGGAAGGGTTTAACCTGGGTGACGGGAAGGTAACATGGATGGGAGAGTTTGAATCAGACACCTCCGGCGTTCACAAGTTCATGTTCAGTTCGGCCGGTTATGCAAAACTCTGGATCGACGGAAAGCTGATTTTTGACCGGTGGCGGCAGTGCTGGAACGCTTCAACCAACTATTTCACGATGAAACTTGAGCAGGGAAGGCGTTATCCGGTAAAAATTGAATGGATACCGGATGGCGGTGAGTCATTCATTGCCCTCAGGTACCTCACTCCGCCTGATGATGAGGAGCAGCAACGCATCTCATTCTGGTCAGAGGTGGCTGATCAGATCGATTACTATTTTATCAGCGGTGAAAATATGGACGAGGTCATCAGCGGTTACCGCACCGTTACCGGGAAAGCCCCCGTGATGCCAAAGTGGGCAATGGGATTCTGGCAGAGCCGGCAGAGATACACCAACCAGGAGGAGTTGCTTGACGTGGTCAGGGAGTACAGAAAAAGAGATATCCCGTTTGACAATATCGTCCTCGACTGGCAGTACTGGCCAATTGACAAATGGGGTGATCACCAGTTTGACTCCATACGTTTTCCTGACCCTGATGGAATGATCAGAACCCTGCATGAAGAACTCAATGCCAGGATAATGATATCCGTATGGCCCAAATACTATACAGGAACGGAAAACTTTAAAACCATGGAGGCGAAGGGGTATCTTTACATGCGTAACATTGAAAAGGAGCGCAAGGACTGGATAGGCTATCTGTCGACTTTCTATGATGCATTCAATGCTGATGCCAGGAAAGCATTCTGGGATCAGATCAACGAGTCGCTTTACAGCAAGGGGATTGATGCCTGGTGGCTTGACGCCACCGAACCTGATATATACTCCAACCTGCCGATGGATGAACGTAAGGCAATGATGAGCCCGACGGCCATCGGATCAGCAGACAGGTTCTTCAACGCTTACTCGCTGGTCCAGGCACAGGGAGTTTGGGAGGGTCAGCGTGCCACCGACCCTGACAACAGGATCTTTATTCTTACCCGCTCGGCCTTCGGTGGTCTGCAGCGCTACTCTGCAGCCAACTGGAGTGGTGATATTGCCGCCAGGTGGCATGACATGGCAGCACAGATCCCGTGCGGACTCAACTTTTCAATGTCAGGGATACCCTGGTGGACAATGGACATCGGGGGCTTCTCGGTGGAAAGCCGTTTTCATAATCCCTCCCCGGCTGACCTGGAAGAGTGGCGTGAACTGATGACCCGCTGGCACCAGTATGGCGCTTTCGTCCCCCTGTTCAGATCACATGGAGAATTCCCCTACAGGGAGATGTACAACACCGCTCCCGAATCACATCCTGCCTTTAAATCAATGGTTGCGTACAATAACCTGAGATACAGGCTGATGCCTTATATATACTCGCTTGCAGGCCATGCCTGGCTGAATGATTACACCATAATGAGGGGATTGACCATGGACTTCAGCCTTGATACCGCGGTATTTGACATTACTGACCAGTATATGTTCGGACCTTTTCTGATGGTTAACCCGGTGACTGAATACAAAGCCCGCTCGAGAAAGATATACCTGCCGGCCAAGTACGGGTGGTATGACATGCGGACCGGAAAGCATTTTGCTGGAGGTATTGTTGCCGAGGCAGATGCTCCCTATGAATGGATGCCACTGTTTGCCAGGGAGGGGTCGGTGATACCCACCGGGCCGGAACTGCAGTATGCGAATGAGAAAACGGCTGACCCGCTGACCCTGTGGATATATACAGGCGCCGACGGCAGCTTTGAATTATATGAGGATGAAGGAGACAACATGAATTATGAGGATGGAGCCCGGACTCTCATTCCCTTCACCTGGAACGAAGCTGACCGGACCCTGACCATCGGGGCCCGTGATGGAGAGTTCCAGGGGATGCTTCGTGAGCGAACCATTAATATTATTGTGGTTTCAGAGGATAAACCTGTGGCCCTGGATTTCGGAAGAACCCCGGACCTGACAGTTACCTATACCGGAGAGGAGATAAAACTTGAGATTTAATGATTCTGACGGACAAAAGCCTTATCTGACAGGACTATCTAATTTGCTTCAAATGAAAAGACTATTTACCGCTTTGTCAATATTGCTTGCCCTGTCGGGGACAGTAGTGGCACAGAGTATTGTTCCCGCTGAGTGGAAGTTTCTGCCAGGGGACAAACAGGAATATATTGACTCTGCCCTGAACGAGTACTGGTGGAACGATATTTCACCATTGACCGGGTGGGAAAAGCAGGGCTTTGAAGGATATGACGGCTATGCCTGGTACAGGGTTAAGGTTGTTGTGCCGGCATCAATGAAAAGGAATGCCATTAAGTACGGAGGGCTGATGCTCAACCTGGGAAAGATTGATGATGCTGATGAGACCTGGTTCAACGGTCACCTGGTTGGCAGAACGGGCAAGATGCCCCCCGGTTACATTGGCGCTTACAATGTCCCCCGCTCATATCTTATACCTCCGGAATACATACGCTGGGGCGGGAAGAATACCATCGCTGTACGCGTTTATGATGCCGGTGGTGACGGAGGCCTATGGGGCGGTCCGGTGGAACTTACAAACCGTGGCAATCCGGATCTTCTTACATTGGGTACGGCCTTTGATGAAGAAGACATGATCCTGACAGGATCACCCGGGGCGGAGATTCCCGTTACCATCAGGAGTGAGTTCAGGAAGAAATACCGTGGAGCTCTTTCCATTAAGATTGTAACAGACTTCGGTGAAGAGTTTCACCAGGGGTACCGGGAGGTGGCGGTAAAGAAGAACAGCACGGCCACATTCACTTTCAGGGTCACCGGCCTCAGGCCGGGTTTTTACAGGGCTGCCCTTTCGTTAGAAAGCAAGATGGGTAACAAGAAGCATACATTCAATTTCGGGTATGAGCCGGAAAAAATTGCGTCACCTGCTGACCCGCAACCTGATTTCATGGAGTTCTGGCAACGGGCAAAGGCAGAGCTTGCCACCGTTGATCCACAATATAAGCTTATAAGGATTGACAGCCTCTGTACCGAAACGCATAATGTGTACCTTGTGGAAATGAGGTCTCTTGGCAATGCCCTTATCAGGGGGTGGTACCAGGTTCCTGCAAAGCCCGGCCGCTATCCTGCAATAATGCAGGTGCCGGGATACAGCTCCGTTGAATTACCCTCCTATATCAACTATGGTGATGATGTGATCGGCTTCGGCCTTAATATCAGGGGACACGGCAACAGCAAGGACGACATAAACCCGGGCTTCCCGGGCTATATCCTTACAAACCTGGCGGATAAGGAGAAATATATTTACAGGGGAGCATATATGGACTGTGTAAGAGGTATTGATTTCCTCAGTTCCAGGCCCGAGGTGGATGCTTCCCGCATCGCGGTGGAGGGATCCAGCCAGGGGGGCGCACTTACCTTCGCCACCGCGGCACTGGCATCTGACAGGATAGCAGTATGCGCACCACAGGTACCGTTCCTATCCGATTTCAGAGACTATTTCAGGGTAGCCGCCTGGCCTGCCAATGAATTCATTGACCTCGTTGAGAACAGGAAGGCACTGACATGGGAACACGCTTACTATACTCTCAGCTACTTTGATATCAAGAACCTGGCGCCAATGATAAAGGCACCCCTGATAATGGGTGTGGGCCTTTTGGATGATGTCTGTCCGCCGCATATCAATTTCGCGGCATATAACCTTGTGACATCTGAAAAGAAGTATATAGCATATCCCCGGGCAGGCCACGGCCTCCCGGAACACTTCTGGCATGCAAAGATGGGATGGATCAGGGAACATCTTGGATTGAAATAACTTAACATATTTTAAATGGAGGGGAAAAAAGTATTTGCCGGACTGCTTACAGTGGTCGCACTGGTCATTTTGCTCAATGGCTGCTCACAGTCTGAGCCACGCTCTCATGTCAGCTTCAATGAGGGATGGCGTTTTGCCCTGGCTGCGGGTGAGGAAGCGGCACAACCCGGTTTTGATGACAGCGGATGGCGTGAACTTGACCTGCCGCACGACTGGAGTATTGAGGGTGAATTCAGCGAAAATAATCCGGCCACTCCCGGCGGCGGAGCATTGCCCGGCGGCACCGGATGGTATCGCAAGAGCTTCAGGGTCAGTACAGCTGACAGGGAGCGGCTGACATATATCTCCTTTGACGGCGTTTACCGCAACAGCGAGGTGTGGATAAATGGCAACTACCTTGGCAGGTGGCCTTACGGATACAGCTCCTTCAGGTATGAACTGACTCCGTGGCTGAAGTACGGAGAAGAGGACAACATTATCGCAGTAAAGGTGGACAATTCCGCGCAGCCAAACTCACGATGGTACTCCGGATCAGGCATATACCGGAATGTGTGGCTTACCACCACCGATAGGATTGCCGTTGACCAGTGGGGAACATTTGTAACCACCCCGGTGGTCAGTACTGAGACCGCCCTGCTAAGGGTCACCACACAGGTGAAAAACAGCACCGGCTCAAATGCCAGTGTCCGTCTTGAAACCACTGTCTACGATGCTGATAACAGGCGCGTGGCCCATGCTGATACTGACCAGGTTGAGGTACCGGCAACAGGTACCACTGTGACGCAGGAACTGGCTGTCAGCAATCCCCGCCTCTGGTCGGTTGAGAGCCCTCACCTCTACAGGGTGGTCACCAGGATCCGTTCGGGACAACTGCTGGCAGACAGATATGTGACGTTGACCGGCATAAGGTCGTTTGAATTTGACCGTGAAAAGGGATTTATCCTTAACGGTAAACCCGTCACCATCCGCGGTGTTTGCAACCACCATGACCTTGGCTGCCTCGGAGCTGCAGTCAATATCCGGGCCATGGAAAGACAACTTGAAATTCTTAAGGAAATGGGTTGCAACGGGATACGCACCTCCCACAACCCTCCCGCTCCGGAGTTGCTTGACCTGTGTGACAGGATGGGATTCATCGTTATGGATGAAGCATTCGATATCTGGAAGGCGGGTAAAACCGAATTTGATTATCATCTTGACTTCGATGAATGGCACCGCAGGGATATTGAAGCCATGGTGGTTCGTGACCGAAACCATCCCTCGGTCTTTATCTGGAGCATTGGCAATGAGGTGATGGAACAGTGGCAGAAGGACGGAAGCGGTGAGGCCATTGCCACGGAGCTGGCAGCTGTCGTGAGATCACTTGACGATACCAGGCCCGTTACTGCGGCATGCAATGACCCTGCACCACATAACCCTGTCATCGCCTCCGGCGCCCTTGACCTTATAGGGTTCAATTACCGTGATACCCTCTGGACCCGGTTCCCGGAGACTTTCCCGGAGGGACGGTTTATAGGGACAGAGACAACTTCGGCGCTGGCCACCCGGGGCAACTATGACATGCCTTCAGAGGTTATACGGCGCTGGCCGGTACGGTGGGGTCAACCCTTCAAAGACGGCAACCCCGACCTGACATGCTCGGCGTACGACAACTGCTCGGCCCCCTGGGGCACTACACACCGTGACAGCTGGAGACTGATACGCGACAATCCCTTCCTGACAGGAATGTATATATGGACCGGTTTCGATTACCTGGGCGAGCCTACTCCTTACTGGTGGCCGGCACGGAGCTCATATTTCGGAATAATTGACCTGGCGGGATTCCCGAAAGACGTCTACTGGTTTTACCGGAGTGAGTGGACTGATAAGGATGTGCTTCATATCTTCCCCCACTGGAACTGGAATCCCGGACAGACAGTCGATGTATGGGCATTCACAAATTGTGATGAGGTGGAGCTCTTCCTGAACGGCATATCACTGGGCCGTCAGCGAAAGGGAAAAGACGACTTCAACCTTGTCTGGGAGGTTCCCTTTGAAGAAGGCTCACTTCTTGGTGTGGGTTACAGAGACGGTACTGAAATAATGAGAACCGAAGTACACACTGCCGGTGATGCAGCCTCACTTACACTCTCGCCGGACCGGACTGAACTGAAAGACGACGGAACGGATCTCTCATTCATTTCCGTCACTGTTGTTGACAATAATGGCAACATGGTTCCTCACGCTGACAACATGGTTACCTTCTCTGTCGAAGGTCCCGGGGCCATCGCCGGTGTTGACAACGGGAGTCAGACAAGCCTGGAGCCATTTAAGGCTGACTACCGGAAGGCCTATAACGGCAAGTGCCTGGCGGTGATAAAAGCGGGAAAGACAAAGGGAGAAATAAGGGTCACAGCCTCCTCGGAAGGATTACCGGACGCTACGGTATTCATAGGAGTGAGGTGATTTTCAGGATTTGGATCCGGGGTCAGATGAATACTCTCATCCCCTGGTCATAGCTCTCGCGGAGTTCCCTGGGAGTGCATCCTTTTCTCTTCCTGAAGGTGCGGTTGAAATTGGAGATGTTGTTGAAGCCACAGGAATAGGCTATTTCAGCTATCGTTTTTGTGGTTGAAATCAGCATTCTTGAGGCATGCCCCAGCCTGACCTCGTTCACGGAGTCGATGAAAGTCATCCCTGTGCGGAGCTTGAAGAACCGGCTGAAGGCTGATTCAGTCATACTGGCTATCCTGGCTGCCTCTCCCAGGGTGATCTGCTTGTCAAAAGAGCTGTGAATGAACTCCATCACCTTCTCAATCCTCCTGCTGTTGTACGAAAAAACTTCATCATCACTGAATCCGGAATCAGACAGTATTTTGTAATCGCGTGAGATCGAGAGGTCATGCAGTATGCTCATCAGTTCCAGCACAGAGTCAAATCCCTGCTTTTTCCCAAGGCTGACAATCCGCGCTTCAAGCCGTTTGATGGTTTCCGGGGCGAAGAGTATTCCACGCAGTGATCTCCGCAGCATCTCCCTGATGAAGTTCAGCTGGTTTTTCTGAAGAAACTTCTCATCGAAAAAATCCTTATGGAACTGGATAGTCACCTCCTCAACCTGGTTGGGTGCAAATCCGCTACCGAACCATCCGTGAGGTAATCCCGGCCCTATAAGGGCCAGTTCCAGGTCGCCAATCTCCTCAACATGATCTCCTATGATTCTTTTTGCACCCTTCGCATTCCTGATGAAGTTGAGTTCAATTTCGTCATGGTAATGAAGGGGAAAATCGAACTCCGACTTCGCCCTGTAGAAATAGGTGAAGCAGTCAGACTGGGTAAGAGGGGTGATCTCCCTGAGTATATTATCATGCATAGCCATTCTTCTGCCTGATAGCAGGCTAAAGATATAAAAGATATGGTAAAATGATATACTTTCAGGATAGAACCACCTAAATGTTTAATTAACAGTTAGTCATTTATATAATAACCTTCCCGGATGTATCTGCCCCTTCTTATCCTGAAACATGGGCAAAATTGTATTGATAACTGGCGGTAATTATGCAAATGCCGGATTAATCATGGTATTATAGTATCATTAATTAAAAGAAAGATATTACATCCCAGCAGCATTGATTGACTATATTTGATTAAGAACGTATCTAAACTCATGACAGGCAAGTTATTCACGGGGCTCCTTCTGTTGCTGGCCCTTATGGGTTGCGGAAGCAGTCAGAAACATGATTATGTTAAAGTAGAAGACGGCATTTTCAGGTTAGCCGGCGAACCCTATTATTTCATAGGAGCCAATTACTGGTATGGAGCCATCCTGGGTACAGGGGGCCGGTATGGCGACAGGGAACGGCTGCTGAGAGAACTTGATCACATGAAAAACATCGGCATCACCAACCTGAGGGTGATGGTTGGCCCTGAAGGTCCTGACAATGAACCATTCAGGGTGACGCCTGCACTTCAGGTCGCCCCGGGTGAATACAGCGAGGAGCTGCTTGACGGGCTCGATTTCCTCCTGGCCGAAATGGGAAAGAGGGGCATGCATGCAATCCTGTTCCTTAACAATGCGTGGGACTGGAGCGGGGGATTCTCACAATACCTCAGCTGGAATGGATATGGCCCGATACCAAATCCAAATATTGCTCCGAACACCTGGCCTCAGTTCATGGCTTACTCCGGTCAGTTCAACAACTGCGAACCTTGCATCAGCCAGTTTGAGGATTTCATCCGGTTTGTACTCGGGCGAACCAACAGCTATACGGGGCTTAAATACACTGATGACCCTGCTATCATGACCTGGGAAATAGCCAATGAGCCGCGGGCATTCTCTGATGAGAATATCCCGGCATTTGAGGCTATGATAAGCCGTATAGCTGCCCTGCTCCAGGAGCTTGACGAAAACCATCTTGTAACAACAGGCACTGAGGGAAGGCACGGATGCGAACAGCAGATGGAGCTTTTCGAACGCATTCATGCCAATCCGGATATCGACTATCTTGTAATGCACATCTGGCCTAAAAACTGGGGATGGATTGACATTAAGGATATCAGCGGCAGCCTTGGTTCATCCATTGAGAAGACAAACCAGTATATGAATGACCACCTTGAGGTAGCTGATAAGCTCAACAAGCCGATAGTCCTTGAGGAATTCGGCCTGCCGCGTGACTATCACGGCTTTTCACCGGGGGAGTCAACGGTGTCACGTGACATCTATTACAGCAATGCCTTCCAGCAGGTGCTTGACCATGCCGGCAGACCCGGCCCTCTGGCCGGGTGCAACGTCTGGGCTTATGCCGGCGAGGGGAGGGCTGCCGGTGGTCGCATCCACTGGCTGCCGGGCGACGATTATCTGGGCGATCCGCCGCAGGAGGAGCAGGGACTCAACTCAGTCTTCGACACCGACTCCACCATCGCAATAATTGCAGATTTCAGCCGGCGCATTTCAATACTTACCAAAAAATAATATAATCATGTATAAGATATTTGCCATAATTGCTGCAATCCTGATTATGACCGGATGCAATACGGGGGAAGGAAGCATAAGCGGCCCGGCAGATAAATCAGCCACCCCGGAAACTGTTAAAATGCTCGCAGGATTGAGAGATGCGGCCGGTGAAGGGATAATGTTCGGCCACCAGGATGACCTGTCATACGGAATAGGCTGGGTTTACCCCGGGGGCGAATCGGATGTAAAACGGGTCACAGGAGACTACCCTGCAGTTTATGGTATGGACCTGGGTGACATCGAACACCGCTCACCGGTGAACCTTGACTCCGTTCCCTTTGCAGATATGAAGACCTTTGTTGATCAGATCTGGAAACGGGGCGGTGTCATCACCTTCAGCTGGCATGTTGATAACCCGCTTACCGGAAGCAACTCGTGGGATGTGTCTTCTGACAGGGTGGTTGCTTCGGTGCTTCCGGGAGGCGAAAAACATGAAGAGTTTAAGACCTGGCTTGACAACCTGTCGGAGTTCCTGGCATCCCTGGTTGATGACCAGGGTGTTGCAATACCGGTCATATTCAGGCCCTGGCATGAGCATACCGGCAGCTGGTTCTGGTGGGGACAGAACCTCTGCACCACGGAAGAGTTCAAGGCATTGTGGAGATTCACTTTCGATTACCTTTGCGAAGAGAAGAACCTGCACAACCTGCTCTTCGCCTACTCAAGCGGAGGCGATATTGAAAATATTGAACAGTACCTGGAACGTTATCCGGGTGACGATTATGTCGACCTAATCGGCTTCGATTACTACCAGATGCCTGATGCCGGAAACCGCTCATTCAGTGAAAATGTAAGCAGAGTGCTGGGCATCGTCACCAGTGCTGCCACAGCGCACGGTAAACTGGCGGCACTGACGGAAGCAGGGTATGAGGGTATTCCTGATTCAGCATGGTGGACTTCGGCATTCTGGCCTGCAATAAGGGATCACCGGATTTCCTATGCCCTGGTGTGGCGCAACGCCCACAACAAGCCAGGCCACTTTTATGCCCCATACCCCGGACATGTAAGTGAACAGGATTTCGTTGCCTTCTACAACCTCCCGGAAACTCTCTTCCAGTCCGATGTGACGGCACTGGGCATCTATAAACAGGAATAATCAGTAAAGGAGAATGGATAATTTCAAACAGCGTCTTGCCAGGCTCACGGAGGAGCATGAGGCACTCATTACCCGACGCAACCATAAGACCGGAACAGGTAATGGTATCTTTGACCGGTATGCATACCCTGTCCTTACCGGGGCTCACACCCCCCTGGCATGGAGGTATGATCTTAACCCGGCAACCAACCCTCACCTGATGGAGCGCTTCGGCATCAACGCAGCATTCAATGCAGGGGCAATGAAGTTGAACAGCAGGTATCTGCTGGCCGTAAGGGTTGAGGGGTACGACAGGAAATCTTTCTTTGCAATTGCAGAGAGTCCCAACGGGATTGATAACTTCCGCTTTTGGGATCATCCGGTCACCATGCCGGAGACTGACGATCCTGACATCAACGTTTACGACATGCGCCTGACGCAGCATGAGGACGGATGGATATACGGTGTCTTCTGTAGCGAGCGGAAGGATCCGAAGGCTGCTCCCGGTGACCTCTCTTCCGCTGTTGCCGCTGCCGGCATAGCCCGCACGCGTGACCTGGTCACATGGGAACGTCTCCCCGACCTGGTCTCTGCAAGTCAGCAGCGAAACGTGGTATTGCACCCCGAGTTTGTCAACGGCATGTATGCGCTCTATACCCGCCCGCAGGACGGCTTCATCGATGCCGGCAGCGGCGGTGGCATAGGATGGGCGCTGGTGAAGGATATCACCCGTGCGGTGATCGCCCCCGGTGATGAAAAGATAATCAACCACCGGCACTACCATACCATCAGGGAGCTGAAGAACGGCGAGGGACCCCATCCCATAAAGACACCCTCCGGATGGCTCCACCTGGCTCACGGGGTGAGAGGGTGCGCTGCAGGACTCCGCTATGTTCTCTATCTCTATATGACGGCGCTGGATGATCCCGCAAGGGTGATTGCAGAGCCGGGAGGATATTTCATGGCTCCCGTTGAGGAGGAGCGCATCGGTGATGTTTCCAATGTGCTTTTCTCCAATGGCTGGATAGCTGACGACGACGGTACTGTTTACATCTATTATGCATCCTCAGATACACGGATGCATGTGGCGATATCCACCGTCGATCGCCTTATTGATTATTGCATGAACACCCCTGCTGACCGGTTTCGCTCTGCGGAATCTGTTAAGACGCTGAATTCAATAATTGACCGCAACAGGGAGTTCCTGGAGGGTAAATAGTTGCGTTACCTGGTGCCTCAGGCTATCCCGTGGTTTACCCGGTCATAAATTAGCAGGCTCGCATGTATTTGTTTTACAGATAATTGACATAAATGGGGAATCAGATGCAAAATGAGGTTCCGGGGCTCCTTACAGAAATGAAGGTTTCCGCCCGCGAGGAACTGACCAGCAATATCATGCCCTGGTGGATCAGGAGGATGACCGACAATGAAAGGGGAGGATTTTACGGTCAGATTGACGGCCACGGGAATGTTGTTCATGATGCACCGAAGGGAGGTATACTCAACGCCCGGATCCTCTGGAGCTTCTCTGCAGCTTACCTCAGGCTCAGGGATCCCATTTTAATGGAGACGGCTGCCAGGGCACGCGACTACATCTTCAGCCATTTCTTTGACGCAAAACACGGCGGAACATTCTGGAGCCTTTCTTCTGACGGTAATCCCCTGGATACAAAGAAACAGATCTACTCCCAGGCTTTCTTCATCTATGCCCTCAGCACCTATCACCTTGCCTCGGGTGACAGGGAGTCGCTTGACAGGGCGATAGGGCTTTTCAGGCTGATTGAGCAGCACAGCTTTGACCGTGAACATGGCGGGTACCTCGAGGCTTTCACCCGTGAGTGGGGAGAGATCGCAGACCTTCGCCTGAGTGCAAAGGATGCAAATGAGAAGAAGACAATGAACACCCACCTGCATATCCTTGAAGCATATACAAGCCTTTACAGGGTATGGCCTGACAATGAACTTCGGAAACAGCTTGCAGGGCTGGTAAGGGACTTCGCGGAAAGAATTGTTGACCCGGAGACCTCGCACCTCAACCTCTTCTTTGATGAGGAGTGGAACCGCAGGTCAGCCATTGTGTCATACGGGCATGATATTGAGGCCTCATGGCTGCTCTGCGAGGCGGCCTCGGTGCCGGGGGAGCCGGAAAGGGTTAAAGGAGGGGATGAGAATGAATTCTTCGGTGTTCAGGGAATTAATGGCACTGCACTCAGGATTGCCTCTGCCGCAACTGAAGGATTGGCTGAAGATGGAAGTCTCTTCTATGAGAAGGATGATGCTGCAGGTCATTTCGACCGCGACAGGCACTGGTGGGTCCAGGCTGAGGCAGTGGTGGGATTTCTCAATGCATGGCAGCTCAGCGGTGACGCAAGCTGGCTGGCGATGGCATCAGAAGCTTTCGATTACATCAGAAAGAACCTTGTCGACCATGAGAACGGAGAATGGTTCTGGAGCATCCGTGCCGATGGCACCGTTAACCTTGATGACGACAAGGCAGGGTTCTGGAAATGTCCGTATCACAATACACGCATGTGTCTGGAAATACTCGATAGAGAGTAGGCAGCAGGCAGAAGGCAATTGGCAGGATTATCCCGTATCCGCCGGCTGGCTGATCGGGAAGGCAGCAGTGCTGACAATAATTACATATTGCGGATAAATCATAGCTCATTTTTGCATAACTTCGTAGGAATCTATCTAATGAAAGGGCTTAAAACATGATTTACTGGATTATTGCTTTAACAGTTATCCTGATTTTCTTTTGGGGTATCAGGATCGTCAGACCTACCCATCGTGCTCTTATTGAGCGACTTGGAAAGTACCATCACTTTGCCAATCCTGGTTTCCACTGGATTATTCCGGTTATTGACAGGCTTTACCAGGTCAACGTAACCGAGCAGATGGTTGATGCGGAGCCTCAGGAAATCATAACCAATGACAACCTTAATGCCAGTGTTGATGCGCAGGTTTATTTCAGGGTCAAGGCTGATGAGGAGAGCGTGAAGGGCTCAATCTACAATGTTGCCAACTTCAAGTGGCAGATTGTAAACCTTGCCCGGACCACTCTGCGTAACATCATTGGTACGATGACGCTGAAGTCGGCCAACAGTGAGCGCGGAAAGATTAACGCAGAGCTGTACAGCACTCTTCATACCGAGACTCAGGGATGGGGTATTGAGATAGTTCGGACCGAGCTGAAGCAGATTGATCCGCCGAAAGATGTTCAGGAAACGATGAACAAGGTTGTGAAGGCGGAAAATGAAAAGATTGCTGCTGTTGACATGGCCAGCGCCACCGAGACTGTTGCTGATGGTGTCAAGAGGGCAAAGATCAAGGAGGCTGAGGGAGCCAAGCAGGCCAAGATTCTCCAGGCCGAAGGTGAGGCTGAGGCAATCAGGCTGGTAAATGAGGCTGCAGAAAAGTACTTTATAGGCAATGCGCAGATTCTCAGGAAACTCCAGGCATTGGAGACTTCACTTCAGTCTAATGCCAAGATTGTGGTTCCGGGTGGAAGCGATCTTGTGAACGTTATAGGTGAGATGGCCGGTGTTGCGCCGTTGCCAGGGAAGAAATAGAAAATACCACAGGAACTGGCTGGCGGTAAGGCTGCGGGACTCTCCCTGCATAGATCCCCTCATTTGAAAGTTTGCGGATGCGATTGGCAAAAAATGGTCGGTTGGCCGAGTGGCTAGGCATCGGTCTGCAAAACCGGGTACGGCGGTTCGAATCCGCCACCGACCTCAACAAAATCCCCCCTGAACGAAGTGAAGGTGGGATTTTTTGTTTACTGGCCGAAGCATGCTTGCAATGCTGAGGACAGGAAACAAAAAAGACCAAAGAGCGCCGCAGGCGCTCAGGGATTTTGTTGCAAAGGTCCCCCGAAACCGGATCACGCAGGTAATCCGCCTCAGCCCGCTTGCAATGCTGAGGACAGGAAACAAAAAAGACCAAAGAGCGCTGCAGGGGCTCAGGGATTTTGTTGCAAAGGTCCCCCGATACCGGATCACGCCAGAAGTGCAGGAACCTTATCTCATCGGCCCCATATTCATCTCCGCTCCACCCATCAGAATCACACCCTTCCCCCTGGTGGCAACCGCTATATTTATTTCTGAGGTATTACCCGGGTAAAGTAGGATCTTGTTTACCGGAACACTGATTCTCCCGGTGTACCTCCCAAAATGTGTGAAAACCTTTATCACACCATTAATATCACCGGTAGCATAAGTCATGCCGTCGGGATGGGTATCGGTGCTGAGGAGCCAGCTGCTGCTTGCCTTTATCGATCTTTCAGCAAAAATACCTGATCCTTTTCGGAATCTCCATGTAATCAATCGTGAATCATCGCCGCATGAGATCAGCCTGTTATTGTCATGGCTGAAGGCTATATCCCTTACCCAGCCTTTATGCCCTGCAAGTGAAGCAACAAGCCTGAGTTCGGCTGTGCTGTAAATATTCACAATTTTATCGCAGCCTGCGGAGGGAGGCGATCCAGTTGTCATCATGACTGAATTTCACACTGTTTATATCGTCGGAATGATCTGAGAATCCATGTATTATCCTGTCACTTTCAATATCGTAAATGAAAACATTCCGGTCTGTTCCGCCTGACACAATGTACCTCTGGTCATTGGAGATATGCACTGACGTAACTATTCCATCATGGTAGTTTAGTCGCTTAAGCACCCTGGCATTCACGAAATCCCACAATACAACAGTGCTGTCCTTACCTCCGCTAACCATGAGGGTGCTGTCTTTTGACAAAGAAAGGGAGATGATTTGGCTGCTGTGTCCGTTTTTGAATTCATTCAGCAGAAGGTCTTCATTGGTTGAGTAGACTTTAATTGTGTTGTTGTCAGCAATGGCAAGTGCTCCTCCCTTATCTGTAAAGCAGATACCGTAAACGATTTTGCTGTCGGTTCTGAAAACCCTGTATTCAGGTTTCTTCCGGGCGAAGCATGGTGCCGAAAGCATCACAATGATGATAACCAGAAAAAAGCTCTTTCTCATGGCAATTCAATAATAAAAGCGTTTGTCATTTGCCAGCCTGACAACCAGGCCCAGTCCAATATCGAGGTACGAAAAACTTTCGTCGCTGGACAGTACTGATTTTATCAGGTTCTTATTGAACGAACCGGTAAACCATACTCCGAACGTGCGTGTGACTGAAAGTTCCATCCCGGTGGCCACACGGATACCATAAAACGGATCGCTGCTCATTACAGGATCAACTGTACCGGGTTCACCCAGAATTTCAAAAAGAGAATTTCCGAGTTTCAGTTCTGCAATCCCGAGGGAAGGGGCAACCTCGGCAAATATCCTGATCCGGTTCATTATACCTGTTTCGCGGAAGCCGGAATGAATCTGAACGACAGGGAACACCGAATACAAATTGAGCCTGGATCCATCATACAATGATGAACCGGTACAGCTCCATCCCGAAGCACCTGACTGGTCTGCACCTGCTCCGATACTGAAGTAATCATTCAGTTTAATCACTGTTTTAAATGAGATTCCTGTCAGGTTACCCTGGTTTGAAAATAGTGATGGAGCTATGAAGCTCCCATCATGAACAAACTCCAGCCCGGTGAAAATACCTGTACGGCAGCCAATGAGGACATTTACCCTGTTGTCTGTCAGCTGGGACAAAACCACCATTGCATTGAATGCCAGGATTATCGATAAAAATATCTTCTTTCCCATCTCTGGTTACGGTTCGAATATTATAAGACTTTCGTCATGGCTTCCATAATTCATATCCTCAACATTAATACCGGATACTATGTAAGCTTTATTCCCTATTATGAAGGATCGGGCAAAATACCGGCCGTCTGTAGTCATATCAGAAACTCTGACCCATTTGTCCTCATCGGCGTGGTATCTCCAGAAATCCTTAAGATCCCCGCCGCTTACCTGTCCTGTCCCGATATATCCGAACCCGTTGATTTCAAAACTGACCGGGAGGCTCCTCAGACTACCGGGAAAATCTGACATTCTTGCCCATTCATC
>JALONR010000098.1 GCA_025454815.1 Bacteroidales bacterium | reverse complement strand
TGTTTAAAACTGGGGGAGAGGAAATATCATTATGTATACTGATGCTTCCATACATGATTATCTGAAGAGATATTTCGGTTTTGATACTTTTAAGGGAAATCAGGAGCCGATAATAAAGAGTGTGCTTGAAGGGAATGATACGTTTGTGCTTATGCCAACCGGAGGAGGGAAATCACTCTGCTACCAGCTGCCGGCTGTCATGATGGAAGGCACCGCGGTGGTTATATCACCGCTTATCGCCCTGATGAAGAACCAGGTTGATGCAATGCGCAACTTCAATACAACCGATGACGTAGCTCATTTCCTCAACTCTTCCCTGACCAAGACCGCAATAGCAAGGGTAAAGCAGGATGTGACCCACGGCAAGACAAAGCTACTTTACGTTGCACCTGAATCACTTACCAAGGAGGAGAACATCGATTTTCTCAAGAGTGTGAAGGTCTCCTTTTATGCTGTTGACGAAGCTCACTGTATTTCAGAATGGGGTCACGATTTCAGGCCTGAATACCGAAGGATAAGACCCATCATTGATACGATATCCCGTGCACCTATCATTGCGCTGACAGCCACCGCAACACCCAAGGTGCAGCATGATATCCTCAAGAACCTGGGGATTTCGGATGCAATGGTCTTCAAGTCATCATTCAACCGTCCTAACCTCTACTACGAGGTAAAGGCCAAACAGGATGCCACACGGGAGATCATCAAATACATCAAGAACAACCCGGGCAAGTCAGGGATAATATACTGCCTGAGCCGGAAAAAGGTGGAGGAACTGGCTGAGACGCTGAAAGTCAATGATATAAAGGCTCTCGCATATCATGCGGGGATGGATTCGGTGACACGCACAGCCAACCAGGACAAGTTCCTGATGGAGGATGTGGATGTGATCGTGGCAACCATTGCCTTCGGAATGGGGATTGACAAGCCTGACGTCCGTTATGTAATCCACTTTGACATGCCAAAGAGCCTCGAGGGTTATTACCAGGAGACGGGGCGTGCCGGGCGTGACGGCGGAGAGGGGAGATGCATAGCGTACTACAGCTATGATGATATTGTCAAGCTTGAAAAATTCATGCAGGGAAAACCTATCGCCGAACAGGAGATCGGTAAACAACTGCTGCTTGAAACAGTATCATACGCTGAGTCTTCAACATGCCGGCGCCGTATTCTCCTCCATTACTTCGGGGAGGAATACAAGCAGGAGAACTGTGAGGCATGTGACAACTGCCTGCATCCGAAGACCCAGTTCGAGGGGCAGGACTATGTTGTCAGCATGCTTGAGACCGTTCTGGCGGTTAAGGAGAAACACAAGGCCGATCATATAGCAAAAATCCTGGCCGGGACACTGAACTCCGCCATCAAGTCATACAAGCATCATAAACTTGAAACCTTTGGCATTGACGAGGAAAAGGATGAGCGGTTCTGGAATATGGTCATCAGACAGGCACTGATCAACAAGCTGCTGAACAAGGATATAGAGAACTACGGACTTCTGGGTCTGACCCAGAAGGGTCGCGATTTCCTGGAAAAGCCGGAGAGCTTCATGCTCAATGAAGATCATGACTACACAGACGTTGAGGATGAGGAAGCTTCCTTTGGCGCCCGTACTGCTGCTGCCGATGAGGAACTTCTCAGCATCCTGAAGGACCTGAGGAAAAAAATATCAAAGCAGGCCGGCCAGCCACCTTACAATATCTTCCAGGATCCTTCACTGGAGGAGATGGCCATTCAGTATCCGGTAACGCTTGAAGAGCTTCAGAACATTACCGGCATAGGCGCCGGCAAGGCACAGCGCTACGGGAAAGAAGTTGTTGAAGTGATCAAGAACTATGTGGCTGACAAGGAGATTATCCGGCCGCAGGATATGGTTGTACGGTCAGTGGTGAACAAGTCGGGACTAAAAGTTTACATCATTCAAAGCATTGACCGCAAGAGGCCGTTTGAAGATATCGCGGATGCAAAAGGGATTGAATATGATGAACTCCTGTCAGAGATTGAGGCAATAGTCAGCAGCGGGACGAAGCTCAGTATTGACTACTATATCAATACCGTCATCGACGAGGACCGGCAGCAGGATATATACTCATTTTTTATGGAGGAAGCTGAAAGCGGTTCCCTTGAGGAGGCCATTCGGGAACTGGCCGGTGAGTTTGAGGAGGAAGAGATCAGGCTGGTGCGTATCAAGGTGCTGGCGGAGGGAAACTGAACCAGTTGGCAGTACCAGTAAACAGTCGGCAGTTTTATCACGCACATCCGCCTGTAAAGATGAAGTCGGGAGTTTCGGCACGGCAGTCTGCACTGAGCAGTTTCTGGCTGAGACAAAGAAAAGCCTGCACGCGGACCCGTCCAAATGAGGTTCGCTGTCTGGACATGCAGGGCAAACCAATCTGAAGCAGTAAATTATCTCTTCCCAAATCGTCCCGAGCCTGGCAGAAGGCTTACTATCCCAACCGTCAGGAACCAGAATGGATATATGATCTCCGCGGCCATGAAGGACAATCCTTTTATGCGGTTGCCTCTTTTTTTCATCTCTCCGGCAATGATCAGGTAATCAGGTACGGACTTTATCGCATACATGGCTGCTGCCAGCGGCAGATATTCCACAGCCATGAACGCGGCCACTACGGCGGCGGCGACGGTGGCGGTGCACGCCGCCGTGGCTGCGGCGAGGGTGAGTGTGGCGGCGTCACGGTACCTGAATGTCTTGGATGCCCAGCGTGCCCGCTGACGCAACAACGCCGCAGCCGTGACCGCTGCAGCGGTCACAACCGCCGCCGCACTCCGGCCGTCATGCCTGACGGTGCCGCCGTCACGCATGACGGCCTGCAACAGGAACATGTCATCACCCGAGGCCAGGTCATGATGCAGCTTATCTGCATGCCTGAGGTAAACATCCCTGCGGAATGACAAGTTCGCAGCATTGCACATCACCGGGTGCCCCGCCAATGCCGTGGCCTCCGTTATAGCCTGCAGCGCAGAAAACTCATAAACACCGAATAATGACCAGAAACCTCCGGCGGGTTTCTGTACAACCGGTGCAAGGACCATGTCAGGTCCGCCTTTAGTATACCATGATGCATGGCTGCTCACCCATTCCGGACCGACAACACAATCGGCATCAGTGGTTATTATAACTTCACCCGAAGCCTTTTCAATGCCATACCTGACAGCTCTCTTTTTTCCAATGTAAGGGTTGTAGATAAGTCGTGTACGGGGACCCTTAAGGTTTTTTTTCAAGACATTGATCGCACCGGGGTCCGTCATACGGGCAGCTGTCTCAGAGCCGGCAACCCTTGCTGATATGTATTCGCTGACAACAACCGGGGTCCTGTCAGTTGAATTGTCATTGACAATTATTATTTCAAGAAGATTCTCCGGGTAATCCTGCCTAAACAGATTATCCAGCAGGTTGGTAATATGCTTCTCCTCGTTCCGGGCTGCCACAACAACACTTACCACTGGCAGGGATAGGCTTTCTGACACAGCCACCGCAGCCATGGATCCTGTACGACCTGCCTTGCCGGTTTCAAAGGCAACAACACTTACCCCCGGCAGGGAAGAGGCTTCCTGTGCAAACACAGCATACTTGTCATGGCGAATGAGGAGGAGCCACAGTACCAGAAGCCCTGCAGAGTAGATAATTACCGGTAGTATCAGCCACCACATTAGGTGTATGCAATTATACCATCCACTCGAAAGTGCGGTAATGGTTGCCGTTCATCCCCATCGCCTCGTAGGTCTTCTGTGCGCGGGTATTCTCTGATTCCACATAAAGACGCAGTCCGGCAATGCCGCACTCCATACCTTCCTTTTTTACATGGTCATACATCATCCTGAAGATTCCCTTCCGGCGGTACTCGGGAATCACGTAGACCGACTGGAACCACCAGATATTGGCGTTACGCCAGTCGCTCCACTCATAGGTAATCATCAGGGAAGCCACCACCCGGCCCATCTCTTCGGCCACGAAGTACTGTCCCTTGTTCGGGTCCCGGAACACGGCCATGACACCCGGGGTAACCACATCTGATTTAAGTTCCACACCCTCCGTCTCCATGGCCATCGCCTGCTGGAATGAAATGATTGAGGGTGCGTCATCGGGGGCTGCCCTGCGGATGGTTATCATGATGGTGAATTGTGTTGTTATTTGTTATTATACTATGGTATGGTTCCTTATGGGTTCAATGTTTCTTTACTTCCCTCCTGATCCGACAGATGGCGGATGCGGGATAAAACTGCTGACTGTCACAACCAGATTCACAACTGCCTCTTGCCTGCTGCCTTAGAAATCAATACTCGTCCCACGCCTTGATCTCCATCTCGCTGTCAGGAACACTGCAGAAGGCATTGATGAACGCTGAGGCCAGCCTGGCATTGGTGATCAGCGGTATATTGTAGTCAACGGC
>JALONR010000097.1 GCA_025454815.1 Bacteroidales bacterium | reverse complement strand
CAGGGCCGGCTGACACCCGCAACCCCGCCGCAGGACCGGCAGTCACCGTCGACCCCGCCACAGGGCCGGCAGTCACCGGAAATGAATTACTATCCTGGGAAAACAGATTGAAGGCTGATATTGACAGCAGCAGAGCAGTAAAGGTGAAAATCATTCGCCGGTTCATCCTGAAGTTTTTTTTATTTGATCATTTCTGGCCTGTGTGGTCTTCAAATGTATAAATTTTCCGGTTTCTTTCCGGTGTTGGGCTTACCCGCTTCCTTCATCAAATCTTCATAATCTTTTTGTAAAATTTGCTGTGATGAACCTGCGGCAGATGAGAACTGGCTGAACTTGCTCCTGGTCAGTGATTTTGGCATTATTTCAGGTTAAATCTTGTTTATTGTGTAAATTTGTTCAGTAACGATAAAATGGCCGGTAAAATGAAGAAGAATCTGTTACCACTTTCCCTGCTAGCCGGATTGCTTTTGTGGCAGTGCTCAGGCACAGAGACAGATACCTCCGTCAGGAAATCCCTTGATGAAGGTATCAACAGGATAAGCAAAGCAGTAAACATTATCTCCCGGACAAAAGGGTACGAACTTATGACCCTTACCGACATGACAAAGTCAGGTGACGGCTACAGTGACAGCATCTCGCTCGGGATGATTTCGGGGGTGTTTGATTTCATGCCTGATACGTTTGTTTACAGGCACTTCTCAATGCCGTTCTGGAAATTCAGCAGGACGGCTGACAGTGATAAGCTTGTCATGAATATGCCGTATAAGCTTGTCTCACGTCCGCGGTATCTCTTTAATCCGGATCCGGAGGAAGGAGAAACAGAAAATGATTTTACCATTACCTCTTCTGATTACCATTACTATTATTCATTCCTCCGCCGCTTTGATTACCTCCTTAATGCCGGACTTGCACTTGAAGGAGAAGATATAGGAAAGCTTGAAGTGGCCTCAGCCGGGGAATCATTTTCCGGCAGGAGCTACAGCTCGAAATACAGCTTCACCGACGATTACAGCTTTGAGGTTGCGTTCACCAGGGGAGACACTTCTGTTTCTTCCATGGCTCTCCTGGAGGGTGATGAACTGCTGATGGGAGAAGAAAACCACTTCATTCACAGCGGATTCAGAACCTTTGAACGGAAATATATCCTGACAATCGGTGATGTTCAGATAGTCAGGAGTACCGGTGTTGATTCAATTGAGGTTTACCTTGCAGGCGTCCTTCAAAACAGTGCAGCAGCAGTAATCACCGATGAGGATGAAACGGAGGGATCAGTTTGCCGTCATAGGGACATTGAACTGACTTTCAATGACGGTACCACTGCCAGGCTCAGTGAGCTTATGGGGCCGTCACTTGAGATACTCAAATCACTGGCCGGACCGATGAGGGAAATGTATTTCGCAAGGCGGATAGTAGATCATCTTGCAATGACGATATACTATCAGAAAAGATAGATCATTCTTATCACTTTCGAAAGCAGGATTTTTCGTCCGTCGAATGGTGCCAGGCCGCCAGTCAGGCAAAGAATATCAGTATGAGCATCACCAGTGCCGTAAATGAGTTGAAGGCCAGGAAGGCATACCTTGATCTAGGACCATAAATGCCGGCGCCGATGATCGTGGCGAAGGCAAGGATAAAAATCACATTGAGCGCCAGCAGCATGATTGCCGCCAGGTGACTGAAAGGCATATAGATGGCTGCAAGGATCCAGAGCAGGAGGGAGGAGCCTGTAATCCATCCCAGCACAAGCCGTACGATTGTTCTGTCACTGAGCACCCTGTGAAACGTTTTAATTCCGGCTGTTTCATATTCTTCACCATAGCGGAGCAGCAGCAGCCAGAAGTGGGGCATCTGCCAGAGGAACATGAAGAGGGCAAACAGGATGATCGCCATGTCTGTCATGGCGCCGCCTGCCGCCGTATAGCCTATCAAAGGAGGCACCGCCCCGACGAGTGCCCCGGGTATTATCGCAAGGGTGGTCTTCTTCTTGAGACCGGTATAAATGACATTGTAGAGCATTATGCTGGCGGCACCCAGCAGCAGCGGCACAGTACCGCACATAGCCAGCAGAAGGCTGCCCGCTGCAATCAGTAATGCCGAGGCGGCCAGGGCGGCAGGCGGCGCCATCCTCCCTGACGGCAATGGCCGGTTTGCGGTACGCTCCATCAGGGCATCACTCTTCCGCTCGGTATACTGGTTCAGGGCCGAAGCGCCGGCAGCAAGTAGGAAAACACCGGCAGCAGCCAGTAAAATAAAGGCAGCAGAATAGGCCCCGCCAGCAGCATCGGCAACCAAAAGGGTGCCCCCGGCCGTTGACAGGGCCCCGCCGGCTGAGTCCAGGGCACCCACGGCATGCCTGTGCAGATGAAATCCTGCCAGGCCGTCTCCGTCAAATCCCAGACCTCCATACAGGAAATAACCGGTGACCGCCGAGAATGCAACAGCCAGCGAGAGCTTCCACCTGGAAAGCTCCGCCATGTCACTGATCATTTTCCTGCCTGTATTCATTCCTGCTGGTTCCGCCGGTTCAGAGACCGGTATCCTGCGCGCCCTCTTCCTCAACCATCTTCTTCAGGTATTCCGTCATTATACCTATCTGTTCTTCAGTCAGCAGCTCCCTGTATGACTGCATCAGGTTCCTCGCATAACCCTCAACTATCTCGGCGTTTGGATCATATATTGATTTTGTGATATAGGCCTCATCGGCGGTCACGCTGATTGTTGATCCGCCTGCAACAACCGTTCGCTGTGACCCGTAAAAACCTGCGAACGAAGGCCCTACAAGCCTCGATCCGTCAAGGGAATGACATGCCAGGCACCCGGTGCCCCGAAGCAGTTTCAGACCTTCCGGTTCAGGAACGAATGATGCCGTGATAAGCTCCTGGTACCACCGGTCATACTCATCCTGTTCCACGATACGGGTATTCGCCACCATGGCTGAATGCAGCAGCCCGCAGTATTCGGTACACAGTATCTCGTAATTGCCAATATAGTTTGGGGTGAACCAGAGCCAGTTGTCATATCCCGGCACCACATCCTCCTTGACCCTGAAAGCAGGGATGAAAAGACTGTGGTTCACATCTTCAGCCACCAGCTCAAGCTTAACCGGCTTGTCAATCGGGAGAACCAGCTCCCTCGACCTGAGACTGTCACTGTAGATGAACTCCCATTCCCACATCCTGCCGATGGCAGTTACCACCATGGCATCAGCCGGCACCTTTCGCATTGGCGCAAATCCCTTCCAGCCGATCCAGAACATTATGATGACCAGTATGGTGGCTGCAGTGGTCCACAATACCTCAAGCTTAATGCTCCCTCTGAACTGCTTCGCCTCTTTTCCCTTCTTCCTCGAGAAATGAATTACTGTCCAGATCATGAATACCGAGATCCCGACAATAAAAATAAATGCGATGATAAAGGTGAAAGCAAATGCCTTGTCTACTCCTTCTGCAAGATTTGATGCCCCTGTGAACATAATTCAACTGTTTATCTGAAAAAGTAATCGATGAACGTAATCAGTATGACAACCGTGAAGAGTGTGAATACCCCTGAAACTGCCAGTTTCAGAAACAGGTTTTCAAACTTGAGATGCATGAACTGGGTGATGACAATTGCAACCTTCACGGAAGCAATCAGCAACGCAACTGCCACTGTAACAGGTCCTAGATGAATCCCTGTCACCAGCACTGAGATGGTTGTCAGCACCAGGAGTATCACCAGTACAACGATCAGTGATTCATGGGTTGATATATGAGGCTTTTCGTCTTTCATTTGGTTCTCAGGTTATCAGGTAAAGAAGAGGGAAGAGGAATATCCAGATAAGGTCAACCAGGTGCCAGTAGAGGGCGCTGTTTTCCAGCATGAGGTACCTCTCGCTGTTAATGGTTCCGGCTTTTACCCTGTACACATTTATTGACAGCAGCACCATCCCCACAAGCACATGAAGGGCATGCAGCCCGGTCATCATGTAGTAAAGGCCGAAGAAGAGAAGGTCTCCGTGCGGCATGTTCTTCAGCACCGGAGAACCCGGCCATATGCCGTACTCAAACTTGTGAGACCACTCGAAGTACTTGTTTACCATAAATAGTGCAGCCAGGACTATTGTCACCAGGAGCAGCATCAGAGTCAGCCGTCTGTCACCCTTCTGTATGGCCGTCAGGGCGCCGGCGACGGTCATTGAGCTTACGAGCAGGAAAACGGTGTTGATGGTCCCTATCAGGGCATTCAGCTCTTCAGCCGCATGATGGAACTCGGCCGAGTACTTTGCCCTGAAGATTGCATACACAAGGAAGAGCCCCCCGAACAGGAAGAGCTCGGTGAAGAGGAATATCCACATCCCCAGCTTCCCGGTTTCGCTGTCAGTGTATTCTGTATGTGCTGAATGTACTGTCATGTGGCGGCTACTGGTTGGT
>JALONR010000025.1 GCA_025454815.1 Bacteroidales bacterium | reverse complement strand
TCAGGGGCCCATCCGACACGCTTTGCCTCATCAAACGAGATCCGCTACTGCGTTCTGTCAATACTCAGGTTCGCACCATTTGTAAGGAACATCTTCATCGTAACGGATGAACAGGATCCGGGCTTGGATGACGATGTGAGGAAATATTTCCCGGAAAAGTCCGGATCGCTGAGGATCGTTGATCACAAAGAGATATTTGAAGGATTCGAAAAATACCTCCCCACCTTCAACAGCATCTCCATTGCAAACATGATCTGGAGAATAAAGGGGCTTTCTGAAAACTTTGTCTATTTCAATGATGACGCATTCCTTGTACGGCCGCTAAAACCGGAAGACTGGTTTATCAACGGAAAACCTGTACTCCGCGGAAGATGGGTTCCCGCACCACTGCCGAGGGAGCTCTGGAACCATGGAAGAACCTTTATTCAAAGGAAGATCCTGGGAAACAGAAGCTTTGAGCCGCGTGCCTCATTTCATGCCGCCCAGTGGAATGCCGCGGTAAAGCTCGGCTTCAGGTTCAGGTATTTTACAAATGCCCATACACCCCATCCTGTATGCAGAACCAGCGTTGAACGGTTCCTCAGTGACAGGATTCCAATGCTGGAAAAGAATATCTCCTACCGGTTCCGTGATTATTCGCAATTCACGTTCATATCCCTGGCAAATCACCTGCAGTTACTTGAGGGAAACAGGCATATCGCCGGACCTGACCTGGTTTACCTCAAACCTGTCAACAGGCCTGAAGCCTATATTGAAGATAAAATAAGGCATTGTGAAACCCGCCCTGAGATCAGATTCATGTGTGCCCAGAGCCTTGACATGTGCCCTGCATCTTACCAGGAACGGTTGTTCGGCTGGCTTGAACAGGTGCTGCAGCTCGATTAGTTTGTGACTGTCATTAGATGCGGTAACCCTATCCGGATGACCGGAAAGAAAGCTGACGTCAGACCAGGTTGTTCCCTGTCAGCAGGCTGCAGCCGCGTATATCGGCATCATCATACCTCCCCAGTACTTCAAAGCAACCTCCGGCATGCATCCTTCCAAGGTCAGCGGTGGCGATGAAAGAACACGACCAGATATTGGCAAGGTCTATTACGCTGATACCGCCGGAAGAGCCCTCATCATCCGAATGTGACCCGGGGTCGTGGCTGTCCCGTATGAGCACCTTCATCCATGGAGGAGTCCGGAACAGCCCCGCCCCCTGTGAATAAGACTGGCTGAGCAGCTCGGTCATTCCATATTCCGAATGCACGGTTTTTACCCCGAAAGCCCTCATAATAATATCATGTACCTCTTCCCTGATCATTTCCTCTCTTCGTCCCTTCATCCCTCCGGTCTCCATGATTATAATGTCTGAGAGGTTGGAGGGATGTTCCTCCGCCAGGTCAAGCAGGGCAAAGGTGACTCCGATCAGCAGAACCTGCAGCCCGGCAGACCGCGCCCTCTCAATTGCCCGGAAGAGGGCTTTGTGATCATTGAGGAAGAACCCCCCGCTTTCATTGCCTGTCAGCTGTATCAGCCTGTTCACCATGTAAACCAGTGAAGAACCCTCCCGCTCGAGATAGGAAGGGAGCAGGCCCATAATGGCATATTGCGCCGGGTCACCGTAAAAATGGCGGAAGGTACGCTCAAGGCTGGCATCATAGATCTCAGGATACCTGACATGGTGACGGCTCTGCTTCACCCCGGTGGTTCCGCTGCTGAGGAAAACCCTGCCGGCAAAGTTGCCCGGTGACTCTTCGCCGGCTGCTTCGGTTCCTGCTTTGTCTCCACCGCTGGTGAACGGTCCGGCGGGGGATGTTCCCGGGGCCGGAGAAGAGTCATCAGTGCTTACTGGCATTGATGAAGAATCTCCCTGTGTTGCAGGGAAAAGGTCAGGCTGCCCGTAAGTTATTACATTATGATCCCTGAAAAAGGAGATGGGCATAAAGGGGATTGAAAAGATGGAATCAATCTTCCCCGGGTCTGTTCCAATGAGGGTGATATACTCATTGTAAACTGGGCACCCTGCAGCCTGGAAACGAAAGATCTCCAGGGCCTTCCTCTCAAACGACTTGTTATCGGTGACCCTGAAGATCTCTTCATGTAATGATGTCTTCATCTCTGTTACGGGAATGTAGCCGATCCGTCAGGCTGCCATACCCACTCGAGCATGCATGTGGCGACCGGATCATCACCCTGTGTGTCAATGGTCACGCTGATGATCCTCAGCTTGGCGTAATTTGCATCACGGGTTTTTATCACCCATACCTGGTTGGCCTGCAGCGGGGCGGCCAGGTCTATCCAGGTGTAGCTCCCCACACTCTTCAGTGCATTAAATGCACTTACCGCATCAGCTGCAGTGCCGTATGTACCCGCAAGGGCAAAGGGAGGGTTAAGGGTATTGGCGGCGAGGTATGCCACCACCGGTCCGCCGGTGGTTACCGGCCCTGCCCCGAGTACTATATCTGCACGGTACTGGTCAGGCTGCGTGGGAACCTCCTTCGCCTCATCAAAGGAGAGTCCCATCGCATAATAGTACGGTCCGCCGTCATAAAGCTCACTTGAGAGGGTAATGGTTCCTGATGTCTTCTGATCTTTACCACCGCACCCTGCAAGCATCAGCATGAGGCCCAGAACCGGTATGATAAGGAATCTTTTCATCCTGTACAGACAGCTTTTTGTTTATGCTGTTTCAACATTATTTCCTGACGGCATGCATGAACCGTACCTGGCATTATACAGCCTTGACGGAATGCATAATCCGCATCTTCATCATTCTCCCCTGATGGCAGTTATTCCGGGTAATTTTTTCCCTTCCATGTACTCAAGCATGGCGCCGCCGCCGGTGGATACATAGCTTACCTTGTCGGCAAGGCCGTTCTTGTTGATGGCGGCAACAGAATCACCGCCACCGATCAGTGAGAATGCGCCCTTTTCGGTGGCCTTTGCAACCGCTTTAGCAACAGCGGTGGTTCCGGCTGCAAACTTCTCCATCTCAAACACACCCATCGGACCGTTCCAGAGGATGGTTTTTGATTCCATGATCACCTTGCCGAACAGTTCAATGCTCTTCGGACCGATGTCAAGTCCCATCCAGCCGTCCTTCACGTCGTCGATGGCTGAAGTATAGGTATCTGCCTCAGCGTCAAACTTGTCGGCATTGACACCGTCAACCGGGAAGAGGAGGTTTACCCCTTTAACCTTTGCCTTCTCCATCACTGCCTTTGCCACATCGAGCTTATCCTCCTCACAGAGGGAATTTCCGATCCTTCCGCCTGCTGCCTTGATAAAGGTATAGGTCATGCCGCCGCCAATGATCAGGTTATCAACCCTGTCGAGCAGGTTTTCAATGATTAGGATCTTATCCGAGACTTTCGCTCCGCCCATTACTGCGGTAAATGGTTTCTGAGAGCTCTTAAGCACCTTGTCCATAGCGGCCAGTTCGCTGTTGATGAGGAACCCGAACATCCTTTTCTCCTCCGGGAAGAAATCAGCTATCACTGCAGTGGTAGCGTGCGCCCTGTGGGCAGTGCCGAACGCATCGTTTACATATACATCAGCGTATGTGGCTAGCTTCTTTGCCATCTCCTTCTGCTTCGCCTTGAGCTCGGCCTTGGCAGCCTTCTTTTCTTCGTCGGTTGCTGTCTCAGAGAGGATCGGCTTCCCCTCCTCCTCAGGATAGAACCTGACGTTTTCTAGCATCATCACCTCACCCGGCTTCAAAGCTGCAGCCATTGACGCCGCCTCCGTGCCGAGGGCGTCAGGGGCAAAGGCCACCTTCATTCCGAGGTGCTTCTCCAGAACCGGAAGAACAGGCTTCAGGGAGTACTTCTCCATCACCCCCTCGGGCCTGCCGAGATGAGACATGAGTATGGCCGAGCCACCGTCGGCAGTTATTTTCTTTATTGTCTTCAGGGCACCACGAATGCGGGTGTCATCGGTTACCTCCCGCGTCTTCTTGTCAAGAGGAACATTGAAATCTACCCGAACGATAGCCCTGAGGCCCTTGAAGTTAAAGTTGTCAATGATTTTCATAAAATTTCTGTTTACGGATTACCTTTTCATTTACTCTGTACAAAAATAATAAGTTGCAGGGTTCACTCACAAGCCGGAGCTTAATTAAATCAGTTTATTTATTGTTCAACAATTACGCCGTGGATTTGTTAATTTTGTGAAATATCAGACAGAAAATGAGTTTCACAGATTTCATTACCGATAACGGCAGACAGATCAACAAGGAGAACTTCATTCATCTGGTCCAGGTGGCGCAGGCTGACGGACAAGTCGGAAAAGGTGAGCTTTCGCTGCTGCACCGCTACGGAAGACGTTTCAGTCTTACAGATCCTGAGATCGACAGGATTATAGCCTCGGAACAGTCACATGCATACCAGCCGCCGTATGAACTGGAAAAGCGGTTCGCCCATCTTTACGATACCGTTCAGATAATGAACGCTGACAGCACTATCACGGAGCAGGAGAAAAAGCTGTTCAGGAAACTGGCCATAGCCGGTTCCTTCAGCGAAGAGATCATCCCGCAACTCCTTGATTTCATTCTTAAAGGGATCAGGGAAGGGCTTGATGAAGAGGAGCTCTTTGAAAAATTCCGCAAAGCGAAATATTTAAAAAACGATAACTGAATTATGGCAAAAATTACATTAAGGGGAAACCCGGTCAACACATCTGGAAGCCTTCCTGCAAAAGGGACAAAAGCACCGGACTTCACACTGGTAAAATCAGATCTGAGCTCACTCTCACTGAAGGAGCTTGAAGGAAAGAAAGTGATTCTGAACATCTCCCCGAGTCTTGACACGGGTATCTGTGCCACTGCGGTACGCAAGTTCAACCAGGTTGTAGCCGGCAGCGACAATACCGTTGTACTGGCAATCACGAAGGACCTCCCCTTTGCCCATGGCCGGTTTTGTTCCACCGAAGGGATCAACAATGTGGTAACCCTGTCCGGGTTCCGTGACACCGGTTTCGGTCAGGCATATGGCGTGGACATAGTAGATGGCCCGATGGCAGGGCTCTATGCACGAACTATTGTGGTGATTGATGAAAAAGGGAATGTCGTTTATACAGAGCTGGTACCCGAGATAGCCCAGGAGCCCGACTACGACAGCGCCCTGGCAGCACTTTGACATTAAAGTCTCTCTCCCGCTAAGCGCCGGCACCGGAGTTTTGAAAACCCCGGTTTCAACCTGTTCAGGCAGTATCCGGGGAAAGTGAGTTCAACCAATTTTTAGTACATTTGCTCTTCCTTACAGGAAGGGCTTTATGAACTTTTCGCAGATACCGGGACAGAAGGCAGTGATTGACAGGTTGCGGAGCTCCGTAGCGGAGAACCGCGTCAGCCATGCACTGCTTTTTTATGGCCCGGAGGGAAGCGGGAAATTTGCCCTCGCACTCGCCTTTGCAAGATATGTGAGCTGTGAGAACCGCACCGTAGAAGATGCCTGCGGTGTATGCCCGTCATGCGTGAAGTATGACAAACTGATCCATCCCGACCTTCACTTCGTTTTCCCGGTAATAAAAAAGAAATCGGGCACCGAACCGGTGAGCGACACCTTCATAACCCAATGGCGCACAATGGTCCTCCGCTCAGCATGGTTCTCGCTCAGCACCTGGACAGAGGCGATGGAGGTGGCCAATGAGCAGGCGCTTATACCCGTCGCCGAAGCTGCCGAGATAATACGAAAACTGAGCCTGAAATCCTTTGAATCTGATTTCAAGATTATGATCATATGGCTTCCGGAGAAGATGAATGCCGAGACAGCCAACAAGTTGCTGAAGATCATAGAGGAACCCCCCGCCAGGACACTGTTCATACTCGTCTCTGAGGAGGATGACAAACTTCTCCCTACCATTACCTCACGATGCCAGCACATAAGGATCCCTGCCATACCCTCCGGTGAGCTCAGCAATCACCTGGTGCAGACCCTGGGCATAGACCCCGAGAAAGCCTCCGGGATTGCTGCAGTTGCCAACGGCAACATGGTCAGGGCGTTGGAACTGGCACGGGAAGATGAGAGCACAACCGTTCACCTTGACCGTTTCACCCGCCTGATGCGAACCGCATATACCCGCGATATCCATTCACTTGTCACCTGGTCGGAGGAGACAGCCGCCCTCGGAAGGGAAAGACAGAAGAGCTTTCTCTCCTATTCACTCAGGATGATACGCGAAAACTTCATCCTTAACTTCAACGGCAGGGAAAACAGGCTGGTATATCTCACCCGGGCCGAGGATGAATTCTCGCAGAGGTTCCATCCTTTCATAAACGACAGCAACATCAACGCCCTTAACCGTGAGTTTAACCTTGCATATGCTCACGTTGAGAGCAACGGCAATACCAAAATGATTTTCCTTGACCTGGCTCTCAGAACGATGAGACTTATCAGGTAACTGAAGGGAATCACTTGAAGATAGCTCATTTATTGTTAATTTTGCATTCACCTTACCGGCACGGGAGGAATTGACCCTTGCAGCCGGCAGGGAATAAACTGACGTCATTATGAACGAGGATATACAGGTACAGCCTGCTGAGGAGCCGGTAAAGCCTGAAGTAAAATACAAAAGCGGTACGCACAAGCTGAACGAATACAACTGGCTTGCCGATCTCCCCTTTGACTCCCTCCACAATGAGGTGGTAGAGGTTCGCTTCAAGAACACCCGCAAAGGTTTTTACCGTAACGTGAACGGACTGAAACTGGAGGTCGATGACCTGGTGGCAGTGGAAGCTTCACCCGGCCATGATATCGGATATGTCTCCATGACCGGCTTTCTTGTCTTGCAGCAGCTGAAAAAGATGAAGATACGGCCTGTCATAGAAGAGATGAAGAAGGTCTACAGGAAAGCCAGGCCGGTTGACCTGCAGAAATGGGAAGAGGCCAGGAAACTGGAAATTCCCACCATGCTTCGTTCGAGGAAAATAGCCGAGAACCTGGGTCTCGCAATGAAGATAGGCGATGTTGAATACCAGGGTGACAAGACCAAGGCCATCTTCTACTACCTTGCAGACGAGAGGGTTGACTTCCGGCAGCTGATAAAAGTGCTTGCCGAAGAGTTTCATATCAGGATAGAGATGAGGCAGATAGGCGCCCGCCAGGAGGCCGGCCGGATAGGCGGCATAGGAACCTGCGGAAGAGAACTATGTTGCTCGACCCACGTCACCAACTTTGTGTCGGTGACCACCTCACATGCCCGTTACCAGGATCTTTCCCTCAATCCGCAAAAGCTTGCAGGACAGTGCGGTAAGCTGAAATGCTGCCTCAACTATGAGCTCGACTGCTATATTGATGCCCAGAGAGAGTTCCCTTCAAAGGAGGTGCCCCTGGAGCTGGCAGGGGGAACAGCCTGGTTCATGAAGATGGAGGTACATACTGGGGTATACTGGTACTCCACTGACCCGCGCATCGCTGCCAACCTTACCGCCGTGCCGGTGGACCGAGTTCGCGAAATAATGCAGCTTAACCGCAAGGGAGTGAAGCCCGAGAGTCTCCTTGCAGGCACCCCGAACAACAGGATGGAGAGAGGTAATGACCTCCTGCTGCAGAACAGCGGACTGACAAGGTTCGAAACAAAGAGCCATCCGCACGAAGGAAAAGGACGGCACAGACAATATCCCAGGAGAAATGAAAGGAAACAACAATAAGCTGCTGGCCACGGTATTTATCCTGGCTGTTATGGCAACAGCATGTCAGCGTAATGTAAGGTATTCAGAAAACTACAGGCTCGAAGAGGGCAAATGGAGCATGTATGACCCGGCAAAATATGCCTGTACGATTGATGACACTTTGAAGACTTACAATATCGGCCTGTCATTGCGTACCTCAACTGACTACCCCTATCGCAATATCTATCTCTTCGTCGTGACCACCTTTCCTTCAGGTACCGTTACAACTGACACCCTCCAGGCCATGGTGACCGATGAAAAAGGAAGGTGGCTGGGCCGGGGTGCAGGTGATATCCGGGAGCTGACCATCCCGTTCAAGTCAAACGTTTACTTCCCCGAAAAAGGGGAGTATCACTTCAGGGTGATTCAGGGAATGCGGGACACCATACTGAAGGGTGTCTATGACGTGGGAATGAAAATATCACTCAGGGAGGAGACTGCTAAATAATCCGGGCTTTGGGCAAGAACAAACATGCACGGTGGGCTGAAATGAAGGGGTTCGACCATGTGATCGAGCCGTCGTTTGATGAGGTCTTCAGGCAACACCACAGTCTAAGGGGCAGATGGCACGGTGAATGGTTCCGCAACAACAACCCCATAATACTTGAGCTGGGCTGCGGCAAGGGTGAATACACCGTAGGGCTTGCCACCCGTTACCCGGAAAAGAACTTCATCGGCATCGATATTAAGGGAGCCAGGATGTGGAAGGGGGCAAAGCAGGCCAGCATAATGGGGCTGCCAAACGCCACTTTCCTCCGGACACGGATTGAATTTACAACGTCGTTCTTTGCCCCGGGTGAGGTAGATGAAATATGGCTTACATTCCCTGACCCCCAGATGAAGAGGAAAAGGGAAAAAAAGAGACTTTCCGGCCCGCATTTCCTGAACCTTTACAGGCAGTACCTCAAAGACGGCGGAATCGTTCACCTCAAGACTGACTGCAGGGAACTGTATGATTATACCGCAGCACTTGCGGAAAAAAACGGCCTGAAAACAATCACCTCTGTCACCGACCTGCACCGGGATCTGCCAGGTGACCCGCTGCTCTCAATAAGAACCCACTACGAGGAGATGTTCCTTAAACAGAGCATCCCCATAACCTACCTCTCTTTCAGCCTGCCCAATGAAAAGGAAATCATCAGCCCCGGAGAGTGACAATGAGGGATTCTTCAGCCGCGTCTATGAAGTGACAAGGCTGATACCTTTTGGCCGGATAACCTCATACGGCGCCATTGCCAGGTATCTCGGCACCGGTGGCTCCGCAAGGATGGTGGGATGGGCGCTAAACTCATCTCACTTCGGTCATGACTACGTCCCTGCACACCGCGTGGTCAACCGCAATGGAATGCTGACAGGCAAACATCACTTCGGCACCTCCACAACCATGCAGCAGCTGCTTGAAAATGAGGGCTTCACCGTGATTGATGACATGGTAATTGAGTTCAGGGAACGGTTCTGGGACCCGGCAGTTGAACTATAGAATGAGAACAGGTGTTGGTAAACATGAAGGCCGGAAGTGAGAAGGTCAGAAGACGGTAGGTTGGAAAAAAAAATTGCAAATTGCAAATCGCAAATAATCAACATTATGTACAAAAAAGAAGAAATTCTGAATGCCCTCAGAAAGGTGACCCATCCTGAGAAGGGGAGTGATATTGTTACCCTCGGCATGGTGGGTGACATAAAGGTGACTGATGAGGGTATAGAACTGGTACTTGTTCCTGAAAAGTCAAATGACCCGTTCCTGGCATCGGTAAAAAGCAATTGTGTCAGGGCAGTAAAGGAGTCCATCGGGCCTGATGCCGTGATCTCCTCAATAGAGGTAAAACCAAGAATCGTGGTTGAGAAGATGACGCCCCCGAAGAGGGATGTCCTGCCCGGAGTAAAAAACATTATAGCCGTCTCTTCCGGCAAGGGGGGGGTGGGCAAATCAACCGTAGCGGTCAACCTTGCGGTGGCGCTGGCACGGAAGGGATTTGCGACCGGTCTGCTTGATGCCGATATCTTCGGCCCGTCAGTACCCAGGATGTTCAATGCGGGTGACTACCGTCCGGAAGTACGCAGCGAGAAGGGTACTGACCTGATTATCCCGATGACAAAGTACGGGGTAAAGATCCTGTCCATAGGCTTCTTCGTCAAGGGCTCCGATGCGGTAATCTGGCGCGGACCCATGGCCAGCAGTTTCCTGAAGCAGCTCATCGGCCAGGGAGAGTGGGGTGAGCTTGACTATCTCATCTTCGACCTGCCTCCCGGAACGAGTGACATTCACCTGACACTGGTACAGGAAGTGCCGGTAACAGGCGCCATAGTGGTTACCACCCCACAGGAGGTGGCCCTTGCAGATGCCCGAAAGGGAATAGCCATGTTCCGGAGTGAATCTATAAATGTGCCGGTGCTGGGCCTGGTTGAAAACATGTCATATTTCGAGGCCCCTGAACTGCCCGGGAAAAAATATTACATCTTCGGAAAGGAGGGCGGCAGCAGGCTTGCCGCAGAGAGCGGTACTGAGCTGCTGGGCCAGATACCCATAGTGGGAAGCATATGTGACGGGGGCGATTCAGGCAACCCGGTGGCGCTGGATGACAGCCCGACAGGAGTGGCCTTCATGAAGCTGGCAGACACCGTGATGGCCCAGGTGGAAAAACGTAACGCGGAGATGGCCCCGACAAAGAAGGTGGAGGTTAAATGAGCCTGCTGCCGCCCGTAACAGGAGAATCCTTTTCTCCTTCCTCTTTTTCTTAACTTTGAATACTATCGGGAGGCCTCTTCAGTTATAAGAGTATAAACCATATTTGTTGAGATTACGGCATAGGGTATACACGGCCGCGGTGATCATCCTGGTCACGCTGGTTCTTGCCGGGTGTTCTGCGGAAAAGAACACCGGCGCGAGCCGTTTTTACAATTCACTGATCTCTAAATACAACATCTGGTTCAACGGAAATGAAGCCTATAAAACCGGGGTGAAAAAAGTGATCTCATCACACCGCGATGATTACAGTGAGCTCCTTCCGGTTTTTGAATACTCCTCCCCGGAGTCGGCTAGAGCAGCCAATTCTGACATGGAGAGGGCCGTGCAGAAGGCCTCAAAGGTAATCGCCTTGCACTCAATCACTGCAAAACCGGAGGAGAAGGGACGCCGCAGCCCGAATGACAGAAGCGAGGAGTTTTACAACAGGCGGGAATACAATGAATGGGTCGATGACTCATGGCTGCTGATGGCCAAGGCGCAGTTCTACCAGAAGAATTTCATGGCAGCACGCTCATCATTCTCGTTCGCCATATCCATTGCTACCGACCCCGACCTGGTCACTGAGGCACGCATCTGGCTTGCACGGATACAGACCGAGGAGGGGAGCTATGCGGAGGCATCACGCCTGCTCCAGGAGGCAGCCACTCCCGAAAACATTTCGCGCGGACTAAGGTCAATGTACTACTCCACCCTGGCTGACATAGCCCTCAGGCAGAAAAGGTACGGTGATGCAGTGGAACCCCTCACCCTGGCAACAGAGAATGCAGGCAATAATGACACAAAGGTAAGGTTGACCTATCTCCTTGCACAGGTATGCAGAGCCACCGGCAACAATGACCTCTCAACCCGCTACTTCAGGCAGGTGATGAGAATGAATCCTCCCTATGACCTCAAGTTCAATGCAGGGATAAACCTGGCCGGAGTGGCTGATATCTCACAGGGCGACGCTGACGATCTCATCAAAACACTCCGCAGGATGCTGCGTGACTCCAAGAACAAGGATTATCTTGACCAGATATACTTTGCCCTGGGTGAGCTGGAACAGCGACTCGGAAACACGGATGAGGCACTGAAACTTTGGTCGCAGGCTGCCGCCAGCAGCACGGTCAACACCCGCCAGAAAGCCCGTTCGTATCTTGCCCTGGCAGATCATTATTATGCCAGACCCGATTATATGAAGGCATGGCTCTATTATGACAGCGCCACATTTCTCATAGACAACCGCTTTCCCGATTATCAGCTTATCAGCCGCAGGACAACCGACCTGGGTGAATATGCCGGTTTCCACTCTGTGGTTATGACCGAAGACAGCCTGAGGAGAGTGGCAGCCATGAGCGCTTCCGAACGGGATGCCCTCATTGCGGGAGTGATCAGAAGCGTGGAGGAGAAGATGAACAGTCAACGAACCGGTGATGGCGGCGACAGGTACAACATGGGCCTCTATTATGAGAATGAGCAGCGTTACCGCGGAGCCATCTCAGCCGAAGGAGGCTGGTATTTCTATAACCAGGCCGCACTTACATTCGGGCGTACGGAATTCCGCCGCCGCTGGGGAGACAGGCGCCTGGAAGATAACTGGAGAAGGGCAAACAAGGCCCGCTCAGCATTCGCACCCGGATCAATACACGAAAATGAGGTGCAGAAAGAAAACGGTGACAGCGCAGGAGTAGCCCCCGAACGTACCAGGGATTATTACCTCCGAAACCTGCCGCTGACTGACTCGCTTATGGCTCTCTCAGTCAGACGCAGTGCCGAGGCGCTTCTCGGCGAGGGTAAGATCCTCGCTGCACGCCTTGGTGACACCCTCACTGCCGCTGCATCACTGGAGAAGGCAGCCACCACAGGCAATGATGACAATATTAAGGCTGAGGCTCTCTACGAACTTTACCGGCTGCTCCGCAACAGTGACCCTGCCAGGGCCGAGAGACGGAGAGCTGACCTGCTGGCATCATATCCGGACTCCGAATATGCACTTATCCTCTCCGACCCTGACTATGTGAACAGGCACAGGGAGGCCTCTGCAAGGGCAGCCAGAAGCTACGAAGCCGCTTACCAGGCCTTTGCCGAAGAGAGATATGCAGATGCAAGAGCCATATGTGAGGAAGCTGTCAGACTTTATCCGGGAGAGGAACTTATTCCCAGGTTCATGCTCCTCGGAGCCATGGCAACCGGCGCACTCGAAGGCGAACTTGCATACAAGGCAGGACTTGATTCACTTATTGCAAAATTCCCCGCAACGGCCGAGGGAAAAAGAGCAGCAGAGATTACCGAATTCCTCAGGAGGGAAAAACCGGAGATCAGAATCGCCGAGGATACCAGGATCGCGGAAGAAATCTATGTGCATGATACGGTTCAACCCCATTATGTCATGATAATTGCAGCCAACCAGCGCGCAAACCTGAACCAGATTGTATTTGACATCATCAATTATAACCTTGACAATTTCGCTGACCGCAACTATCGCACTGAGGGAACCGCCGTTGACGCCGGTTACCTGCTGATCACCACCGGCACCTTTGCTGATGCCGGCGAGGCAACATCCTGGATCAGCCAGTTTGATCCATCGTCAGTCATCAGGGAAGCCGCCACGGCAAACCTGACAATATTCATTATCAGCCGCGACAACCTGCAGAAATTCAGGGAAGACAAGAATATCGACAGATATACTATCTTTCACACTAAAGAGTATCCCAACCTGCGATAACGCTAAAGGCTGACAATGAGACAGGTAAGAATCTTATGGGTCGATGATGAAATAGGTGTGCTGAGGTCACATATCCTTTTCCTCAATGAAAGAGGATTTGAGACAGACACCTGCCACTCCGGCAATGATGCAATAAACATGGTCAGGGAAAAGGCCTATGACATCATCTTCCTTGATGAACATATGCCGGGGCTAAGCGGTATTGAGACCCTGAGACGGATAAAAGGCATCAGCCCCTCCATCCCGGTGGTAATGATCACCAAGAGCGAGGAGGAGGATATAATGGATGCCGCCATCGGCTCACAGATAGCCGACTTTCTTATCAAACCGGTCAAGCCGCAGCAGATTCTGCTTACCCTTAAGCGAATACTGAATATCGAAGAGATAGTAACAAGGCAGACCACCACCGTTTTCCGGGAGGAGTTCGGGAGCATTGCGGGGATGATCTCCTCTGCCTCCTCCTTTGAAGAGTGGTGTGAGCTGTATCGCCGCCTCACATTCTGGCAGGGTGAACTGATAAGGTCATCGGACACCGGCATGCGTGATGTGCTCCGGATGCAGGATGCTGATGCCAACAGGGCATTCGCAAAATACATCTCGGGCAACTACATGCGGTGGGTCACTGCCGATGCATCCGACAGGCCCCTCCTCTCTCCGGCAGTGATGTCAAAAAGAGTATTCCCGATGATCAGCAGGGGTACTCCGCTCTTCTTCATTGTGGTTGACAACATGCGCTTTGACCAGTGGCAGACCATTGCCGGTGACCTGAGACAGATAATGCGCACCGTTGACGAGGAGCTCTACCTGAGCATCCTCCCGACCACCACACAGTATGCCCGCAATGCACTTTTTGCCGGCCTTATGCCCGCTGCCATCGGGGAACTGATGCCCGAATACTGGATTGATGAAAATGAGGATGAAGGCAAGAACCTTAACGAAGAGAAACTGCTGGCAAAAAACCTCTCACGGGCTGGCATAAGCTGCAGGTGGAGCTATAACAAAATCAGCTCTGATGCCGAAGGAAGGAACGTGAATGAAAGGATATCACAGCTGATGGCCAATGACCTGAATGTGCTTGTATATAATTTTGTTGACCTCCTCAGCCATGCCCGTACGGAAAACGACCTTATACGTGATCTGACTGGCGACGAAGCATCATGGATGACACTTACCCATTCATGGTTCATTCACTCACCCCTCATGGAGCTCCTCAGGCTTATCTCTGCACGTGGCGCACGCGCTGTCATCACCACTGACCACGGCTCGGTCAGGGTGCAGAAGCCGGTGAAGGTGGTGGGTGACAGGCAGACATCGATGAACCTGCGCTACAAGACGGGCAGAAACCTCGACTACAACCCCCGGGAGGTGTTCGAAATCACTGCACCCTCCAAGGCAGGGCTGCCAATGGCAAACATAACTTCAAGGTATATCTTCGCCTGCGCCAGTGACTTCCTGGTTTATCCCAATAACTACAACAACATTGTCTCCTACTACCGCGACTCATTCCAGCATGGTGGAATATCACTTCAGGAGATGATGCTTCCGCTGGTCACACTGGAACCGGTTTGATTTGCTATTTTTACGGCATGAGAATAGTTATTGCTGACAGGAGCCGCCTACGCGATGCGGCAAGGCAATTCCTGAAGGAAACTGCCGGAAGCAGGATATTCGCATTTTACGGCCAGATGGGGTCGGGCAAGACAACCATTATCAAAGCGATCTGCAATGAGATGGGCGTTGCTGACACCGTCACCAGCCCCACATTCACCCTTGTGAATGAATACAGGCGCCCCGGGACCATGCCTGTGTACCACTTTGATTTCTACAGGATCAGGAATATTACCGAAGTCCTCGACTTTGGAATTGAGGAGTATTTTGATTCGGGGGCACCGTGCTTCATGGAGTGGCCCGAGCTCATCGAACCGCTGCTGCCCCCTGAAACAATGAAGCTGACAATCACCGTTGCCGCCGACGGCAGCAGGATCATCGGCAATCTGCCTGCGCCTCCTGCCGGTGCCACCGGATAAATCCACCGGAAAGTCCCGGCAAAGGTCAGCCCGGGACTATTTCTCTTCACAAAACCGACCCGGGACCATTTCTCTTCACAAGGTCAGCCTCTCTTTATTATTGCAGTCATACCTGCTGACTATGCAATTAAAATCTTAATTTTGATCTGCTGAGATTTTTCTTTCGTTTAACCCTTAAAACTGAGCCAGATGAATGAACCGGCCAGAAGTGCCTTCCTGCCGAGGGAAGAGATGGTTGAAAAAGCTGTGGGAAGGAAGCAGATGTCTATCGGCATACCGCATGATACCCGTGATGATGAGAAGCGGATCGCTCTCACGCCGGAGGCGGTCAAGATACTCACCGATGCCGGGAACGAGGTCTTCATGGAAAACGGCGCCGGGCAGAATGCAGGTTTCTCTGACAGGGAATACAGTGACAACGGAGCCATTGTGGTTGACACTGCAACCAAAATCTATGAGTGTGACATCATAATCAAGATTGCTCCCTTCACCCAGAAGGAGGCATCGCAGCTCAGGGGCGGGCAGATGGTAATCTCTTTCATGAATGCAGCCACCATGAGCGAGGACACCCTCTCGGTGCTGATGCGCAAGCGGGTTACGGCACTGGCCAGTGAAAAGATCAAGGACAGTGACGGTATGCTTCCGGTGGTGGAGTCAATGAGTGAGATAAGCGGCATCACATCCGTACTGCTCGCTTCGGAATATCTCAGCACCACCTCAGGGGGAAAGGGAGTTATGCTTGGTGGAGTGACCGGCGTGACCCCCACGGAAGTGATCATCATCGGCGCCAATACTGCAGGTGAATATGCTGCCCGTGCAGCACTGGGTCTGGGTGCAATAGTAAGGGTGTTCGACACGTCGGTACACAGGCTGCGCAATTTCCAGAACCTTCTTGGACAGAGGCTCTACACCTCAACATTCCACCCCCAGGTGCTGCAGAAAGCCCTGAAATCTGCCGATGTGCTGATCGGAGCCCTCTCAACGGATATACTCATGCCATGGTTTTACGTAACCGAAGAGATGGTGCAGGGCATGAAGAGAGGTTCGGTGATAATAGATCTCAGTGTTGACACCGGAGGCTGCGTTGAGACGGCTGAACCCAGGGCTATCAAGGATCCCATCTATGAAAAACACGGTGTGATACATTACTCGGCCTGGAACCTCCCGTCCAGGGTGCCCAAGACAGCCTCGATAGCACTCAGCAATGTCTTCAGGCCGCTGATGCAGGAGATAGCCGATGCCGGAGGAATAACACCCATGCTCAAGTTCAACAACGGACTCAGAAGCGGAGTGTACATATATAACGGAATCCTCACCAACGAGGTCCTGGGTCAGAAGTTCGGCATTCTCTCAAAGGATATCAACCTGCTGCTGGCAGCATTCTGACCAGCCTGCTGTTTTATCCCGCCTGTGAAGTGTCGTTGCCTTCGGACCTCAGACCTTCAGACCTGAGACTTTATCTACAGCCAGGTCAGGACAGCTTCCCTGCCCGACTGGCGGATCCCTGCGCTGCGTCCGAGGTAAACAGCCCTGTTGTCCGGTATATGGCCTGCCGGGAAGTTGAACAGCACCGGGTATCCATATCCTCCCACTACATTCATTACCACCTCCTCAACGGTCTGGTTAAATACATGCTCCCCCTCCGTGATCTTTTCCATCCCACCCACCAGGAGTGCTGCCAGATTCTTCAGAAGCCCTGCCATCCTCATTGAGACAAGCATCCGGTCAAGATGGTAGAAGTGTTCGCCTATCTCCTCAATAAACAGGATGGCCCCCTCTGTTTCAGGCTGCGCCGGGGTACCGTTAAGACTGTACAATAAAGAAATGTTTCCCCCGGTGAGACGGCCGGCAACTTCCAGTGAAGCCTCTGCCGGCAGGCTCCATCGAACCGGTTCAGCCTCGCCGCGGAGGGCTCCCGCCATCGTATCATAACATTGCGGGAGATACCCGGGACTGGAATAATTCAAAGGCATCTCGGCATGAAGCGACGCGATCCCGCATACATTATTAAGCCACATGTGCAGCGAAGTGATATCGCTGTATCCCACAAACCATTTCGGGTGTCTCTTCAGTGCCGAGAAGTCAATCAGGTCAACAATTCTCGACATCCCGTACCCGCCTCGTGAACAGAGAACCGCTTTTACATCGGGGTCGTCTGTGGCATGTTGTATATCCTGGAGGCGTTCCATGTCCGTACCTGCAAACGGGCCGCTGCGTGTGAATACGTGTTTTCCCAGGGTGACACGGAAACCGGACCGTTCAAGCATCTGCACCGCCCTGTGCACAACCTCTTCCCCGATATGACTGGCTGGTGTTATTATTTCAATACGGTCTCCCTCCTTCAGGTACGGAGGGATGATAAGTGATTTCATTCGCCTGTGTTTTTAAAATGAACTTGTTGTATGAAACTGTGACCGTATCAAAAATAGTCATTTCATGAGAGAAATCGGGCCGCAGTTTCAAACACCCTTCCGAAGGTGTGGTCTGCGGCGTCAGCCTTCTCCCCTGTAAGCAGCGGGAAAGGTGATTCATGAGTACACGGATAGCCTGGTTCCCAAACCTCCACGTCGGCTCCGCCGAGTGTCTCCCTGACGGCTTCAGGAGGAATCACACTGTCACCTGCCAGCGTCACAGCCTTGAACCTTTCGCCGTAACGGCTGAATGGTCTTCCCCGAAGGTCTCTTAATCTCTGCAATGAAGTCATTGCATAGAAGGCCTCCCCTTCCGGAGTGTCATTCATCAGCCTGATGAGTCTCTCCCTGTCGCCGTTCATGGCCCGGGCGGGCCATCCCACATAAAATGAGAGGAGCATGTCGAATGCGCGGCTGTCCATTATCAGTTTTGATGTACCGTTCATCCTGTTGAAGGTGCTCCCTCCGCAGAACAGCATCACCCGGCTGTCATCAGGCAGAGGGGAGGGATCTGACAACATCATTACCTGCGTTACCAGGGCGCCGATGGAATATGCAAATATATCCACCGGCCCGCCTTCAGAAATGCCAGGCAGCTTTCCTTCCCTCAGTGAAGTTATGAGAGCCCTGAGATCACCAATCGTCTGATAACCGGAGAGCATGAACCGTTGGGGGGAGATCGTCATGCGGGTGCTGAGAGCCACATTTACAAAGGTTGAAAGCCGTGTGTCAGGAAGAAGTGACATGCGAGCTGACACCAGGGGCATCATGATACGACGGTCAATCCAGCTCCGCGGCGAGCGGTTCATGTGGTAGGCCAGAGGGAAAAGCACCACAGGCCTGCCGGTATCGGCAGCCAGCCTTACCCCCCACTGGAGATACTTGTTCCAGCTCCTCTCATTCAGTCCGTGCAGAAGGATTATGGCACCCCTGCCGGCGGCGGAGTTTCCTGAATCAGGTAGTCCGGCTCTGCTGATCATGCCGCCCGATGATTCCGGCTTGCGATGATTCCGGCTTGCGTCCCGCTGGGGAAATTATATAATAGCTGAACTCACGGTTGCTCTCCTCAAGCTCATTTGACCTGAAGAGAGACCGGAACAAACCTGGGACCTCCCTGCCCTCAGCAGATGATCCGTCAGGAGATGAGCTGGCAGCCGGGGAGCCGTCAGCCGTTGAGCCGCCGGCAGGTGAGCCGCCAGCAGATGAGCAGTCAGCCGGTGAGCCGTCAGCAGGTGAGCTGTCAGCCGGTGAGCCGACAGCTGTTGAGCCGTCGGCAGATGAGCCGTCGGCAGATGAGCTGTCAGCCTCTGAACGGAATCTCTGTGCAGTTAGTGTCACACCGGTGCCGGGAATGACCCCCTCTGTCATTCCGCTCCTGAAGTGAAGGGCAATTTCTCTTTCTGTCTCCGTGTAACCCATGACCTCTTTTTGCGGCAAACAAAATGAATGGACCGTTAGCTGCCAAAAAATAGGTGTCTCCTCCCCGGCCGCGGGCCGGAATTTCTGGATGAGGGGCGAAAACTCCCGGTCAGGGGTGAAATTCCCGGACCTTTTCTCCCAGGGAAACGGCAGGTCGGCAAAAGTGTTAAATTTGCGTGGGCCATTGACAAGATGAATATCGACCTCGGTAAAAAACTCCCCGTATATCTTACGGAAAAGAGGAATATCGTTACAACGATACTCTTTACGGCAGGCTTTGCCCTCCTCTTTCTCAACCTCTATACCCCCTTCGGCGTGGCCACATGGTTTGAGGCCGCAAAGATCACCCTCCTTCTCTATGCCAGCGGGGTGATCCTTGCCGGTGTGCTGGTGGTGGCCGTCAGCCGGGTTCTTATGTATCACCACGTCAGGCGGGGGAAGACCCTGCTGATCTGGCACTATCTTGTATGGGTTGCTGCGGAGATAGTGTCAATGGCGCTTTTCTTTACCCTGTTTGAGGTTGTGATACTGAAGGATCAGCGTCCCTTTGCCGAACTGCTGGCCAGGTCAGTTCAGAACACCTCACTTACGCTGCTGCTTCCCTATACTTTTCTCTGGTTATGGTTTGCCTGGCGAGACAGCAAGACAAGGCTGTCTGACATCACGGAGCAGCCAGACCTTCCCGGCCAGCGTCCCATGATACATCTCAGGGACGAAAAAGGCGTGCTGAGGATGTCGCTGCAGCATTCTGACCTGCTGTGGGTACAGGCCAGTGATAACTATGTCACCGTCTGCTACCAGGCACAGGGCAAGCTCAACAGGTTCATGCTGCGCAATACACTCAGGGCCCTGGAGGAGGAACTTAAGGAGGAAGCTGTTATCAGGTGTCACCGTTCATGGCTGGTCAATATCGGGAAGGTCAAACTGATACGAAGGGAAAAGGAAGGGCTGATGCTTGAGCTTGAGAGCACCCCCGCCTCATCGGTGCCGGTATCGAGAACATACATGCATGATGTGCTCGCAGCCTTCGGACATGTTGAATAACGGGTCATTACACGTTGATTGAAGGACTCCCCCGCTCATTCTGAAAATCATTATCTTTGCCCGGTTAAAACCAGCAATCATTTTCCTCAGATGAAGAAGTTCAAGCGCCATCTAGTCACATCAGCCCTTCCGTATGCCAACGGACCAATACACATAGGGCACCTTGCAGGGGTTTACGTGCCGTCGGACATATACACACGCTGGCTCAGGATGCGCGGCGAGGACGTTATCTCCATCTGCGGCTCCGATGAACACGGTGTTCCCATCACCCTCAAGGCCCGCAGAGAGGGAATCACCCCCCAGGAGGTGGTTGACCGTTACCATGAGCTTAACAAGAAAGCCTTCGCTGATTTCGGTATCGCCTTTGACATATATTCACGCACCTCGAACAAAATTCACTACGAGACCGCTTCGCAGTTCTTCCGCAAACTCTATGACCAGGGCGATTTCATCGAAAAGACCTCAAGCCAGTATTATGACGAGGAAGCCGGATGCTTCCTGGCTGACAGGTATATAACCGGTACATGCCCTCACTGCGGAAATGAAAATGCCTATGGCGACCAGTGTGAGAAGTGCGGCACCTCGCTCAGCCCCACCGATCTTATAAACCCGAAGTCGACCATCAGCGGAAGCGCCCCGTTAATGCGTGACACACTCCACTGGTACCTGCCGCTCGACAAATATGAACCCTGGATCAGGAAATGGATTCTCGAAGATCATACCGAATGGAAAACCAACGTATACGGCCAGTGTAAGTCGTGGCTCGATCAGGGACTTCAGCCAAGGGCCGTCAGCCGTGACCTCGACTGGGGCGTACCCGTACCTGTTGACGGCGCCGAAGGGAAGGTGCTCTACGTATGGTTTGACGCACCGATAGGATATATCTCCGCAACCAGGGAGCTGACCCCCGAATGGGAGAAATACTGGAAGGATCCGGAGACCCGCATGATCCATTTCATCGGCAAGGACAACATTGTGTTTCACTGTATCATCTTCCCCGCCATGCTCAAAGCCGAGGGGAGTTACATCCTTCCCGACAATGTTCCGGCCAACGAGTTCCTCAACCTTGAAAATGACAAGATATCAACCTCCAGGAACTGGGCTGTATGGCTTCACGAATATCTTGAGGATTTTCCCGGTAAGCAGGACTCACTGCGCTACGCCCTGTGTGCAAGCGCCCCAGAAACTAAAGACAACGACTTTACCTGGAAGGAATTCCAGGCACGCAACAACAACGAGCTTGTTGCAATACTCGGCAATTTCGTAAACCGCACCCTGGTGCTGACTGCAAATTACTACAAGGGTAGCGTACCCGCTCCGGGAGAATTGACTGACTACGACAGGGAGACACTCGCGGCGATAATGACCTGCCGTGAGAGCACTGAAAGCAACCTCGAAGCCTTCCGATTCCGCCAGGCCCTTGCCGAGGCAATGAACCTGGCCCGCCTGGGCAACAAGTACCTTGCAGACACCGAGCCCTGGAAGGTGGTGAAAACCGACCCTGAGCGTGTTAAAACAATAATGTTCATCTCCCTGCAAATAACTGCCAACCTTGCAATACTGCTCGAACCTTTCCTCCCATTCTCAATGGATAAACTGAGGGGCTGGCTGGGTATCTCTGCCCTGCACTGGGATGCTGCAGGACGAGCTGACCTGCTGCCTGCCGGACATGTAGTTTCATCAGGTGAACTGCTGTTCAGCAAGATAGAAGACGCACAGATTGAAAAGCAGATACAGAAACTTCTCGACACCAAAATGGCAAATCAGAGTGCTGTTGCCACTGTGATACCACAGAAAGAGGATGTCACCTTCGATGAGTTCACAAGAATGGATATCCGTACTGCCACCATACTTGAGGCAGAGAAGGTGGCCAAAACCACCAAACTGATCAGGCTGAAGGTGGATACAGGCATCGATGTCAGAACCATAGTCTCAGGGATCGCGGAGCATTTCACCCCGGAGGAGCTTCCGGGAAAGAACATCTCGGTGATAGTTAACCTGGCACCCCGCACAATTAAAGGCATCGAATCAAAGGGAATGGTTCTTCTTGCCGAAGACGAAAACGGCAAGCTGGTGTTTGTCACACCGGAAAACAAGATTAAAAACGGAAGTCCGGTAAAATAAGTCTGAAAGGTCTGATCCGCCAGCTGGCGGATGAAGGCCCCGATCCGCCAGATGGCGGATCCCCCCACTACTGCCTGTTGCCTACTGCCTATTGCCTGGTTCCTGAATTACCTGCTCTTATGCACCCATGCTCCGGGATATTCCTTCCTCAGTTTTTCAAGGACGACCTTTGCATCGTCAAGGGTAGGATAGGACTGTGCACTGACCCTGAGGAAGCCATCAGGACCGCCGGTTACTTCCGGGTCATATCCCTGCCTGCGCAGTCTGTCAACCATTGTGAGGGCATTGTCCTCTCCCTGGAAACTGCCGATGATCACCATGAACCTGTACTGCTCAACTACAACAGCCGTGGTCCTTTTCACGGAAGAGACCGGCACTGATGTGTCTGCAGCCGGTTTTGATTCGGTGGCAGCAGGCCTGACAACAGGTTTACTCTCCGTGGCCCTGGTTTTCTCCGGCGTGACATCGGGCCTGACAACAGGCTCCGCCTCTGAAGCTCCGGAATCCGGAGAAGTAATCTCAACGGTTATTCCCGACCTCTCGGCATCTATCTGCTGACGGTTATAATCAAGCTCAACCCTGGCAAGGGGATTCAGGTTTGATTCCTCCACCTTGCTTTTGAATATCTTGTCATTGAACGGAACCACTGCCAGCGCCACAAGCACAGGTATTATCACTGCTGCCCTGAAGAGAAGGCTTCTTACCGAGGGTTCTGTCACCGAAGGCTCATGCCGTCTCTCAATAGCCTTCTTCCTCACGTCGAAGCCGCTGACGGGCTTGCGGTGATAGGCGCTAAGGCCGTAGGAGGAAAGCAGATAGTTGACAGTCAGGTCCGGTTCAAAGACAATTGCGCGATCATAGTTCAGTGAGAAGGTGCCCAGGTGGTCAATGGTCACCGGGTGGTCTGCCATGATCCTGCTCCTCAACTCCCCTGACCAGTCGTTGACTATGTCCCTTGCCTCACCGTAACCAACACCCAGGACTGATGAGATGTGACCTATCAGAAGCCCGTCATTGCCTGTGAGATGACGATTGAAGGTTATCTTTCTTGAAGGGGGTTCAAACAGCCCCTCCTTCCGGTCAACGCGGGCAGGGAAATAGTTGCCTATGAATGCCCCAAGCCCCGGAATAATGACGCAGTCATGTCTGAAAAGAAGTTCCCTTATCTGTCCGCTGATGTCCCTCGCCATGTGCAGAGAATAATGAACAAAGATAAAAAAGAAACCCGATTCCTTCACCCGAAAATGGGTTAAATAAAATCTATTATCTTCGCTTGAAAGAGATAAAAAGCACATGAAAAAGATAGAGATGGTAGACCTCCGTACACAGTATGAGAGGCTTAAGGCGGACATTGACAGTGCGGTGGCCGGGGTGATCGGATCCACTGCCTTCATCAAGGGTCCTGACGTCCGTCTCTTCGAGGAGGAGCTTCAGCGTTACCTGGGTGTCCGCCATGTCATCTCCTGTGCCAACGGCACCGATGCGCTCCAGATTGCAATGATGGCTCTGGGCCTCAAACCGGGCGATGAAGTGGTAACCACCAATTTTACGTTCATCGCCACCGTTGAGGTAATTGAACTTCTGGGTCTCAGGGCAGTGCTTGTTGAACCGGACCCCGGCACCTTCAATATCAGCACGAAGGCAATAGAAAAAGCGATCACTCCGCGTACCAGGGCAATAGTACCGGTTCACCTCTTCGGACAGTGTGCAGATATGGAGGCTATCACGGTTCTGGCGCAACAGCATGGCATCCATATAATTGAAGACACTGCCCAGGCCAACGGCGCCGAATATAGTTTCAATGACGGTACCATAAAGAAGGCCGGAACAATGGGCATCATCGGATGCACCTCCTTTTTCCCGTCAAAGAACCTCGGCTGCTATGGCGACGGAGGGGCGCTGTTCACTGATGATGATGAGCTGGCAGCCCTGATACGGAGCATCACCAACCATGGAATGAAGGTCAGGTATTACCATGATACCATCGGTGTAAACTCACGTCTTGATACCATCCAGGCGGCCATACTGAGGGTCAAGCTTCGACACCTCGATGAGTTCAATGAGGCACGCCGCAAAGCCGCGGCATTCTATGACAGTGAACTCTCCGGACTGCCAGGCATTGCCATTCCCGAAAGGGCTCCGTTTACCACCCATATCTTCCATCAGTACACCCTGAGGATTGACGGCGGAAGGCGCAATGACCTGCGCGAATGCCTTGAAAACGAGGGCATTCCTTCAATGATTTACTACCCGGTACCCCTGCATATGCAGAAAGCATACCTCCACCTGGGATACAGTCCTGACGACTTCCCCGTAACCAGCCGGCTCTCGGCAGAGGTACTCTCACTGCCAATGCACACCGAAATGGATGAAGAACAGCTGGCATACATCACCGGCTGCATCAGGTCAAAATTCAACTGACAAAAATGGAAAAGGAATACTTTGCACATCAAACCGCGGTAATCGACGAGGGTTGTACCATCGGCCGCGGAACGAAGATCTGGCACTTCAGCCACATAATGAAGGATGCGGTATTGGGTGAAAAATGCAACATAGGCCAGAACGTGGTTGTTTCACCCGGCGTCATCCTCGGAAATAATGTAAAGGTGCAGAACAATGTATCAATATATACCGGAGTTATATGTGAGGACGATGTATTTCTGGGACCGTCGATGGTATTCACCAACATAACCAACCCCCGCAGTGCCGTCATCAGGCGTGATCAGTATGTCACCACGATGGTAAGGCGCGGAGCGTCAATTGGTGCCAATGCAACCATTGTTTGCGGCAATGAGATAGGACAGTATTGCCTTATCGGCGCGGGAGCAGTCATTACCAGGCCGGTAAAGCCATATGCCCTCGTGGTGGGCAACCCCGGACGCCAGACAGGATGGGTTTCAGAATTCGGCCATAAGCTCACCTTCAACGATGAAGGCCTCGCGATCTGCCCCGAGAGCAGCCAGAAGTACAGGCTTTCAGGCGGGGAGGTGACAAAAAATATTTAGTACTTTTATGACTTTCTAATAACATTCTGATGAACAATGCCCCAAGGAACTTCGGGCTCATAGGGATTGCAGGCTATATAGCCGAACGACACCTCAGGGCCATAAAGGATACAGGCAACCACCTTCTCGCCAGCCTCGACAAATTCGATTGTGTCGGAAAACTCGACAGCTACTTCCCTGAGAGTGATTTTTTTGTTGAATTCGAACGGTTCGACCGTCATGTCGATAAGCTGAAGAGAGTAGGAGTACAGCTTGATTACGTGAGCATCTGCTCACCAAATTACCTGCATGACTCTCACATAAGATTCGCCCTGCGTCACCAGGCTGATGCGATCTGCGAAAAACCTGTAGTACTCAACCCCTGGAACATTGAGGCATTGCAGGAAATAGAAAAGGAGACCGGCCGCAGGATATACAACATTCTTCAACTCAGGTATCACCCGGTGATAATCGAGCTCCGTGAACGGATCAAAGCCAATCCTGGAAACAAGAAACATGACATTGACCTCACCTATATCACCAGCCGCGGAAACTGGTACCACATCTCCTGGAAGGGTGATGTCAACAAATCAGGCGGCATTGCCACCAACATAGGTGTCCACTTCTTTGACATGCTGGGCTGGATCTTCGGGCCGGTGGTCTCCAACAGGGTGCACCTGCTTGAACGTGACAAGGCATCAGGTTACCTTGAACTTGAGAATGCAAGAGTCAGATGGTTCCTGAGCATCGACTGCAATGACCTGCCCGCCCAGGCGAAGGAGAAGGGAAAAAGGACTTACAGGAATATCACGGTTGACGGAGAGGAACTGGAGTTCTCGGAAGGATTCACAGACCTCCACACCGTCACTTACCGGGAAATACTGGCTGGAAACGGATACGGCCTCGATGATGCCCGCCAGAGCATAGAAACAGTTTACCAGATAAGAAACTCGGCACTCTCGGTGCTTGCAGGAGAATACCATCCCCTGACAAAAAGATGAAACCTGCATGAACAAAAGTCCCCGAAAGGAGTCGATTATTGATTTCATGTAAGTTCCATTCAAACAATAAAAAGATTATTAAATATCTGAACGAATATGTACGATAAGCTTGTAAAAGGAGAAGCAAAACTCTCCCTCATCGGCCTCGGCTATGTAGGCCTGCCCATTGCCCTCGAGTTTGCAAAAAAGATCAGCGTCATCGGTTTTGACATCAGGCCTGACCGTGTTGAGCTGATGAAAAAAGGGATTGACCCCAGCAATGAACTTGATCATGAGGCATTTGAAGGAACTGATATAAAACTGACATCTGACCCGGAAGACCTGCGCGAGGCTTCATTCCATATCATTGCCGTACCCACCCCGGTAACCAGGCACAATCTCCCTGACCTGGGTCCCGTGCTGAAAGCATCGGAGACCGTGGGACGGATACTTAAAAAAGGTGATTATGTGGTTTATGAATCAACTGTTTACCCGGGCTGCACAGAGGAGGACTGCCTCCCGGTGCTGGAGAAATACTCGGGGCTGAAGTGCCCGGCAGATTTCAAAATAGGATTCTCACCAGAGCGCATCAACCCGGGCGACCGGAACCATACCCTGACCAAAATCGTCAAGGTGACCAGCGGATGCGATGCAGAATCGGCCGAAAACATCGCCAAAACATACGAACTGATCATCGAGGCAGGTGTGCACCGCGCCTCATCAATCAAGGTGGCCGAGGCAGCCAAGATCATCGAGAACACCCAGCGCGACATCAACATCGCCTTCATGAATGAACTTTCCATCATCTTCAACCGGATGGGTATCAATACTTACGAGGTTCTCGAAGCCGCAGGGACAAAATGGAACTTCCTGAAGTTCTACCCGGGCCTGGTGGGAGGCCACTGCATCGGCGTTGACCCCTACTACCTCTCATACAGGGCCAAGGCCATGGGTTACCACCCCCAGATGATCGACTCCGGAAGGTTCACCAATGACAGCATGGGAGCCTATGCCGGCAAGGAGACAGTGAAGAAGCTCATTGCAGCACACAAGAGTCCTGACCGGGCCCGCGTCCTGGTGATGGGGATGACCTTCAAGGAGGATGTCACCGATATCCGCAACTCGAAAGTGATTGATGTGGTGAATGAACTGCGCGACTTCGGTGTGGAGGTTGATGTCATTGACCCGGGGGCATCACGCGAGGAGGTGAAGCACGAATACGGCCTCGACCTAAAAAAGGGACCCGAAGGAAAATATGACGCCATTGTTGTTGCAGTGGCACATAAGGAATACCGCGACCTGGATGAGAAGTACTTTCTTGACCTGCTCAGTGAGAGAGGAATACTTGTTGACCTGAAGGGGCTCTACAGGAACAAAATGAAGTGGCTTACCTACTGGAGTCTCTGATGAAGAAGAAGATAATTGTCACAGGAGGGACAGGCTACATCGGGTCACACACCGCCGTCGAGCTTATTGCCGACGGGTTTGAGGTGGTGATCATTGATAACCTGTACAACTCGGATATATCGGTGCTGGAGGGCATCCGTGCCATCACCGGGGTTACCCCGAAGTTCTGGCAGTATGACCTTTGTGACATTCAGAAGCTTGAGGAGGTGTTTGTTGCAGAGGGGAGGATTGATGCCATCATCCACTTTGCAGCCTACAAGGCGGTGGGTGAATCGGTACGGAAACCCCTTGAATACTTCCGCAATAACCTGGTCTCCCTCATGAACCTGCTTGAGATGATGGAGCGCCATAACTCACCGGTAATGGTCTTCTCCTCATCGTGCACCGTCTACGGCCAGCCTGACACCCTGCCCGTTACCGAGGCATCGCCGGTTAAGGAGGCTGCTTCGCCGTATGGCTATACAAAGCAGGCCGGGGAGATTATCATCCGTGACACCATGGCCGCAAGACCTTCACAGAAAGCTGTATCACTCAGGTACTTCAACCCCATCGGGGCCCACCCCACAGCATTCCTGGGCGAGCTTCCGCAAGGCGTGCCCGAGAACCTTGTGCCATTCATAACCCAGACTGCCATGGGCCTCCGCGAGGAGCTGAAAGTCTTCGGAACCGATTACGACACTCCTGACGGATCATGCATACGCGACTACCTGCATGTGGTTGACCTGGCAAAGGCCCACGTGACAGCCCTGCAGAGAATGCTTGAGGGTCAGAACAAATCAAACTATGAGGTGTTCAACCTTGGAATGGGCAAAGGTGTCTCCGTACTTGAGGCAATAGCTGCCTTTGAAAAAGCCACCGGGGTGAAGCTGAAATACTCGGTTACTGACCGCAGGGCCGGCGACATTGAAAAAATCTGGGCCGATCCGTCACTGGCCAACAGGGAACTGGGATGGAAGACGGAGATATCAATCGAGGAGGCCATGGAGACTGCATGGCGATGGGAAAACAGGCTGAAAAACAAGGAATAATGAAGAGAACCATACTCATCACCGGCGGGGCCGGCTTCATAGGATCACATGTCATCAGGCGGTTTGTGAACAATTATCCTGAATACAGGATCGTCAACGCCGACAAACTGACCTATGCCGGAAACCTGGGTAATCTCACTGACATTGAAAAGAGACCTAATTACCTCTTCCGCAAGATCGACATCGTTGACAAGAAGGCAGTCAACTCCATTTTCGATGAATTCCGGTTTGACGGCGTGATACACCTTGCAGCTGAATCACACGTTGACAGGTCAATTACATCTCCAGACGAGTTCATATATACCAATATCGTCGGTACGGTCAACCTGCTTGCTGCTTTCCGTGATGTGAAGCCGGCATCAAATTCAGAGAAACTCTTCTATCATATCTCCACTGACGAGGTCTACGGATCACTTGAGCACGGAGGCTTCTTCACCGAGCAGACGCCGTACGACCCGCGCAGTCCCTATTCTGCCTCCAAGGCCAGCTCAGACCATATGGTCAGGGCTTTCGGTAATACATATAAGCTGCCGTTCGTCATCTCAAACTGCTCGAACAACTATGGCCCGAACCAGTTTCCGGAGAAACTGATCCCATTGACCATCAACAACATAAAGACTCAGAAGCAGATACCCGTTTACGGTAAGGGGGAGAACATCCGCGACTGGCTGTATGTTGAGGATCATGCTGCAGCCATTGATGACATCTTCCACCGGGGCAGGCCGGGAGAGACATACAATGTGGGAGGCGACAACGAGTGGAAGAACATTGACCTGGTCAGGCTTCTATGCCGTATAATGGACAGAAAGCTGGGAAGGGTCTCAGGAAGCTCGGAGGAGCTGATCACTTTCGTGACAGACCGTGCCGGTCATGACCTCCGCTATGCCATTGACAGCAGCAAGCTGCACAAGGAGCTTGGTTGGAAACCCTCGGTAACCTTTGAACAGGGACTTGAGATGACCGTTGACTGGTACCTTGCCAATGAAAAATGGCTCTCGGCAATCATCTCCGGAGATTATTCGAGGTATTACGAGGAAATGTACGGAACCAGATAAGGCGATAGGCATTTGGCAATAGGCAAGAGTGTTGACAATGACAGGGTATTAGCTGAAGTGCCGTGAATATTTTCACTACTGCCTACTTCCTCTTGCCTAATGTCTCTTCTCCTACGCCTTATGCTGAAGGCGCCCTATCAGCTCATCCCCCAGCTCGGTCTTGACCTTTATGTGATCAAGGATTGCGAGCACAACGCCGTTCTTTTCAAAATCGCCCCTCACCTGCTCAAAGTCGCGCTTCTTGACCTCATCATCACCGTCAATGCCAAAACCGGTCATCGACGAGAGGGTGAATTCCTTGCGGGCATCCTCATACAGCATCCTGTCAAGGTCAACCACACTCTTCTTCCACCGCTCCACTATCTCAATAATGTCTGAGGCGGTGAGCTCATCGTTAGGCTTGCCTGTCTCCTGTGGCAGGCGGTCATATACCCATGCCCATTCCAGTTCGTAATAATGCTTGTGGATGTTCTCGAAGCTCCTGTTGATGGCATCAGCATTCTTCATCTCATGCCCCTCAATTGCAGAAAGCACTTCCTCAATTGAGCTCAACGGGGTTATCAGCCCGGCCATGTCAATCCAGTCGCCCGTACCCTTGTTGCTCGCAGGCTTCAGTCGCCTCCGTATCTCATCATCATTACTGAAGACGGTTCCTTCAAGCCTCTTTATCACCGAGTTGCCGATGAATTTGTCAATCCCCATCTGGTAGAGATTCACTCCCCGCTCAGCAGCCGAGGTCTTCATCCTCATCCTGTCAAAGGTGATGATCTCCTGGCCGGGATTATCCTGAAGCATTTTCTTCAGCAGTTCCCTCCCCTTCATCATTTTACCCACGGTGAACGGACTGAGGAGATTATAGTTTATCTGGTCAAGCTTCTTCGGGTCTTTGCGTGCATCACGCTTCGGCCACTTCTGGGCATCACGGATGGTACCCACCGAACGGAGGTTTATTCCCGGGATCAGCTGTGACTCATAGCTTACTTCGGTAAGGTATGAAAAGGGGAATGATGTGGTATCAACGTTATGATAGTGACGGCCCACCACCAGCGTGAAGGGTCCGATGCGCGATGGCCACAGCACATATGAGTCGGAGGTGGTCTTTGATCCTCTCTCCATGATACCCTGGTGTATCGGGCCCAGCTTGTACATGTGGTTGCTCTGGTTGGAGCCGCTGCCGGCGTTCATGAATGAGAAGATGCCGGCAATGAGCAGGGTCGATTTATGGTGGGTGACGGTAAAGGGGCCTGCAAATATCGAGCAGGCCTCACCGTGGTAACCTCCGCAGTTTGAGAAGAAGAGAGAGTTCTCGGCAGAATACTGCTTGGAAAGGGTGCATCCCTGGCCTATGAAGCACTTGTCTATCACCGCTGCATCATTGACCTTTGACCCGGAGCAGATGATAAAGTGATCCATTATCACATCATTGCCTATATAAACCGGATCCTTGAACGAGCTGTTGACAGATCCCTCGGCCAGCCGTGATACATCCTCTATCACCGCTCCGTTGCCTATCCTTACGTTCTTGATGGTTCCGCAGCCGGCGATGTATGAACCAGAGCCTATCTCACCGCGGTCAGATTTGACGCTATCAGTATAGTCTGCAATCAGTTTTTCAATTACCTCTATGGCTGCCGGCCTGTGCCGGTAGAGTGTGATGATATAGGCCATGTGTGAGGTGAGCCTGTCCCAGATGGGAACCTCCCTGCCGCCGGTCTCATTGAGTACAGCCACGCGGGTGCCGTTGCCGAATGAGGTACGTCCCTCGGTGGAGATATGACCGCAGTTTCTGATTACCACACCCTCGCCGATGTCATAATTGGCAATGAAGCCTGTGATGTCAGTGATGGTGACATTATCGGCAATGGTGCAGTTATGGATATGGGCATTCTTTATGCCGTGAAGGAGCGGCAGTCCGCACCTCTCGCGCGCCACACCGTTGAAGAGACCCATCCTGACAACCCCCGAGAAGGTAACGTTCTGTATCCGCTCGGCATTGAACGGGTCCTTTACAAAGACACTCTCCCAGGAGTTGCTCCTGCAGCCTGCTGCTTCGAGGCCGCGTATCTCTCCGATACTAAGACTTCTGTAACCGTCAGCCATGATTCCCGGTTTTTATTATTCCACAGTTACTGATTTGGCGAGATTCCTCGGCTGGTCCACATCGCATCCCCGAAGGACGGCAATGTGATATGAGAGAAGCTGCAGCGGCACCACGGCCAGCACCGGGGCAAACACCGAAATGGACTCCGGAACCTCCATCACATGATCTGCCATGCGGGATATCACCTGGTCACCTTCCGTCACAACCGCGATTATCTGTCCCTTACGTGCCTTGACCTCCTGTATGTTGCTTACGATCTTGTCGTAGGAGTTCTCCTTGGTGGCCACCACCACGACCGGCATATGTTCATCTATCAGGGCTATCGGCCCGTGCTTCATCTCAGCGGCAGGATAGCCTTCGGCATGGATATACGATATCTCCTTAAGCTTGAGGGCTCCCTCCATCGCCACGGGATAGAGCAGACCCCTTCCCAGGTAGAGGGCATTGGTTGAATCCTTGTAAATCTTCGCCAGGTCAAGTGCCTTCTCATTCATCCTGAGGGCCACCTCCACCTTTTCAGGAAGGGAGGTCAGCTGATGTATAAGATCGCGGTAGCGCACCTCGTCAAGCAGTCCCTTGCGGTAACCCACTTCGAAGGCAATCATTGCCAGGGTCACTACCTGCGTGGTGAAGGCTTTTGTTGAGGCAACGCCTATCTCAGGACCCGCATGGGTAAATACGCCGGCATTTGTCTCACGCGAGATGGATGAACCCACCACGTTGCAGATCCCGAGTACCATCGCTCCGCGTTCCTTCGCCAGGCGGATGGCAGCCAGCGTGTCTGCCGTCTCACCGCTCTGGCTGATGGCAAGAACGATGTCCCCCTTCTTTATTACCGGGTCACGGTACCTGAACTCGGAGGCATATTCCACCTCAACGGGTATGCGGCAGTATTCCTCGATGATATATTCACCCACCAGCCCGGCATGCCATGATGTGCCGCAGGCCACTATCATTATCCTGTCGGCTGATGCTATGGTGTCAAATACGTTATGCAGTCCGCCGAGCATGAGCCCCGACTGGTTTGGCAGTATCCTGCCCCTGAATGTATCATGTATTGCACGCGGTTGCTCGAAGATCTCCTTAAGCATGAAGTGCGGGAATCCCTCCTTGTCTATCTCGCCAAGCTTCAGGTCTACCTCCTTCACTTCGGGTTCAACCCGCTTGTTCCTGATGGCTTTCAGCACCATCTCATCCTTGCGGATCACTGCGAGGTCATCATCATTGAGGTAGATGACCCTCTGGGTATGCTCCACTATCGGGGTGGCATCAGAGGCAATGAAATTCTCGTTCTCACCAACCCCTATAACCAGCGGTGACCCCAGCCTGGCGGCGAAGAGTTTTCCGGGTTCATCGCGGCAATAAACGGCAATGCCGTATGTTCCTTCCACCTTGTTCAGGGCCATGATGATGGCCTGCTCTGCCGAGAGATCACCCTCAAGATAAAGGTGTTCCATCAGGTTGGCCAGCACCTCTGTGTCAGTCTGGCTGGTAAACTTCACATCACGGCTCTCAAGATGCTTCTTGATGCGTGAATAATTCTCAATGATTCCGTTATGGACAACAATGAAATGACCCCTGCATGATACCTGCGGGTGGGCATTTATCTCGTTGGGCTCACCATGGGTGGCCCACCTGGTGTGACCCATCGCAATGGAGCCGTCAAACTCCTTGGTCATTACCATCTCCTCAAGCTCCCGGACCCTGCCGGCACACTTGAAGATCTCTGTTCGCTGACCGTCACTGATGGCTATACCCGCTGAATCATAACCCCTGTATTCCAGCCTCTTAAGTCCGTTAATGACTATGTCACGGGCGGGACGGGATCCTATGTATCCTACAATTCCACACATAAGTAATGCGTAAATATTGGTTAATCAATATACTGTATACGCGAACTCCAGTCTGAAAGCCGGCTCGTTGGAGTTGGCTTTGAAGATCACGTTCTGAACTGCTGTCAGCGGAAGGAAGAGTTCCACGGTAGGTTCCTCTATCTCGCCGTCGAGGTATTTCTGGACAAAGGTGGTTATATTGAAGATGTAGGAGTCTTTCTCATTGTAGTATGTCCCATCCATGAAGGAGACATCATGGAGCAGATCAGGTATGGGCAGTTCCCTCCCCTCGCTGTCGCGGTAACGTACATAAACGCGTGGCGGCATGCTGCTCTCCTTGTAGGTATCCTCGTCAATATGCACCGGGGCGATGATCCTTGCCTTGTTTACAGCCAGGTTGTCCACCCCCCTGAAAGTTTCAAGCGAAGGCATATCGATCCTGACATATACCCCCTGGTAAGTCTGCAGGTAAACGGCAGTATCAGCCACCAGATCATTGACATGGATGATCTGCTTATCCGGGTCGGCAGTGGTGCGGTTATGGGTGAACCTGTTGTAGTTCACGGCCCTGTGTGTGGCGACAAAGGAGTAAGTGTACCTTATGGTATCAGTACGGTAGAAAATAGTAATCCCGAGAGGTTCCACGCTGGCATTCTGTGATGCGTTCATCTCCATCAGGATCGGGTTTGTTTCACTTCTGATACCGAAGTACAGCCCCTTGAAAAACTCCTTGTAGAAATCTGCAGCGGGATAGAATTTGGTTGTATCCCTCATCAGGTATTCGCCCACCCAGCTGTCAAGCTTGATTGACACTGACTGGTTTGCAATCAGCTTGGGCAGGAGGTACTGACCCAGGAAATTGATCGTGTCAGGATTCTGGGCCGAGTAATAGTCGTCAGTGTCTGTCAGCACAGTCCCGGTTTCGTATATCCTCATATAATGCACTGCCGTGGTATCTCCCGAAACCTTTGACGGAATGAAGACAAGCTTCACGGAATCAACCGTGAATGCTTTTGCAGGCCACGGGCTCATTACCCTGAGCTGTGTCACAAAGTCACAGTTTGTTGTACCGAAATAACTGTCATAGATTGATCCGGCTATCATTTTGGTACTATCGGAGGAGAGTGACTCCTCGTTATACATGGTATATGCCCTGATGCCCACTGTATCAGTTGACCAGATTTCAATGAAGTCACTGTCAGGAAGCAACTCCAGGCCTATTTTCACCGGGTCTTTCGAGCAGGAGAGTGTTGCCGTGAGGAGCAGTATGAAGAGAGGAAGTATTTTTATCTGCATTCCCTTTCGGGAAGTGCTGTGGTTTTTATTTTGCCTGTTCCAGAAGGAGTTTGTCATAAAAGTCATTGTATGCATCTATATAATTTTCCTCTCCCTGGTACTCAAGAAGAGGCTTTCCCATGGCTTTGATATGCTTTCTAACCTGTTCGTCAATCTTTTCGCAACCGAATATGATTCCGTCGGAATGCTCAGCGGCAAGTGTCGTCAGACTGAAGAAGTCTGCGCTGCCCCTGATTGCCTTAAGGGCACTGGCATCTATCCCGTCTGCGGCAAGCTTATCGGACAGTGAAGGTTTTAACGGCTTTTTAAACCCGTTATTGTAAACTGAATATACTGATTTTACCTTGCTGAACACCGGGTCATCAGAGTACAGTTTCCGGAGGTAAAGGGGCACCAGGGAGGCAAGCCATCCGTGGCAGTGCACTATGTCCGGGTTCCAGCGGAGTTTTCTGACTGTTTCAATCACTCCCCGGGCAAAAAAAATGGCCCTCTCATCATTGTCTTCATACTCGTTGCCGGTGGCGTCAGCCACCGTATACTTGCGGTGAAAGTAATCATCGTTGTCAATGAAGTAGACCTGCATCCGGGCCGATTGTATCGAGGCTACCTTTATTATCAGGGGATGGTCAGTGTCATCAATGATAAGATTCATCCCTGAAAGACGGATGACCTCGTGAAGCTGGTTTCTCCTTTCATTGATGGAACCGTAACGGGGCATGAATGTCCGGATCTCCTTCCCCCTTTCCTGTATGCCCTGCGGCAGATCGCGGCTGATTTTCGAAAGCTTTGTCTCACCGAGATAAGGCATGATCTCCTGTGAAACAAACAATACCCTTCTGCTCTCCATTAAAACCTCCCGGTATACCTAGATATTAATTGAAAGTGCAAAGATAATAAAAAAAACAGAATTAATTTCCAAGCTTAAATACAACGGGTTACTGACAAAAATGGTGTTATTTTGCATTGACGGACTGACAGCTTGCAAAAGAACAGTATCCGTCTTCTGAAAAGGTCATAGCCATGAAAGTACTGAAGACTGCAAAGGAGGTCCGGGAACATTACAGGGTCAGTGTCCTGCGCAACCCGGGGTTTGTGCCCACCATGGGGGCACTGCATGAAGGTCATCTTTCGCTCGTGGGGAGAGCAACAGGGAGCTGCCGCATGACAGCCGTGAGCATTTTTGTAAACCCCACACAGTTCAATGACCCGGATGACCTGCTCAAATATCCGAGGACACTTGATGCTGACCTGCAGATGCTTTCAGGAGTACTGAGGGAAAATGACTTCGTGTTCGTACCTTCCGTTGAAGAAATTTATCCTGAGCCTGATACCCGCAGATTTGACTTCGGTGACCTGGAGAGGGTAATGGAGGGGGCACACAGACCCGGTCATTTCAACGGCGTTGCGCAGGTTGTATCCAGGCTCTTTGACATAATCAGACCTTCATGCGCCTTCTTCGGCCAGAAAGACTTCCAGCAGCTGACCATCATCAGGGAACTGGCAAGGCGTGAATATCCGAAGACGGAGATCATCGCCTGCCCCATAGTCAGGGAGAGTGACGGGCTCGCAATGAGCAGCCGCAACCGCAGGCTCCTCGGGCATCACCGTGAGAGGGCAGGTGAAATATACAGGACACTTGTTGCCGCTTCGGCAATGCTGGCCGACTTCGAAATACCTGAGATCAGGGAGTTCGTGACTGACCGGATCAATATGATACCTGACTTCAGGCTTGAATACTTCGAAATAGTGGAACAAGACACCCTCAAACCTGTGAGGGCACGGATCGGGATGTCCCCCGAAAAGAAGTATTACGGCTGCATTGCACTCCGGGCCGGTGACGTCAGGCTGATTGACAATATGGAATTCGGGTTGCAGTAAAAAAAAAAGGTTAGTTATCTTTGCACCCACAAAGTGAACACCCAGGCAGTAAAATGATAATAGAAGTACTTAAGTCAAAAATACATAATGTCACCGTCACCGGTGCCGATCTTAATTACGTGGGAAGCGTCACCATCGACGAAGACCTGATGGATGCTTCCGGCATCATTGAAAACGAAAAGGTTCATGTTCTTGACAGGAACAACGGCGAAAGGATTGTGACCTATGTCATCAAAGGAACAAGAGGCTCGGGAGAGATCTGTCTCAACGGCCCGGCGGCCCGGAAGATATCCGTGGGTGATGTGGTCATCATCATGGCTTATGCACAGCTCACCCCGGAGGAGGCCAGGTCATTTGAACCGGTCATCATATTCCCCGATACAGCCACCAATAAAATTATCTGAAAATTGAAGAGTGGCCTTAAGCAATCATTGAAAGCCGTACTGTTTCTTTCACTGGCTGCCCTTTTCCTGTGGCTGTCATTCCGTGACATTGAAATAAGTGAACTGTGGTCGGTATTGCGCAATGCGAACTACTGGTGGCTGCTTCCTGCAGTGGCCTTTTCAGTTCTCAGTTTTTTCATCAGAGCACGCCGCTGGAATCTTCTCATTGAGCCGCTCGGACACAGGCCCGGGCTGCTGAATACCTATCATGCCGTTGTTACAGGCTACTTTGCAAACATGATCTTCCCGCGGCTGGGTGAGGTCTCAAAGTGTGCCGCGCTTTCAAAAAAGGAAAACATACCGTTTGACAGGCTTGTCGGAACAATGCTGGTGGAACGCACCATTGACATCCTGACCGTGCTTCTGATCCTTGGGCTGACACTTATTGCAGGGAGCACAGCCACCGGAAGCTTCCTTTCAGAAAATGTGTTCATGCCGGCTGAAAGGAAAATCTCCTCATCACTCGGGTCAGCCACCATTATTTCAGTTATTGTAATCCTCCTTGTGGTGATGGCTGCTGTCATGTTCTTCCTGCTGAGGGAGAAGCTCTCTTCCTACCCCCTGTTCAAGAAAATGTACTCATTCTCTGATGGTCTCTTCACCGGCCTGAAATCCATTGTGAAGCTGCGCCGCAGGTGGGAGTTCATGCTCCTCACGCTTCTGCTATGGGTATCCTACTTCTTTATGTCATACTTCCCCCTGCTCTGCCTCGAATCAACATCTCACCTGGGGGTCGGAGCCACCATGTTCATCCTGGTCATCGGCAGCTTTGGTATGGCCGCACCGGTCCAGAGCGGACTGGGAGCATACCACTGGATAGTGTCACGCGGGATGCTGGTGGCATATTCCATCCCTCTTGAGGAAGGTCTCGCATACGCAACCCTTGAGCATGAGTCACAGATGATACTCATTGCAATAGCAGGCGCCATTTCGCTTTATGCGCTTTTCGGAACCAAAGGGGGTAAGGTGCTTACTTCAGTGGTCACCGAAAACAAGGGCTGATACCTTTTCTTTTCGTAAATTTGGCTGTTGCATATCCCTTTTCCCATGGCAAAGAATAAATCTCTTTATGTGTGCCAGAACTGCGGCGCAGAGTCACCCAAATGGATTGGCCACTGTCCGTCGTGCCACGAGTGGAACAGCTACCGCGAAGAGATTGTGGCTGCAGCACCCCGTTCTGCATTGAGCAGGGATGCCGCAAGAAGAAAACCGGAGCTCCTCTCCGGCATCGAGGCAAATGAGAATGACCGGATAAAGGCGGGAATCGGTGAGGTGGACCGGATTCTTGGCGGTGGCATGGTCAGGGGCTCACTTATACTGATGGGCGGCGAACCGGGCATCGGCAAATCAACCCTTGCCCTCCAGATAGCGCTGGCAACGGCTGGAAGAACAGTATTATATGTTTCCGGCGAGGAGAGCGAAGGACAGGTAAAGCTAAGGGCAGGAAGGCTTGCCGGTAAAAATGACAGGTGCTTCATCTATAATGAGACTGAACCCGAAAGCGTTCTTACCCAGGCCGGCGCCATCAAACCGGAACTGCTATTTATTGATTCAGTACAGACACTCAGCTCTTCAATGCTGGAATCATCTGCCGGGTCAGTCACACAGGTGCGTGAGTGCGCGGCCATGATGCTTAGGTATGCCAAGGAATCAGGAGTTCCGGTGATACTCATAGGCCACATTACCAAGGACGGCACCCTGGCAGGCCCCAAAGTGCTGGAGCATATCGTTGACGTGGTGCTGCAGTTTGAGGGCGACGGCAACTATGTGTTCAGGATACTCAGACCTGTAAAGAACCGCTTCGGGTCAACTGCCGAGATAGGCATTTTTGAGATGGGTGCCGGCGGCCTGCGCGAGGTCACCGATCCTTCCGAGCTATTCATACGGCGTGACCGTGACCCTGCCAGCGGCGTTACCATTGCTGCCACAGTAGACGGCGTGAGGCCCTTCATGATAGAGACCCAGTCACTGGTCAGCAGCGCTGTCTATGGTACTCCGCAGCGAAGCTCCACAGGCTTTGATACCAGGCGTCTCAATATGCTGCTTGCAGTACTCGAAAAGAGAGCAGGCTTCAGGCTGGGGGTGAAGGATGTCTTTCTGAATATAGCCGGCGGACTGAAGGTGAGTGACCCTGCCATTGACCTTGCAGTGGCTGCAGCGGTCCTCTCATCCAACCTCGATGCACCGGTTGATCATCACACGGCATTTGCCGCCGAGGTGGGCCTCTCGGGTGAGGTCAGACCGGTGGCCAGGATAGAGCAGCGCATAATGGAGGCTGCCAGGATGGGATTCACAGAGATGGTGATCTCGGGATTCCACAGGGATGTCAGGGAAGTCCCAGGAATAAAAATCTCGAAAGTTTATAAGATTGAAGGACTGGTCAGACTGCTCTTTTCCTGAATCATCCCCGCTGATTGTCAACGTTATTCAGGCATTGACTCTACTGCCTATTGCCTTCCCGATCCGCCAGCCGGCGGATACGGGATTGAGCCTCCTCCCGCGTCGGAGTCTCAAACTGCCTGATTCAAAATTAATATTCCCTCTGCCTGTAGGGACTCCCCTGCTGCTCCTTTTTCACCATGTCGCAGTCAAGTTGCACATTAAAGCCGGGAGGCGCTTCAAAAGCGGTTTCGCCCAGGGCTGAAAAGTCCTTGTCGGCAAGCAGCTTCTGCAAGAAAATCCCGTAAACGGGAAGAGCCATGTTTGCACCCTGTCCCAAAGAGAGATCCTCGAAGTGGATTGCCTGGTCCTCCCAGCCTGTCCATACCCCGGCCACAAGGTCAGGCATGACACCCATGTACCATCCGTTGGAGTGATTCTGTGTGGTTCCTGTCTTGCCCCCCATCGGGTTCAGCAGCTTGTATGTCAGCCTGAGCCTCACTGCCGTGCCGTTGGTGACCACTCCCTGCAGCAGTGAAGTCATCAGGTAGGCATCCTCCTCACTTATCACCTCATCAATGAATGGTGTGAATGTGGAAATTACATTACCATTCCGGTCTTCAATGCGCGTGACATATAGAGGACGGGTATAGACCCCCTTGTTGGCGAAGGTGCCGTAGGCTCCCACCATCTCCTCCACCGAGAGGTCAGATGTGCCAAGGAATATCGAGTAAACCGGGTCAATGAAACTCCTGATGCCCATGCGGTGCATCAGGTCAACCACTGCCTGGGGTGAAAACTGCTTCATCAGCCAGGCAGAGATGTAATTCTCTGACTGGGCCAGTCCCCATTTCAGGGTGACCATCTTGCCGTGATACTCTTCAGGGCCGGAACTTCTGGGCCTCCATATGGAGTCATTGACCTCAAATGTACGCTGCACGTTCTCAACTTCATAGCATGGAGAATAACCATCCTGCATGGCCAGCGTATAGAGGAAAGGCTTTATGGTTGACCCCACCTGCTTCTTCTGCTGGGTGACAGCATCATACTTGAAGTACCTGAAGTCAGGTCCTCCCACATACGCCTTCACATGGCCGGTGTGCGGATCCATCGCCAGGAATGATGACCGGACAAAGAACTTGTAATACCTTAATGAGTCAAGAGGGGTCATCACTGTATCAACTTCACCTTCCCATGAAAAGAGCTTCATGGGAACAGGTGTATTGAACGCCAGGGTTATGGAATCATCCGGGATCCCGTTTCTCCTCATGCTCTGAAACCTGTCGCTCTGCCTGACTGACCTGGCCATGATCTGGTTCACCTGTGTCGTGGTAAGGTCATTTGAATATGGCGGATTCCTGTTGGTCTTTGCCCTTTTGTCAAAGACCGGCTGCAGGTTTTTGGAGAGGTGCTCAGCAAGGGCCTCCTCGGCATAGGTCTGCATTTTTGAATTAAGTGTCGTATAGATCCGCAGTCCGTCACGGTAGAGGTTATAGGGTGAGCCATCAGGTTTGGTGTTTTTGTTGCACCAGCCGTAAAGCGGATCATTCTGCCAGCGCCACAGAGCTTCATTGTAGCCATCCTCCGAATAGAACCACGATCTCTGCGGCTCCCTGCTGTTCATCGCAGACCTGATGTACTCCCTGAAATAGGTTGCCAGCCCTGTATTATGGCTGTCTTCACGAAGGTCAATCCCGAGCGGCAGCCGGGTGACAGAATCCGCCACTGCTCTTGAGATATAGCCGTAACGCTCCATCTGGGAGATGACCACGTTTCTTCGCCTCAGTGCGCTCTCCTCGTTTCTCAGCGGATTGTAGGCCACTGAGTTCTTGAGCATCCCGACCAGCATGGCCGACTGTTCTATGTTCAGGGAATCAGGGGTGGTATTGAAATATATCCGTGATGCAGAATTGATGCCCACCGCATTGTAAATGAAATCAAAAACATTTAGGTACATGGTGATGATCTCTTCCTTGGTGTAGCTCCGTTCGAGCTTCACTGCCGTCTGCCACTCCTTGAACTTGGTCACCGAAAGCTTCGCGGCCCGTACAATTGCATTGTCATTGGAGAGATCCCTTGGAAGGAAGAGGTTCTTTGCAAGCTGCTGGGTTATGGTGCTTCCGCCTCCGGTGTTCTGCCCCAGGATGATCGACTTTACCAGCACTCTCGCAAAAGACCTGAAGTCGATCCCCGAATGACGGTAATACCTGATATCCTCGGTGGCAATAAGAGCATCAATCACATACGGAGATATTTCTTCATACTCAGTCCATGTACGGTTCTGAATATAAAACTTCCCAAGCAGTACATTATCCTCAGAATATACCTCGGCAGCAAGGCTGTTGTCAGGGTTCTCCAGCTCCTCGAACGAGGGGATGGGCCCAAGCCTGTTGGTTGATATAAGGATGAACAGTGTCAGCAGCAAAACGGCCGGCAGAGATATTATCACCCAGAACCAGATTATATTTTTCCGGAATTTCTTATCCCTCATGATACCCTCATTATAAGGCCGCTAATTTAATGATTAATACAGAAATTTTCTCAATTATTTTGAAGTTGGCGCCCTTATTCGCTTACTTTGCCCTGTTTTTAAAAAATCTCGGATGACTGAAAATCTGGTTATAGTTGAATCACCTGCCAAAGCAAAGACAATAGAAAAATTTCTCGGAAAGGACTATATGGTTGTTTCCAGTTTCGGGCATATTCGTGACCTGGTCAGGAATAACCTGGGAGTGGAGGTTGAAAAGGGGTTTAACCCCGTATATGAGGTACCTGATGATAAGAAGAAGGTTGTGGCTGAGCTTCGCAAACTGGCGGATCAGGCAAAGACCGTCTGGATTGCTTCCGATGAGGACCGTGAAGGGGAGGCCATTGCATGGCATCTTATTGCCGTCCTCGGGCTTGACCCTGCAACCACCCGCCGGATAGTGTTCCACGAGATTACGAAGGATGCCATCACCCGTGCTGTGGAATCACCCCGCCAGGTGGATATGAACCTTGTCAACGCCCAGCAGGCAAGAAGGATTCTTGACAGGCTCGTCGGTTTTGAACTCTCTCCGGTACTCTGGAAGAAGGTTCAGCCGTCATTGTCAGCCGGCAGGGTGCAGTCGGTTGCCGTCAGGCTGCTAGTGGACCGTGAGCGTGAGATCATAGGCTTCAGGGCTGATTCCGCATTCAGGGTAACAGGATCATTCAGCGGGAAGAACAGCGAAGGGACCGATGTGATGCTCAGGGCAGAATGTACCAAAAAGTTCACTGCCGAAGCAGATGCAAAAGGCTTCCTTGAGAAATGCATCGGCTCAGCCTTCACCGTGGAAAACATCGTTGTGAAGCCAGGCACCCGTTCACCGGCACCACCATTCACCACTTCCACCCTGCAGCAGGAGGCATACCGCAAACTTGGATTCTCCGTTGCGCAGACCATGTCAGTGGCACAGAAGCTGTATGAAGGCGGTAAGATAACCTATATGAGAACCGACTCAACCAACCTATCCATGCTGGCGCTCAACACCGCCAGGGAGGTGATCACGGCTGAATACGGACCCGGGTATTCGCGTACCCGCCAGTTCAAGACAAGTTCACGCGGTGCACAGGAGGCACATGAAGCAATCAGGCCTACCTATTTTGACAGGAAGGAAACCTCCGGCAGCAACAATGAAAAGAAACTATATGAACTGATCTGGAGAAGGGCAATCGCCTCACAGATGGCTGATGCAAAAGTGGAAAAGACAACGATAACCATCGGGATGTCAGCATCACCGGTCAACTTTACCGCCACCGGCGAAGTGGTGCTCTTTGACGGTTTCCTGAAGGTTTATACAGAATCATCTGACAGCAATAATGCTGAGGCCGATGAGAAGACAATACTCCCCCGCGTGGACAGGGGAATGGACCTCACGGCAGAGACCATTACCGCTCTTCAGCGTTTTACCTCACCCCCGCCCCGCTATACGGAGGCAAGCCTGGTGAAGAAGCTTGAGGAACTCGGAATAGGGAGACCCTCAACCTATGCCCCTATTATTTCAACCATTCAGTCACGCGGATATGTAGCCCGCGAGGACAGACCCGGTGAAAAGAGGACCATTGCCCAGCTTACACTCACAAAGGGAAAAATCACCCGCATCGAGAAGACAGAGATTGCCGGTAAGGAGAAGTCGAAACTCTTCCCCAAGGACATCGGAATGATAGTCAATGATTTTCTCATTGCCAATTTCCCGGATATTCTCGACTACAACTTTACTGCAGGCGTTGAGAAGGAATTTGACGAGATAGCTGCGGGCGAGATGAAATGGGACAAGATGATCTCTTCCTTCTATGGTCCGTTTAGAAAGACGGTTGATGATTCGTTATCGACCCGTGCCCGGATGACCGGTGCCCGCCTTCTGGGGAATGACCCGGCAAGCGGATTGCCGGTGTCGGTGAAGATGAGCCGCTTCGGCCCGGTGGTGCAGCTCGGCGAAGCCAGTCCTGACCAGAAGCCGAGGTTTGCCAACCTGAGGCGTGACCAGCTGCTTGAGACAATCACACTGGAAGAAGCCCTGACACTCTTCTCCCTTCCCCGGTCAATAGGCACTTTTGAAGAAAACGAGATGACAGCCGGAGTGGGCAAGTTCGGGCCATATGTCAAACATGCCGGCAAGTTCTACTCCCTCAGGAGAGGTGTTGATGACCCGTATACCATCACGGAAGAGAGGGCCGTTGAGCTGATCAGGGAAAAGAGAGAAGGCGAAAAGCAGAAGCTGATAAGCGAGTTCGGTGACATCATGGTACTCAACGGAAGGTACGGCCCGTACATAGTGCATGACAAAACCAACTACCGTATCCCGAAGGGTACCGATCCCCACAAGCTGACCAGGGAAGAGTGCTTGGCAATTATCGAAAAGGGAGGCAAGAGCAAAAGCACACGGGGCAAGAAGAAAAAGTGACCATATATAATATGATTGACCTGAACCAGTATATTGATCCTGTCTGTCTTGACAAACCGGAGGTTGAACCCCTCAGGGGATCCGCCGCTTTTCCCCACACCGTGGCGGTAAACACCGGGAATGAACCCATGGAAGATCCTGAGGGGTTTGCGGTGGCCATACTGGGTGTACCCGATGACCGTTCATCATCAAATGCCGGGGCGGCTTATGCCCCGGATGCGGTAAGGAAAAGCCTCTACTCTTTCTCCCGTCTGCCTGGCAGGCTTAAGATAACTGACCTGGGTAACTTCAGGCCCGGAACCACTTTTGATGATACCATTGCCGGGCTTCGTGACGTTCTGAACCTTCTGCTTTCAAAAAAAATAATGCCTGTGATCATCGGGGGCACCAGTGCGCTGATGCCTGCAATTGACCGGGCACTCTCGGCCGGGAAACAAAAATGGTCACTGGTTTCTGTTGATTCACGGATCGATTTCACAGCCGAGAAGAGGGCACCGGATGCCCTGAACTGGATGAATGACCTCATTTATCGCAGCGGCAGCTGCCTTTCACATCTGTCTGCAATCGGCCACCAGACCTATCTCACTGACCAGCAGGTGGTGAACAGGTTCAACCGGAGACATTATGACATGATGCGCATTGGTGAGGTGCGCGCCGCGGTGCATGAGACCGAACCCATATTCCGCGATGCTTCGGCTGCACTGTTTGACATAGGGGCCGTAAGACAATCGGATGCCCCGGGAACTTATCTCCCTTCGTCCAACGGTTTCTACGGTGAGGAGATCTGCCTGCTTGCCAGGTATGCCGGTCTCTCTGACAACCTTAAACTATTCGCCGTAACGGAAGTCAACCCCACCCTTGACAACCGGATGCAGACTTCACAGCTGGCAGCCCAGCTGATATGGTTCTTCCTCGAGGGCTTCTCCCAGAAACAGTTCGAGGCCTCCTTCCTTGGCGATCAGACCAGCAACCGGTTCACCCGTTATCATGTAACCCTCAGTGACCTTGAAGGTGAAGCCATTTTTATCAAAAGCATGATAACCGAGCGGTGGTGGATAGAGATACGTGACTCCGCGGGTGCGCCTCACTACCTTGCCTGTTCATATGAGGACTATCTCATGGCCAACCGTGACCAGGTACCGGGAAGATGGACACGGGCACTTCTCAGGTATGGCCAGTAAATTTGGCCTCAATTTTGTGGCATGTATATTTTTTTATTTATTTTACCCGTTATATGTAAGGGCCTTATAGACGCACCCTATAAATGAAGAAAGTCAGGTTACTCATCCTCGCATTGATCATCCCGGCAGGCATTGTTTCCGGTCAGCAGGATCCGGTCCTGAGCCATTATATGTTCAGTACCCAGACCTATAATCCGGGGTACTCGGGCATGTCAGGGATGATTATGGCCACTGCCCTGACCCGCCAGCAGTGGGTTGGCTTTCCGGGTGCTCCCTCAACAATGAACTTCAATGTCAGTGCCCCATTCAGCCTCTTCGGCCTCCGCAGCGGAGCAGGTCTGCTTATAGAAGCAGATAAATACGGCTTCAGCAATGACATTGAGCTCAACCTTTCCTATTCATACCTCCTCCCCATCGGGTCAGGAACCCTTGGAGCCGGGTTCAGCGCCGGAATGATCAACAAAACCATCTCACCGGAGTGGTTCATCCCGTCAGGGCCTGGCCATACACCCCCGGGAGGTGACCCGCTGATCCCTGAAAATGATGAATCTTTTCTTGCACTGGATATTGCAGCAGGTATCTATTACCAGGCTCTCAGTTACTATGTCGGCTTCTCAGTCACACATCTTAATCAGCCTAAAATAAAATACTCGGAAACAGCCACTTACATCAGCCGCGAATACTACCTCACCGCCGGCTATTACTTCCAGCTTCCCAACCCTGCCTTTGAGCTTATCCCGTCAGTTTTTATAGTAAATGACGGGGCTGCAACACAATATTTAGCCACAGCAATGGTTAGATACAATAAAAAGATATGGGGTGGCGTTTCTTACAGGATGAATGACGCAATCACAGGATTTGCAGGCATAGAATTGTACAACGGTCTAAAAATTGGATATGGATATGACTTCCCGATATCGGAGATCAGAAAAGGAACCAGCGGCTCTCATGAGTTCATCGTTTCCTACAGCTTCGACCTCGGTCTCGGGAAGAGCGTTACCAGATACAAGAGTATCCGTTTCCTCTGATGACCAGGAAAAAAATAAAATTACTTGCATATTTTAAATTAATGAGTATATGAAAAAGGTAACCCTTTTAGCTCTTACGTTAATCTTGGTTTTGAGTAGCTGTGGCTCCTTCGAATCAGGCGAGTTGACAGGCGTTCAGGGAAGGAAGAAGTTCTATGAGCCGGAGCCGTTTGAAATGGCATTTATCCCGGCCGGTTCCTTTATCATGGGGCCGAGTGACCAGGATCCGCTGCGCGCCATGAACAGCCTCTCCAAAACTGTAACGGTAGAAGCATTCTGGATGGATCAGACAGAGATCACCAATAACAAGTACCGTCAGTTCACCAACTGGGTGCGTGACTCTATCCTCAGAACCAGGCTGGGAGAGGAAGGAATAGAGGGTTACGAATACTTCCGCACCGACGAGGAGGGGAATGTAATTGAACCCAATGTTCTGAACTGGGAAGAGGAGATCGACTGGGAAGATGAAAACGTCATGTCTGTCCTTGAATCTATGTATTATCCTCCCGAGGAGAGATTCAACGGGAACAAGCAGTGGGACACCAGGCTCCTGAATTACTCCTATTTCTGGGTTGACTACAAGCAGGCAGCCAAAGCCAGGTATAATTATAAGGAGCAGAAGTATGAAGGTACAGTCACTGACCTGGAAGGCAACACCACCGATGTGAAAGACCGCTCCTCCTTTATATTGCATCATGTAGTAAACATCTATCCTGATACCCTTGCATGGATCAGGGACTTCACCTATTCATTCAATGAGCCCTGGGCCACACTCTATTACTGGCATCCGGGCTATGATGACTATCCCGTGGTGGGAGTTTCATGGGTACAGGCACGTGCCTTCAGTGTTTGGCGTACCAACTTCATGAATGAGCACCTGCGTGCCCAGGGCATTGCCGATGTTCACAACTACCGCCTGCCGCTTGAGACTGAATGGGAATATGCAGCACGCGGCGGCCTTGATCTCTCAATGTACCCATGGGGCGGTCCTTACACCCGTAACTATGAGGGGTGCTTCCTTGCCAACTTCAAGCCCCTCCGTGGCAACTATATCGATGACGGAGCCGTATATACCATAAAGGTGGCATCATTCGAACCCAATGAATACGGACTGTTTGATATGGCCGGCAACGTGGCCGAATGGACCTCATGCGCATACCATCCCTCATCATACGTATTCACCCACGACCTCAACCCCGACTACGAATACAACGCCCGTCCGGATGATCCTCCCGTGCTCAAGCGCAAGGTTATCAGGGGAGGCTCATGGAAGGATATAGCATATTTTATGCAGACATCATCAAGGGATTACGAATACCAGGATTCAACAAAATCCTTCGTCGGATTCCGTAATGTCAGAACTTATATCGGAGTAAATAACTAATACTGTTAAACCTAAAAAATTAACTATATGGGCCTCTCGGAACTTGTTCATACCAGTAAGTGGAAAGCTTTCATGTCCAAACTTTACGGCTGGGGTGCCTCAGTCGTGATTATCGGTGCTCTCTTTAAAATCCAGCACTATCCGTTCGCCGGATTACTCCTCTCAGTGGGTTTGATCACAGAGGCAGTCATCTTCTTCTTCTCTGCATTTGAACCTCTGAAGGAGGAGCCGGACTGGAAACTGGTCTACCCCCAGCTTGATCCGAATTATTCAGGTGAAGAACTCGGGTTCGCAGCTGTCGGTGGCGGTGGCTACGGAGGCGGCGGCGGCGCCGGACTGTCACAGTTTGACAAGATGCTTGCAGATGCAGGCATTACACCTGCTGTGTTCGACAGCCTCAGCCAGGGACTGAAGAAGCTCACCGAGACCACAAACAACTTCAATGCCATGGGTGACCTGGCAGCTACCACCAGTGAGTATGCCGGTACAATTAAAAAGGCCAATGAGTCACTCCTGAACCTCTCCGAGTCTGCCAGGCAGACCGCAAGAAACATGAGTGATGCAAATCCTGTCTACCAGGCCCTTGGCGAAACATCAAAGACCATCGAGAGCGGCGGAAAGTCATACCATGAGAAGCTCGAGGCTCTGAACAAGAACCTCTCTGCCCTCAATGCAGCATATGAACTGCAGCTGCGTGGCGCCAATGATCATGTGAAGAGCAGCGAAACAATCTACAAGGGAATGGAAGGTCTCATGAAAGACCTCACCGGTTCAGCCGATGATACCAAAAAGTATCGCGAACAGGTTGCCAAACTCAACGAGAACCTCAGCTCTCTCAACAACGTCTACGGCAACATGCTTGCTGCCATGAATGTGAAATAATGTTGAGTACATCAATATATCTGCTAACGTCTAAACTATCCGCAAATGGCTAAGGGAAAAGAAACCCCGCGGCAAAAGATGATCGGGATGATGTACCTCATCCTGACAGCGATGCTTGCTCTTAACGTTTCAAAGGAGGCGGTTGAGGCTTTCAAGAAAGTTGATATAAGCCTGACCAAGACCACCGCCAACTATATCAAAAAGAATGATATAACCTATGCGGCTTTTGATGCGGCGGCAAATGATAATGCTGAGAAGGCAGGACCGTGGAGAACGAAGGCTTACGATGTCAAGGCACGTGCTGATGAAATCTACAATTACATCCAGGATCTGAAGGTTGAGATCATTACCACGGCTGAAGGCCCTGATGCGGAAGCTCTCCTTCCCGACGGCCAGATAGATATCAGCAAGGTAAAGAAGATTGACGAGAATAATATTCCCTCAGAAATACTTGTAGGTGCCAACCAGGGCGGCAAGGGCAATGACCTCAAGGCCCAGATAGAGGATTACCGCTCATTCCTTATTGAATTGCTGGAAGGGGCAGATCCGTCTGCAGAGCGGTCAATACTGGATATTCTGAACACTGACGATCCTCAGAACCTTGAGGGAACAGGAACAGAAAACTGGGTAAATGCCAACTTCCAGACCCTGCCGCTGGTTGCAGTAATAACCATCCTTTCAAAGATGCAGGTTGACGTGCGCAATGCCGAGACTGACGTGCTCAACTTCCTTTATACACAGATTGACGCAGGCTCATTCAGGTTTAACTACATCGTTCCTACCGTCACAACCAACACCTCTTATGTGATGCAGGGCAATACGTATGATGCCCGTGTTTTCGTGGCTGCCACTGACACCACCCAGGACCTTGAAATCTTCGTCGGACCATATACAACGAAGGACAATGCTGACGGAACAAAGACTTATGAACCGGCCAGCAACGCCCAGAAGCTTCCAATAGATGAATCAGGCCGTGGTATCTACAGCATCAGGGCAACTTCTGTCGGAGAGAAATCATGGGGTGGAGTTATCCGCATGAAAGCTCCTGACGGCACCCAGCGTACCTTCAAATTCGATCAGAAGTACTCCGTGGGAATGCCTAATGTTGTGGTCTCTCCTACTGCAATGAACGTCCTCTACCAGGGGATCCAGAACCCGCTTGACATATCTGTCCCGGGCGTAGGATCGGACAAACTCACCGTCCGCATGACCAATGGTGACATCAAGAGGGGCAAATACAAGGATTACCGCGGTGAATACATCGCACAACCCAGAACAGTGGGCCAGAATGCAGAGATTATCGTATCTGCCAATATTGACGGCAAGGTGCAAACCTTTCCCCCTGTGGAATTCAGGGTCAGGAGAATACCCGATCCGGAGGCACGATTTGCCAACATGAAGGAAGGAAACGTGCTTAAGAGCGTAGCCTCCGCCCAGCAGGTGGTGACGGCAGTACTTGAAAACTTTGAATTCGACCTTACCTATACGGTAACCGGATTTACAGTCTCTGTCAACGACAAGGGATTTGAGATCACGGCCGAATCAAACAACAACAGGCTTACCGACAAGCAGAAGGGCCTTATAGCCAACCTGCGTGCCGGACAGAAACTTATAATTGAAAAGATCAAGGCAGTAGGCCCCGACGGCAGAACCAGGGACCTCAACCCGATCATTCTTAAGATTAACTAACAACAGAAGATACAAACCATGAACAGGAGAATTCTGGCAGGCCTCGCAGGCCTCCTGATCTGTACAGGCGCAATGGCCCAGTCGTTCGGAGACATCTATACCAAGCAGATGCCCGATAACCAGAAGATCAATTATACGTACCTGGGAGAGTCAGACGTGATATGGTCAAAGAGACTTTACCGGATCATCGACCTGAGGGAAAAGATGAACCTGAACCTCTACTACCCGTCGCTGAGGTATGATGCGGCAACCAACCGCTTCACATCGGAGATGTCTGACGGCAGGATGAACATATCAGGTATCCTCCTGAATGAGATCCTGTCGGGAAGGGTCTCGGCCACCGACGGTGACGCCATGACCGTTCCGACAACCTATAATGACATAGCCGCCAAAATGAACCGCGATACACTCACCATCGCAGTCATCGGGGCCGATGGGATGGAGCGGGACTCAACCGTGACCAACATGGAGAATCCGGCTGACATCAAACAGCTGATGGTGCTCGAGGAGTGGTTCTTTGACAAGAAGCATTCACGCCTTGATGTCCGCATCATCGGCATATGCCCCATCTATATGGGCTATGACCAGATCACATCCAGGCTGGTGAAGAGACGCCTCTTCTGGATCAGGTATGAAGATGTAAGACAGGCACTTGCACAACATGAGGCATTCAACTCCTTCAATGATGCACAGCGCATCTCCTTTGAGGACCTGATGTTGCAGCGCCGGTTCAATGGTTATATTGTAGCTGAATCAAACGTCTATGACGACAGGTCTATAAACCAGTACAAAATGGGCCCGGCCCAGATCTTCGAAGCGGAAAGGATCAAGAATGAGATCTTTAACTTTGAACAGGACCTCTGGGAATACTAGGCAGGTAATCTGCATTCATGCAAAAAAAGCGGCAGGTCTGTGATCTGCCGCTTTTTGCATTTTATACGGAATCGTGCCTGGTTACAGGTATTTCTCTCCTGCCTCCCTGCCGACATCCTCCAGGTAACGCTTGATGTTCTGCTCCTGGTCACGCGAAACTATCAGGAGCACATCTCCGGTATCAATGATGATATAGTCATCAAGACCCTGAACCACCGCAATCTTGTCCTTTGGAAGACTGATGATGTTCCCTTCCGAATTATAGGTGAATGCCCTGGAATTCAGTACGGCATTGTCGTTCTTGTCATGCCGGGAATGGAGGTACAGTGAACTCCATGTACCCAGGTCAGACCACCCCAGGTCAGTACATATCACGTACACGTTGTCTGCCTTTTCCATGATGCCGTAATCAACCGATATGCTGCTGCACTGGGCATATGCCCTGGTAATGAACTCCTTTTCTGACTGTGTGCTGAAGAGATCTTTCCCGTCGTTGAATGTATGGAAGATGTCAGGCAGATGCCTGTCATATGATTCCAGTATGGTTGATCCCTTCCAGATGAAGATTCCGCTGTTCCAGTAGAAGTCTCCGCTCTCAATAAAGATCTTTGCCATAGCCAGCTCCGGCTTCTCGGTAAAGGCCTTGACCTTGTGGAGGTTGTCATACCCACTCACCGGCTGCATGGTGTTGGCCTGGATGTATCCGTAACCGGTCTCCGGCCTGTCAGGCCGTATGCCAAGCGTCAGCAGTGCATCATACTCACCGGCAAAACGGAAGGCTTCATCCATCACCATCCTGAACTCATCCTCCTTTTTAATCAGGTGATCCGACGGCGCAACCGCTATTATCGCATCAGGGTTCTCTGCCATTATCCGGAAGACCCCATAGGCAATGCAGGGAGCTGTGTTTCGCCTCAGGGGCTCGGCAAGTACATGTCCGGCATCTATTCCCAGCTGGCTGACAACAATATCATTGCTGTCCTCGCTGGTAACCACATAAATGTTCTCCTGAGGCACTATATTCATGAACCTCCGGTAGGTCATCTGAAGCAGCGTCTCTCCCGTTCCCAGTATGTCAAGGAACTGTTTCGGCGTATCCTTCCTGCTCATGGGCCAGAAGCGGCTTCCGACACCTCCGGCCATGATCAGCAAATAGCGGTTTTTCTTCTTCATTCTGAATATATATGCACTGTTGCAAATATATAAAAACCCTGACGGAAATGAGGCGCTGGTGAAGGTCCGGCGAATTATTGTTACATTTGGGCTGATAATTGCTTTCCATGTTCAGATTTCTGTCAGGATTCGGATCTTACTGGATGTTGCTGGGGCGGGTCTTCGCAAAGCCTGAAAAGCATTCCATCTACTACCGCCAGACGATGAAGGAACTGGTGAGCCTCGGACTGCGCTCCATAGGCATAGTCACCATCATCTCCTTCTTTATGGGAGCCGTCATCACCCTGCAGACAGCATACAACACTGAAAACCCGATCTACCCTACCTATCTTATAGGTCTGGGCGCCAGGGACTCCATCATTTTGGAGTTCTCATCAACCATCGTGGCCCTCATCCTCGCCGGTAAGGTAGGCTCCAATATTGCATCGGAAATAGGCACCATGAGGGTGACAGAACAAATTGACGCCCTCGAGCTTATGGGCGTCAACTCCGCCTCCTACATCATCCTCCCGAAGGTGGTTGCCTCCGTCCTCTTCAACCCCTTCCTCACACTCATAAGCATCATCACCGGTATAACGGGAGGCTGGATCGTGGGAACAAGTGCCGGTGTAATCACATCACAGGATTATATATACGGGATACAGTACGCCTTTATCCCATACTATATCACCTATTCCCTCATAAAGACCGTCGTCTTTGCCTTTATAATCACCACGGTTTCTGCACACCAGGGCTATAATGTTGAAGGCGGGTCACTTGAGGTGGGCCGCGCCAGCACAAAGGCGGTGGTCTACAGCAGCGTTACCATACTGCTCTTCAATGTCATTCTCACACAAATGCTCCTTTCATGATAAGGGCTGAACGTATATCCAAATCTTTTGGCGACAGACGTGTGCTGACTGACATATCAGCCGTCTTTGAACCAGGAAAAACCAACCTGATCATAGGGAAGAGCGGCTCGGGAAAAACCGTATTCCTGAAATGCCTCGTGGGATTGCTGGAGGTTGATGAAGGGGAATTATACTATGACAACGTGCTTTTCACCGGACTCGACTTCCGGGGAAAAAAGGAGATTCGCCAGCAGATGGGAATGCTCTTCCAGGGCAGTGCCCTGTTTGACTCTATGACGGTTGAGGAAAATGTAAGATTCCCGCTTGACATGTTCACCACCATGTCATACCAGGAAAAACTCGACAGGGTGAACTTCTGCCTTGACCGGGTGCATATTGTCAATTCCAACAGGCTGTTTCCCTCAGAACTGTCTGGTGGAATGAAAAAACGTGTGGCAATTGCCCGCGCCATTGCCCTTAAACCCAGGTTTCTCTTCTGCGATGAACCCAACTCAGGGCTTGACCCCAAAACATCCATCGTCATTGACGAGCTGATCAGGGAAATAACCGTTGAGCTCAGCATGACCACCATTGTCAATACCCACGACATGAACTCGGTGATGGAAAACGGCGAAAAGATCATCTTCATCGAGGAGGGAGAAAAATGCTGGGAAGGCAACAAGAACGAGATCCTGAAGTCAGACTGCAGGATACTCAATGAATTTGTCTTTGCCAATGCCCTGGCAAGGCAGCTGAAGGATTCCTCCGGGTAATACCAAAGATGCCAGGGGTTTGATACACACCCCGGATGAGGGATCGCCGGGCTCCTTCCCTTGCGCAATGAACCCTCTCTACATCACCGGCAGGATCTCTTCCCTCTCCCTGTTTCCGAATACCAGGTTAAGGCCTAACCTCGCATGAATGGTGTTCCAGTGCTCCGGCATCCTGAAGGTACCTTCGCCGCTGGTCACCGTGGTCCATCTCAGAGGAACATTGTCAACAAGCACAAAGAACTGGGTAAAGCCTCCCCTGAAAGCCAGCCCGAACCCGAGATTGTCATATCGCCTGTTGGCTATCGTATATGCAACCGTTGTGGAGAAGGAATTCCCGAAATTCAGGTTGCCTGAAAAAGTCACTGCCTGGTGAGCCTGTTTTCCCACAAAACGGGTCTGTGACAGCAAACCTGCAGTAAAGAACTTCACCGGTGTGTAGCTGAATCCTGCAGTCAGGGTTGCAGGCAGGTAGGTAGTGTATGGCTCAGGCGCTTCCTTAAGCTCCAGGACCTGCTGCAGGGTGTCAAGAGTCCAGTTAAGCAGCTCTTCAAAGTCAAGGCTCTCATCGTAGACATCCTGCATTGTCAGGCCGTTGAAGTCAAAGGTTGCGTCTATCGAAAGCTGTGTCAGGTCTCTCTTCCACCTGATGAATCCGAAATCAGTCAGAGCTGCCGAGACTGATAACAAATCATTGAACCGGTATTCTGCGCCAAGGTCAATGCCAAAGCCGGGGTTGGACATTCCAGCCAGGTATGAGACCACATTGTGGACTCCATCAAACCTGGATTCATCAAACTCAACACCGTGAATGGAACCGTCATCCTCGGTGATGAAGGTGACTGGGGCACTGAAGTTAAATGCTATGTCAGCATTGACCGTGTGGGTGAAATCATCATTAACCGTGAGAGTTGCACCATTGTTCCTGAGGTAGCCCGAAGCCACCCCTGAAAGAATGAGCGCCCTTCCTCCCACTCGGAGCTTATCTGTAATGTTGCCGGAAGCCCCTATGCCAATCTCATGGTAGTATGTCAGGTCAGTCCTGAAAGAGGAGAAGTCCAGGGACTTGCCGAGGAAATCCTCTTTGCCCCCGATTCCGAGTCTCAGGATGTCACCCGGAAAAACAACATTGGCATTTGCACGGTCGGTGATGTCAAGGCTGAACCTCAGGTTATCATTGACTGTAAAGGCAAGGCCGAAGAGCCTGATGCCGACTTTCGGTTCAATTGAGTTGTTGTTCCCCAGCCCTGCAAGGAAATCGTCCAGCCACGGGCCCCTCTCCAGGAATGTCATCGTGGAATCAGAGATAACGCCTCCGGTGAAAAGGTCAGAGAAGCTCAGGAAATTATTGTCAAGCCTCACGGAGATATCAGATATGCCGGGCAGCCCGAGATAGAATCGCCCTGACGGTTTTAATGCCGGGTTCAGTGTGGTTCTCTGAGGCAGGTTCATGAAGTACAGAGCCTGGCTGTTCTGTCCGTAAGTGGCTGCCGCTGCTGACAACAGCAGGAGCACCGTTAAGATTTTCCTTTTCATAGATACAAGAGTTATTTTGAAACAGGAACCAGTTCGTAATTGCACAGATAGTTGCCGTTCTCGCTTACTATCAGGTTCCAGGTACTTTTGTTGGTTACTCTTCCGATATTGAAACCAGGCCCTGACCTGCGCGGAAATCCGCTTAGGCTGGTTCCGTTTTTGCCAATGAGATGAAGCATTCCGTTTCCGGAATCATAAAGGGCTGTCCTCCGCTCACCTGAGCCGGTACTGAAGATGAAGGGACCGTCGGCCTTCCCGCTTCCGGCACCGTAAGTCCACAATCTTTTTCCGCTGTTATCCAGCGTCATGAGCACAGAACCGTCAAGGTACAGCCGGTCTGTCTGGTCATCGCCGTCTATGTCCGCAAAGTCAGACCTGTGTGATGCGGAGATGCCGGATACGGTATCTCTCCTGACGGTGCCGTCGAAGAGAAGCCTGATGGTGGCTCCGTCAGGAGCCGAGAAGATGATAGCCGGTTCGTCACCGGATGTAATCCTGGCAGCTGATCCGGTAGCCTTAACAAGAGGCTCCTGGTGTGCCACCCTGATGTTCCCTGTGCGGTCAAGCACATAAACGGCCTGGTCGTCAGCAACAAAGAGATAATCCTTGCCCCTTACCCTGAAGAAGTTAACAGGGTCAGTCACCCTGCCCCTTGTGGTGAAGAGGTTCCACCCCCTGACAGGTGTGCCGGAACGGTCATACGCATGAATCCTGCGGTCTTCACCGGCGATGAACAGCCTGTAATCCTTGTTGTTCTCGTAGTCAAAAAGTGCCAGCGTATTGGTTGCAGGTGACCTCATCTTTACCGGATACCTGTCCACATAATTGCCGTTGCGGTCTATGAGATGCAGGTATTCATGCCCTGCAAAGAGCAGTTGCCACTTTCCGTTTTTGTAGTAATCGATCATGAAAACGTCACCCGTGATCCTTTCACGGATCGCGGCCTTCCAGAGTATTTTGCCAGATGGACTGATCAGGTAGATATTGTTATTCCGGTCCTGGATGAAGATCTCGGTAGCCCCTGTGTTATGGTTGGTAAAGAAACCGGGTTTTATTGAGGGTTCGGCATCCAGCTTCACCCTCCACAGCAGTTTCAGTGACGATGTATCACTTTCGGAAGTTGCCGTGATTGCTGAACCGGCTGCAGCCGGCGGGAGAGCAGTCTGTTCTCCGCTGTCTCCGTATCTTACTGAAAGGCTGGTGTAGATCATTTCATTGCTTGGAGTGAGGCTCACTCCTATGCCACCGATGCCCGCGAGAGCTGCTTCATCCAGGGCACCGGCTGCCGCCGGCGTCAGGTATCCGGAAACCAGTGACCTGATGGCGCTGCCCGATGCATAAAAGAGATATGAGCTCTTGGTCGGCATGGTCTTCTCCATCTCCCTGAATTCCGGGTCATTAATGAGGGTATTCTCACTGCCCGACTCTCTCAGTACCGTTGCCAGGGCTTCCGGCGAACCGGAGAAAAGCATGTATGATCTTGTAAATGCCACCCATTCATCCCCTTCGGCCCTGCCCCTGTCTGATCCTGCAAGCATTGAGGCCACACCCGTGAAGGGCATGCGGTAAATCACCTCCCCGGCACCGGCAGCATCCCCGGACGAGGCCACAAAGTGACTGTCCCTCATACCCATCGACCTGTACCTGGCAGTAAGCCTCTGCCGGAGCACCTCTTCAGCCGACCTGGGGTCAGTCATTCTGAATAATCTTACCCTCTCAATACCGTCACCGGCGACCACTACTGCATCCGTTACCTCCGAGCCCGTGAAGGGGCTGAGGATCAGTGCAAGGTCAGTGGCATTCATTGAGGCCGGGTCTGAGGTTGTCTCGCCGGCCAGTGAGGCTCGGCGCATAATTGTATTGTAACTCAGGGTTTTGCGCGGAAGTATCTCATGAACGCCGCATTCTGCAGGTGTCACCTCCCGAAGACGGTCAGCGCCGGCACCGGCACCTGTCGTGGTAAGGAATCCGCTGATGAACAGGCCCTCTTCGGCCGTGGCGAGATCTCCTCCCCCCGCAATTGCCACAGATGACAGTGAGGCAATTTTTTCAGGATCAGTGAAAGATTTCAGAAAAGCGGGAAGGTTTCTGAAAAGAATGAATATGTTGTCAGCCTCCTTGCCTGCAGCACTTATAACCGGTGCAAAACCCTGCTGTTGCCTGATGTCAGCACCGGCGCTTCTGTTGTCAAGCGCCGCTGCCAGCAGGCTCTCAGACGGTGTTACTGCCATTATGCCGGCTGTGAGAGCCACATAAATGATTTTCTGATTGGTCCCTCTCCTGTACGTCAGGGTGAAAGTCCGCGTTCCTCCCAGGTCACGCCTGTCAGTCACTGCAGCCCCTGAAGCCTCACACAGTGCTGCCAGCTTCCTTGCCGTGAGCAAAGGACTTATACTCATAACAGCCAGCGGAACTGCACGTCCCTGTCCGGCCATATGAAAAGAGATGAGGACCCTGCTGTCGCTGATCAGTTCCCGCACATCCCTCCCCCCGGTGACACTGTCAATGACTGAGGCAGATTTTACCAGTGAGGAAGCCCAGCTCATACCTGACAGACCGGGGAAAAGGCCTGCCGGATCAGTAATACTGGTCAGCAACTCAGGGAAATCCCGGGTTTCAACAATGAAAAAAGCATCGGCAGGAACCGCTTCCCACGGATCAATCATAACCACCTGCTTCTCCTTGCGGATAAAGTAGGCAGCCACAGCCAGCGCTGCGGCAAGAACTCCAACCAGGATGATGCCTGTTCTCTTCCGCACAATTGTTGCTTTAGATATGCAACATCAAAAATATAAAATATTAATTTGCCCCGGACAGGCAGTTTGACAGACAGGCCTCAATATGCCGGTAAACATATCCGGAGGGATTATGAATGGAACGGTTTTTGTGCATTGTGGCATGGCATTTATCACGGGACTTATGAAAAAACCAATCCTTTTTCTGCTCTTTATCATACCGTTTCTCAGTCTTGATGCGCAGACAGTTACGGTTGTAAGCGCCGATGAAGGCAAACCTGTATCCGATGTTGCCGTATACAATGAGGCCAGGACCCAGTTCGGCTACACAAACCCCTCCGGCAAGGTAAGTCTCTCCGGTTTCAGGGCGGGTCAGCCGGTTTACTTCCAGCATTTTTCATACGAGCGAGTCTCATATACACCGGAAGAGCTGAAGACAGCCGGCTGGATCGTAAGACTGGAGACAAAGACCTTTGAGGTGGAGGAGTTTATTGTCTCGGCAAACCGCTGGGAGCAGAAATCTGACGAGGTACCAAATCATATCACGGTAGTGGCTCAGCCAGCCGTGAGAATGATGAATCCCCAGACAGCCGCTGACCTTGTCTCCATGGGAGATGTATTCGTGCAGAAGAGCCAGCTGGGTGGCGGCAGCCCGATGATCAGAGGCTTCGCCACAAACAGGGTGCTGATAAACGTTGACGGAGTGCGGATGAACAATGCCATATACCGCGAGGGGAACATCCAGAACGTAATATCCCTTGATCCGAACATAATAGAAAGAACTGAGATCATCTTCGGCCCGGGTGCAACAATGTACGGCAGTGACGCACTGGGCGGAGTGATGGACTTCCATACAAAGAGGGCTCTCTTCTCCACGGGCGACTCCCTCTTTCTTAAAGCCGAGGGGATGACGCGCTGGTCATCAGCCTCCTCCGAACAGACATACCATGCAGATATCAATCTTGGAGGCAGGCGTGTCGCATTCCTCTCCTCGGTGACCTGGTCCAAGTTCGGTGACCTGGTCATGGGATCGGTGTCCCACCCGGAATACCTGCGCAATGAATACCAGATGCGCTTCGGAAACAGGGACAGCATAATAATGAACCCCAATCCCCGCAAACAGGTCGCTTCCGGTTACGACCAGCTCAATACCATGAACAAGGTCCGTTTCAAGGCCGGAAGAAACTTCGACATTGACCTGGCTCATCATTACTCCCGCCTCTCTGATGTGCCACGTTACGACAGGCTTATCCAGACAAGGAACAATACCCTGAGATACGGCGACTGGTATTACGGACCACAGGTATGGATGATGACCAATGCCTCAGGACGATACAACAGGCCAACCGCCATCTTTGACGAGGCAAGGCTGACGGTGGCACGGCAGGACTACCGCGAGAGCCGCCACGACAGGGGTCTGAATAAGACTGACCTCAATGAACAGTTTGAAAAAGTAGGGATCTGGTCAGCAAATATCGATCTTGACAAAAAGACCGGTGATAATGGTAACCTGCTCTATTACGGAGCCGAATACGTCTGGAACAACATTAAGAGCACCGCTGACGTCAGGAACATCATTACCGGCGAGACCACCCCTGCAGGTTCAAGGTATCCCAACGGCAGGAACAGGTACAACAGCGTCGCGGCCTACGCAGGCTATAAGTTCAACCTCAGCACCAGGCTGACTGTCAGCACGGGAGCGAGGTACAACTACGTCAGCCTTAATTCGGAGATAGCTGACAACTCCTTCTACAACTTTCCCTTCACTACAATTGAGTCAGCCAATGGCGCTTTGACCGGTGCCGCAGGTGCAGTCTTCAGACCTGACGGACGGACGGAACTTACCCTTAACCTCTCCACCGGATTCAGGGCACCCAACCTTGATGACCTTGGAAAGGTTTTCGAATCAGCTCCCGGAGTCCTGGTTGTACCAAACCCTGACCTGAAACCAGAATACCTTTACAACCTTGACCTTGGCATAAAAAGGGAGTTTGGAAAACTTCTGCTGGCAGAAGCCTCCGTCTTTTACTCATATCTTGACAACGCTATGGTTCGCCGGGAGTTTCTCTTCAACGGGCAGCCCACCATTGATTTCCAGGGCGAAGAGAGCCAGGTATACGCCATGGTAAATGCCGGCTATGCAATTGTCTACGGTACCCAACTTAAAGGAGAAATGCGTCCGTCATCATCCGTAAGAATAAAGTCATCACTATCCCTCACAAGGGGGTATGATGACGAGAAAGCCCCGCTCAGGCACGTGCCTCCCTTGTTCGGAGCCACACATTTCATCTTTGAACGGTCAGTTATCAGGGCAGACCTGTATGCCACCTACAACGGAAGCATAACGAACGACCGAATGGCACCCGGCGAGAAGGATAAACCATACCTGTACGCCAAAGACGAAAACGGTGAACCATGGTCACCCGGATGGTTTACACTCAACTTCAAGAGTTCATTTAACATAAGCAACCGGCTGGAACTCACGGCAGGGGTGGAGAATATCCTTGACCTGAGGTACAGAACCTACTCTTCGGGAATTGCCGCACCGGGAAGGAATTTCATAATATCGGCAAGGATAAAGGTCTGACGTCATACCCTCCGGTACTCATATCATTTGGATTTCCAAAATGATTGAGTAATTTTCAGAAATTTTGGTTATTCAGAGGGTAATGAATTGCGGCTACAGTCTTGCCGTATTAAGCGGCAAAAGGGATGTCAGGGACTTTCATGAACTTCCTGCAACCCTGAACAGGGGAGACAGGAACTGGATAAAACCCCTGCAA
>JALONR010000024.1 GCA_025454815.1 Bacteroidales bacterium | reverse complement strand
GATGGATTGGCTGCTCCGCCTTTAATCTGTAATTTGATTAATCCAGCAACTTCTTTTGCCATAATTAAAAATTTGCATTGTTTATAGCGAGAGCATGACTGCCGCTTAAGGAAGCATTATAATTCACGGCTGTCAATTTCCTTATTTCCCTAACTTTCTTTCTCTACCTGCATGAAGCTGAGCTCAAGCGGGGTCTTTCTTCCGAAGATCTTGACCATCACCTTCAGCTTTCGCTTCTCTTCATTGACCTCTTCAATAACACCTGTGAAGCTGTTGAAGGGTCCGTCTATCACTTTAACCGTTTCACCCACGACGAACGGAACGTTGAGTTCCTCTTCGCTGGCTGCCAGTTCGTCTACCTTTCCGAGGATACGGTTGATCTCTGCCTTTCGTATCGGTGTCGGTTCACCCGACTGTGTACCCAGGAATCCCAGGACGTTGGGTATGTTGCGGAGAACATGGGGCACTTCGCCCACCAGTGCGGCCTCCACGATCACATAACCCGGGAAGAAGGTACGCTCCTTGCTCACCTTCTTTCCTGAACGGATCTGGTAAACCTTCTCCGTCGGTATCAGTACCTGGGTGATGTAATCCTGCAGCTTCAGGCGGACTATCTCATTCTCAAGATATTCCTTTACCTTCTTCTCCTTGCCGCCTATAGCCCTGAGGACATACCACTTCTTAACGCTTTCACTCATCTGTGACCGTTATGATTTTAATATAACAAACCGTAGACAACCCCCATGGCCTTGTCGAATATGAAGTCCATAGCCCAGACTACGATGGCAAGGATTACGGAGGTGACAAGTACAAGGGTTGCGCTTCCCTGGAGTTCACTCCATGAAGGCCATGTCACCTTGTGCATGAGTTCGTTATATGATTCCTTAAAATAAGTTCCAATCTTCATGATAAGAATTCCGTTTTGCACGGGAGGAGAGACTCGAACTCCCGACACCTGGTTTTGGAGACCAGTGCTCTACCAACTGAGCTACACCCGTGTGCATTTTAATGGTAACCGTACCGGGTACGGTTACCATATATATATAATAAGGTCTTACTCGACGATCTCAACAACTGCGCCTGCACCAACTGTACGGCCGCCTTCGCGGATTGCGAAACGGAGACCCTTGTTGATGGCAACCGGGTAGATGAGTTCAACTGTAATGGTGATGTTGTCACCGGGCATAACCATCTCTGTTCCTTCCGGGAGGTGAATTTCACCGGTGATGTCAAGTGTACGGAGATAGAACTGCGGACGGTAATTGTTGTGGAACGGGGTGTGACGGCCGCCTTCCTCTTTTTTCAGAACGTAGACCTCAGCCTTGAACTTGGTATGGGGTGTAATTGACCCTGGTTTTGCAAGCACATGGCCTCTCTTGATCTCTTTCTTGTCAACACCGCGAAGGAGCAGACCAACGTTGTCACCTGCTTCACCCTGATCAAGGATCTTGCGGAACATCTCAACGCCGGTACAAACCGTTTTGCGTTTCTCAGCGCCAAGACCGACGATTTCAAGTTCATCACCGGTGTGAACCATACCGGTTTCAATACGGCCGGTAGCAACGGTACCACGTCCGGTGATTGAGAATACGTCTTCAACAGGCATAAGGAAAGGCTTTTCATTCTCGCGCGGAGGAATGGGTATGTATGCATCAACTGCATCCATCAGTTCCATCACCTTCTCTTCCCACTTCGGTTCATGGTTCATTGCACCGAGAGCTGAACCGCGGATAACGGGAGCATTGTCACCGTCAAACTTGTAGAATGTAAGAAGGTCACGTACCTCCATTTCAACGAGGTCGATCAGTTCCTCATCGTCAACGAGGTCAACCTTGTTAAGGAAGACAACGATCTTCGGCACGTTCACCTGGCGTGCAAGAAGGATATGTTCACGTGTCTGAGGCATCGGACCGTCAGTGGCGGCAACAACGATAATTGCGCCGTCCATCTGGGCAGCACCGGTAACCATGTTCTTGACATAGTCAGCGTGACCCGGACAGTCAACATGCGCATAGTGACGGTTCGCCGTTGAATACTCAACGTGAGCAGTGTTGATGGTAATACCTCTTTCCTTCTCCTCAGGAGCATTGTCAATTGAGTCAAAGTCCCTTACTTCAGAGAGACCTTTCTTTGCGAGAACCATCGTAATAGCAGCCGTCAGGGTGGTCTTGCCGTGGTCGACGTGACCGATCGTACCGATATTTACGTGTGGCTTCGACCTGTCAAATTTTTCTTTTGCCATAACTAAAAGCTTATTAATTTAAATTTACATCCAAAATCGTTTGAGCCGATGATGAGAGTTGAACTCATGACCCCTTCCTTACCAAGGAAGTGCTCTACCCCTGAGCTACATCGGCATTCTGAGCGGGAGACGGAATTCGAATCCGCGGCCCTTAGCTTGGAAGGCTAATGCTCTACCAACTGAGCTACTCCCGCTTATAATTGTTAACCGGCACCCTGCATTATTCACCATAAAGAAGGCAAAAGATGCTGCGGGCACTGTAAGAGTGGGGAGAGCAGGATTCGAACCTACGAAGTCATCAGACAACAGATTTACAGTCTGCCCCAGTTGGCCACTTTGGTATCTCCCCGTCTTTACAGAGCATGCCTGGTTAGAGCCGATGAAGGGATTCGAACCCCCGACCTGCAGATTACAAATCAGCTGCTCTGGCCAACTGAGCTACATCGGCATTTGAAAGAACGACCGATTTCTGAGAAATTACCCTCAAAAATCGGTTTGCAAATGTAGGGATTTTAAATTCAAATCTCAAAATTATCCTGACTTTTTTTAATGCAGGGAGATCACTCTCCCCGCATCTTTCCCTTCTGTTTGACTATCTGCCGCTTAAGAGCATCGATCACAAGGTCGGTTGCCTCTTCAAATGTTTTGCTTTGTTTGCGGGCGAAAAGGGGCCCCCTGGGATACTCCACCTTGATCTCCGTAACCTTGTTCTCTCTCTCATCATCTTTTTCTAACCTCAGAAACACCTCTGCACTGACAATATCGTCACTTAGCTGCGAAAGCTTGTTCACCTTCTGCGTAACAAAGTCAAGCAACTTCTTGTCTGCATCAAACCTGAGCGAATGGATCTGAATGTTCATGGCAGTACCTCCTGTTAAATTAGTGTTTATGCTCTTGGATGAGCCTGTTTATATATTTTTTTCAATTGTTCGAATGTATTGTGAGTGTAAACCTGGGTGGCCGAGAGGCTGGCATGGCCAAGAAGCTCCTTGATCGAGTTAAGGTCGGCACCACGATTGAGCATGTGGGTGGCAAAGGTGTGCCTCAGCACGTGGGGGCTCTTTTTCTCAATTGTGGTTACCATGGCAAGATATCTGGTCACAATATTATAAACAGCCCGGTCATACATTTTGTTCCCCCTGTCAGTGACAAAGAACCAGGCGCCGGGGAGCCCCTGCTCCCGGCGGGATTCAATATATGTCTTCAGGGATTTTACAAAACCTGCCGGCAGGGGAATGACCCTCTGCTTTTCCCTTTTACCCGTAACCCTGACCTGCCCGGCGGAGAGATCCACATCCGTGTCACGCAGGTTGATCAGTTCCGACCTCCTCATGCCTGTAAGATACAAAAATTCCACCACAGTCCTGTCACGGATCCCTGAAAAATTATCCCCGAAACGGAACTCATCAAGCAGTTTTACAAGTGCATCCTCGGCAACAAATGCGGGCAGCTGCTTCGGCTTCCTGGGGAGCTTTAATCCCGCCATCGGATCAGTACTGATGAGCTCGTGCCTCCGCATGTGACGAAAGAGGGAACGAAGGGCTGACATCTTCCTGTGAACAGTGGATGCAGTTGCGCCGCCCTCCAGCAATGAAACCATCCAGCCCCGGACATCACCGTGATTCACACCTGGCAGAGCGGTGCCAGGCCGGGATTCCTCCAGCCAAATCATAAACTGTTCAAGATCATTCTTGTAGGAAGTAACGGTGTGCCGTGAATATCGCTTCTCGGTACGGATGTATTGAAGGAACGATTCCTTTATATCCATGAAAGGAACCTTTTGATTTTACTATTTATGGCAACTCCAGAGTGCAGGGATGACTACTCCTCCTCGCGCTGCATCTGCTGAACATAGATGGCCTTCTTTACCTCTTCCCTGCGGCGAACCGAGGGTTTGACAAAGGCCTGACGTGCCCTGAGCTCACGGATAACACCCGTCTTCTCGAATTTCCTCTTGAATTTCTTAAGGGCCCTGTCAATGTTCTCGCCTTCTTTTACCGGTACAATTATCATAATTGAACTTTAAGTTTAAAATCGAGCCGCAAAATTAATATCTCTGAAAATCATTTCAAAACTTTTGATGAAATAAATTCATAATCACTTCGTACAACTCCCCGGGGTGGTCTCACATAAGGGGCTATCCGCCCCGCCTGAGCCGGGGTGATGACTCCGCTGCCGGCCATCTCTCCCAGCGTCAGTGGTTTTCCTGAAATGGCCCTGTACCTGGTTATCTTCCTTGCCGCCTCAATCCCCAGGTAGGGATGACCGGCCAGGTCACCAAAGGTGATACTGTCAAGCACAAGGGGCCTGACGGAGTCAAAGGTCAGCGTCACCATCCCCCCGGTCATCATTACCACTGTGCTGTCAAGGCCGTATACCTCAGCCAGCTGACCCGTATCAACAAAACCACCAAGGAGGCTTCTGTAACGGATGATGTGCACAGCCAGAACAGGACCTATCCCCGGAAGCTTCTCCAGCTCATCCGCACTGCAGGTGTTCAGATCAATCCTGTCAACCCCTGCAGGGGCTTCAGTCCGGGTATGACTGTATCCGGTCCCCCCGGCAAACCTTTCTTCAGGCAATGCGCCTGTTACGGCCCCTGCTGCCGGTTCTGTTCCTGTTGCTCTTCCGGCGGTCTTCTGCTTATCTCCCCGGGGATCTTCCATAATATTAATATATGGAATCAGCCTGGCTGCCGTGGCAGAGTCAATGCCGTATACACGGTTCAGGTCTTCAGGCCGGTGGAACCTGGCCCCGCTGTTCCGGTAATTTACCAGTGTCCGGGCCTGCCTCTCCGTAAGACCGAGCCTGATAAGATCATCATATGCAGCCGCGTTCGGATCAAATGTAAATGGCCTGGCAGGAATGTTCAGTACCTCCCTGCCGGCGGCCAATGTTGCCTGGCCCGGAGAAAGCGGCGGCAGTTCCTCCGGAAGCCTGCCCGGCCGGAAGGCTATGAACCTTACCAGCAGCAGGACTGCAAGCATCAGTGACAATATGAACGTACCACGCCTCTCCCGGCGGTCAAAACCAACCAGCGACGTGATGGTTTTCCTCAATGGTTTCACAGTTAAAGCAGCAAGATGAGATGAAAGTTAGGAAAAATTAGAATACAAGGCAATAGTCAGTAGTGTGTTTACAGGATAACAGGCAGTCAGTGTTTATTTCTTGCCGACACTATTGCCTGATGACTACTGCCTCTCACCTGCTAGAACGGATACCCGATACCGATTACCATGGTAATGTCCTGCTTGCGGTCAAAGGGGCGGCTGAGGGGGATCCATTTTGAACCGTCAGTATCCTGCGGATCACGCAGTTTAAGCCCGAAGTCGGCACGCAGGAGCACAAACTTCAGGTCAAACCTGAAGCCCAGTCCTGTTCCGACTGCGATATCATCCGCGAGTGATCTGAACCTGAAAAGGCTTCCAGGGCGATTGTAGTCATACCTTACAGTCCAGATATTTCCTGCATCGATAAAAGTTGCCCCCTCAAGTATCCAGAACAGTTTGAACCGGTATTCAACATTGAATTCGAGCTTCATGTCTGCGGTCTGGTTTATGAATGAGGTCTCGGGCAGGATATATGATCCCGGCCCCAGGGTCCTCACCATCCATGCCCTTATGTCATTCGCTCCCCCGCCGAAATACTGTTCTTCAAAAGGCATTACTTCAGAGTTGCCGTATGGCCATCCCACACCGGCGAATATCCGGTATGCGATGCTGCTGGCCTCATTGAACCTGAAGTTATATGCGGCATCCACCTCTGCCTTGATAAACTGGGCAAACGGTTGTCTGAACAGGTGATAGCTTCCGTCAGGTGCCACCCGGGCATTAGCCGCTACATATGCGGTATTCAGAAGGTTCCCGGCGATGTCAAGTCCAACCCGCACATTCCAGAAGTCCTTTGATTTCTGGATCATCTGGTTATTGAAGACAAAGTCATATCTTCCTCCCACGATCCTGACGTCGCGCAGCGAGTTGGCAAAATAAGGCATGGTGTCAATCATTGCCTGGTACTCAGGTGTGATATAATGCAGCTTGACAACATTAAGTGAAAGAGGGTTCGCGCTGAACCTGGTATATCTGTTCCCGTTCCATGAATATCCGAGTGAGATATTGGCCACTGACCGTGAGAAGACAGGCAGCTTCTGGTAGTTGTATCCTGCCTGCAGAACGGTCCTTGGATCCCTGTTTCTGACAAATGACTCCCTGGCGGGGAATGGTATCAGGAACTTGGGAATCCTGAGGTTGGCCTCTATACCGAACTGCTGGGTGTTTCTGAATCCGCTGACATCCTCCGTCAGTGTCTCATATGCACCTTTAAGCTTCATGCTGAATACTTCAGCACCCCTTAGCAGGCTCTTGTTCTGGTAAATGAGGTTCAGAGCCCCTCCGAGATTTCCTCCAGTATTGGTTCCCTCAAGTTCAACTGTGAACGATTGTCGCTGCACAGGGGTAAGCTGGATGATGCAGTCAAGCATACCTTCATCCCTCCTGTTCCCCGAGATGCTTTCCGCATCCATGAACGATACATTTACCAGGCGGTGGTTCCTCAGGTCAGTGAGATGCTGCTGCGTCAATTCCGTATTTGTGACGCTGTAAAGGGCTCCCGGTGAGATATATATGGCCTGGCTCAACACATCCGGTTTGACAAGGGTGCGTCCGGGGGTTGAGACGAAATAGATCCCCTTATGGAATGATGTGTCAAGGCTGCTGGTGTAATCAGCACCTCCGGTGAGAGCATTTCTGGGGTCAAAGTCAGGATAAACGTAAATATCCCTGATACGATACATCTTGTGTGCGGCGACAGCCCTGCGGCCCTGATTGTCGACCGTGACAGCGGGAGAAACCACGTAGTTGATGATCACCTGGTGCCTCATCAGGGAGCTGTCAACACGGAAAAAGATGTTCTCTGTTGAAAAGGTATAGAATCCCACATCCCTGATGAATCGCTCCAGCCTCCTCCTCTCTTTCGTAAGAAGGTCAACATCATAGATCATTCCTCTCTCAATCATGCAGTTTACCGTGTCAATCATCACAAGGCCCCGGAGTACAGAGTCCTGTATTTCATATCTGATGTCAGCAATGGTATATGGTCTGCCGGGCATAACATCATATACAACCCTGGCCTCGTCGCCGGTCACCCTGACGGTGTCATTCACCCTGGCATTGAAGAATCCTTTTGACCAGAGGTAGCTCTGAATCTGTCCGGCTGACCGTTCGGCTGCCACCTCATCAAATATTATTGGTTCCTCGCCGATTCTTCTCAGCCATCCGTGCGGCCACTTCTCCTTTTCGACATTGGAGAGGTTATACAGCCCGAGGTGGAACCGGACTCCGAATATCTTCTTGTTTGGTTGCTGCCGGATATAGGGCTTCATAGCGCTGCGGCTCACCGTTGCCGGCAGGGACTGTTCATCCTGTTTGATGGCAAGTTCGTTGCTGTTGAGGAGCAGGTCTCCTGAAGGAACATATTTGGTGGGATTGCATGATGCTGCCGTGAAAATAATGACCGCCAGCAGAGACAGTTTGGAGCCGGTAATTTTTATATTTGCCCTCTGTTGGATCACTTTCACGGGAAGAGTGGTGCACGCAAATATACCATTATAAACTCTATTTTCAATCACCAGGTTATGTCAAGAAGTATCACCCGCCACCAGGTCAAAATGATCCTCTCGTTGCAGAAGAGAAAGGTCAGGGAAGAGAATTCCCTGTTTATCATTGAGGGAGACAAACTTGTGAGGGAATATATAGTTGCGGGCAACAGGGTTATGCTTCTTGCGGGAAAACCGGAGTGGATTGACGGCGAACAGGAGGCGGTCATCAGGGGAGCCGATGAGGTTGTAACTGTGAGTTATGAAGAGCTGAGGCGGATAAGCTCGCTGAGGACACCGCATAATGTACTCGCCGTGGCAACCATGCATAAACGGCAGTTCAGCGACGGCCTCCTACGCGACAGGCTTACACCTGTGCTGGAATGCGTTCAGGATCCGGGTAACCTTGGCACAATCATACGCATTGCTGCATGGTTCGGAATTGAAAACATAATCTGTTCTCCTGACTCCGTAGACTTTTACAATCCCAAAGTCATACAGGCCACCATGGGGGCATTCATGCATGTCAGCGTGTGGTACAGGCCTCTTGAGGGGTTACTCTCAACGGCTGCTGCAGACGGCATTCCCGTGTATGGCACTGTCACTGACGGACAATCGGTATATGACAGTCCCCTTGGCAGTGAGGGCATCATACTTTTTGGCAATGAGTCGAAGGGGATTTCGGAAGGACTTCTGCGATATGTATCAGACCGGATTACCATTCCAGGTCCGGCACAGCCCGTGGCAGGACTGGAATCGCTGAATGTCAGCATGGCCGCCGCCATAGTGTGTTCTGAGTTTGCAAGAAGAGGTAACAGGCAGCAGACAGTTTGAGACAACGACGCAAAAGGCGAATCAAACTGCCTCATGCCGATTTGGTAATGCCTAATGCCTGCCGGCTATTACCTGATGCTGATTGGCTATTGCCTATTGCCTGCCGGCTATTACCTGATGCCGATTGGCTATTGCTTAATGCCTCCCGGCTATTGCCTGAGCTGAAAGCATCCCGTCAACTGCCGAGGAGACTATTCCGCCGGCATATCCCGCACCTTCACCGGCAGGATAGAGGCCTTCTGTTCCCTCAGCGGTGAGGGTGACCGGGTCACGAAGAACCCTGACAGGCGACGAAGTGCGTGATTCCACTGCAGCAACCAGTGCTTCGCGGGTGAGGAAGCCCCTCATCTTCCTGCCGAACTCCGTGAATCCTGTCCTCAGCCTGCCCGATATCTCTTCAGGCAGCCATTCATGGAGGGGTGATGGAGTCAGCCCGGGAAAGTATGATGCTTCCGGCAGGGTGGCTGATGCTTTTCCTTCCGCAAAATCGGTAAGTCGCTGTGCCGGGGCACGCTGGCTCATGCCTCCCTCCTTCCAGGCCATTCTTTCCAGCGAGGCCTGGTACGCTGTTCCTGCAAGAGGACCGGTGCCGTAACGCAGGGCATCCTCCTCCCTGATCTCCGTCACTATTCCGCTGTTTGCCCAGCGTGAGCCACGGTGTGATGGTGACATCCCGTTCACCACCACCTCCCCGGGGGAGGTGGCAGAAGGGACCATGAAACCTCCGGGACACATGCAGAATGAATAGACGCCCCTGCCATCAGCCTGTGCTGCCAGGGTATAGGCAGCAGCAGGCAGGTAATCGCCTCTGGATCTGCCGTGATACTGTATGCGGTCAATCAGTTCCTGCGGGTGTTCCACCCTGACACCCATGGCAAAAGGCTTGAATGCCAGTTTCACCCCGGCCTCCAGAAGCAAGGAATGGATGTCACGTGCCGAATGGCCGGTGGCAAGAATCAGGTCATCAGCTTTATAGGTTTCACTTTCATTGACGGTAACACTGCGGAACCGGTTTTGAGTGACGGAAATACCCGTAATCCGTTTGCCGAACAGAACCTCTCCTCCTGCCTCCCTGATGCTGCTCCTGATTGCACTGATGATCCCCGGCAGCCTGTCGGTGCCGAGGTGGGGATGTGCTTCATATAGTATGGCAGGATCAGCCCCGTGCAGTACAAGCAGTTCCAGGACACGCCGGTTGTCGCCTCTCTTCTTTGACCTGGTGTAGAGCTTTCCGTCAGAGAATGTTCCTGCCCCGCCCTCACCGAAACAGTAATTTGAGTCGGGGTCCACCAGGTGCTGCCTGCTGATGGCAGCCACATCCCGCTTGCGTTCACTCACTTCCCTCCCCCGCTCAAGCACCACGGGCTTAAGTCCTGCCTCAATAAGAGCCAGGGCAGCAAACAGCCCTGCCGGCCCGCTACCTGCAATAAGTACCTCGCGGGCGTTGAGGACATTCCTGAGCCGCAGCGGCTGGATCTCCTCCGCAGTTTCCCCCTGGAAGATCAGCTGAACCGTAATGTTTACCTTTATGTCAGGCTTCCGTGCATCAACGGACCGCCTCAGTATACGAAAGGAAAAGTCATTCCTGCCACTCTTTCTTTCAAGATAACTCCTCAGCGAGGCTTCGTCAAATGCGACCTCCGGCGGCAAAACAAGGTTCAGCTCCACCGGCATGACTATTCAAAATGGAATGAAAGGACCCACATCTGTGACCTCAGCGAGGCAATCTCATTGAAATAGAGGGGATAATCGGCATTATAATCAAGTACGTCACGCAGTCCGTTCGACATCTTCGCCTCAATGGTAAGCTTGAAATACGGGAGGTAAAAATCTATTCCTGCTCCCACCTCATAATATATATCGGCTTTATTGAGCCTGAGATAGCTTGCTCCGCCGTTTGATCCAGGATTTTCAAACTCCTTTTTTCCCGCAAGGTCATACCTGAAGTTCATCCCGCCGATAAGGTAGGGCCTTGAGTTGTTCATTCTCATCCCCTTCGCCTTCAGCAGAAGGGGGAACTCCAGGAAGGATGATTCGATCTGGGACTCATATACCCTGGTAGCCGACAGGTCATAGAAATTGATGGTCCTCTGCCCGAAAGAGACGCCGGGCAAAAACCTTATATCCAGGTATGTTGAAGGTCTGTAGTCAGTGACAATCTGAATATTGATCCCGGGTTTCAGCGAGATAACCTCGGCGGTCAGCTCTGATCCGGGAACCATTTTCACATTGAAATCCATGGTATTGAGTCCCATGCTGAACCCGAAATGGAGAAGCCTGTCATCATAGTTCGAGTCATTCCTGGGCTTCGCCTTCTGAGCAATCAGGGTAACAGGCAAAAGAAGTACAAGGACAAATATGGCAGTTCTTTTATACACTTTTTTAAAGGGTCCTGATATTAAAACGAATTATTCAGGTTTTATTGTATGATTATTTAGTGGTTTGAAGCCGTAATATATGCTGGCAATACCGCCCGTGAGCTTTTTTTGCCTTGCACCGGTAAAACCTGCCGAGGTCAGCAGAGCGAGGAATTTTTCATTGTCGGGGAATGACATCACTGAATCAGGAAGGTATTTGTAAGCTGAAGGGTCACCTGACACCCTCCTGCCTATCCTTGGCAGCAACTGCTTGAAGTAGAATCCGTAAACCTGTTTAAGGGGAAATCTTGAAGGCCTGGAGAATTCAAGAACCATGATCATTCCTCCCGGTTTGAGTACACGGCACATTTCGGTCAGTCCTGACAGGGTATTTTCAAAGTTACGCACCCCGAAAGCTGACATCACCGCATCAAATGTACAGTCACCGAATCCTGTTGCAGAAGCATCTCCCTTCAGAAGTTCAATTTTCCCCCCGTAACCCATTGCTTCAATCTTGCGACGCCCCTCCTCCAGCATTCTGGAACTGAGGTCTATTCCGGTGACTTTATCCGGACTGAGTCTCAGCGCTTCGATGGCCAGGTCGCCGGTGCCGGTTGCCACGTCAAGGATAACTCCGGGAGAACAGTGGTTTCCGATAAGCCTGACTGCCTTTCTGCGCCATAGCCTGTCGGTTCCAAGTGAAAGAAGGTGGTTCAGCAGGTCGTAATGCTTTGATATCGAATCGAACATCCTTTCAATCTGCTCCGCCGGTGGCCCGTTCTTCCGGTTTGTGTCGTTCATTGAATCCGGATCTGTTTAATGTCTGGTCTTTTTTCTGCGTCACTGCCTGGCGCTTTCACGTCATTGCAGTGTTTTTGACATATCATTTTCCAGTCAGCCGGCAAAGATACCCTTAATATTTTTACATTTACCAATCTGAAAAGAGTTATGATATGAAGAAGACGGTATTGATTACTGGCGCGACTTCAGGTATAGGAGAAGCCGTTGCGGTAAAATTTGCAGAATCATCTGACAGGTTGGTAATTACTGGGAGGAGAAAAGAAAGGCTGGAGGAACTGGCCGGACATCTGCGCAGCACTTACGGGACGGAGGTTCTGGTGCTTTGCTTTGATGTCCGTGACCGGCCTGAAGTTGAAAAGCACCTGGGAAGCCTGCCGGAGGAGTGGCGGAATATAGACATCCTGGTAAACAATGCCGGCCTGGCGGTAGGTCTTGGCCATATTGACGAGGGGGACACCGATGACTGGGACAGGATGGTTGACACGAACATTAAAGGTCTCCTGTATGTTACCCGTGTGATAGCTCCCATTATGGTAAGCAGGGGTAAGGGTCATATATTCAACATCGCCTCCATAGCAGGCAAGGAGGTTTATGAGAACGGCGCTGTATACTGCGCCTCAAAACATGCAGTGGATGCACTCTCCAGGGGAATGAGGATTGACCTGCTGAAGCACGGCATAAAGGTTACAAACATAGCTCCAGGAATGGTGGAGACGGAGTTTTCCCTGGTTCGGTTCAAGGGAGACAGTGCCAGGGCTGAGACGGTCTACAGTGGCCTGGAACCTCTCAGGGGCGAGGATGTGGCGGAGGTGATACATTACTGCGCCAGCCTCCCTGACCATGTATGCATCAGTGACCTTGTGATAACGCCCAAAGCACAGGCAAACGCGACAAACACTTTCAGAAAAACAAAATAGCCATGAAAAGAAGGATTTTCACAACAGCAATGATTGCAGCGCTGATGTTTGGTGCAGCAGTCAATCTTAACGGCATTGACACATCCGACACACGGATGCTGTCACAACCGGCAGCAAGTAAATCTCACATCGCATTCATTTACGCGGAAGATCTCTGGGTTATGAATGCTGACGGATCTGCTCCGCGCAGGCTAACCGTTGATGAGGGAATTGAAGGAGAACCATGCTTTTCTCCTGACGGGAAACTGATAGCATTCAGTGCACAGTACGACGGCAATACTGATGTCTTTGTCATTCCCGTGGAGGGAGGTGTGCCTGCAAGGCTCACATGGCACCCCGGCAGCGATGCCGTCAGGGGCTTCACCCCGGACGGTAAGAAGGTGTTGTTCATCTCTCAGAGGGCAACCTTCACGGGAAGGTATTCGCAGCTCTTCACCGTCGGCACCGGCGGAGGATTTCCTGAACAGCTTGAGATACCCAATGCCTATTATGCCTCATGGTCACCTGACGGTGCCAGGATGGCTTACACACCCCTTTCACCGGCACATGCACAGTGGAAGAATTACCGGGGCGGAACTGTCTCCACCATCTGGCTCTATACTTTTGCCGACCGGTCAGTGATAAAGGTTCCTCAGCCGCAGGGTGGCTGCAATGACACTGACCCGATGTGGACAGGTGAAAGAATTTATTTCCTCAGCGACAGAAACGGCGAATTCAACCTCTTCTCATGCAGCGACAAAGGGGAGGATATCAAACAGCATACCAGCTTCACCGATTTCCCTGTGCTGAATGCATCAGGAACCCAGGAGAAGATTGTTTTCGAGCAGGGAGGATACCTCCATACTTTTGATATCGCCACAGGCCAGTCTCACAGACTGAAGACCGGAATAGCCGCCGACCTGCTGGAGCTTCGTCCCCGCTACCTCCAGGGAACAAACTATATAAGAAGCGCAAACATCTCCCCCACCGGCAGCAGGGCTCTCTTCGGATACAGGGGAGAGATTGTGACCCTTCCGGCAGAAAAGGGTGATCCCAGAAATATAACCCTTACCACCGGGGCACATGAAAAATACCCTTCATGGTCACCTGACGGAAAAACTGTTGCATACTTTTCGGATGCTTCCGGGGAATATGCGCTTCACCTGAAACCCCAGGACGGCAAAGGGGAACCGAAGATATTCACCCTGCCGGGAACAGGATTCTACGCATACCCCGAATGGTCACCTGACAATAAGAAGATAGTCTTCACCGACAACGGAAGGAACCTCTGGCTATTGGACATACCAACGGCAGCTGTCAGGAAGATTGATGCCGATGAGATGTATTTCCCCGGTCCGTTCAGGGAGATGTTCGGCGACTGGTCATCTGACTCCAAATGGATTGTCTATACAAAGATGATGAACACCTTCTTCAGGGTTGTTTATCTCTACTCGGTTGACCAGCAGAAGTCATTCCCCGTGACAGACGCACTGAGCGATGCCTCGGAACCGGTCTTTGACCCCAGCGGTGATTACATTTACTTTTTTGCATCCACTGACGCAGGTCCGGTCATCAACTGGTTCGACCTCTCCAGCGCTGACATGCGGATGACAAACTCAATTTACCTCGTCACCCTCAGGAAGGATTCAGAGTCTCCTTTTGCGAAGGAAAGCGACGAAGAAAAAGGGATAGAGGAAAAAACAGACAGTGACAGGGCAACTCCGGCCCCGGCGGCAAAAAGCACAGGCAGGGGATCAGCAAAAGCGGGAGCCAAGGCACCCGAGGCTGAGAAGAGCGAACTGCTGAAGATAGATACTGAAGGGCTGCAGGAGAGGATAGTCAGTGTGCCGTTATCACCAGGCAATTATGCCGGACTGGGGGTAGCCGGTACTGGAGAGATACTGTACATCGTCAGGCCGGCAGACCGCGGAAGTTCGTCACTTCGAAAATACAGCGTTAAGGACCGGAAGGATGAGGAGGTGATGGAACTGGACAACTACATCGTCTCTGCTGACGGGAAGAAGATGCTTTACAGCAAGGGACAGACCTTCGGGATCACGGCAGCCGGCAGGAAGCCTGAGCCCGGCAAGGGGGTACTTAATACAGGTGCACTCTCTGTCAGGATTGACCCGGCTGCTGAATGGCCCCAGATATTTGATGAAGCCTGGAGGGTCAACCGCGACTATTTCTATGACCCCGGAATGCACGGGGCCGACTGGAAGGCGATGAAGGAAAAGTATGCACAGTTCCTTCCCCACCTTACATGCAGAAGCGACCTGAACAGGGTAATCCAGTGGATGTGCAGCGAGCTGGGCGTTGGCCACCACAGGGTTGGCGGCGGCGACAGGCTGGCAAACCCCCAGAGAGTCGGAGGAGGACTTCTGGGTGCTGACTTCTCGGTTGAAAACAACAGGTACCGCCTGAAGAAGATTTACGGAGGGCTGAACTGGAATCCCGACCTCAGGTCTCCGCTCACAGAGCCGGGGCTGAATGTAAAAACGGGTGAATACATCCTCGCCATTGACGGCGAAGACGTGACCGCAAACAGGAATATCTTCAGTTTCCTTGAAAACAAGGACGGCAGGATGGTGGAACTCACCCTCGGCCCGAATCCTGATTATTCAGGTTCAAGGGTAATCAAAGTGGTACCCATCGGCAATGAACTCAGTCTCAGAAACCGCGACTGGGTTGAGGGCAACCTGAAGAAGGTGACAGAGGCCACTGACGGGAAAGTGGCATATGTGTATGTCCCCAACACCTCCGGCCAGGGTCATGAGTACTTTAAAAGATATTTCTTCCCGCAGGCCAACAGGAAGGCGATAATCATTGACGAGCGCTTCAACGGTGGCGGCCTGATAGCAGATTATTACATTGACCTGCTTCAGCGCCCGCAGCAATCATACTGGAACATGCGCTATGGCAATGATCTCAAGACACCCAGTGCCTCCATACAGGGGCCCAAGGTGATGATCATCGATGAGACAGCCGGGTCAGGAGGTGATATGCTCCCGTGGATGTTCCGCAAGTTCGGGGTGGGAACACTTGTGGGCAAGCGTACATGGGGCGGACTGGTAGGAACTCTGGGATTCCCGGAGCTGATGGACGGAGGAATGGTTACGGCTCCCAACCTCGCCATTTGGACTGAAGACGGTTTTGTCGTGGAGAACGTTGGTGTGGCTCCTGACATTGAGGTGGAGCAGTGGCCTGCTGAGGTAATCAACGGAAGGGATCCTCAGCTTGAGAAAGCTATAGAGGTGGCGCTGAAGGAACTGGAGAAGAATCCGCCTGCCGAACCCGTGCGGCCACCCTACCCGGTGAGGGTGAGGAAGTGAAGTCTGCAATCTGCAGTCTTTTTAAATCTTGTAATTAAATTATCTGAATATAGATGTACGACCATAAATACCTGCTTGAATTCACGACAGGAATATTCATGAGACTGGGATGCAGCCGCGATGATGCGGCTGCGGTGGCAGCCGTGCTGGTAGCGGCGGAGCTGCGGGACCACTCTTCGCATGGAATGATAAGGGTACGTGAGTACTATGAGCTCTGGAAGAGCGGCAGGGTGAATGTCACCCCTGATGTCATGACCGTGCACGAGACCCCTTCCACTGCCGTGGTTGACGGCGACGGCTGTTTCGGGATGGTGGCAGGCGTCAGGTCGATGCGTCTGGCAATTGAGAAAGCGGCTGCCACCGGCACGGGCTGGGTGGCAGTCCGCAATTCAAACCACTTCGGGATAGCCGGTTACTATGCAATGATGGCGCTTGAACACAACATGGTGGGCATTGCCGTCACCAATGCCAACCCGCTGGTTGTTCCGACCTTCTCTGTGAGCCGCTTCCTGGGAACAAATCCTCTCGCCGTGGCAGTTCCTGCGCTGGAGGAGCCCCCCTTTGTGGCAGACTTTGCCACCACCCCCATTGCAAGGGGAAAGCTGGCTGTATCAGAGAAAAAGGGTGAGAAGGTGCCGCTGGGGTATGTCCAGGACGCCGAGGGACTTCCCTCAGACGATCCGGGCATCCTTCGGCGGGGAGGAGGAATGGTCACACTGGGAGGTGACCGTCTCCACGGCAGCCACAAGGGTTATTGCATGACGGCAGTGATTGATATTTTCAGCTCACTCTTCAGCGGGGCCAACTTCGGGCCATTCGTACCTCCAAGCGTTGCCTACCTGCCTGTGCCGGAAAACCAGCCTGGCGTTGGAACAGGCCATTTCTTCGGTGCCATGAGGGTTGATGCCTTCAGGCCGGCAGATGAGTTCAGGGCAGCAATGGACCACTGGATCAGAACATTCCGTAATGCTAAACCGGCAAAGGGGGAAGAAAGGGTACTGATACCTGGCGACCCGGAGAGAGAGGCAGAGGAGAGGTTTTCCAGGGAAGGAATCAACCTTGTCCCCGCCGTGGTACAGGACCTGAAAGGAATCGCCGCTGAACTGGGGATGAGTTTTGGATCATAGTATAATATCCGAACCCTGCCCGAGTGAACAGATGCGCCGGATAGCCTCTTCCTGATTAACGTTTTGTATCAAATAATAAATCACAACCCGGTTTCAATCATTTTTTATTGACTTTGGCGAGATAATATTTTAACTTACGTTAAAATCCAATCGCTATGAAAACCCCTGTTCCCTTTTTAATCTCAATTCAATCCCTTAACAGGCTCTTTATCACCATCTTGCTTATCTCCTTGTTTGGCATCAACACTTTGTTTTCACAGAATTTCAGTGGACTGGAAGGGAAAAACCTGACCAAAGTAGATGACATAGCAGCAGGTATCGCATCTCTCATCGGGTCGAAAGGGCTTGAGGGTAGAATCACCAAAGTGACAGTTACCGGCGACGGGGAAAGAAAGCTGGTGCTTAAAGCAGAGTATTCCGGATTCGCAGAAGCCTATCTTCATGCAAGTGTACTGGCAGCTGATAAGACTGTACAGAATGAGGTCGGGACTGCCGGCCTGGATCTGGCTGGAAAAACAAGTCCTGTTACCGTGGAACTGAATTTGACGGATAACGTTTCTGAAGGATTTAAACTCGAATCTTCTTACCTGCAGATCAGGGTGTCGAAAAACAAAACTGCAGTTGGTGGATTGCTATTTCTCTTTGCAATGGATAAGAGCTGGCAAAATGAGATCAGGGCAGAGAATCTTACCTTGCAGGCCCGGCTTGTTCCCGTCGGCATCACTTCTGAACTTAGAGAAGGGAATAAGATCGTGGTGATACCATCAAACAGGTCGATGGTGGTACAGAAATACAGCCAGTCTTCGGCAATCAGGACCCAGCCTCTTCAGACAAAGACTGCTACTCAGATGACCAGATCTGCCTACAGGATGCCGGTATATGAAAGAGCACCGGCGAAGTCCAAAACGGAAATACCTGATCAGAACAAGCCGACTGCAACCATCACTGCAAAGACAATTGACAGCCGGTTTGTTACTACCGGCCTGGCGTTGGATAAAACAGAAACAGCCAGCGGGGCAAAGGGGCCTGATAACAGTCCGCTGCCACTGTTTGAAGACCTCAGGGTTTCAAAGGATTTTGAATTTCCCTATGAGATCACGAATATTTCCATGGATGTCTTCCCTGACAAGAATCCCTCTTCGGGCATCTTTTATTACTTGCCTGCAGCCTATCACCTGAGATGGACCCCCGACGACGGGTATGCTTTCAGGATCCTGTACGGGACGGCATCAGCAGAATCAGAGGGACAGGTCAGGATGACAGCAACACTGTCTCCTGATATAAGCAAGAAAGAGATCGATCTCATCACAAAACTAATTACATCATATATCAGCAGAAACCCCGGAATGAAATTCACCAAGCTGAGGATGGTACCAACCAGCGAAGAGCCTGCGGTTTCATTTCCTGCCGAACTTAACAGTCAGTATGAGGTAACTGCCGAAAAGGTCAGCGTGAACATCACCTCGTCACTGAGGGAGCCGTTCCAGGTATCTTGGGTTACAGACAATACCACCAAGGATGAAATGCAGGTTTCCCTCATTGAAAGAACCGGAATACAGGGAGTGATGACGATCAGGTCTCAGAGTGAATACCTTCCGGACATCAAGTTACCTGTGGTAATAACTCTTGCCGACAGCAGGACTATTGGCAGGATTGACCTTGAAAATAAGAAGTGGAGAACGACACCGTGGAAAAATCAGACTCCCTATCCTATCAAACTGAAGTACCTGCACATGCTGCTTGTAAAGGATGAAGCAGGTAAATCAACGCCGTTCATTTATTCATGGAGCCTGAATGATCTGACAGTGCCGGTCTCATCAAGTGTAAACTTTGATGCTTCGCTGGTTCCCTCATGGGTTGATGACACGGATATGGCACAGAGGATCTGGCTTGAGTATTCAGTAGCTGATTGTGATGAATGCGACAGGGCTGTCATCAATAAAATAACTGGAGGCACATACGGCACCACCACGAAAAGAGTGACCTTTGAAACCTTCCAGTTATTTGAAAAGCTTGATGCACAGTTCATCCAGATAAAAGTCAGATCAACCCAGGCAGATCCCAGGGGAGAAAAACTGGTTGAACTCGATCCGGTACGGATTTATCGTGACAATGAGACGGTAGAATCTGGTCAGCTTTATGTTCCTCTCGAAGCCAGTCTTGCATTCGAATACTTCATAACAGTAGTGATGAAGGACGGAAGCTCTTACAAGAGTTCTGACTGGTTAAGATCGGACGAGATGGAAATTTACCTGGGACTCGATGCCCTGAAAAGTGCAATCCCGGGAATCCCGGTTAACAACGAACAATAAATTGTGTACCGAACAGGAATTAGACATCTGACAAGCTTCATTGATCCCTTCCGTGCACCGCCGGAATTGCGGAGGCACCGGAGAATACTTCCGGTTTGCCTGCTAATCTTTTGTGCCTGCTGTGAAATGATCAGGTCACAGCCGGATATGGCACGGAAATACGTGTTTGACGGTTTGACAGTCTACAGGGATGCCAGGGTGCCAGGGCTCTTCTACTTTCTTCCGGGAGATCTTAGAATTGCTGCTGACGAAGATGGCAAACCCGATTTCAGGCTGCTGCTCATGAGGTATACAGGGACACGGGTTTATGATGATCAGGGGACCCACCGTTTCAGGAATCTTATGCAGATGAGGATTATCCAGGGCTCGGTCACAAATGATAAACTCCTCGCAGTAAAGCAGCAACTGAAGACAATGAACAACAACCCGGAACTCCGGACATTTCCGATCAGGAACCTCAGGGCAACAATCCTCTATTCAGCGGTCGGGGCGGAAGAGTCCGGCAGTGCAACTCTTTCGGGAGAAGGCAGTTATTTCGCTGATCAGAGCGACAATGCTTCAGTAAATGAATACTGGAAGGAACGCAGCTACGTGATAAGGCTCGGGAACGAATCAGCAAATATCTTCTGGGATGCCCTGCAAAAACAACAAACGATACTAAGCATTGGCTATGCATTTTATTCTGAGGTATTTAATTCTCTCGAAACAGAAACAGTGATTTCTGGAACAAAAGGCGCAGTCAGAGTGATTAATGAGATAATAAAGCCGGAAAATGATAATTCCGTCGCTGACACCCTTCTTGATACCAGGCTTATAAAGGCCGGTGCGTTTGAGGTTGTCATTGATACTGAAAAATGGCCGGACCTGATCCGAAAAGTTGACATCAATGAACAAATTCCACCGGATTATGCGGTTATCAGTGTATATTGTTTTGATTTCAACAATGAACTTCGGCCTGACCTGGCCCAGAAGAAGATTGAAATTGAAGCTGAAGGCGCGGGAGCAGGCAAAGTAATGCTAAGGTATACGTTCCGGAGTGACAAGCCAGATATATATGCCTGCGACCTGAAATTCCCCCATGCCGTCCGTATTGACACCCCTTTCAGATACAGAGTCACCGAAATCGGAACCGGAGGTTCTGTTACCAGAGGCGATTGGATTACGAAGGATTCCTGGCATGAAATAATTGACATTACCTCAAGATCAGATGATTGACGAACATACCAATAACAATTAATTGTATCCCTAATGAACAAAACTGTGAAAATTCTTATTCTGGCTTCATTCCTGGTCGCTTCAGGAAAGCTTTGTGCCGTGGTGAAGTATGATGAAGGCAGACTGATGATCAATGGCATACAGTTACTCCAGGATAACACCAATCCCCTTGAGTATTACTATCTGCCCCAGTATCCGAAACTTGCAAAGAATGAAGACGGATCACTTGAATTCCTTTGCATTAAATATGTAGGGGCCAATAAGGAAAGCAGCGGTGGTCTTTTTCACGCCCTGATTGAGTACACCCTGCCTGACAGCCTTGTCAGTCTTATCGGCAGGGAGCTGGAACAACAGAAACCTGGTGCGGTAATCGTCGGGCCCGTGCCCCTGATGCAGGCTTTCAATGACGGCCAGCAGGGAGTAGGCAGTTTCCAGGTGGTTTCAGCAATCCTTTCAAAAGAGGGAGGACAGGATAAATTCAACCGTACGGTCATTACATCAGGCCATGCTCCATTAGCTCCCGGCTCAAAAGCAGTGGTAGCATCTCTTCTGACACCTGAAGGAGCAACATTGCTCTGGAACTCCATGCAGGGAACCACTTCAGACGTCTCTGTAACCATACAGGCTTACTACGAAGCCGCGGTAAAAGCCTATAACGCTGTCGTAAAGGCTGAGATGTCAACCGTCTACGAACACTTCAGCAGGGTATACGGAGTACAGCAGGAGTACACCAAGAGACAACTCAGAAGAATAGTTGATGAGCTGAAACAGAATGGCACACTGTCAGTTGAGGTATTTGACAGAACCTCTGCACTCGGGATAAAAGACAATGACCTTGACGCTATCCTTCAACTGGTGACTGACAAACTGGTCGAAATAATGTTCAACGCTGAATCAGGCTGGTCACAGGAACCTGAAAGAGAGGTGGCCGTTGAGCCCGGACAGTTCAAGGGAAGACAGAACGAAAGCTGGTTCAGCAGGACCTTCCTCGGCTCCAAAGACACAAAATATTATACTGATAACCAGTATGTGATGAAAAAAAGAGAGGATATACGGACAAAGACTTTCTACCTGAACCTGAGCCAGTCAACCACCGTTAAGGTACCCGTCTACTCCTCCGGAAACCTGGGCGGTCTCTTCGGCTCAATGGACTCCCGGTATTTCCGAATCGTCGATATGAATGACCCCGCCTTTCAGATACGCGACCTCCATTTCCAGATCGATGGTGATTATGTTGATTCATTTCAGGACCTCATCAATTTTGTTTCAGTCAATTTCAGAAAAAAATATGACGCAACACACGATGACCACACGAAGCAGATTACGATAAGTTACCAGGATGTGAAAGGAGGCAATACCATCAGGTCGGTAAACTACCCGAGGCTGGGAATATCAACCTCAGAATGGTTGAATTATGAATACCAGTTAGGCTGGAGTATCAAGGGCGATAACAGAACCATACGGATCCCGGAAGGTCAGGATAAATGGATAAAATCTAACGAACCGGCTATTTCTCTCAGACCTCCGTTTGAAAAAAGAGTGATTGAAATTGATGCTGAACGATCACAATTCAGGGATGCCGGCGTGGTCACTGCAGTTATCGATTTTGCTTCGGTTCTTGCCGGTACAGCAAGAAAATACAGGAGTATTGCCCTGAAAGCAGGTGACGCGGTCAACACGGTGACAACGGCCGTTTATCACGACATAGGTGAAGAAATAGTCTACAGGATTACCTGGTATAATAAAGACGGCAGGCAGTTCAGGACCGACCTAATGGTCCTGGAATCTGATTACCTTTATCTCGTGCCGCCTGAGGATCAAAAGTTTGCCTTGCTGTAACCCATCAGAAAAGACAAAATGACCAATAAGGCAATAATCGCATCTCTGGCATTGCTCCTCATCCTGCCACAAAATCATACAAATGCTCAGCAGATACAGATTGACAGGGGTATCAGGGCTGCAGGCCTGTGGTGTTTTCCCCTTCTTAATGACAGCCTCTCCTACCTCTACCTTCCAAACCAGGCATTTCTTTCAAGAGACGGAGAAGGCAGACCCCAGTTTTCTCTAATGAGATATGTGGATAACAGGGCCCCGGTTTCGGGAAACGCCACTACCATCACTGAAGCTGCCGGAGGTGCTATCCTTCATTTCCTGGTCGAATACAACACCCATCGTGATACTGTGGAAGCAGCACAGAGATACCTGCGTGAGCTGTTTGGCACAGAGGAAATTAAAGTCAAAGGCCCCGTGATCTTTGAAAAAGGATCATATTCCCTCATTTCCTCAGTCCTTACCCCTGCCGGTCAACGGACATCATCAATGCTGGCACTTGGTTCAGCTCCTGTTCTTGAAGGAAGCAAGATCGCTCTCTCCTTTGAGCTCACCCCTCAAAAATCAAAGATCCTTCTCGAGAGTTTCCAGATGAGCACACCTGACATATCACTCTCATTCGACTTCTCGTTTACGGGGCTTACTGATGCCTATCAGGCTGAACTGCTGATCGACTGGAGCGAAGTGCATCAGAGTCAGGCCTTCCAGGCTGGCGGATCAGTATATTTCATAAGTGCCGATGTACAGGCCTCCTTTGACAAACTGAGGAGAGACAATGCAATCAGGCTGGTAACATCCGGTGAAGATACCAATATGGATGCTCTTCTGAATACTGTATATGACAAGCTCCTCAACCTGATGTTCTCACCGGTTAAACCGGAGAACGTTCCGGAAGACAAGAGGGGTGGCCTGATGGATGCACTCTCTTCCCTGACCGGCTCAAAAGGACTTATGGGCAGCAGGAAGACAACAGGCTTCGGCATTCACGCGGGATTCCAGCTTAAGGACATGAGATCGGAAGGAACCAGCAGGCTCAATTTTAATTCACGGTCAGTTGTAAGCCGGCACCACTACATTGTATTTAATATAGGTGACATCTATCAGCGATACGGTAATGACCAAAACCACTTCAGGACAATAAACATCTTCGACCCAGATTTCTCTCAGCGGGAAGTACATGTCTCCGTGGACGGCTCCCTGGAACCTGAGTTCACAAGCTTCATCAACAGCGTTACAGTTACCCTTCGCAAAAAACACGAGGGCGGTGAGGAAACAATCAGTGAGCTGTTCGTTGACAAAAATACACTTGCTGATGCCCCGGGTCCCCTTGTAATGGTTTACGGCTCGCTGAAAGACACAGACAGGCTTAAATGGCTGGACTATGATTATAAATCAATATGGCAGTTTAAAAGAGGCGGATCATACACCACCGACTGGAATACCCAGAGTGCCTCAATGATAAATCTGTTCGCCCCGTATGAAAGAAGAGTGATAGAAGTTATCGGAGATAATGAAGTATTGCTGGAGAATAATATCAGAAGCGTGATTGTTGAACTTAGTTACAGGTTCTTTGGCGAAATCCGGAAATCCAGGCTCATAATCATGGCAAATGAACCTGTAAGCGATAAATTCTTTGAGATAACACAGCCTGTGAATGATTATACATATGAATACACGGTAAAATGGATCAAACAGGACGGCCAGCAGATTAGTAAGAACTATTCTGACAGTTCGGGTATCATATTCATAGATAACCTGTAAAACCATCAGAGTTGAGAGAGTCCGGATTATATATTACAATAGCCTTTTTAATGATTGCCGTGCCCGGCAATGCCCAGAACCTGGACAACGGCAGCAGAACTGAACTTACCCTTTCAGACGGAGTATCACTGACCTTATACAGAACTCATGCCTTTGACAGGGACAGCAAGGTCTTTTATTACCTGCCGGTAAATATGCATGTCGCACTAAGAGAATCAAGACCGGAAATATCATTTATTCGGTATGATTCAGATTCCACGCGGGGGGCAATACTTCATTTTCTGCTAACCTGGGGATTATCCGAATCACAGGAAAAGGAGGCAAATGAAATGCTCAACATGGTTTTGGGAGATTCTGTTTATATCGCAGGTCCGGTGCTGGCAGACGCCGGCCCTGACAGTTTTATTATTTCAGGCACGGACAGGCTTGTTGAGGTAATGAATACCTCCCTGACTCAGAAAAGCCGGGCTCCTGTTGTGCCCGGATCAAAAATGGCCGCGTCATTCAGGTTCTCCGCTGCTGATCTTGAGTATACATGCAATATAATGGAAAAACCTATGAGTGAGATTGATGGCACCCTGCAGATGATCTTTAGTTACACCACCATGGTTAAAGAAGGATTAATTTCCAAACCAGTTGAACACGAATGGATAATAGAGATGAATCTGGATGATCTCTTAAAATATCTACGGAACTGATGATGACGAGTCACATAGTGCAATTAAAAACTGTGGTGGCATTACTGTTCCTGTCATCCGCAATCACGCCTGTGTACGGAGCATCTGATGTCTACTTTCTGACTTATGCTACAGAAGACGGAAAGACCGGGCACTCTGCCATTGCAGTGGAAAACTATACCATACATGTCACTGACCTATATATGAATGGTATCATAAGGCACCGCTATGACACTCTTAAGACCGGAACCCTGACCTATTTTGACTTCTGGCCCGAAGAAGATCATTTCTCAATAGTAAACGTTGGCAAAGACACTAAAGCAAGGTATAACAGGCTTCCGGGTGCATCTTATAACAAAGAGATAACCCTCTGGTATCTCAAGAATCACGGGGTTCCCCATATCAGGAACTATCCTTGTGACGGTATCCTTGTATATAATACTAAACCGTTTGAGGATTACGCCCTGGTGCATTTTATGGACAGTATTATAGGGCTCAACAAACCATTCAATGTAAGGAAGTTCAATTGTTCCGACTTTGTTTTATGTGGTGCGAGCTACGTTACAGGAAGAAAGATCACGGCAAGGGAATTCATCCCCTTTTCTTTCTCCACCACCCCAAACAGGCTTTACAGGAAACTGAGCAGAATTGCTGGTATGGAGGTTCAGGTTGATCCCGGGCCCAAGGTCAAAGGCCTTTTTTTCAAGGAACGGATCATTGAGATGATTTTTCGCGCAAAACCTGCAACAGAAACTGCTGTAACCATGGAATAAAGACAGATTAACATATTCACCAAATTAATCTTCATGATTATGATCAGAAAAACTTCGAGAATCATTCAGTGCATCATCCTGCTAATCCCAGCAATATTAATGCAAGTGCAGGATCTTAGTGCACAGGTAGTCGACTATCAGAACAAGGTTGAGATTGTTCTGAATGACGGCACCCATGTAATCCTCTTTGGAAAGGCAAGAGCACTTAACAATGCCTTCACGGGAGAATACTACTATCTGCCTGTGGGATTGCGTCTATCCCGCCGTACCGATGGCACACCGGAATTCCTCTTTCTGAAATATACAACGGAACAGAGGGCAGAAGCAGGCGGTGAACAGGGCGGACTGATACATTTCCTGATGGAATGGGGCTTGACGCCGGCACAGTTGCAGGAAGCCCAGGGGAAACTGGTTACGATAATAACAGAACTGGCCAGATCACCGGGAAGCCCTTATAGAGGCGTTCAGAATCCAAAGATCCTTGGTGCAGTTGACGTTTATACTGAAGATCAGTCATTCCGTATCATATCAGCCTCACTCAGTGATCAGGGTTCTGCCCGTCTTGTGACATCAGGCTCCGCTCCTATCCTCCCCGGGTCAAAAGCAGCCGTGGCAGGCAAACTCAATCCTGTGACCGCCCAGCTGCTGGCAGCCACATTTGAAAAAAACCGCTCAATAACGGATATTTCGCTGGAACTTAATTTCATGTTTAATGTGATGATGCCCGCCGTCAATGGCAAAATAACGGTCGACTGGAGCAAAGTTCAGGAGCAGATGAGGTCGGATTCAATTAACTATTTACATAATAACAGGGGTACAAAACGAGGAAGCGATGACCGCTACTCCTACGATCAGATGAGCCAGTTCTTCTCAAGATGCGTGGAGAGGAAGGCTGTTGTGATAGACATTGATAAAACCGTTGTCGGTGATGAACTTGCTGACAAGATCGTTGAACAGTTCATGAACCTGATGATAGAATCAATGACTGACAAGGACATGGCCGCCAATCCGACCCAGCCGGGCGAGAAGGAAAAAGAGCAGGATCCTAATGTCAAACATGGCAGGAGCTATGTTTACAACAAAACGGTTTCAGAGAAACGCTTCGAAAGAAAGATAGAGGTTTATAATCTGAATTACAGGCTGACAGTTCCCAGGAATATGTCTCTTACAAGCAACCTGGGCGCATGGTATGACGGGGTGAGGGATAATCCGAAATGTGTCGCTGCAATCAACCTGAATGACCCGTTCTTTCAATACCGTGACATAAACCTGATACTCGATATTGAGGCTGAGCAGATGTTCGGAACAGAAGTCAACTATGTGACCATCAATGTCAGAAAACAGAGATCCTCGGGTAATCCTTTTGAAGATCATGTAACCATTGACCGGGAGTATCTCCGGAACAGTGGTATCAAGGCCACTCTCACATATGCCAGAGGCGAAGACAGGAATCCCAATGTTTACGAGTACAGGGCCCAATGGAGCCTCAAGGGCGGTAATGTCTTTCCTGAAAGTGCACCCTGGATCGTGGGAGAATGGGAAGGAGTGACTCTCTCTCCCCCGATCAAACCTGTAACCATTGAACTTGAGGGTGATCTTGATGAACTCAAGAGCAGTGATATTACCAGGGTCACTGCCCAGGTTCACTATATGAAATTCGGAAAGGAGATTGAGGAGAACATACAGCTCTCAGCAGCAACCGGTGAACCTGTTGTACAGAAAACCATATTTATTGACAAAAACACCAGGGGGTATGTTTACAGGCTTATCTTCAATCATAAGACCGAGGGCAAGCTTGCGCTCGAATGGACCCCGCAGATAAATGATAACTATATCTATGCAAGCATCCCCGGAGAGCTTTTAAATAAAGAATCGGCAGTATTCAGGACAGCCAAGGAGGCAGGGAGCGAAATGCTTGATACCTCCAGGGAAAAAGTTCTTGACAAGTTCAAGGATATCTTCGATAAGATTATAAACTGATCAGGCGCTAATGATAGTGATATCTGACCCTGTCAGTATTTAATAAACATCAAAACCGAAAAAGATGAAAAAGAGAACCAAGATCTTAGTTATCATGGGATTGGGCTTTTTGCTGAGTCTGGCTTACTTTACAGCAAGATCCCAGAGCTTCATTCTTGACAAACCAATAGGGGCGGGTGACCTGACTCTTTTCCCCGATATTGATAATCCGGACAGTTATTATTACATGCCGAACCAGGTGCAGCTTGCCATGCATCCTGATGGCAAACCAATGTTCTCCTTCATCAAGTATGTAAGGAACACTGATTTAACGTCTGGTACCGGTACGCAGATTACACGATCGGATGAAGCCGGAGGCATCATTCATGCCGTTGTCCGGCTTGATGTGACAAACGAGCAGATCAAGGAGGCTGAACGTGCTCTACGGCGCATCAGGTCAAACGGAAAGATTATCGGGCCCGTGATCTACAAAAGCGGAACTGTAATGCTGGTTTCCTCTTTCAACCGCGAGGGAGATAATGTCCGCAGGGTCGTGGGCCTTGGTACCGCACCTATACTGGAAGGCCAGAATTGTGCTGTCTCAGTTCATCTGGCAAAGGAGGCTTCTGACATTTTGTGGGCCACTTTTGAGACTCCTACACCTGACTTTTCCATCTCTTTCGAAATGGAAATAGAGGGTTTTCTGTCTCCCAAAAGAGCAGAAATCGTTGCAAACTGGGATAGGGTCTATTCACATCACTCCTTCCAGGCTGCACTGGCATCTCCCATCCTTTCTGCAGAAGTATCCGCTGCCTTTGATGACCTGCGTGACCAGGGCGCCATTAAAATAACACAGATCGGCAGCGATGAGCAAATGGATAAACTAATAGAAACTGCCTACAACCAGCTCGCCAACCTTATGCTTGACAAGATCGCCGGTTCGGGCATTCCGGATGTCAAAAGTCTCTTCCCGGGAAACGATAAAAGCATGCTCGACCGCGCAACTGAGAATCTTCAGAAATCCCGCAAAGAGGCAATGGACTACAACACAAAACAGGAACAGTTGTACAATGAACGCCTGAAACATGAGAATCAGGCCAGGACGGGCGCACGGTCTGCGCGCGATTCGATTGCAAGAGCCAGAGGCACTGAAGTCGTTCGACCTGCAGCCCAAACGGGCAGAAGTGAAAGGCCTGCCGGTGATCAGGAGACCAGAAGCCCTGATAGGATGTCAATACCCAGCCTCTCAATCGCCCTTTCATATAAAATGAAAAAGGAAAAAAGATCAGGTGAGTACAAACTAAACCTCAATAAATACACCAAGGAAACCAGGATGAACCGCTTCGACCAGAATTTTGGATCGCTGATCTCCCTTTCAAGTTGCCCCGACTGCTTCAGAAGGGTAAATCTTGATGATCCTCTGTACCAGCAAAGGGAGATAAATGCACGTGTAGACGGTTCAATAAACAGCGACGACTTCGGGAAATACATTAATTCTGTTGAGGTGCTGATCCGTAAAACCCACCAGAACGGTCAGCAGACTGTTCAGGGCGTCCAGATCAATAAACAGCTGTTCAATGATAGGGCTAACAATTTTGTGATAATATACGGATGGAAAGGTGATGATGACCGTAATAAATGGCTGTCATACGAATACAAAACCAGGTGGAGCTATTTCGGAGGCGCTGCAACTGAAACTGACTGGACCAAGACTGAATCAGCCGCGCTTGCTCTGGCACCTGACTATGTTCGCAAACCAGTATATGTAGAGGCAGACGGCGATTTCTTCGAGAAAGAGAATATACGTGCCGCTGAAGTAACACTCTATTATAACATAAATGGCAAAGAGCAGACACGCCGCGTAACTCTTCAGCCAAAGGATAAAGGGCTCTCCCAGATGGAAGAATTGGTCCTGCCACGTGATTCCAATGAATATGAATACGATATTGCCTACTTCGTGAGAGGACAGGGAGCCCCAAAGGTAATACCCAGACAAAAAACCAGTTACGGTCGTATTTATCTTGAAACTTTAAACTGATCAGCCATGAAAAAGACGATATTAATGCTTCTGATAATTGTATCAGGATTTAACCTCAGGGCACAGACCCCGGTCGACATATACTATCATGTGCCGTTCATTCCTCAACCTACAGAGGCTTCATGCTGGTCTTCCTCCATTGCAATGTTACTCTGGTGGCGCGATAATGAGGAGGCACAGGTTTGCTTTGCCGATGCCCTGACTCCGGAGGAGGTAGCCCTGAATCTACACTACTGGAATGAGCACTTCAGGACAGGAATGGACGCATTTGACACAGACCCGCTGGTAGAATACGGTTTTGACATCATACCTCCGATGTCTTTCCCGGTCGATGTGCTGGTTGGTTATCTGCAGCAAAGTCCGATGTGGATAGCCTACAACGGGTGCCGAAATCCTTTAAGCCGCTGCTCCCATGCGGTAGTACTGGTAGGAATGAGGGGAGACGGCACTCCCGAAAGAACAGATGTTATCTTACATGATCCGGATGATGGCACCGGTACCTACCCAAACCTGGGAGTACGTGACCGCGTTATGCCATACCAGGAGTTCATTCAAAGACTAAATGAAAGGGCAGTCAATCTTTTGGAGCATGAACGGGCCGATGACGGACTTCTTCATTTCATGGCCTACTTCAGACATTCAACTGCCCGGCAGGACAACATAGTCGAACAACAGTCAAGACATTAAGAACAAGAAAGGGTCAGAGAGTAAGCAGGATGAAGTAACAGTTTGAAGGATATTTATTTGCGGCCGTTCTGATAATTGTGGACCAGTTAAAACCTGTATCCCTGCTTCCTTATCACCTCAAGGAATTTTGCAGAGAAGAACTCGTTATCTGCCTTCTTGTACCTTACGTCGGTGAACACCTGCGCCAGTGTCTTCTTCCCGTTTTCGGCGATGAACTGAAGTGAGTCTGCCCGAGCCTCCTTTGCCCTGTAAAGGTCATCTATAAGCCCGGGAGTAAAGTTGTGGTATTTTTCATAATGGACCACGGCTTCCAGGGGCAGTCTGTCAGGCTGTTCAGGTATCCCGGCCGGCCACCCGAGTGTGACAGTGGCCACCGGCACAACCCCTTTGGGCAGTTCAAGTGCTTCAATTATCCTATCGGCATTATAGGTGGCGGTTCCAAGGTAACAGATGCCGAGCCCCTCCTCTTCGGCTGCGTTGCATATCGTCTGTGCTGCAAGCAATGCATCTGTTGCGGCCGTCATGAATGAAAGGAAGTTGTCGTACCCCGGCTCCGCATCACGTTGCCTGCACCAGAGGTTGAACCTGTTGAAGTCGGCACAGAATGTCAGCACCACGGGAGCCTCAGTAACCATGGGCTGGTTGAAGTGAGCCGGCGCAAGGCGTTGCTTCATCTCCGCAGCCCGGGTCACTATAATGCTGTAAACCTGCATGTTTCCTGTGGTTGAGGTTCTTGTGCCGGCTGTCAGAAGGCGTTCAAGCAACCCCTCGTCAATATCGCGCGGTTCGTATTTCCTTATTGTTCTCCTGGTAAAATAGGTGGTGTTCATGGGTGCTCCTTTAATCACCGGCAAAATAATTAAATAACGTTAAAAATTAAGCTGACAATTTTCCTTATCTTACCTTAGCATTAGTTATTAACTGACCAAAATATCCCTTATGAAAAGAATTCTGACATTGATTATTGTGTTGGTGCTGGCAGGTTCATGCAGCCTGTGGGCACAGAAGAAAGATGCAAAAAAGGATGCGAAGGCCTCAGAGAACCAGTTAAAGCCCTCGGTGCCATCTTCATTTTTCAGTGCAATCTCCTTCAGGTCTGTGGGTCCTGCATGGGCGTCGGGCCGCATTGCTGACCTTGCAGTGAATCCATGCAACCATTCGGAGATCTATGCTGCCATAGCCTCAGGCAACATATGGAAGAGCGAGAACAACGGCACCACCTGGGAACCCGTTTTTGACAAACACGGTGCGTACGCCATCGGCTGCATCGTTATTGACCCGAACAATCACAATGTTGTCTGGGCCGGCACGGGTGAAAACAACCACCAGCGTGCCCTTGGATGGGGTGACGGCGTTTACCGCTCGGATGATGCCGGAGCCAGCTGGAAAAACATGGGTCTCAAGGAATCGAGGCAGATAGGGGGTATCGCCATCGATCCCCGCAACAGTGATGTTTTGTATGTGGCTGCTGAAGGTTCTGTCTGGGGACCTGGCGGTGAACGCGGTCTCTACAAAACCGCTGACGGCGGCAAAACATGGGAAAAGATCCTCAATATCAGTGAGCATACCGGCGTAAACAACGTGGTGCTTGATCCCCGCAATCCTGATGTTATATATTGCACCAGCGAACAGCGCCGCAGGCATGTGGGGCTGAAGATCAGCGGCGGACCGGAGTCGGCTGTATACAAATCAACCAACGGCGGCAAGTCGTTCGAAAAGATAATGAAAGGCCTTCCCGGCGGAGATATAGGAGGCATGGGCCTCGCCATCTCACCGGTGAATCCTGATGTACTTTATCTCATCGTTGAAGCACAGGGCGAATCCGGAGGCTTCTTCAGGTCCGTTAACCGGGGAGCTTCCTGGGAAAAGATGAACTCATATCATGCCAGCGGGCAGTATTACAACAAGATAATATGTGACCCGAAGGATGTGGACAGGGTATTCAGCCTTGATACCTATACTCAGGTGACCGTTGACGGCGGACGCACCTTTACACGGGTCAGCAATGAGGGGCGCCATGTTGATGACCATGCCATGTGGATCGATCCCAGCAATACTGACCACTGGTATATCGGTGGTGACGGTGGGATCTATGAAACCTGGGACAACGGCAAAAACTTCATCTTCAAGTCCAACCTCCCGGTGACTCAGTTCTACAGGGTGGCTGTGGACAACACATACCCCTTCTATTACATTTACGGCGGCACACAGGACAACAACTCCATGGGCGGCCCGTCGGCAAGCACAAGCAACGGTGTTGTAAATGACGACTGGTTCGTGACACAGGGTGGTGACGGTTTCTGGGTTGCCATTGACCCGGAGGAGCCGAACATTGTCTATACTGAATCACAGTACGGTAATGCATCGCGCTATGACCGCAAAAGCGGGGAGAGTGTAAGCATCAAACCCTTCCCGGGAGAAGGTGAACTCACCTATCGCTGGAACTGGGACACACCAATTCTCATAAGCCCCCACAATAACAAACGGATCTATATGGCCGCCAACTTCCTCTTCCGCAGCGAGGACAGGGGGAGCAACTGGAAGACTATTTCACCTGACCTGACAAGGAATGAAAACAGGGACAATTTCAAGGTGATGGATAAGTACTGGCCTGCTGATGCCGTAGCGAAAAACAAGTCAACATCGCTGTGGGGAACAATTATCTCCCTGACTGAATCAAGGGTTCAGAAGGACCTTCTATATACCGGCAGCGATGACGGGGTTATTGCAGTATCAGAAGACGGAGGGACAAACTGGAGGATTAACAAGACATACCCCGGCGTTCCGGAGTATACCTATGTGAGTGACATTCTTGCTGACAAGTTCAATGCAAATGTTGTCTATGCAACGTTCAATAACCATAAGCGTGACGACTTCAAACCTTACGTCCTGAAGAGCACTGACATGGGCCGCACCTGGACCTCAATCAGTGCCAATCTTCCGGCAAACGGACCGGTTCACACCATTGAACAGGATCACATCAATCCCAACCTGCTCTTCCTGGGTACGGAGTTCAGTTTCTTTGCATCATTTGACGGCGGTGCCACCTGGACAGAGTTCAACAAGGGGCTTCCGACCATTCCTGTGCGTGACATAGCAATCCAGGAGCGTGAAGATGCACTGGTCATTGCAACCTTCGGCAGGGGATTCTACGTGATTGACGACTACACCCCGCTCCGCAACTACAAAAAGGATATTTCCGGAAAGCCGGGGTACATTTTCCCGATAAAGGATTCGAAGATGTTCGTTCAGACTGATGAGTTTGACAACCAGGGGTCAATGTACTATATCGCAAAGAACCCTCAGTATGGTGCAACAATAACATATTATGTTGACACCGTCCCGAAGACTGACCGTGACATAAGGAAGGAGAAGGAGAAGAAGCTCTTTGAAAAGGGTGAATTCATACCACAGCCCACAGCCAGGGAACTGAGCCTTGAGGAGCGCGAGCTAAGGCCATATCTCATATTCACCATTACAGACGAGGATGGTACTGTGATACGCAAGCTGTACAAGAGTGCCTCGAAGGGCGTGGGTCGTGTTACCTGGAATTTCACTTATGCCGGATATCAGCCTGTGAGATCAACAGAGAAGTTCAATCCCGTTTCAGAGGTTGAAGGGCGCAGCCGCTGGGGCGGCGGGGGCATCTCTGTCATGCCGGGCAAATACTTCGTCTCCATGGCAATGTACGCCAAGGGTGAGGTGAAGGAGCTTGCCGGCCCGGAGCCTTTTGTATGCAATCCGCTTGACATAGTGACCCTGCCCGTTACTGACGCAGCCGCCAGGGAAAAATGGCTGAAAGAGATGTCTGCTTTTGCAAAGACCGCATACGGAGCCATTTCCTATGCTGCCGAGCTTGACGGCAAGGTGAACACCATCATGCAGACCATACACCAGTCACCCGATGCACCTGCATCACTGATGGCGGAGGCTGCAGCTCTCAGCAACGAGATGGAGGAGATAACATATCTCATCAGGGGTATTTCAGTAGGTGCAAGCACCGAGGAAACGCCTCCATCACCGGTATCGCTTTCAGCAAGGCTCTCAGCAATGTCAAGGTCACTTTACGGCAATTCGGGAGATATCTCCGGTATCGCTGACCAGCAGTTCTCGATCCTGAAAAAGGAATTCCCGGTACTGCTTGAGAGGATACAGAAGGCAGGAAAGGCTGTTGATGCACTCAACGCGAAACTCGACGAAATAAAGGCCCCCTGGACATCAGGGAGAGTACCCAGACTGTAAGGGATTCGAGATTTGAGATTTGAGAATTCAGACCCCCGATATGCCTGACGGCTGTCGGGGGTTTTTTATTTGACCGCATACTGACGTCCCGATCCGCCCTCTGGGGGAAACGGGATTGAACCTCCTCCTGCGTCGGAGTATCAAACTGGTGCGGCCGGCTGCTGACTGGTGCCGCCGGCTGCTGACTGGTGCAGCCGGCTGTTGACTGGTGCGGCCGGTTGCTGACTGATACTGCCGGCTGCTGACTGTTACTGCCGGCTAAAATCTTTTTGTGTACCCGTGGCAGTAGGGCGTTTTCCCGTTCCGGAAGTAGTAATCCTGGTGATACTCCTCTGCAGGGTAGAACTCGGTGGCTTTTGTCAGCTGGGTTGCCACCTTAAGTCCCTTCTGGCGAAGAAGATCAAGATATTTCGAGGCTGTTTTCCTTTGTTCCTCATTCTTCCAGAAGATCTCCGAACGGTATTGGTCTCCGATGTCAGGCCCCTGTCTTCCTACCTGTGTGGGGTCATGTATTTCAAGGAAGAGCTTTACCAGCTTTTCATAGGATGTCTTTTTCGTGTCATACGTAACTTTTACAGTCTCGGCATGACCGGTTGTGCCATTGCATACCTCTCGGTAAGAAGGGTTCTTAACGTGGCCTCCCGTGTAACCTGAGACCACGGCCACCACTCCCGGTTCCTTCTGAAGAAAGAATTCAACTCCCCAGAAGCATCCACCCGCGAAGAGTGCGGTACCGTATGTTCCTGCCGGCAGCACCTGGGGAACGAAGTCAAGTGAGATGGAGTTTACGCAATGACGGGTGTTTTTCGGAGTAAATCCCTCCCCGGTGAAGACATGTCCCAGGTGACCCTCGCATGATGCACAGACAATCTCGGTCCGCATACCGTCAGCATCCCTGATCCGTTTCACCGCCCCGCTGATCTCATCGTCAAAGCTGGGCCAGCCGCATCCCGCATCGAACTTGGTTTCCGAATGGTAAAGTGCGCTGCCGCACTGCTTGCAAAGGTAAGTCCCCTTCGCATTGAACTTTTCATATAGCCCCGTGAAGGGGTATTCAGTTGCCTTATTGATAATTACCTTTGATTCCTGGGCCGTAAGATCATTGTAGGCAGCCCTCTCCTGTGATTTTATTTCCTTTTCCATTGAAAGCAGAAGTATCATTATTATCAGTGTGATATAACCCTTGATTTTCATCGTTTACCGGTTTTACAGATAACAAACTTCAGACCCGTTGGTTTAAAAAAGGTTACAGATCAAATAATAATATGGCACAAATGTTGTTTTAAAAATAAAGTTAATTTTGTCTCAGACTTAAAGGCAGGTATTATGAAAAAAGTTGGTCTAATAGCCGTCCTCGCTTTTCTTGCTGTGCTGGCATTCAGTTCATGCAACCGTGAAGCATGCCCGGCATACAGCAGTGTCGATACTGTTTCGACGGAGCAGGCAGGCTGATCATCGCTTCTGTCCCGCTGCCAGTCTTAACGTCAGGTTAAATATGATTAAGAGATTTTGGCACGTCATACTGTTACTCCTTATCTGCGGGTCTCTCGCGGGGCAGGGAGATATTGACCCGCAGGACAGGTTATTCTGGCGTAATGAAAAATCTATCGGAGCCGCTCTCAACTCTGACGGCTGGTCTGTAATTTACCGTGACCTTCGTCAGTTCAGGCCAAATCAGCGTTGGTTTATGGAAGGAAGCGTTGAAGGCTTCAAGCATCCCAAGGAAATAAAACTCTCCAATTATTACTTTCAGAGTCCCGGGTCATTTGTGTTCGGAAAGCTGAACTCAAACTGGACCATTGGTGCCGGGGCCGGTTACCAGGGAGAAATTTTTGAGAAGCGTGATCTGGGAGGGGTCTCTGTAAGCTGGTTCGCCGGAGGGGGAGCTACCCTTCTCTTTGCAAAACCGATATACTACAAGATCATTGTTCTCCTGGGAGATAATTTTTATACGATTGAAGAGCAGAAATTTGACCTTACCATCCACCAGCCGCTTGATATTTTGAGCAAGGCCTCCTTCTTCAAGGGTTTTGACGAGCTAAAGCTTTACCCGGGACTCTATACGCGTGCCGGCTTCAATTTTGAATACAGCAAGAACGACAGGATCACCCACGCCATAGAGGTGGGTGCATCACTTCACGGTTTCCTCAGTAAAATTCCGATTATGGCCACCGAGGATAACAAGCAGTTCTTTCCCTCACTATTTGTCAGTTACCGGATAGGTATGGTCCTCGATCCGGTCAACCGTCAGGGCCTCCTGGATATGCTCCGCAGAAGGCCCGTGGAATAATTTACACCCATATTTGCCCTCTCCTTTTTATTTTGTACCTTTGTCACTCGTTTTAATAACCATATTAACATATTGAACAATGGCAAAGATTAAAGTAGCAATTAACGGTTTCGGAAGGATAGGCCGCAATGTTTTCAAGCTGGCTTTTGAAAAGTCCAATATCGAAATAGTAGGGATAAATGACCTTACCGACACAAAAACCCTTGCACATCTTCTCAAATATGACTCAACCCAGGGTCAGTTCCCGGGTGTGACCTATGATGAGCAGAATATCATAGTCAGGGGTGACAAGATCAGGGTACATGCAGAGAAGAACCCCGCAGCAATTCCATGGGAAGTAACTCCTGACATCGTAATTGAGTCAACAGGTATATTTACCTCCAAGGAGAGTCCCAAGGGAGGTTATGGTGACCACCTCAAGAACGGAGCAAAAAAAGTGATCCTTACTGTTCCTGCAAAAGATGCCATTGATGCAATGATAGTTGTAGGCGTCAATGATGAAGTACTGAAGCCCGAGCACAGTTGCGTATCCAATGCATCATGCACCACAAACTGTCTTGCCCCGATAGCCAAGGTTCTCAATGACAACTTCGGCCTCGAAATCGGTTACATGACCACCATCCATTCATACACCAATGACCAGCGTATCCTTGACCTGCCGCACAAGGATCTCCGCAGGGCCAGGTCAGCCGCTCTCTCGCAGATACCCACCACAACTGGTGCAGCTAAATCGGTTGGCAAGGTGATACCCGAACTGAAGGGTAAGCTTGACGGCATCTCCGTCAGGGTCCCCACCCCCACCGGTTCTCTCGTTGACCTTGTGGCTGTTCTGAAGAAAGCTGCAACGAAGGAGGAGATCAATGCAGCCGTCAAAAAAGCTGCCGAAGGTCCGATGAAAGGTATCCTTGAGTACACCGAAGATGAGATTGTATCGGTTGACGTTATCCACAATCCTGCCTCATCAATATTCGATGCCCAGAGCACAATGGTGAATGGTACGATGATCAAGGTGCTTGCATGGTATGACAATGAGTGGGGTTATTCCGCAAGATGCGTTGACCTCATCGAGATGATGGGCGAGATGCTTTAGGCAGTGCCTGTCTGAATTTATTCAGTGATTCAATAAATACCGGAGGCTGTCCCGCAAAGGGCAGCCTCTTGCTTTTGATACTGTGATACCCTGTCAAGGCAAACGGTGAGGGCAGAAATGACGGTACCTAAAGCACCATCTGGACATCCATGTTTATCCCGGCAGAATCGCGGTAGTGTTCACCCAGTTCGTGCATGGCCTCATCATCCTCCTCATAGAGCCATGTGATGCGAATCCGGTAGCGAGGGGCCCTGTAGCTGCTTATCATCCTCAGAACATCACGAAGCGCTTTTGAGGAACCGCTGTTGATATATTCAAGAAAGATCACGATTCTCAGCTGTGTGAACCGTTCAAGGTGAGACCTGATCCACTCCTCGAGCGGTGTGTAAATGATATCAGGACGCTCTGCAATAGACCGGCCGGTGATGCTCAGGACATCCTCCTCCGGATCAAAGGTGATCCTTGGTATGTTATTCGATCCCGCCTGGATTATCTCTATGCTCATCTCGTTCTCTCCTTCCTCAGTACATTCAGGTTTTTAAGCAGAGATTTCTATCATTCATAACGCAGTGCCTCAATGGGGTCAACCGAAGAGGCCTTGACAGCAGGGAAGTAACCCGAGGCAATGCCCACAACAAAACAGGCAAGCACTCCTCCTATAACCCATACCCAGGGAACGGTAAAGCTGGAACCCATCCCCAGTGATACCAGGTTGCCCATCAATATTCCCGCCAGGATGCCAAGCAATCCGCCCATCTGGCCGATTATCACCGATTCATACAGGAATTGCTGCCTGATCACAGATTTTCGTGCACCGAGCGCTTTCCTCACCCCTATTTCACGGGTCCGTTCGGTGACTGAGACCAGCATAATGTTCATCAGGCCAACTGCAGCCCCGAAGAGAGTGATCAGACCTATTATGGTAGCCGCCAGGGTGACATACTTTATGTTTTCCATCAGCATCTCAATTATTGAGTCGCTTTTCTGGATATTGAAGTCCGACTCATCCCTCGGGTCAAGGTTCCGCACAATGCGGAAGATTCCTTCCGCCTCGCTGGTCATCATGTCAAGGCTGACCGATTTCTGCGGCATGATACCTATATTATAGGTAATGTTGGGCCTGGAGAAGTATTGTCTTGCCGTGGATATGGGTATGATGGTCAGCTGGTCACTTCCCATCATACTTGCCCCCATGCTCCTGATCACTCCGATTACGGTAAGCTTCAGGCCGGGAAGGCTTATCTCCTTCCCTATCGGGTCAACACCGGGGAACAGGAACCTCACAATATCCTGCCCGATGATCACAACATGCCTGCTGCCTGCCAGGTCCTCCTGCGAGAAATTGCGTCCTGATTCCAGTTCCTGTCCGGCGATTGTCATGTAATTCTCGTCTGCGCCAATGACCGTTATGTTCGGATTGGTTTTTTTGTTTCCAAACCTGTATTCTGCAAGTCCTGAAGCATTGAAGGAGACTGATACCCAGGCCGGTTCGCGGAATCTTTGCTTGAATTCCTGTGCTTCCCTGTAGGTGATATGAGAATGGTTTTTGGTTCTGATATGTTCTCCGCCTATAGTGACCCGCATTGACCTGGAGGTAATAGAGAAGGAGTTGGCTCCCATCATTGTAAACTGTTCTGTCAGGGTGCTCTTCAGTCCGTCAATGGCTGTAAGAATGCCGACAAGGGCCATTATGCCGAAAGCGATGATGGCCATTGTAAGCGCTGCCCGCACCCGGTTTGACCTGATTGCCTTGAAAGCAACCCTGATGTTCTCCCAGAATAACGTTAATCCCCTCACTGTACTTCCTCCGGATTGTATTAAGGAACTAAGATACATCTTTTCTTAATTTCTGCTCACATTTTTTACCTTTGCCCGTGTGAAACCCGGTTGTGTTACCATTGATAGAGGCATTGAAGCATTTGCGGAGCTGGGCGGGGTGATGCGTAATTGTACTGCAGATTCTGCCACAGGCCCGGCCGGCCGTTTCGCAGAGCTCATTGAGACGGTTCACCTGTCCAATCCATGGTTTACTCCTGATAACGTAAGACGTGCCCTTCTTGCAACGGGTAACACACTCACCAGGGAAAAGCTTAAAAAATGGCTGTCAGCTTATCCGGAGTTGCAGCAAGAAAGGAAACCGGTTACGGTAGGGGTGGTAATGGCAGGAAACATACCGATGGTAGGGTTCCATGACATGCTTTGCGTGCTGATCACCGGGAACAGGATTCATGCCAGGCTGAGCACCAAGGATGAGATACTGATGAGAGCCCTGGCCGGAACATTGTGTGAAATTGAGCCTGCTTTTGCCTCCCTCATAGCGATGACCACAGACAGACTAAAAGGATTCGACAGGGTTATTGCCACGGGAAGCAACAACACTTCAAGATACTTTGAATATTACTTCAGGAAAGTCCCGGCCATTATAAGGCGCAACCGAAACAGTATTGCCATACTTGACGGTACAGAAAGTGATGAGGAGCTTGAAAGGCTGGGTGATGATGTTTTTTCGTATTTCGGGCTTGGATGCCGCAACGTCTCCAAACTCTTCCTCCCGGAAGGGTATGACCCGGCTTCCATCCTTCCTGCATGGCAGCGCTTCGCGAATCTGCGCTCCCATTATAAGTATGATGTCAACTATGATCACCATCGGGCTGTCATGATGGTTAACCGTGAGCATTTCATTGATGGCGGCTTTGTATTGCTGAGGGAATCACCCTCCCTTACACCTCCGGTGGCTGTGGTCCATTATGAATATTATACCGCAGGAAGTGAGCCCGCGATAACCAGTGCGATGAAAAATAACCTGCTTCAGTGTATCACAGGGCACGGCCATCTCCCTTTCGGCACAACGCAACAGCCCGAATTATGGGATTATGCAGACAATACGGACACAATCAGCTTCCTGTTAAAAAAAAATGAGGCGCAGTGAATCTATATATAAAAAATATTAAATTGCACAGGTTGAAAAAGTGAGTATCATGGTATACAGATTTGTGGTATTATCTGATGAGGATGAGGCGTTTGTAAGGGAGTTTGAGTTTCTCGACAGTCACAGTTTACTCGATTTTCATAATGCATTGCAGGATGAGCTTGAGTTTGACAGGTCACAGATTGCTTCCTTCTTCATGGCTACGGAGAGCTGGGAGAAAGAGGAAGAGTTCACCCTGTTTGACATGGGTGCCGGCTCATCCACAATGGAGAATGCCGTACTTGAAGAGGTAATTTTCCGCAAGAACCAGAAACTACTCTATGTTTTTGACTTTTTCAATGACAGGGCTCTCTTCGTGGAGTATGTTGGCGAGTTCAGGGAAGAGGACGACAAGGAATATCCTGTGTGCATCAACTCCAAGGGATTGCCCCCGAAACAGGTTACCTTCGGCGGTGTGGCACGAAAGAAATACAATAACCTCGTTGTTACCGATGATGAGGACGATGACGGTGTTGACAGTGATGTTGTTGACGATGAAATCTTCTTCGAGGGAGAAGACGAGGATGATCTTTCGGAATTTGACAATATCGAGAACCGGGAAGAGGAGGAAGAGGATTGAACCTTCACCTCACCTGATCCTATGAAAAATACGCTAATAGTCCTGCCCGGCCCTACCGGCGTCGGGAAGACCGGTTTTGCCATTGAGCTGGCCGGCAGGCTTGGCTCTGATATCATATCTTGTGATTCAAGGCAGTTTTACCGTGAGATGAAAATTGGTACTGCCGCCCCTTCGGGCGAGGAACTCGCACAAGTCAGACATCATTTCATAGGATTTCTCTCTGTTACGGACTACTACAGCATCAGTCTCTTTGAGAGGGATGTTATGGCACTGCTCCCTTCACTTTTCGGAAAGAACCCTGTGGTAATAATGACAGGGGGATCAATGCTCTATATGGATGCCGTATGCAGGGGTATGGATGACATCCCTGACACTGACCCGGCCGTCAGGCAGAAATATACTGAGATGTACGGAAAGGAAGGTATTGCAGGATTGCGTATAGCCCTGAAATTACTTGATCCGGAATACTATGCCAAAGTTGACCTGCACAATCCCAGGCGCCTTCTCCGGGCACTGGAGATAACCGAAAGTACAGGCAGACCCTACTCCTCATTTCTCACCGCTCCTGTAAAAGAACGTGATTTCCGGATCATCAGGGCAGGGCTGACCCGGGACAGGGGAGAACTCTACCGACGGATAGACTCGCGGGTTGACCGGATGATGGAGCAAGGTCTTGAGCAGGAGGCTTATTCACTGAGGGATTACAGGGGCCTGAATGCGCTTAATACCGTAGGCTATCGTGAGATGTTCAGGTGGTTTGACGGAGAGACTACCCGTGAGCAGGCAGTCATGCTGATCAAAAGAAATACCAGGCGATACGCGCGAAAACAACTAACCTGGTGGAACAGGGATAATGAGATAAACTGGTTTGATGCCTCACGGGAGAAGATGATAATCTCCTGGATTGAAGAAAGGCTGGCGGACTAGAATGACCGGTGGTGTGGCCTGTTCCGGAGATATCCTGCAGGGCGGACGCCCTCAGACAGGCTCCTTCAGCCTCCGGATCACCTCTGCAGGGTTTGAGGAGGAAAATACAGTGTTGCCGGCAACCAGCACGTCAACCCCTGCGTGCACAAGCACAGGGGCATTGTGAAGATCGATGCCTCCGTCCACTTCAATCATCACGTCATACCCGCCGTCGTCAATCATGCTTCGCAGCTCTCCGATCTTGTTTATACTGCCCGGGATAAAAGTCTGTCCTCCATAACCGGGATTAACGGTCATCAGCAGCACCATGTCAATGTACGGAAGTATATCCTTTAGCAAAATCACCGGTGAATGAGGATTGAGGGTCACTCCCGCCTTCATTCCCAGCCTTCTGATTTCCGTCACGGTCCGGTGCAGGTTATGGCATGCTTCATAGTGCACCGTGAGATTGGAGGCACCGGCTTCTCTGAACCGTTCAAGGTACCTGTCGGGGTCAACTATCATCAGGTGCACATCGAGAGGCTTGACGGAGAGGTCACGCACCGCTTCCATCACGGGGAATCCGAAGGAGATATTGGGCACAAACAGGCCGTCCATGATGTCAAGGTGAAGCCAGTCAGCCTCACTGTCATTAATCATCTCCACATCGGAAGCGAGGTTGGCAAAATCAGCAGCAAGAAGTGAAGGTGCAACAAGATGGCTCATAACTGAACAAATATCGGTCGGATCATCACCCCAGGTAAGATTTCAGAATACGGCAACGGGTGGTGAACTGAATGCGTTTAATGGCTTTTTCCTTTATCTGCCTGACACGTTCGCGGGTCAGCTTAAGCTCCTCTCCTATCTCTTCAAGCGTGAACGGGTGTTTCATCCCGATGCCGAAATAGAGCTTCAGCACACGTGCTTCACGCGGAGAAAGGGTATTGAGCGCTTTTTCTATCTCATAGGAAAGTGATTCATTGATAAGGTTGCGGTCAGGACTGGGAGTATCCTCATTCTGCATCACGTCGTACATGTTATTGTCCTCCTCCGAGCTGATGGGTGCATCCATGCTCAGTGTACGCCCGTTGGTGCGGATAGCCTCCTTCACATCTTCCGGGGCTATCTCAAGGAGGTCTGCAATCTCCTGGGCTGAAGGCTCCCGCTCAAACTCCTGTTCAAGCTTCGAGTAAGCCTTGTTTATCCGGTTAATTGACCCGATCTTATTTACAGGAAGCCTGACGATCCTGGCCTGCTCGGCAAGTGACTGCAATATAGCCTGCCTGATCCACCATACGGCATATGAAATGAACTTGAAACCCCTGGTCTCGTCAAAACGCTGGGCTGCTTTTATCAGTCCCAGGTTGCCTTCATTGATAAGGTCAGGAAGAGTCATCCCCTGGTTCTGGTACTGCTTGGCAACCGAAACAACAAACCTCAGATTGGCCTTTACAAGCCTGGCCAGTGCGTCATGATCACCTGCACGGATCCGCCTTGCGAGCGAGACCTCCTCATCAGGAGTGATCAGCTCAACCTTCCCTATCTCCTGAAGATACTTGTCAAGAGAGGGAGTATCACGGTTGGTGACCTGCTTGGTGATTTTTAACTGACGCATTGACAATAAATTAACAAGCTTACCGCCGTTTCCTTAAGCAAAAGCTTACAATTTTAGTAAAACTTTCTCAGAAAAGCAAGCTCTGTGCATATTTTCGCAATCAGCCCCCTGAAACCAGCTTAATAATTGATGCCGCACATATGTAAAAAGCCCTGCAAACCACATTTTTGACCTTGTAATTTGTATATTAACCAATTATTGATTAAAATTGCATCGGAATAATGACACGAGTCATTTACTCTGTCGGAGGGACTGATTCAAATTCTCCACTTTCACCAAACATTATCGAAACTAATTTTCTACACAATTTTACGACATGCATGATATTCTTGAACTGAGCGAGATGCTTGTTCCCGAATTGAGGGAGATAGCTAAGCAGCTCAAAATTAAGAGGGTAGAACTACTCAAAAAGCAGGATCTCATATATAAGATCCTTGACCAGCAGGCTATTGACGCAGCTGAAACACGGAAGACCGGCAAAAATGAAAACCTGTCGTCAGACCGTAAACAGGAGCGTTCAGGCCAGCAGCAGAAACAGAAGCAGCCTGAGAGGCTTGGCCAGCAGCAGAGAGACCTTCGGCAACAGCCTCAGCAGCAACCCCAGCAACAACAACAGCAGAGGCAGCAGGGTCAGGGTCAGAAACAGAAGCCGCATAAGAAAAAACAGCACCCGGGTCAGCAGCAGCAGGGACAGCAGCAAGGCCAGCATGGCAGACCTCAACACCCGGGGCAGCAGGGACAACAGCAGGGGCAACCTCAGCAGCAGGGCCAGCAGCAGGGTCAGCAGCAGAGCCAGCAGCAGGGGCAACCTCAGCAGCAGGGACAGGGCCAGCAGCAGGGCCAGCAGCACAGCAGGGCCAGCAGCAGGGTCAGGGCCAGCAGCCAAGGCACCAGCAATGGCAGCAAAACCGTGACAGAAGGCCGCGGACCTTCAGAAATGACCAGCAAGGCCCCTACAGGCCTGATGCAGACCGTCAGCGCAATCAGCCACCTGCACCTCAGCAGGGAGAACCTGCACCATCGCCCACACAGCAGCGTCGCGACCAGGACTCCCGGGAACCTCAACAGCAACCCGCAAACGATAAACTCCTCTTTGCAGCTGATGCAGTTACTGACAGCGAACATGATATCCTGAGATTCGCTGAGGCTGACAGTGAGGCAGGGCTGATCGGAGAAGCTGCAGCACCCGAGAACGGGGTGGTAATACCGCCTGTCGCACCGGAGGTGGCTGCACCCCAGCCTGAGGTTCATGAACCTGTCAGGGAAGAGAAAAAGGAACGGGCCTATGATTTCGAAGGGATAGTTGCCAATACCGGAGTCCTGGAGATCATGCCTGACGGCTACGGCTTCCTGCGCTCACCGGACTACAACTACCTCAGTTCACCCGATGACATTTACGTGTCTCAGTCGCAGATAAAACTCTTCGGGCTTAAGACGGGTGATACCATCAGGGGCACCATCCGTCCGCCCCGCGAAGGAGAAAAGTATTTCCCGCTTATAAAAGTCGAGGAAATAAACGGCCGTACACCTGATTACATTCGTGACAGGGTTCCATTTGATTACCTTACTCCCCTCTTCCCGAATGAGAAATTTACTCTCTGCAAACCCGGCGAAGGCAACCTCTCGGTCCGTATAGTTGATATGTTCTGCCCAATAGGCAAGGGTCAGCGCGGACTCATTGTGGCGCAGCCCAAGACAGGTAAAACAATTCTTCTTCAGGATATAGCAAATGCCATTGCCAGGTTCCACCCTGAGGTCTACCTGATGATACTTCTCATTGACGAACGTCCTGAGGAGGTTACCGAGATGGCGCGGAACGTGAATGCAGAGGTGATTGCCTCTACCTTCGATGAGCCGGCCGAGCGGCACGTAAGGATAGCCACCATAGTCCAGGAAAAAGCCAAGAGGCTTGTCGAGTGCGGTCATGATGTGGTCATCCTCCTTGACTCAATCACCCGACTGGCCAGGGCATTCAATACCATTGCCCCTGCATCAGGAAAGGTACTGTCAGGCGGTGTTGATTCCAATGCACTGCATAAACCGAAACGTTTCTTTGGTGCGGCTCGGAACATTGAAAACGGCGGATCGCTGACCATCATAGCCACCGCCCTCACAGACACGGGTTCAAAGATGGACGATGTGATCTTTGAAGAGTTCAAGGGTACAGGCAACATGGAACTGCAGCTTGACCGGAAGCTCTCAAACAGGAGGATCTTCCCGTCAATTGACATACCGGCTTCGAGTACCAGGCGTGAAGACCTGCTTCTTGATAAGAACATGCTCAACAAGATCTGGATACTTCGCAACTATCTTACTGACATGAATTCGGTTGAGGCCATGGAATTCCTTCGTGACCGCATTACCCAGACCCGCTCCAACGAAGAGTTCCTCATTTCAATGAACAGCCAGTAAGATTCTCATGAAAAATGAGTACCTTTGCAGTTTAATTTTTTTAAGGTTATTTGATCAATAATTACTTATAATCAGAAATGGCAACAAAAAAATTCATTACATGTGACGGTAACCAGGCAGCATCGCATATAGCCTATATGTTCAGCGAAGTGGCCTGCATCTATCCCATTACCCCTTCATCCACCATGGCAGAGTATGTCGATGAGTGGGCAGCTCACGGGCTGAAGAACATGTTCGGTGAAGAGGTAAAGGTTGTTGAGATGCAGAGTGAAGCCGGTGCCGCAGGAGCAGTACACGGTTCACTTCAGTCAGGCGCGCTGACCTCTACCTTCACCGCATCGCAGGGACTTCTTCTGATGATCCCCAATATGTATAAGATGGCCGGAGAGCTTCTTCCCGGTGTTTTTCACGTAAGTGCCCGTACAGTGGCAGCTCATGCACTTTCAATCTTCGGTGACCACAGCGACATCTATGCTACGCGCCAGACAGGCTTCGGCCTGCTTGCCACCGGCAGCATCCAGGAGATAATGGATCTCGCCGGCGTGGCACACCTTGCTGCAATCAAATCAAGAATCCCGTTCCTCCATTTCTTTGACGGCTTCCGTTCATCACACGAGATCCAGAAGATCGAAGAGATGGACATTGAGGTTATGAAGAAACTGGTTGATCAGGATGCACTGAAAGCTTTCCGTGACAGAGCCCTGAATCCGGGCAAACCGGTAACCAGGGGTACTGCGCAGAACCCTGACATATTCTTCCAGGCCAAGGAGGCATCAAACCCCTTCTACACCAACCTTGACGATACTGTCAATGAATACATGGAAAAGATCTCAGCCGTCACCGGCCGGACTTACAAACCTTTTACCTACTACGGCGCACCTGATGCAGAGAACATTATCATTGCAATGGGATCCGTCACGGAGACCATCAAGGAGGTAATTGACTACCTGGCAGAAACAAAGGGAGAAAAAATCGGGCTCATCAGCGTCCACCTCTACAGGCCTTTCTCAGCCAAGTACCTGTTCAATGTCCTTCCGAAGAAGGTAAAGCGCATCACCGTGCTTGACCGCACAAAGGAACCTGGAGCTAACGGCGATCCTCTCTATCTTGATGTCAGGGATGTGTTCTACGGCCACTCCGTGCAGCCGATGATCATCGGCGGACGGTATGGACTAAGTTCAAAAGACACCACTCCGGCACAGATAATTTCCGTCTTCGAGAACATGAAGAAGGAAAAACCGATGAACCAGTTCACGGTCGGTATAGTTGATGATGTGACCTTCAGGTCACTGCCCCTCCTTCCGGAGATCAACGTCAGCCACAAGGGAACCTATTCTGCCAAGTTCTACGGCATAGGCTCTGACGGTACCGTCGGTGCAAACAAAAACTCAATCAAGATCATCGGTGAAACAACTGATAAATACTGCCAGGCATATTTTGCCTATGACTCCAAGAAATCAGGAGGTGTGACAACCTCTCATCTCCGTTTCGGTGATCATCCCATCCGTTCGCCCTACCTGGTAAACACTCCGGACTTTGTGGCATGCCATGTTCCGTCATATCTTGACAAATATGATATGCTGAGAGGGCTCAAGAAGGGTGGAACTTTCCTTCTGAACTCAATCTGGGATGCGGAAGAGACAAAGACCAAGCTTCCTGACCATATGAAGAAGTATATGGCAGAGAACAATATCGACTTCTATATCATCAATGCAACAAGCATAGCCGAAGAGCTGGGTCTCGGCACCAGGACAAACACCATAATGCAGAGTGCTTTCTTCAAGGTATCGGAAGTGATCCCTTACAAGCTTGCAGTTGACGAGATGAAGCATGCCGTTGTCAAGGCTTACGGCAAGAAGGGCGAGAACATTGTCAAGATGAATAATGATGCCATTGACCGCGGCGGGGATGTGATAAAGGTTGAAATACCGGCTGAATGGGCCAAAATCAAGGTTCAGGATGTAAAGGAAGAGTCAGGCAAGCCGGAATTCATCCGCGAGGTGGCTGATGTCATCAACGGCCTCAGGGGTGATGATCTTCCTGTCAGTGCGTTCGTTGGACGTGAAGACGGCACATTCCCGGCAGGAACATCGGCATATGAAAAGCGCGGCATCGCCGTCAACGTTCCCGAGTGGCAGATGGATAAGTGTATCCAGTGCAACCAGTGTTCGTACGTATGCCCCCACGCTGCAATCCGTCCCTTCCTCCTTACCGATGAGGAACTGGCGGCTGCTCCGGCCGGAACAACTGCCAAGCAGGGTATCGGCAACACCAAGAGCCACAAGTTCAGGATACAGGTCAGCATTTATGACTGCACCGGTTGCGGCAACTGTGCCGATGTATGCCCCTCAAAGGAAAAAGCTCTCATCATGAAGCCGCTTGAGACGCAGCTTGACCAGGCTGAGAGATGGACCTACATGCATGAGAAGGTCGGTTACAAGGAAACCGTTGTTGACAAATACACCAATGTCAAGAACTCACAGTTTGCACAGCCGCTCTTCGAGTTCTCCGGAGCATGCGCAGGATGCGGTGAGACACCCTATATCAAGGCTATCACCCAGCTCTTCGGTGACCGTATGGTAATCTCAAACGCCACCGGATGTTCATCAATCTACGGCGGCTCGGCTCCCTCAATGCCCTACACCACAAATAAGAACGGTCATGGTCCGGCATGGGCAAACTCACTCTTTGAAGACAACGCAGAGTACGGATTCGGCCTCATGCTTGGCTCAAACCAGATCAGGGACCGCATTGAGCGGCTGATGAAGGAGAGCATCGGCAGCGGTCTCGCACCGGAAACAGTGGCAGCCTTCAACGAATGGATTACAGAGAAGGAAAACTCAAAGACCACAAGAAGCGTCTCTGAGAAGGTCATTGCAGCATGTGAAAAGGACAAGTCTCCGGTCTGCAGTGAGATCCTCGGGCTCAGGGAATACCTGGTGAAGAAATCATTCTGGGTGTTCGGCGGCGACGGATGGGCATATGACATCGGTTACGGCGGCCTTGACCACGTCCTTGCATCAGGTGAGAATATCAACGTTCTTGTCCTTGACACAGAAGTCTACTCCAACACCGGAGGCCAGGCTTCCAAGTCAACTCCTGCAGGTGCCGTTGCCAAGTTCGCAGCCTCCGGCAAGAAGATACGGAAGAAGGACCTCGGGCAGATGGCCATGACCTATGGCTATGTCTATGTTGCACAGGTATCGATGGGTGCAAGCCAGAACCAGTATTTCAAGGCCATACGTGAAGCCGAGGAGTATCCCGGTCCGTCACTCATCATTGCCTACTCACCCTGTATCAACCACGGCCTCCGCAACGGCATGGGCAAGACACAGCAGCAGGCAGAGGACGCTGTGACTTCGGGATACTGGCATAACTACCGTTATGACCCGCGTCTGGAAGCTGAAGGCAAGAACCCGTTCCAGCTCGACTCCAAGGAGCCCGACTGGAGCAAGTTCCAGGATTTCCTCAGGTCAGAGGTACGTTACACATCGCTTCTCAAGGACTTCCCAGGCGAAGCCGACGTCCTCTTCAAACAGGCGGAGGAAAACGCAAGATGGAGGTACAATACCTACAAGCGTCTTTCTGAAATGAAGTTCGGAGAAGTGGCTGCCGAAGCTGAAACCAAAACAGAATAAAGCTGTTATGCATAATGAAGGAGAGCCGGCCCAGCCCGGCTCTCTTCTTTTTCTGACAGGAAAGCTGTAACTTTGTACACGAAAATGATGACGGCCGTTCGGGCCGGGGAAAAAATTACGATGGGCAGGGCACTGGCAATAGACTACGGTAGAAAAAGATGCGGAGTGGCAGTAACAGATCCGATGCGGATCATAGCCTCTCCCCTTATTACGGTTCCCTCGGGAGAACTTGAAGCCTTCCTCCGTGAGTATATCCCACGGGAGAACGTCACCGATGTGGTGATAGGCTACCCGGTTACCGTGAACAATCTGCCCAGTGAAAGTGTAAAATACATCGATCCGTTCATCGCCAGGTTCAGGAAAGTATTCCCCGGGACACCTCTCCACCTTGCTGATGAGCGTTTCACCTCTCAGATGGCCATGCAGGCAATGATAGACGGGGGTGTAAGCAGAAACGGCAGGCGTGACAAGGCTCTGACTGACCGGATCAGTGCATCAATCATCCTCCAGTCATGGCTCAGGGCCCTGGAGAACAAAACATAAACTGAAAGAAATAAATGACATATCCGATCTATGTATACGGACACCCTGTACTGCGAAAAGTTGCGCAGGATATAGACCGTGACTTTCCCGACTTAGACAGGTTTATCGAAGACATGTTCGAAACAATGTACAAGTCTGATGGCCTTGGACTTGCAGCACCACAAATCGGAAAATCAATCAGGATCTTCGTGGTGGATGGTGAGCCGCTTGCAGAAGATCACCCGGATATGAAAGACTTCAGGATGGCATTCATCAATCCGCAGGTGGTCGAGCGTAAGGGATTGAAAGTGCCCATGAACGAGGGATGCCTTAGCCTCCCCGGACTTCATGAGGAGGTTGACCGTGAGTCGGAGATACGTATCCGGTACTATGATCAGAAATGGAATTTTCATGATGATGTTTACTCGGGCTATAAGGCAAGAGTGATACTGCATGAGTATGATCACCTTGACGGTGTCCTTTTCCCTGACAGACTAAGTCCTCTCCGCCGCCGTCTTATCAAAGGCAAACTCAATGACATCAGCAAGGGAAAATTTGAAGCCAGTTACCGGACTATACTTCCCCCCGGAAAGTAGTTAAGGAACTGTTGCCCCGTATAACTGAGTTTCTTCCCCGCCCAGGTATGTAATTGTTGCCCTGTAAAACTGAGTTTCTTTACCAGCACAGGTCTGGAACTGTTGCCCCGTAAAACTTAATTTCCTAACTTACATGGGTCAAAAGCTGCTGACCCGTGCAATTCAGGGAAATTCCTTTCCTGAGGTTTACCGTGCCGCTATGTGCCGGTGTGATCACGGCAGAATACCTGCCGGATATTACCGGTGTCATTGCCGTCCCGGCAGGTATTGCCCTGGCGGTGATGGCGCTGCGCCTGCTTCACCCCACACACCTGAATGATACCATCTTCGGGGCAACACTCATGGTTTTTCTCTTATCAACAGGATACCTGTTGCGCAATGCTGAACGGCGCCGTCTGAGTGACCTTGACGCCGGCAATCAGGAGATCACCCTGCGCCTCTCGGGCTACCCTGAAAGGGGCAACAGCGGTTGTTCCATAAAGGCAAGGATTATATCCGTGGAATCGGGTGATTCTGTCAGCCACCCCTGCGGCTCCCTCCTGCTGTGGTTCATGACTGACACCCTGCCGTCACGCTGGAAGCCCGGAGACCTGCTGAGCCTGAACATCAGGCCTGTCAGAGTGAAGAACAATGGAAACCCGTGCGAGTTCAACCACAGCCGTTACCTCGAGGGGCAGGGTATCAGGTATATGGCCTTCTTCAGGGCCGCGGACATTACCGGCTACAGTCCCGGCAAAAGACGTTCAGTGCGTGAAAGCTCACTTATCACTGCACGCAGGATGACTGATGCCTTCAGGCGAGCCGGGCTGAAGGGCGAAGAACTCGGTCTCATAATGGCTCTTACAATAGGCGATAAGGGGTTGCTGGAAAAGGAGAGACTGACCTCCTTCTCCAGGTCAGGAGCAATGCATATAATGGCAGTGTCAGGACTGCATGTAGGCATGATAAGCATGGCTCTCTCGTGGTTTCTCTTCTTCATGCCCCGGCGGCTGAAATGGGCCAGGGCACTGATAATCATACCTGCACTGTGGGGTTTTGCCTTCATCACCGGCCTTTCTCCTTCAGTACTGAGGGCCACGATTATGTTTACTTTTTTGCAGGCAGGAACCCTTCTCGGCCGGCCGGCCGCGGGCATGAACAACCTGCTTGCTTCAGCATTCATTATCATTGCCGGTCATCCCGGGGTGATCTTCGAGGCCGGCTTCCAGCTCTCCTATCTCGCCGTGGCATTCATCATTGCTTTCTATACGCCTCTTTACAGGCTGATCAGGATAAGGAAGCGCCTCCCCGGCTACCTGTGGCAGATGACAGCTGTCTCACTCGTGGCCCAGGCTGGCACTATGGCGCTATCCGTCAGACTCTTCAATATCTTTCCGTTGCTGTTCCTGGTTACCAATATAATTGTGATACCCATCTCGTTCGTTGTCCTCCTCCTTGCAATTGCACTGCTCATCACCTCACCGCTCCCTCCCGTGGCATCGTTTTTCGCTATGCTGCTTGACCATCTTGCTGCTTTCACCCTGGGCTTCACCGGGATCATCAGTTCAGCAGACCATGGTGTGATAACTCACATCGGCATGTCTGCAGCTGAGACAGTCATGCTTACCGCCTCCTCGGCGCTGGTGCTTGCTGCCCTTCTGCGCACCCCCCGGATCACAATCAGACCATTCCTTGTGGCGGCTGCAATGCTGACTGCCTTTAACATCGTAAAGCTGGAACAGGAGATGCACCGCGACAGGCTGGTAACATACAACATCAGGGGAGACTATCTGACCGTAAGGCAGTATGGCAGGCACCTGCTGGTGCCGTCAACCCGGAACGAAATCCCGGCCGAGATAAGGAAACATGCAGAGACGCGAGGACTAAAGATTGTGATTATTGACCCCGGGTAACATTTCTTTTGTATAACTTTGCCCTGTTTTTATCCGTTTGACATGAGAATAGTAATTGCAGGCGCAGGGGAAGTGGGAACTCATCTTGCAAAGATGCTTTCACAGAGCGAACACGAGATCATCCTGATTGATTCTGAGCTGGAACGCCTGAAACCTGTTGACGCCTCCATCGATGTGCTTACCTATGAGGGTTCGGCCACATCGATCAACATCCTCAAGGAGGCTATAAAGAAAAACACCGACCTCTTCATCGCCGTTGCGCATTACGAGGACACAAACATCTCGGCAGCCATTCTTGCCAAGAAGCTCGGCGCCAAAAAGGTCATTGCCCGCATAGACAATATGGAGTACCTCGAGCGGAGCAACAAGGAGTTCTTCCGTGAAATGGGCATTGACCATCTGATCTATCCGGAGCTTATTGCAGCAAAGGAGGTCATAAGCCTTCTGAAAGAGACAGGCACAACTGAGTTCATGGACTTTGCCGGGGGTCTGCTTTCCCTCTATGTCCAGAAGCTGGAGAAGAACGCACCGGTGCTGAACCGTACACTGGAGGAGGTGGCCCATGCCCTGGGTTCCATCAAATACCGGGCTGTGGCTATCAAGAGAAACGAAAAAACAATCATCCCAAGGGGCAAGGAAGAGTTCAGGGAGGGCGACCTTGCCTTCGTGATCTCGACACGTGACGGCATCTCTGACCTGATGAAGTTCTCAGGCAAGCGGAACGTACAGGCGAAAAGCATAATGATACTCGGTGGAAGCCGCATCGGAAGGCATATTGCACTCAAGCTCCAGCATGACTGCCAGGTAAAGCTGATTGACATAAACATGGAAAAATGCCGTGATCTGGCCGAGGCGCTGGAGGAAACACTCGTAATCAATGGTGATGGCCGTGACGGAGAGTTGCTCGCTGAAGAGGGACTTCAGCATATGGATGCCTTTGTGGCCGTGACAGGTAACTCAGAGACCAATATCCTCGCCTGCCTCCTTGCAAAGAAGATAGGTGTTATGAAAACCATTGCCGAGGTTGAAAACATGGAGTACATAAACCTGGCGGAGAACTCAGGTATAGATACCATCATCAACAAGAAGATAGCCACCGCCAGTCGTATTTTCAGGCACACCATGAATCCCAACGTGACCCAGGTCAAGATGATGACAGGTACTGATGCGGAGGTAATAGAATACAATGTTCCCGAGAATGCACGGATCACGGGAGGACCGCTGAAACTGATTGACTTTCCAAAGGATGCAATTGTTGGCGGAGGCATAAGGAATTACAAACCATATATTGCCACCGGTGACACTCTCATTCAGGCCAATGACAAGGTGGTTGTATTCGCGCTTCCCACTGCCTTTGACAAGCTTAACAGGTTTTTCAACAGTTAGTATTCCAGCACCCCCATCCCCTGCCTGAGGATGACCGGCTCCGGCCCTGTGCAGTCAACAACGGTTGAAGGCTCATTGCTTCCGAAGCCCCCGTCTACTACCAGGTCTGCAAAATCATCATACTTTTCGTGAATCAGTTCCGGGTCAGTTATATATTCAATGATCTCATCATCCTCATGGATTGAGGTTGTCATGAGCGGCCTGCCCAGGTCACGCACTATGGCCATGGTGATACTGTTGTCAGGGATTCGGATACCCAGCGTCTTCTTCCGGTGTTTGAACAGCACCGGTATCTGGTTGTTTGCAGGGACGATGAATGTGAATGGGCCGGGCAGGTTGCGCTTCAGAAGCCTGAAGAGATTATTGTCGTGAATAATGGTGTACTCCGAGAGCTGGCTCATCGACTCGAATATCATTGACATGTCAGGATTGCCCGGATTGAGCCCCTTGAACCGCGCAATCTTCTCAATGGCTTTTGATGACTTTATATCACAGCCCATTGCATAGATCGTATCAGTGGGGTAAATGACAATCCCGCCCTGTTCCAGGACGAATGTCACCCTCCTTACATGATCGGGGTTCGGGTTCTGCGGATATATCTTTAAAATCATCCCTGTAAATAAGTGACGGCAAATATATAAACTTCTGTCGAGAGGGGTATAATAAAAAAAGGGTAAGCTACTCACATCGCACCGCTACAACCTTCTACCCTTGCTGCCTTCCGACCCTGGGGGAGTTCAAAGGGAGCTGGTCGTATGAGACTTACCCTGTGCAAAAATAGTAACTTTTGCCCGCTGTACCAAATGTTGACAGTGGTTTCTTTGGATTTCCTATTCCCGCAAATAAAGTATATTTGTTTTCAAATCTGAAAAACGCATTGAAATGGAACAGAAAAGGTCGGTCTGGAAAGAGACTCTCAATTACGGTATCATCCTCGGGTTAATCTCTGTCGGGTTCTCCGTGTTAACTTACATGTTTGACCTCACATTCAAAACATGGCTCATTTGGCCGAGCATGCTGCTCAGCCTTGTCGTTCTGTTTTTCCTTCTTCGCTCCTACCGCGACCACTACAACAGTGGCTACATCTCTTATGGCAAGTCAGTTGGCGCCGGAGTTGTAATCAACATCTACGCAGCCATTATTATGGCAATATACATCTATCTGCTCTATTCATTCATTGACCCGGGTCTGATAGACAAGTCCCTTGCAATTGCAGAGGAAAGAATGCTTGAAAGAGGACTGCCTGATTCAGCCGTTGACCAGGCAATGGAAATGCAGGCCAAGTTTGTGAAGCCATGGTTAACCACCCTTTCTGCAACTTTAATGAGCGTCCTCTACGGGTTTATACTTTCACTCATTGTTTCACTCTTTGTCATGAAGAAAGGCAATCCTCTCCTTGATGAGGCTGAAGAAGAACCACAGCAGTAAGATGGATCTCTCCGTAGTAGTTCCCGCTTACAATGAAGCGGAATCGCTGCCTGAACTGGCAGAGTGGATCGACAGGGTATGCACCGGGTCATCAATTGATTATGAGATTATTATTATAGACGACGGCAGTTCTGACAAAACATGGGAGGTGGTAAAACGGCTCTCAGACGGCAACGGCCGCATCAGGGGAGTGCGTTTCCGCCGCAACTATGGCAAGGCGGCAGCGCTCCAGACAGGCTTCGGCGCCACCTCCGGCGAGGTGGTGATAACAATGGATGCCGACCTGCAGGACAGTCCTGACGAGATCCCGGAACTGGTGAGAATGGTCCGTGAGGAAGGATTTCATATTGTCTCCGGCTGGAAGAAAAAGAGGTATGATCCGTTCATAAAGCGAACCACTTCAAAGCTTTACAATTTCACGGCAAGAAAATTCTCCGGAATAAAGCTCCATGACTTCAACTGCGGGCTCAAGGCCTATGACGGTGAAGTGGTAAGAAGCATAGAGGTCTACGGAGAGATGCACAGGTATATACCCATGCTGGCCCGTGAAGCGGGTTTCAGGAATATCGGAGAAAAGGTGGTTCAGCACCGTGCCCGCAAATACGGTGTGACTAAATACGGTCTTGACAGGTTCCTCAAGGGATACCTTGACATGCTTACCATCAGCTTTATAACCCGGTTCAGCAAGAGCCCCATGCACTTCTTCGGGACTCTGGGGACCCTGATGTTCCTCACCGGATTCATCATGGCAGCCTACCTGGGTATACGGAAACTGGTATTTGTCTGGCAGAACCTCAGGGCTCCGCTGGTGACTGACAGTCCATACTTCTATATTGCGCTGGCAGTGATGATAATCGGGTCATTCCTGTTCCTTACAGGGTTCCTTGCGGAACTGGTCAACCGCCGCGCACCTGACCGCAACCGTTACCTCATAAAGGAGACGCTAAATTTGAACAGGCAATAGGCAAGAGAGGGCCGAACGTAAAAAAATGATCCGCCGGCTGGCGGTTCATTTTAGCGAAGGAGCCGGATTGGGGGATGGACGATAGTGTCGACAATACAGCAGGCAACCTAATGATTGGCAGTGACTTCACTGCTGTCTTCTGTCTTCTGCCTACTGTCTTGTCTTTTGCACCTCCCTTGCGAGGCTCCGGAGCGCTTCTGTCAGCCTGTCCCACGAGTACTCCTTCTTCTGAGCCTCTATGCCCGGGGCAAATCTCTCCTCATCACCGCTGAAGAAATCGCATATGGCCCCGGCAATGGCAACCGGGTCAGGCTCAACAACATAACCGCACCGGCCATCAGGCACTATCTCTGCCAGGCCACCAACATTGGTCACCACCATCGGCTTGTTGAAGTGGTATGCCACCTGTGTCACACCGCTCTGGGTAGCACTGCGGTAAGGCTGAACAACCAGTGATGCGGCTGAAAAGTAGTACTTGACCTCATCATTGCTGATGAAGTGGGAGTGGATGATAATCCTTCCGGCCAGGTCAAGTTTGTGTATCAGGTCAAAGTATGGTTTCTCATCCTCATAGAACTCCCCTGCTACTATGAGCTTCACACCCTGTTCGCGTATGCAGTTCTCCCCCATCGCCCTGAGGAGCAGGTCAAGCCCTTTGTATTCCCGGATAAACCCGAAGAACAGGATATACTTTTCCGCGGGACAGAGCTTCAGCCTGACCATGGCTTCAGCCCTGGAGACCGGAAGGCTGTAATTGTCAAACAGCGGGTGTGGAGAGACAATGCACGGTATCTCCTCCGAGAACTGTCTCAGGTCATTCTCCACCGACTTCGTCATTACCAGTGCAGCGTCAATGCTGTTCACAAAGAACCTGGTGAGCATATGGTCGCCGAAATGTTTCTCGTGCGGCACAACGTTGTCAAAAATGGTGATGACTTTTGTGACCCCGTTGCTTCTGACCAGCCGTGCAATGAATCCCAGTGCCGGGGCAAGGAATGGGAGCCAGTAACGCATAATTACCAGGTCAGGCCGTGTCCTCCTCAAACGCAATCCTATGGTGAACCAGTTAAACGGATTGACAGAGTTGATGGCACGGGTTATCCGGACACCCTCCGGTGCATATCCATGGTCATACTGTGTCTTTCCGGGGAACAGCAATGCCGGATATTGCAGCCTGAAAGTGTAGATTGCCGCAGCATCGCCCTCATGCAGCAACTGCTGTGCCAGCCTCTCATTGTAAGCTGCAATGCCGCCCCTGTAGGGAAAGGCCGGACCGCATATCACTATCCTCATCATACCCGTTCACCTTCAGGCCATACCCAGTCGGCCAGGTACCGGTACTGAGGTTCCAGCCGGCCTTCCGAGGTTATGGTAGCACGCTGGATCATAGGCGATTCATGCCCGTTGAAAAGATCATGAAGCACATGTTCAATAAGCTGTTTCCCGAAATCGCCGGATGCGTCACGGGGCAGTTCACCCGGCAGGTTGTCAATTGACATCACCGTGATGTTGTCAGGATTGCTGAAAGCCTCCTCCTCGCAGTGTTTCTTCCTGTTGTAGCTGAAGAACGGATCGGCAATGGTGGTGGCCCTGAGAGTGGTTGGTATCGGACCACCTATATCACAACTGATGTCGCCAATGACTGATATCCTGAAGTCAGGCTTTTCAACATCCTCCTTTGTAAAGAATACCGGCGACCGGGGATCCCAGAAGTGCCCGGTGATAAGTACATCAGTCACTTTGGTGTATTTCAGGAAATCAGAATGGTAATCCTCCGGGTGCTGAACAAAGGTATTGAAGTCAAACGGACGTCCGTCATGGTGTCTGACATAATGCTGCGGGCCCACCTGGCACACAACCGGTACATCATATTCTTTCGTAAGGAAGTCTTCCGGGGTGACCTTAAGCAGGTTATTGCAATTGGAAAGTGTCTCCATGGCGCCGTTGGCCACACGCCCCTCGCCGGTAACAAGGATCTTTAGTCCGGGCTTTAACTGTATAAGTTTCAGTCCGGCCCACATCTCACTCAGGTCATGGCACTGGTATGCAGGCTTCAGCTTGAACCTGTTGGTTTTTATGCCTCTTGCCCTCAGGGCATTATAGGCGCCCACTATACCTGCCCAGCGGCCGAATGCAACAACCCTTTGCCCCTTGTCAGTTGTAAGGTACTCATAATCTATTACTTTCACCTTACGGCGGAGTATCTCCCGAAGCATCTCCAGATTATGTTCCTGTTTCTTTGCCACATGGGCGAAGAAGAGGTAGGTCTTCCCGGGGATGAATACCCTTTTATCAACCTCCTTGACCCCCATAAGGATGTCACAGTTACTGAGGTCCTCGCGCATGGGTATCTTAAGGTATTTGTATTCATCGTCTGAGAAGCACCTGATGTCTGACGGCTGGACAAAGAATTCCACATCCGGGTACTTATCCTTCAGCTCGACCACCTGTGAGGGGGTCAGCGGCACTCTCCTGTCCGGCGGAATCTTGGTCTCCCGAATGAGCCCTACTTTCACTCTTTTTTCCATGTCAGATCAATTTTGTACAGGGGTGAAGATAAGAAATCGGCCCGATTTTTGCGATTACTTTTGTCAGTGCAATGCAGAAATGAGTAATTTTGCGTTGTAAAAACTATCAACGGGGCTGACCTGGTTTTGACAGCAAGCCGCGGTGGTATGTAAGCATGCAGAGTAGGGAGACGCATCTCTATAACTTGTGTCTCAAAACAACAACTGGCGAGTCTAACTACGCTCTTGCTGCGTAACCTGCTGATTGGCAGATTATGCTTAACCCCGATACAAGGTGTCGGGGCGGGACGTTTCCCGGGCGGTGATGCCCTGTACCAACCCGATAAGGAAGCGCACGCAATTCAGGGATAGCCTGATGGTCTCTCCGGCCTGACGGTGAAATCAAAGGAGATAAGGAGTGATCCGGTTGCCTGCCACCTCATCACTCCCGACAATCAAGCACAGGATAAGCATGTAGAAAGCATATGGCTGCCTTGCCTGGACGCGGGTTCGACTCCCGCCAGCTCCACAAGAAAGCAATTGCAGACACCCCCGGAAGGGGGTGCACTGTTTATAGCGGTAGGCGAAAAAGCTTGCTTTTGATGCCTGACGACAGAAACAGGGTACCCATGCGAAGCATGGTGTCTGTAATTGCTTGCATCTTTGAAGCTCAGGGATCACCACAGGTACCCCCGCCATGACCGGAGCTCAGGGATCACCGCAGGTACCCCCGCCATGACCGGAGCTCAGGGATCACCGCAGGTACCCCCGCCATGGCCGGAGCTCAGGGATCACCGAAGGTACCCCCGCCATGACCGTAATTCAGGGATCACCGCAGGTACCCCCGCCAAAACTTAAACTCAGGGACGGTCAGGGCGGCACTGCTGGCCTGCAAACGAGCTACCGAAACAAACCATAAGGCATGAAATTTGTTTAGGGTAAGATAAAAGCAAGATCATGAAAAAGCTATCTATCATATTATTGATGCTGGCATCGGTAACCATGGTTTTTGCCCAGGATTCCCCCATGACCAGGAAAGAAAAAAAAGAGTTCCGGAAGGCAGAACTCATTGAAAAGACAAAGGCTATTGTCAAATCCGGAGAATGGCAGTTTAACGCAACACACATGGTCCCTTTATCAGGCAGAGGCAGGTCACTGACCTCCTTGTACAGGGTGGTGGTAAAGGAGGATGTGATAGACTCTTACCTCCCCTATTTCGGAAGGGCCTACAAAGCTGAATACGGCTCTTCCAATTCACCTCTGAGCTTTCGGGGAGAAATATCTGACCTGAATGTTAAAGACTGGAAAAAAGGAGGCTGGGTGATCTCATTCACTACCGTCAACGGGAATGACAGGCTTGATTATTCATTCCACATCGGAGAGACTGGATCTGCAACACTCATGGTGAACAGCACCAACAGGCAGTCAATCTCCTTCAATGGCGACCTGGGGGCAGTAGAAGGCAAAAAATAACCGGAATAGTCGTAATCCGGCTTCCCCCGGCCGTAATCCTGCAAGTGGCACTGCACTTTGACCGGTCAGGCTTCAGTCGTCAGCCGGAGAAAAGAGGAAAGTAACCCGTAACCGGATGACCGGAATTATCTCTTTCGCTATATTTTGACTATATTAACGGGGTATTTTTTGTACTATGCCTAAAGTACTTCCCATTCTTCTGTTTCTGTGTTCAACCGTAACCTTCGCACAGGAGAATTACAGGGGTATTCCCTTCGTAAGAAATTTCCATAAGTCTGAATACAAGGCAGATACACAAAACTGGGGTATAGCCGAAGATCGGAGAGGATTTATCCATTTTGCAAACAATGACGGACTGCTCTCCTTTGACGGGGTGGAATGGAACCTGGCACGAATCTCCGCAACAGCGCCTCTCAGATCAGTACTGGTAGACAGTCAGGATAATATATACGTAGGCCTGATCAATGATTTCGGGTTGGTAAGCCGCAGCGGCAACAACCCTCCGGCATTCATCAGCCTCAAATACCTGCTTCCGGAAAAGTACAGCGAATTTGATGAAATATGGAGGATACATGAAACAACAACCGGAATCATATTCCAGTGCTATGAATATATCTTCCTTTATTCGGGTGACACCATCAAAGTCATTGAACCGGCCGGAAGATTCCGGTTCTCACATAAGGTAGGGGGCAGGATTCTTGTACAGGAGCCCGGAAAGGGTGTTTCGGAATTGATCGGAGATTCGGTTGTAAGCCTGCCGTGGTGGGATCTGTACCGTGATAAGGAGATAAATTCAATCCTGGAACTGGAAAACGGAAAATTGCTGATTGGAACAACCTATGACGGTCTGTACGTGCTTGATGAAGAAGGGATATCAGGGTGGAAAACGCCGGTCAATGAACTGCTTCTGAAGAGCAGGCTCTACAGTGCCGTCAGATTACCAGATAACCGTTTCGCCTTTGGCACCATACTGAACGGCCTCATCATATCTGATGGTGATGGCAATATTGTCTGCAATCTGAATACAGAATGGGGTATACAAAACAATACCGTTTTAAGTCTTCTTGCCGACAGGACCGGCAACCTCTGGCTGGGACTTGACAACGGGATTGATTTTGCCGAGATAGATTCCCCCCTCTCCTATATCGGTTCAGACAAAATAGGAACCGGTTACTGTTGCAGGGTCTTTCAAGGAGATCTTTACCTGGGAACAAACCAGGGTCTTTATGTTGTTCCCTTTGATTCAAGGTTTGAGGAAAATGAATTCAGGCTTGTGGAGAACAGCGCCGGTCAGGTCTGGACCCTGGAAGAAGCCTTCGGGCAACTGCTCTGCGGTCATAATCACGGTACATTCATAATTGATGGAGAAAGGGCCGTGAAGATATGCAATGAGGAAGGGGCATGGAAATTCATTCCTGTAAAAGGCAGACCTGACCTGCTCATCGGGGGACATTACGAGGGCCTGGTGCTGTACAAGCGGACAGGTGACACATGGAGTTTCCGGACGAAGATCGAGGGTTTTGAGGAATCAAGCCGTTATCTTTTCCAGGATGTTGAGGGCTATATATGGGTCGGTCACAGCGGCAGGGGAATCTTCAGACTGAAAATGGATGATACCTATGAAAGGGTTACAGAGGTTTTAAGGTTTCCTCTCAACGGCGATCTGCCGTCCCAAGCCGGGAACATACTCTTCAGTTTCAACAACAGGATATATGTGTCAGCACCTGACGGAGTCCGTGAGTATGATGAAACTGACAACATCTTCAGGCCATCGGCTGAACTGAATGAGATTTTTGCCGGCTGCGGCAGAATCATGTCAGTGGCCGACGCACCAAACGGATATACATGGTTCATAGCAGAAAAAGAATCGGGATACCTCCGCCAGAACGAGGACATGACCTACACACGCGTGACTGTGCCTCTCAGAAAACTGAGAGACAGGTATGTGAATGAGTTCGAATCTGTCTATCCCTATGACAGTGAGAATATCCTCATGGGTCTCGAAGAAGGGTTCGTCAGCTACAATCCTTCCGTTCCCAAACAATACAACACCGGATTCCCTGCATTCATCACAAGGGTCAGGACTGAAAAGCCCGATTCGGTGATCTACCTGTGGAATGGCGGCCATGAGGCCGGATTTCAGTTTCCATGGAAGACAAATTCCCTGCGGTTTTATTTTGCATCGCCCTTCTTTGAGAATGACAATGATTTGATGTTCAGCTATTTCCTGGATGGCTTCTCGGAAGAGTGGTCTGACTGGACAACCGAGCACTACAGGGACTTCACCAATCTCCGGGAGGGGGAATATGCACTAAATGTGAAGGCAAGAAATGTATTCGGGACAGAGAGTGAGACAGCACAATTCCACTTCATTGTCAGACCGCCATTCAGGAGGTCAGTGGCGGCATACATCGGCTATCTGTTAGTTATTGCGCTGTTGCTGTACTCCGTTGCCAGGTACAGTATCCGCCGGGCTGCCCTGGCTGCAAGTATGAAGGAGGAGAAGCTTCGGGCAGAGATGAAGGAGCAGCAACACATCCACCAGCAGGAGTCGCTGCTGGCTGAAAAAAAGATACTTGACCTGACGAATGAGAAACTCCGGTCTGAAATGTTGTTCAGGGACAAGGAGCTGGCAAACCAGACTATGATCATCATTGAGAAAAACAAGTTTCTCCAGAAGGTCAATGAAGAACTCTACGGTATCCAGGATTTTGTTGTCAATGATCAGATCAGGACAAAGGTACTGGAACTCAAAAAGAAGATAAACAGGGAAATTGATATCAAACTCCAGAACAAAATCTTTGAGAGCTACTTTGACGAAGCCAATGAAGACTTCTTTCGGGTACTGAAGGAGAAACATCCTGACCTCACTCCCTATGATCTGAGGATATGTGCATTTATCAGGATGAATATTCCAACCAAGGAGATCGCAGCAATACTTAACATATCTTACCGTGGAGCCGAGGTCAGCCGCTACAGGCTGCGTAAAAAAATGCAGCTCCCGCGTCGAATAAATCTCTCTGCCTATCTGACCGGATTCTGACAGGCACTGAATTTTTCAGGCCCCCGGATCATCTCTTTGGCCTCAGTCTTTCCCAATCCTTTTCAGGATCATTTCCGGATCAGCTGTTTCAATGCGTTAATATCCCATAAAATGGGTATCTAAGCTTTATGATGATGAGTTTTTGAAGTGTTTATGAAACTGGCATGTAGTATTTAAGCAGTGCCTCCCCGGAGGCCATAAGCACATTTAAAGGCATACCTTTCTTAGCGTATTTGCATAAAAATCCAATTATCAACTTAATAACCTCAAACCAGCACTTATGAAACTTATCACCGGTTTTTTTATTTGTGCCATGTATCTGTCGGGAGTCCTGACAACGGATATGTCGGCACAGGCTGCACTGACCCAGGGTGACCCTGCATCGGCTTCGCATGAAGTCAAGGTCATCACCGACGAAGAGGGGTCAAAACTGATGGTCGATGGCAAAGAGTTCATGATCAACGGAATGAACTGGGATTACTTCCCCATCGGAACCAATTTCTCCTACAGTCTCTGGAAACAGTCAGATGAACTGATCAAGGAGGCCCTTGACGCAGAGATGGCAATGCTCAGAAATATGGGTGTCAATGCCATCAGGCAATATACAGGTGTGCCCAAAAAATGGATTGAGTATATCTATGAGAATTATGGCATTTACACCATGCTCAATCACTCCTTTGGCAGGTATGGCCTTACCCTTGGAAGCCAGTGGGTTGCCAACACCGAATACTCAGATCCGAGGGTGAAGGAGCTGTTGCTCAGGGAAGTCACAGAGATGGTTGAAGAGTTCAGGGGCACACCCGGGCTGCTTATGTTCCTCCTGGGAAACGAAAACAACTATGGTCTCTTCTGGGAGGGTGCCGAGACTGAAGACATCCCGATGGAAGACAGAAAAACAACAATTCGTGCAAGGGCGATGTACAAGCTCTTCAATGAAGCCACAGTGGCAATGCAGAAGATAGACCACTCCGTACCTGTGGCAATGTGCAACGGAGACCTTCTCTTCCTTGACATCATAGCCGAAGAGTGCAGGGATGTTGACATCTTCGGAGTAAACATGTACAGGGGTGTCTCGTTCGGCGATGCCTTCCAGAGGGTCAGGACCGAGTATGGCAAACCCATTATGTTCACCGAATTCGGAGCCGATGCCTTTAATGCTGTACGCAATGAGGAGGATCAGCAATCGCAGGCTTACTACATGGTCGGCAACTGGCAGGAGATATATGAAAATGCAGCAGGGCTTGGCAAGGCTGAAAACAGTATCGGAGGATTCACCTTCCAGTTCAGCGACGGCTGGTGGAAATACCTTCAGACATCCAACCTCGATGTGCATGATAACAATGCCTCCTGGTCAAACGGTGGATATCTGAGTGATTATGTCCCCGGAGATAACAATATGAATGAGGAGTGGTTTGGCGTATGTGCCAAGGGGCCAACCAGTTCCGCCGGCCTGTATGAGCTCTACCCGCGCTCTGCCTATTATGCCCTGAAGGAGGCACACCAGATTAATCCCTATTCTGAAGGTGTCACTGCCGAAAAGATCAGGGAGCATTTTTCCGGGATTGACCTTACTGAGATGGGTGTCAAAGCCCGCGCAGACAAGGCTGCAATGGTAAGCGAGAAATCGCGCATGGTGAGAATCAAAGGGATGAGAGCGGAGTTAAGCACCTACAGTACCGGAGGAAAGAGAATCTCAACTCCGAAGGATCCTGTTCCGGGTGAACTGAATTACCCTGATGAACTTGGATTTGATCATATGCAGTCATACTATATTGATGTTGAGGCAAAACCCTCGGAAAGCGTATACGGCAACGTGTCAGTGAATATACTTGGCAATGTTGCGCAGAACCCGATTGATGAAATCTTCTTTGAGAACAGGGGACGCACCAGGGAGGTGAATACAGACCAGGGGAATCTCAAGCTGTCGTCAATAGACAGGGTAAAGATTTACAGGTCTGATTTTACATGGAAAAGCAAGTATTTTGACCTTAAGAGCTTTTACCGCACAGGTCACTACCACTGGGGTTATGAGGGCGACTTTTTCGGGCTGTACCCCGAGGCAAACTACGGTCCCAATATTGACATTTACAATGGAGAGGCTCCGTTCGGTGTTGAAATGGCCGGTAAAAAGTCGCTTACCGGGCTCAAGGTGGCTTTTGGCCCGGAACTGTGGTGGGGAGCCAACCCTGCCGTGCTTGTCAAGTACAGCCGCAAGATTGCCGGTTTTGATGTCACGGGTATCTTCCATGAGGATCTCGATGAGCAGGCACCTGCGGTCAGCTCTTTTGCCATACCTTCACCGCCAACCCGTCGGACCACCCTTCATATCAAAAGATCGTTCGGGAACTTTGGGATTGAATTAGGGGGAATCTGGGCCGGTCAGCCACGGGTGGGAGAAACCTTCCAGCTTGTTGACGGTGAGAGCGGCAATTACACCGTATATGAAGATCAGATAAATTCCAATGACACCTGGGGCGGCAAGATGAAAGTCACCCTCACTGCAGGGCCGGTTATGTGGTATGCACAGGGAGCAGCCATGGGCCTTGTTGCAGGCGGTGGTGCTGACTATACAAAAACATTTACCGGCTGGAGGCTGAAAGACAGCGGCAGCGGAAACCAGTACAACTTCCTGACCGGTTTTGCCCTGACCTTCGGCAACCTGCAGATTGCTCCCAACTTCCTGTGGCAGAAACCGCTTATCGGGCCTATGCCTGCTGATGTGCCGGCACCCGGAAGGGCAAGGAACATACTTGATGACCCCTTCGCCGTAAGGCTGAACAGGGAAACAGTTGCCGGGGAGCTTCTGCTGACCTGGGACCCCACCCCTGCAACCTGGATGTACGAATGGGACAATGATATGACTGAAGACGCCCCGTTTGCAATCAGCACAGGTTTCGTATACAGGCATCATCCCACCACCCAGGATGCTGCTATTGGTATCCTCGCAAACGGCAGAACGACCTTCGCATTTCCCGGCGCACCACCCGCCAGGGATCTCTGGGAAGCATATGCCAGGGTCGTTTCAAAGGTCACACCTGATTTCGGGTTTATTGCAAACCTCCTTGCAGGTGTCGCCGAATCAAATGGCAGCGATGAAAGGCTGATCAGACGTTACAGCGGTGACCTGCGAATGGTCTATAAAACTACCAAACTTACCACTATGGTTAAGGTAAATGACTGGGGTCCTTACGATTATCATCGCGACTTCAACCTTACCTATCCGCTGCAGATGAATATAGACCTCTCTACAGCAGTCTCAAAACCGAAATGGTTCGAGTTGCCTGACACGAGAATAGGACTTCGTTTTACCAGGAGATCGCTTGATCAGTACTCACCCCGTTACTGCCCTGCGCGCACTATGGGCGTGAACGGAGAATACACCTGTGATCCTACAGTACCGGGTTACCCGAATGGCTGCGAATGGGAGATCAGAACATATCTGCATTTCAACATCGGAATGTAACCTGATAAAATCAAACACAATGGAAAAGAATAAATATAGTTTTTCGCTGATTGCTCTCTTTGCGGCAATTATGCTTGTATGGACCGTAAGCTGTACAAGGGATTTCGATGAACTGGAGCTTGCAAAGTTCCCGGCCATCCCGGAAGTCTTTATTGACGGGTTCAGTGCCGGGCTCAATTATGCAGCTTTCGGAGGTTCAAAGGTTACTGCCTTTGATGTTGACAACGAGGTAAGATATTCAGGTTCATCATCAATGAAGATAGAGATCCCCGATGCCGGCGACCCCCTGGGCGCCTATGCCGGAGGAGTTTATTTTACAAGTGTTGCACGTGACCTCTCATCCTATGATGCCCTCACTTTCTGGGCCAAGGCCTCAAAAGCCGCAACGGTTGACCTGGTTGGTTTCGGAAATGATCTTGGTGAATCAAAATACCTTGTTTCGCTAAGAGGAATGAAGGTAAATTCAAACTGGAAGAAATATATTATTCCGATTCCGGACCCCGGGAGACTTACTGCAGAAAAAGGTATGTTCTACTACTCCGAAGGGCCTGAAGACGGAACAGGGTACACTCTATGGATTGATGAAGTGAAATTTGAGAAGCTTGGAACCATCGCCCATAAGAGGCCTATGATACTCAATGGCAATAATGCCGCTGAATCAGCTGTAAATGGTCTGACCCTCCAGGTTGGAGGTTTGGGTATGGCGGTCAACCTGCCCACAGGGATAGACCAGACTGTTGAGATAGCTCCTGCATGGTTCAGCTTTGCCTCATCAAATGCCAATGTGGCTGAAGTCGACAGTCAGGGCAAGGTAAAGGTCCTGGCGGAAGGATCAACAAAGATTACCGCCACTTCCGGGGGCAAAGAGGCAACCGGTTCCCTTACCGTAACCTCCTCAGGAGACTTCACTCACGCACCCCAGCCTGCGGCCGTACCTGAAGATGTTATTTCAATCTTCAGCAATGCCTATACCAATGTGCCGGTAGATTTCTACAATGGCTACTGGGAGCCTTACCAGACAACCCTCTCGGCAGACTTTGAGGTAAACAATGACAATGTGCTCTATTATACAAACTTCAACTTCGTAGGCATTCAGTTCACCTCGCCTCCGGTTGATGCTTCGGAAATGACTCACCTCCATATGGATATCTGGATACCTAATGCGGTAGCCCCCGGATCCAGGTTACAGGTTAAGATTGTTGATATGGGTCCTGACGGTTCCCTCAACGGAACCGATCCGTCGATAATCTATGAAATACCGGGCCCGCTGGCCTCAAAATCCTGGATAAGCGCAGATATCAGCCTTGCAGGGCTTGGGTCGAAGACCAAGCTGGCACAGATCATCCTTGAGAACCTCGGGACAGGTCTCACCGGTTTCTTCCTCGACAATGTTTACCTGTACAAGGGAGGCGGCGGAACAGTAACCGGTCCTGAGGTAGCAGCGCCTGAACCACCTGCCAGGAGTGCCTCTGATGTGGTCTCCCTGTTCAGCGGCGCCTATACTAACCTAACAGGTACCGACTTCAATCCGAACTGGGGCCAGAGCACGGTGGTGTCAACTGAAGATATTGCCGGCAACAGTACTCTCAAATATGCAAATTTCAACTATCAGGGTACCGTGCTGGCCTCGCAGCAGGATCTTACAGGTATGCAGTTCCTGCATATTGACATGTGGACCGCTGATGCCACTGCTGTAGGCGTGACGCCAATAAACGCTTCCGGGTCACCGGCAGAGAGCCTTGTGTCACTCACTCCCATCGTGGCTGGTCAGTGGAACAGTTATGACATCCCGCTTACTGCATTCACCTCATCGGGGATGAGCCTCAACCAGGTGTTCCAGATGAAGTTTGACGGCCAGGCAGGAACTACCCCCTCCAATATTTACCTTGACAATATCTACTTCTACAAAACCGGAGGTGGAGCAACTGAACCCACTGTTGCGGCACCAACACCACCCGCAAGGGATGCTGCCAGCGTGGTATCATTATTCAGCGGGGCTTATACCAACCTGACGGGTACTGATTTCAACCCGAACTGGGGTCAGAGCACTGTGGTGACTACTGTAGACATTGCCGGTAACAGTACCCTTAAATATGCAAACTTCAACTATCAGGGTACTGCACTCTCTTCACAGCAGGATCTTACCGGTATGCAGTTCCTGCATATTGACATGTGGACTGCTGATGCCACTGTAGTAGGCGTGACGCCAATAAACGCTTCCGGGTCACCGGCAGAGAGCCTTGTGTCGCTCACTCCCATCGTGGCTGGTCAGTGGAACAGCTATGACATCCCGCTTACCTCATTCACCTCATCAGGGATGAGCCTCAACCAGGTGTTCCAGATGAAGTTTGACGGGCAGGCCGGACAGAATCCATCAACAATATACCTTGACAACATCTATTTCTACAGTACAGGCCCTGCCCCGACAGAACCTGCTGCTGCAGCACCGACGCCTCCGGCCAGGACTGCCACCGATGTGATCTCGCTGTTCAGCAATGCCTATGCAAATGTTGCAGTCAGTTCCTGGAGAACAGACTGGTCTGTTGCAGTGCTTGAAGAGGTCAACATAGCCGGTAATGCAGCCAAGAAATACTCCGGGCTTGATTATGTGGGTATTGAGACTACCCCAACTACAATTGATGCCTCCGGGATGACCCATGTCCATATTGATGTCTGGTCAGCTGACATTACCAGTTTCGGGTTGAAGCTTGTTGATTTCGGCGCCGACGGTTCCTATGCCGGTGGTGATGACGTGGAGCACCAGGTCAATTTCGCAGCACCTGCAAAGGGAGTCTGGGTCAGTTATGACATCCCGCTCAGTAACTTTACAGGTCTTGCCACCAAAGCCCACCTGGCGCAGTATATCCTGGTGGGACAGCCAGCGGGTGCAACCACAATATGGATAGACAACTTCTACTTCTATAAAACATCCGGAGGAACAGGAGGCGGACCCGCCGCAGCAGCTCCCACACCTCCTGCCAGGAATGTCGGTGACGTAGTATCATTCTTCAGCAATGCCTACGCCAATGTGACCGTTGATTCCTGGTCAGCTGTCTGGGATGATTCTGACGTGGCCGACCTGACAGTAGCCGGAGACGCGGTCAAGAAGTACACCTTCACAAACTTTGCCGGCATTGACTTCAGCAACCATAAGCTGAATGTGTCTGCCATGACCCACTTCCACCTTGACATCTGGACACCTGATGATGTGGTGGCTGGTGATGTACTTACCATCAAGTGTGTTGACTTCGGTGGTGGCAGCACCGAAGCAACAAACTTCATTCTGACGGTGGTGCATACTGTAACCGGCAGCATACCTGCCCTCGAGAAAGGCAAATGGATCTCCATTGACCTGCCCGTAACGGCATTCTCCGGTACGCTGACCAGGTCAGACCTGGCCCAGATTGTTCTTACCTCGAATCTGGATGAACTTTATATTGATAACCTCTATTTCTACAAGTAAAACTGAAAAGGTTACAGCCCCGGTTAACATCTGCTATACGAGGGCTGTAACCTCTTCTTGAAACCGGTATTCAGATTAATTATAACATAAAAGGAATAAAATGAAATCACTCAGTCATATAATCAATCTCAGAACCATCCTGATCATGGCACCCATGCTGCTTATTGCAGGATGCGTCGAGAAACAGGCAGAGCGTACATACACCCTGGTATGGGAGGATGAGTTCGATGCTGACGGAGCTCCTGACGACACAAAATGGGTTTTTGACCTCGGCGGAGGCGGCTGGGGCAATGCCGAGTTGCAGACTTACACCAGTAATCCTCAGAATGTGAAAGTAGAGGACGGTGCCCTGATGATCACTGCCGTCAACAACGGCGGATCATTTACCTCGGCCAGGATCAAGACCCAGGGAAAGTTCGAGCAGGCCTACGGTCGCTTTGAAGCCCGTATAAAGCTTCCGTGGGGTCCGGGCATCTGGCCAGCCTTCTGGATGCTTGGAGCTGACATCGAAACAAATCCATGGCCCCAATGCGGCGAGATTGATATCATGGAGTACCGGGGGCAGCAGCCAAACCTTGTCCACGGCAGCGTTCACGGACCAGGTTACTCGGGCGGTGCCGCAATCACAAAAAGCTTCGGTTTTGCCAATGACAGGTTCGATCTCGAATATCATACATTTGCGGTTGAGTGGGGTGAAGACTTCATAGCATATTATGTGGATGATAATCTCTACCAGGAGATTAATCCTGATGACCTGACAGGAGAATGGGTCTTTGATCACCCCTTCTTCATAATCCTTAATGTTGCTGTCGGCGGAAGTTATGTCGGATTTCCGACTCCCGATACACCTTTCCCCCAGACAATGTATGTAGACTGGGTAAGGGTTTACCGTGAGGTCTTGTAACCCCTGCATCTTATGCCTTGATTTACCCCTGAACTGAAAAATAGCAAAAAACAGTATGCTGACAGAGTATTGATTTTCTTAATAGCTATCTGAATGCATACACTAACCTGTAACAGATGAGCAAATTTGTAACATCCGAAAGAGACAGGGTTCCAATGGTCCAGAAGGCAGCCTTCGGGGCCGGGCATCTTGTGAACAACCTTTTGCCCGGGTCACTTGGGATCTTCATGTTTTTCCTCCTTACCGCATTTGGGATGGATCCGTTTCTGGCAGGCCTGCTCGGCGGGTTGCCCAGGCTTTACGACGCCATAACCGACCCGATCATGGGTTTTATTTCAGACAACACCAAATCAAGATTCGGACGAAGGAGACCCTATATCTTTATCGGAGCAATACTGAGCGGAACCCTTTTTGCGGTTCTGTGGCAGCTCTATCCGCACAACTCGCAGATGTACAACTTCTGGTATTTCCTGATATTCTCCCTCATCTACCTGACGGGAAATACTATCTTCTCCACCCCTCTCATCGGTCTTGGTTACGAGATGACCAGCGATTACAATGAGCGTACACGGCTGATGGCCTTCTCCCAGACCATGGGGCAGATTGCGTGGATGATAGTACCGTGGTTCTGGGTTCTCATAGCCAATCCAAACCTGTTTGAGACACAGGCTGTTGGAGTAAGAAGACTGTCAGTTATAGTGGGAGGCATCTGCCTGGTCCTGGGAATCCTTCCGGCAATCTTCTGCAGGGGAATAGACGCCTCAAAAATGGAAAACAGGAAGGAAATCAACTTCAGATCCCTTTTCTCGAACCTGAAGGATCTGCTCAAAGGTATCGTGCAGGTTTCGAAAAACAAACCCTTCATGAGGCTCTGTGGCGCCACATTCCTGGTATTCAACGGATTCCAGATGGTGGCTTCATTCAGTTATTTCATCATTGTTTTCTATATGTTCAAGGGTGACTATGGCCTGGCCGGCAACTGGCCCGCATGGTTCTCAACCGTCTCGGCCATAGTGACAGCCTTCCTGGTCATACCTGTCATCTCAGCCCTGGCAACAAGATTCGGCAAGAGACAGGCTTTCATCATATCGACTATTATTTCAATTATCGGATACGGACTGAAATGGTGGGGATTCAACCCTACCAATCCCTGGCTTATCTTCATGCCAATACCCCTGATGTCATTTGGTATCGGAGGACTGTTTACCCTGATGATGAGCATGACAGCCGATGTATGTGACCTGGATGAGCTCAACAATGGCATGCCAAGGAAGGAAGGGACTTTCGGCGCAATCTACTGGTGGATGGTGAAGCTTGGCCAGGCCCTGGCGCTGGTACTCGGCGGCCTTGTCCTCAAGCTGGTGGGCTTTGACCAGAATGCGGCAGTGCAGGCAGGTGAAACCATTACCAAACTCCGTCTTGCGGACATCACCATACCCGCACTCACAGCCTTCCTGGCAATAGTAATCATGTGGAAATATGATCTGACTGAAGCAAAAGCCCGCGAGATAAAGGCTGAACTGGTTGCCAGGAGAGGCGAGCTTTGATCTGCTGCCTTACATTTTAAGCAGTCTGATCAGTTAAATTTGTGAAAATGTCTGATATGAAAAGAAAAGCTATCATTTTTCTGACCGTAACCCTAATTACATCCTTCATGCAATCATGCAATCAAGATAAAGTGTTACTGAATACTGAAAGGATACTGGTAACTTCCGAGAGCGGAGATAAAATTGCTGAAAAGGAAAATGTCAGTTTTAAAAAGGGAGTAGCTGACGGCACGGTTATAGTAATTGATCCGGAGCAGATAAAACAGACCATTGACGGCATCGGATCATCATTCACCGAATCATCGGCTTTCGTGCTGGCTCACCTGGAGCCTGCACTGCGGGCAGAGGTGATGAAGGCCCTGTTTGGCGCAGAGGGGGCCAATTTCTCACTCACGCGTACACACATCGGGGCCTGCGATTTCTCTGTTGAGGGTAAATATTCATATGCAGACAGGAAAGGTGACACCACACTCGAATCGTTCACCCTTGACCATGATCTCGCCGGATTCAGTGCCTCAAAATACCCGGGTATAGTCGACGGGAGCTATGACCTCCTGCCAATGATCAAAGAGGCAATGGCGATCAAGAAAAAACAGGATGACAGCACCATGCGCATCGTCGCTTCAGCCTGGACAGCCCCGTCATGGATGAAGGATATAGAAGACTGGTACATCCCCGGGTCACCTGAAAACAATTACCAGGGTACGGGAGGCAGTCTCAAAAAGGAGTACGAAGAGACATATGCCCGTTACCTTCTTAAATATCTTGATGCCTGCAGGAACCAGGGGATAGAGATCTGGGGTATCACTCCGGTCAATGAGCCTCATGGCAACAACGGCCAGTGGGAAAGCATGCACTTCACCCCTGAAACGCAGAATGAATTCATAAAGAGATACCTGGGGCCGTTGCTCAAAGAGAGTGATCACCACGATGTGAAGCTCCTTATCTATGACCAGAACAGGGACGGGATGGAACACTGGACGGACGTCATACTGGGTGACCCTGAGACAGCGGCATATGTTTACGGTACGGCAGTGCACTGGTATGAGAGCACTATTAAAGTTTATGAAGATGTCTTTGAGAGGGTCAATGCAAAGTTCCCGGATCATGCCATCTTGCATACCGAGGGGTGCATTGATGACCTCGGCAAGCCTGCCCCGGCAGGCATCACAGATCCGGAAAACTTCACCGAGGAGAACTGGTTCAACAATGACTCATTCTGGTGGAATCCCAATGCCACCGACTGGGGATATACAGCCCCATGGCAGGGGGTCATAAAGGAAGACCACCCCATCTATACTCCCGTCCACCGCTACGCCAGGAACATTATTGTCAGTATAGACCACTGGCTCAGGGGCTGGATTGACTGGAACGCCGTCCTTGATCATAACGGTGGTCCGAATCACGTCGGCAACTACTGCGGAGCTCCGGTCATGATCAACACTGAGACAAAAGAGGTGTACTATACGCCTGTTTATTACATCCTGACCCAGTTCAGCAAGACCATCAGGCCAGGTGACAGGGCTGTCGCAACCCGTAAGAATGCCGAAGGGCTTGACCCGGATGCACTTCATGCCTGCGCAACCATTAATGACGGTAACCTGCTGACAATACAGTTGCTGAACACAACCAAAGGAGATATTCAGCTGTCACTCCAGGTCAAAGGTCAGTACGCTGAAATAGTATCTGAAGCCAACTCCCTTGAAACAATTCAGATACAACTGTAATTAAAACATAGCCCCTTAATTATCAACCATATAAAGAGATGAAAGAGATCCGGCTGGCAAATACCAAACTGAATACTGACCCCAAAGATGTGACTGGTGAGGTTGTGGTGATTGACAATGAAAAGTATTACAAAATTGCCAATTATGATCGGATGCCCGATTTCTTCATGGCGGTGGTCAGTGATACTGATCTCTGGATGTATATCTCGAGCAACGGCTCGCTTACAGCCGGCAGGAAGGACCGTAACAGCGCCCTGTTTCCCTATTATACTGAAGACAAGATACATGATTACAGGGGCAAAACGGGAAGCAGTACCTCCTGCCTTGTGGACCTCAATGGCCATGCCTGCCTTTGGGAGCCTTTTGCCGCTGACCAGGAAATGATATACAGGCTGGAACGCAACCTTTACAAAAGCATTTACGGCAACAAGATCATATTCGAGGAAAAGAACCTGGACCTGGAAATGACCTTCAGGTACGGCTGGTACAGCAGTGAAAAATACGGCTGGATAAAAAGATCACAGGTTGAGTCTTCCGGCAGCCGGAAGGTAAAGATCCGGGTACTGGACGGAATAAGAAATATACTTCCTTACGGCGTTGATTATGCCTTCCAGAATGAATACAGCAACCTGCTGACAGCATACAGGAAGACTGAGCTGTTACCGGAAAGCAGGATGGCTCTTTTTATTCTGAGTTCCATCCCCTCAGACACAGCAGAACCGAGTGAGGCATTGAAGGCAACAGTTGTATGGCCGGCAGGAAACGGAAGTAAATCGCAATGCCTGATCTCCGACAAGCAGCGGGATGCATTCAGGAGAGGTGACAGTACCGAAACGGAAACAGATCTTTTCGGCTCTGCCGGAGCCTATTATACGGTAACTGAATATGAACTTGAACCGGATGCTGCTCTGACCTGGTATTTTGTTGCCGATGTAAACAAAGATTCCTCTGATGTGGTTGACCTCGACCGTTTTCTGAGGAGCAACAGCAACACCCCCGAAATTCTTGAAGAGGAGATTGCCGCTGGCACGGTTAACCTGGTCCGTCTTGTCGGAGCCGCTGACGGACTACAGCTGACCGGCGATCACCTTGGTGATGCCCGTCACTTCTCAAACACCCTCTTTAACATTATGAGGGGAGGAATATTCGAACACAATTATGATATCACAGCCGGTGACTTCATACATTTTGTATCTCAATGCAACAGGGGCATCCATGAACGGCATGCAGCAACTCTCAGCGGAATGCCTGAAAAAATAACAAGGGACAATCTTACCGGCATGCTGGGGAAAGAAGGTGATCCGGACCTTGACAGAATATGCCTGGAGTACCTCCCTCTGACATTCAGCCGCCGGCACGGTGATCCCAGCCGCCCATGGAACCGGTTTCAGATTGAACCAAAGTTACCTGACGGAAGCAGGAAGACAGGATATCAGGGGAACTGGCGTGATATCTTCCAGAACTGGGAGGCACTGTGCCTCTCATTCCCGGGCTATATAGAATCTGTCATTGCAAGATTTGTAAACGCATCCACTGCAGACGGATACAATCCGTACAGGATCACCCGCGAAGGGATAGACTGGGAACGTCCTGCCCATGATGATCCATGGGCATATATCGGCTACTGGGGAGATCACCAGCTTATCTACCTTCAGAAATTCCTCGAACAGTCATGTAGCCATAACCCCGGAAGGCTTGACCGGCTTCTGGGTGAAGAGATATTCGTGTATGCAAACGTGCCGTACCGGATCAGGCCGATTGAACATATGATGATGAACCCGAAGGATACCATAGTCTTTGACTGGGACCTCGATTCGCAGATCGTAGCTGATGTGGGTCGCATCGGTTCAGACGGAGCGCTTCTTAGGAGAGCCGGCGGAGAGATCCACAGGGTAAACCTTATGGAAAAGATCCTCTGCTCCCTTCTGGCCAAGATTGTCAATTTCATTCCGGGAGCAGGCATATGGCTCAACACCCAGCGTCCGGAGTGGAATGACGCAAACAATGCCCTTGTAGGGAACGGCACCTCGGTAGTAACCCTTTGTTACCTGAGGCGTTCGCTCCGGTTCTGGATCACCATCCTCGAAAAAAGCAATGCCAGGGAATTCAATATTTCAGATGAACTGATTACCCTTCTCGAAAAGGTATCCTTGCTCTTCACGTTAAACAGGAAGAAATTGCCAGAGGGATTTTCAGACCATGACAGGTATGACTTTTTGTTGAACCTGGGCAAGGCCGGAAGTGATTACCGGCAGACTATTTATGAAAAATCATTTTCCGGCAGGAGGACGAAGGTCAGCACCATTGCCATTTGTGAGTTTATGAAGCTCATGATGGAATACGCTGACAGGTCGATAGATGAAAACAGGCGTGAAGACGGACTCTTCCACTCATATAACCTGGTCTCCTTCAGGGATGAACGGATCTCTGTACGCAGACTTTACCTCATGCTTGAAGGACAGGTAGCTGCATTGAGCTCCGGCTACCCTGATCCGGTCATGAGCCTTAAGATTCTTGAAGCCATGAGTTCAAGTACCCTTTACAGGCCTGACCAGCAGAGCTATATGCTATATCCCTTCAGGCGACTTCCCCGCTTTACTGACAAAAACAATATCCCCCCGGAATCCATAAGCAGCTCCCGGTTGCTCCGGGAGATGATTGGCAGGAAAGATTCTTCCATAGTTACAGTGGATGCAGAAGGGGGTATCCATTTCAACGGATCATTCAGGAATGAAGCAATGCTTTCACGGGCCATTGATGCCATTGACCCGGAAATCTACGGGAAACTTGCCACTGAAGAGAAGGACCTGATTATCAGCATCTATGAATCGGTATTTGATCATCAGTCGTTTACCGGGAGATCTGGTACCTTCTACGGATACGAGGGCCTGGGCAGCATTTACTGGCACATGGTTTCGAAACTGCTTCTTGCCATCCGTGAAACATACGCGGCAGCAGAGGCAGAAGCCGCTGACAAGGAGGTCATTGACAGGATAAGGGAGCACTACCATAGGGTGAAAGAGGGTCTGGGGGTACACAAGTCACCTGCACTGCACGGTGCTTTTCCCGTGGATGCCTATTCACATACACCTGCCGGGGCGGGCGCAAAGCAGCCCGGACTTACGGGACAGGTCAAGGAAGATTTCATCTCACGGTTCGGAGAGCTGGGCGTAATAATCCGTAACGGAATGATTTCATTTGTTCCCTCGATGCTCAGGAAGGAAGAACAACTGGCGGGAAAGGAATATTTTACATACTACGACACGAGAGGCAACGAGAATACCATTGAACCGGAGCCCGGACAATTGGCATTTACGCTGTGCCAGGTTCCCGTCATATATACATACGGTAGCCGGGAAACTATTACGATACTGTTTGCAGACGGGGAAAGGAAAACCATCCCCGGCTGTACTGCCGATGCAGCAACCAGCCGGATGATATTTTCAAGGAGTGGTGAAATAAGGGAGATCCGGTTTGCCACTGACCATATTTAGAAACACAATCAAAAGATAAAACGACATGTCATTCAGAAGCGACAAACTGATGTCCCTCGCAGGCGAGGATTTCACCGGGAAAACACCCGATGAACTGAGGAAACTCTTCAGGGAATTTCTAGAAAACGGGATACATGGACTTTGTTACAGCGCCTACCAGGAGGGGCAGGCACCCGGAAGCATAATTACAGAGGAACAGATAAGGGCAAGAATTGAAATAATCAAACCTTATGTCAGGTGGATCAGGACCTTTTCATGCACTGACGGCAACGAGCTGATACCTGCCATCGCGAAGCAGAACGGGCTGAAGGTGATGGCCGGCGCCTGGCTTGGAGAGGACAAGGAGAAAAATGAGGCCGAGATAAGTAACCTGGTTCAGGTAGTAAAGGCAGGCAATGCAGATCTTGTGGCTGTAGGGAATGAAGTATTGTACCGTGAGGAGCTGACGCAGGAGGAACTGCTGGATTACATTCACAGGGTAAAGGAGATGCTTCCCGGTGTTCCGGTTGGTTATGTTGACGCCTATTATGAGTTTGTCAACAGGCCGGCCATTACAGAAGCCTGTGACGTTATCTTCACCAACTGCTACCCGTTCTGGGAAGGCTGCCATATCGACTATTCCCTCGTATATATCAAGAATATGTACTTCAGTGCTTTGCGGGCTGCAAAGGGTAAGCGTGTGGTCATCAGCGAGACCGGCTGGCCTGATCGCGGAACAGCATTCGAGGCATCCGAACCCTCCCCGGAAAACTTCCTGAAGTACTTCATCAACATTCAGAGATGGTCACTTGAGGAAGACATTGAAGTGATGTATTTCTCGAGCTTCGATGAAAGCTGGAAGATAGGTTCGGAAGGCGACGTGGGAGCCTACTGGGGGCTCTGGAACGGAGAGGGAAAACTGAAATACTGAAAATCCAAATTCTTGTTTAATGGACAAATACACTAATCCGGGCATTGCCTGGAAGAATGCAATATGCTATTCAGGTTACAGGAAGGGACAGAGTCCTGATCTGGACATTCATCCAACGTATGATCAGGTAAAGGAAGATCTTGGCATTTTGCATGGCAAATGGGGTTATATCAGGCTCTACGACTGCAGCCAGCATGCCATCACCGTACTGGAGGTAATCAGGCGTGAGAATCTGAATTTCAAGGTCATGCTGGGAGCGTTTATTGGTGCCGAGATGAATAATTTCGGATGCCCCTGGGGTGGCATTTACTCTGACAGCATACTTGAGGAAAATAAAAAGCGGAACCTGGAAAAAATCAAAAAACTCGCCCGGCTTGCCAATGAATACCCTGACATCATCTTTGCCACATCTGCCGGTAATGAGGCTACTGTAGACTGGACCGACCATTTCGTTCCGGTGGATAGTGTAATCAGGTATGTCAGGATGATCAAAAAGTCAACCCGCCAGCCTGTCACCTTCTGTGAGAACTGGCTCCCCTGGCTAAATAAACTTAAACCACTGGCTGATGAGGTTGATTTCATTTCCATTCACACTTACCCGGTATGGGAGCACAAGCACATAAATGAGGCCCTCGGGTACACCATCCAGAACTTCAATGATGTTGCCCGGATGTACCCCGGGAAGCCTGTGATGATTACCGAAGCAGGCTGGGCCACCAATTCTGGCGGACGTGGCATCAGCTCTGAGAATGTGAGCGAGGAGTACCAGGAAATATATTATAACGATCTGATCAGGTGGTCAGAGAAAGAAGGTGTCATTACCTTCTTCTTTGAGGCATTTGATGAGCCATGGAAAGGTTTCTCCGAAGCCGATGAGCCTGAAAAGCACTGGGGGCTCTTCTATGAAAACCGGAAACCCAAAAAGGCTATGCAGTCACCGACCCGGTGAGTGTCCCTTTATGTGATTTACCGGCATTGCCCGTCTGACCGGGCTGTAAACCGGTTAAAATGTCCGGAGATAAAATATCACTCCTGAATATCTGCTGACTTAACTGATAACCGGTTTGATGTCAAGCACCGGTGTGTTGTTGATGGCATCAAGCCCGGTGACGGTAAGTACGTTCCCCTCCACCTTCAGGAGCTGGACGGCAGTCAGTCCGATAAGACTGGGCCTCCGAGGTGAGCAACAGGCAAACACGCCCCTGTAATCACCTGACCGTGTAGTGGTACGAAGCTCATATCCTTCAGACCTGTTGAAATAGAAAAGTATGTTCAGTTCGGTATAGTTCCCGATCTTGTAAAGGCCGTCAGCATATTCCTCGTCAACAACTATCGTGGAAATGCAGTTCTTAATGGCATCCGCCTCGAAGGGTTTTGCCTCATTCCATTCATTGTGCACATGGCCTATCACTCTAATCTGCAAATCATTCATTTCGCTTTCAAATTAAACAGGTTCCACGGGGAGTATAAACAGGTTTTCTTCCTCCCTTATTATTTTCACTTTCACCCTGTATACCTTTTCAATCAGTTCCTCCCCGAATATCTCCCTGCCCCCCTCGGCCACAAGGAGACCTTCATCAAGTACCATAAAACTGCTGCAATACTTAAGCGCCAGGTTGAGGTCATGTATTGATACTACCACTGTCATACCGTCAATGCTGAGCTGCCTGAGCAACTGCAGTGTCTCGTGCTGATGTTTGAGGTCGAGGTTGGCGGTGGGTTCATCAAGCAGTATCACGGCCGGTTGCTGTGCCAGTGCCCTGGCAATAAATACCCTCTGACGCTGCCCTCCGCTCAGCTTGTTGATATCCTTCAGTGCTATGTCATCCAGTCCGAGTCTTACCAGGATCTCTGCGGTTATTCTTCTGTCATCTGCACCGGGTGACCATGTGATGTAAGGATTACGTCCCAGCAGCACCGTATCGAATACCGTTGCCGGGAAGAGATTGTACTGTGATTGTGGCACATAGGCCATCTGCCGGGCCAGTTCCCTGGCGCCGTAGCCGGAAGCCTGTCGACCCATCACCTCCACATTGCCCGACTGAGGTTTCAGAATGCCGTTCATCAGTCTTATCAGGGTGGTCTTGCCCGAGCCGTTAGGCCCCATGATTGCTGTGAAGGAACCCTGGCCAAAGAAGTGTGAAACCCCGTTTATCACCTTCTGACCATTATATGAGAAATGGACCGAATCAAGCCTTATCATCTCCATTGCGACCCTCCTTTCCCTTTTACCAGCAGCAACACGAACAGCGGTGCCCCGATCAGCGAAGTCAGGATCCCCACCGGCAGTACCATAGGTGATATTATGGTACGTGCTACGATGTCACAGCCTGTCATGAATGCTGCTCCCGCCAGTGCCGCACCCGGGATCAGGAATCGTTCATCACCGCCAGTCACTCTTCTCACCATATGTGGGACCACGAGGCCCACGAAAGCAATAATACCATAAAAGGAGACCACCGCGGCAGTAGCCAGTGAGGCTGCAACCATACCCGCCAGCTTCAGCCTGCTGATATTGACCCCCAGGCTGCGGGCAGTTTCGTCTCCTGCATCCAGGGCATTGTAATTCCACCGGTTACGGTAGAAATAAACCATTATGGGGACCAGGATCACAACCTGCAGCAACAGTTCATTCCATCCCCCCTTGCTCAGGTCGCCGAACGTCCAGAAAACAATTGCTGCCAGTTCCACATCGTCAGCTACATATTGCAGTCCCGTTGTCAGCGCTGTGAAGAGTGAGCTTGCTATAATCCCTGTCAGTATCATGTTCTCAGGGGTTGCACCCCTTCGCCTTGCAACAAAGAGTATCAGGAAGCAGGCCACCAGTGACCATACAAATGCAGATGCGGTCACCATCAATGGGTTTGCTATCATGACAGCATCGGCACTGCTGCTGTACATACTTCCTGCTCCGAAAACTATTATGGCAAATGCGGCTCCGAACGCGGCGGCATTGCTTATACCCAGGGTAAAGGGTGAGCCAAGCGGGTTGCGAAGCACACTCTGCATCACCACACCGCTGACAGACAATGCAATACCGCTCATAATTCCAGCCAGTACCCTGGGAAACCTGATCTGGAAAATTATTCCCTGGTGCAACTGGTCACCTCCCCCTGTCAAAACAGCCAGCAACTCCCTGAAACTAATGTCACCGGGACCAAGGGCAAGTCCGGTAACTCCAAGGATTAAGGTCATAACCCCTGCCAGCCAGATAAACCGTCCCTTTCGTCCTTCATATCGGATGTACTGTTTCTCTATCTCGTGATGCCTGCCCATTGCCCTCATCTGATTTCACTTGCCGCTTCATACCGCGTGAAAGGTCTGTAATAGCCTATGGCCTGATCGTATATGTCAGTCCCGTAAAATTGAGTGAAAACCTCCCTGCATTTTTCTTCAACGTTTATGTCACCAAAAGCTTCCGGCATCAGTATGGATCCGATATACCACATATTGCACAGCAGGTTCTCATAGTTGGTGGTGTTCCAGTTGTATGGCAGGACCGTATAAGTTTGTCCTGATCTGACTGCCATCAGCCTGGAATATATTGACGGAGCCTCCAGTTCCTTCTCCCATATCTGGCGTCCGGCAGTATCAAGAAAAAGTATGTCAGGATCCCATTCAATGAGCTGCTCAGGGTCAATGAAAACCACCTCGTGACCGGGGGAATCGCTTCCTCCCCTGAGGCCCAGTCCGGATGCCGGATTCCTGATTTTCAGGATTTCAAACGGGGGGTAATCAGGCTCGGTGGAGTTGATTCCATGAGCCCCGTTATATGCTACCCCACCGACATAAGCTGACCGGGATACACCCGGGTTCTGTTCAGACCTTCGGGAGCCATCCGCAATGGATGCTTCAATATATCCGATCAGTGTATCAGCCCTCTCATTTCTGTGAAAAACATCACCAAGCAGGGTCAGGGTTTCATACAGCTTTTCTCTCCTCTTCCCCAGGTCAGCATACTCAAGCAGCATGACCGGTCTCCGGGTAAGGCGCTGCAGCCTGTCAGCCTCGCGTGGTGACATGAATGTGGCCAGGATCAGGTCAGGGGCTGCAATTGTAAGGAGTTCCGTATCATAGTTGTTTCCTGCGCCTATCACCGGCAACTCCCTGATATGGGGATTTGCAAAGAGATACAGCACATTTCGTTTCTGTTCACTGCCTTCAATGTGACTTACAAGATGTGTTACCTTCATATAGCTCAGGAGCCTCATGGTACCCGACTTGAGAGCTATGACTGATCTGACCGTATCAGGGATGGTGACCTTGCGGCCTGCACTGTCGGTCATGATGCGACCGTCCGCAGCCTGTCGCGGTGATCCGCAGGAGAACAGAGCCAATACCAGGAGTATGAGAAGAATCAAGCACCGGCAATTCACGGCGTTTGATTTTTTACAGGCCGGGAATCCTGCGATCCGGCTACCAGTGATGTTATTATCAGTCACCGGTTTTATCACCGTTTGACCCTCGCGTTGCCCTCGAATACGCTCCACACCTGTTCCTCATCGGCAGGCTGGGCATAGTCGGTCAGAAAGGTTGTTGCCAGGGCGCCGCTGGCCCAGCCGAACTCAATCCAGCGTGCTGGCTCCCATCCCTTGAGGATACCGTAAAGCAGTCCGCCTACGAAGCCGTCGCCGCCGCCGATGCGGTCAAGGACGTGTATCTCGCGGGGCTCAACCACATGCCAGTTGCCTCCCTCCCACATGATGGCTCCCCAGAGGTGGGTATCAACGCTCAGGACCTGGCGCAGGGTGGTAGCAAAGACTGAGGCATTAGGGTACTCTTTCCTGACATTGTCAATCATCCCCTTGAAGCTTTCGATCTTCGATGCTATATCCTTCCCTCCTGCCTCGGGGCCTTCAATTCCAAGGCATAACTGGAAGTCCTCCTCGTTGCCCACCAGTATATCAGCCACGGAGGCTATCTCACGGAAGACACCTGACAGCTCCTTTTCGCGTCCCTTCCAGAAGGAAGCGCGATAATTAAGGTCAAAGGATATGCGTGTGCCATGCTTCTTCGCTTCGCGGGCCAGCTCAAGGCAGAAGGCGCTGGTCTCAGGCGACAGTGCGCCTATCAGCCCTGAGAGATGAACTATCTGCACACCTTCATTTCCGAAGATGCGGTCAAGGTCAAAGTCCTTCGCGTTTAGTGTCCGGCCCACTTCGCCGGCACGGTCATTGTGGACCCTAGGGCCGCGGGCACCATATCCCATATCAGCAATATTGAACTGGTGACGGTATCCCCACGGATCACCCTGCGGAACCTCCTTCCCCTCAAATGTCATGTGGCGGCTGGCAAGGTTACTTTTTATGAATCCGGCAATCGGGCTTCCTTTAACGAAGGTGGTAAGTACCTTCACCGGCATCCCAAGGTAACTGGGTATGCTGGCGACATTGGTCTCGGCGCTGGTGGCCTGCATGAAGAAGGTATCACTGGAATGGACCGGCTGATGGTTGACGGGTGTTATGCGGACGCCCATGCTGGTCGGCACAAGCAGTGAGGTTGCATATTCATTTTTAAGCTCAATACTCATGATCTGTATTTTTAGTTTCAAGGCCAGAATTCATTGCCAACCGAGGGCCAGAAATCCGGCAGGGTAAATTTATAATTTTTACGGTCACAGGCATGTGGACATTTCGTTCATTTGCAGGCAGAGTCTGTGAAAATATAAGGCCCGCGATGATTAAATAAGACCCATTCCGAGGGCAATTGCAATAATAAACAGCATTATAGCCACAATAACCTGAATAAGTCTGAGGGTGATTTTTTTCAGAAGCCTGTTGCCCAGGAGTGCTCCTGCCATTGCAGCAAGCGTGGCAGCGATGATCAATGCCAGGTGCTCCTGGAGGGCTGCTTCCTTAAAACGGGTGGAATATACCGAAAGCCGGGTGAAATCAACCAGCGATGCTATGACCACACCCGTGCCTATATAAGCCTCCTTTGAAAGTCCGCTGCGGATGAGGAAAGCGCTTCGGACTGCGCCCTGCATGCCGGAGAGGCCTCCGAAGAAACCACTCAGCAAACCTCCCACGGGCAGTTTCTCCCTTCCGAATTGTAACCTCTGTATCGAAGGAATCACCTCCAGCAGGGAAAAGATCAGAAGCAGGACAGCAACCACCAGCTTTACCGGAGTGACTTCATAAGTCTGTTGAAAGAGCTGATAATCAAAGAATGCAGGCATCCGGGTGATGCGCAGCAGCACCCAGGCTCCCGCAAAGGATGCAAGGATAGCCGGAATCCCAAACCTGATAAGTACCTGTCTGTCTGCGTTTTTCCCAACCAGGGTTATCTTGAAGAGACTGTTGGCAAAGTGTACAAGTCCGGTAAGGGCTATGGCGATTTCGACGGGAAAGAAGATGGCAAACACCGGCAGCAGAATTGTCCCAAGCCCGAATCCGGAGAAAAAGGTCAGCATTGAAGCAAGAAATGCAGCAAGAATAACAGCAATAAGTTCCATTGAAACTGTTGTTATTTGGTAAAACAAATATACAAGGTATGGGGTTCATTTCTTTTATCACCCCCGGCCGGGGCAATAGCTTTTGCGGACTTTTATTGCTAACTTCATCTGCAAAACTAAACACCTATGAAAAGAACAGTTTGGTTAACTACCGCATTGCTGATCATGAACTTACTAATCACACCAGGCATGATAAACGGACAGGATATCTCGCTGCCGTCACCTTCAAGAAAGGGAGGCATGCCGCTGATGGAGGCCCTGAACGTGAGAGGCTCCGCAAGGCTGTTTTCTGACAAGGAACTTTCGCTGCAGCAACTCTCTGACCTTTTGTGGGCAGCCTGGGGTATTAACCGCGAGGCTGATGGCAAACGAACAGCTCCATCATCACGCAATATGCAGGAGATGGATGTTTATGTCTCACTGAAAAACGGGCTCTACCTCTATGACGCCCGGGGCAATATGCTGAAGCAGATCCATGACAGGGACATCCGGGCCCTTACCGGAACCCAGGATTTTCCTGCTGCCGCACCGGTTAACCTGGTATATGTTGCTGATCTTGCCAGGAGAGGACTTAAGGAAGGGCAGCAGGTAACTGACACTGACCTGTTGTCATCCTGGGCCAACACCGGCTTCATGGCGCAGAATGTCTACCTGTGGTGCGCCTCGGAAGGTATGTCATGTGTCATCAGGGCTTTGGTTCCGCGCGATAAGCTGGAACCTGAAATGGGCCTCAAACCGCTCCAGAAGGTAATTCTGGCACAGACGAACCTGAAATGGGCCTCAAACCGCTCCAGAAGGTAATTCTGGCACAGACAGTCGGGTTCCCGCAGTAACCGGTAATAACAGGCATTGTTGTTTTCGGGTTCCCGGAGTAACCGGTTATTACAGGCATTGTTATTTTCGGGGTCCCTCAGTAACCGGTAATAGCCGGGATTGTTATTTTCGGGTTCCCGCAGTAACCGGTAATAGCCGGCACTGCTATTTTATGAATTTCTTCCCGAGTGCTTCGATCTGCTCTTCTGAGATTGACTTGACCTCACCGATTTGCTTTGCGAGTACAAGTGACATAGCAGATTGTCACCGGTGACAAGGACAGCGTCATTTGCAAGAAGCACAGCCGGCGTGCCTGACTTCAGGATTTCAAAGATCTCCTCCTGGCCTGGTGAGAGGGCTGCAGCATTCAGGTAGGGCAATTCCTTCAGCAGGAGCCAGCTCTCCGGGATGGTCCTTACATCAATCCCCTTCCCGGTGACTGCAAAGGCCATAAGGTATACCGGTGATGCCGTGATAACTGCATTGACGGAAGGAAACCTCCGGTAGATCTCCTCATGCAGCCATGTATGAAAACCTGTGCCGGTGATGCCGGCACGGGTAATGCCGGTCTTCCCTATTTCATATCTTAAAACCCGTTCCCGGGTAATAAGGAAACTGTCCCCTTCTGACCTTGCCGACACAGTACCGCAAAAGCCATACATAAGGCCCCTGTTGCAAGCACGTGATGCGATCCGGCAAATATCCTCAGCCAGGAGTTCCTCCTCATGAGTCATCACACAACCGTTTTCCCCGGGATGCTGATCCTGGCCGGACAGAGGCAATTGATTTCCTTCAGGGAATTCAGAGGTGTTATTCTGAACAGAATAAGGTACCCTGATCTCTCCGATGACCGGGGCAGCGTGAACAGTCCTGGCACAGTATTCGAGAGCCTCCAGTCTTGCCAGTGCTTCTGCCAGGTCTTTTCCTCCCGCAACTGCGGCATGGTTTTCCATAATTACCGCATCATGGCCCTTCCTGAATTCCGAGGCTACGTTTTCTCCCATCTCCATGCTGCCGGGAGTGGCATAACCGGCATAACCCACTGTTCCGCATATCTCCCGCCACGAGTTCAGCAGTGATGTTTCAGGAGTGCGGTGAACTATGCTGAAAGCCGTCAGCACAGGCGGGTGGGCATGTATCAGTGCCCTGATGTCAGGCCTTGCATCGTAAACGGCACGATGGAGCGGATACTCCATGGAAGGCTTCAGCGGACCTTCATAGGCTCCGTCAGGAGCAACACATACCATCTCGCCGGGCT
>JALONR010000096.1 GCA_025454815.1 Bacteroidales bacterium | reverse complement strand
ATGCCATCCTTGGCGGAATATCAGGCTACCATTTACTTATTGCCGAACAGCTATTTGGTCAGGGTGCCCCTGAATATCAGAAGGTAAAAAGCATTTTCAGTGATTTCGGAAGGTTTCTTCAGGAAAAGGAGCCGGGTAATTTTGATCATGACTATGATATGATAGTGTCAAACGGTGAGATATGGTCAACGTTTATCGTGGAAGCTTACCTCCGTTCACGTGGATTGAATTCCTCATGGGTGGATGCGAGGAAGATACTCATCACCGATGACAGACACCGCGATGCGGGAATAATTTGGGATAAATCCGTGAAAGAGGTACAGGAATATCTTGATTTCAGGAGTGCTGATCTATATGTTACGCAAGGTTTCATTGGTGGCACGGAGATGGGAGAAACTACTACCCTGGGGCGGGAAGGGTCAGATTATTCGGCCGCCTTAATCGCCAACATGCTTGATGCCAGCAATGTAGTTGTTTGGAAGGATGTCCCCGGGATAATGAATGCTGACCCCGACTGGATGCCATCAGCCGTCACCCTGCCTCACATCTCCTATCATGAGGCTGTGGAGATGACCTATTCCGGAGCAAAGGTGATCCACCCGAAAACCATCAAGCCGCTTCACAACAAGAAGATCCCCATGTTTGTGAAGTCTTTCGCCGACAGGGGAGCCGCAGGAACCTTAATCTCGGATGATGCTCCGCAGGGTGATATGTGCCCGGTATTTGTCAGAAAAGAAGGACAGATGCTCCTGTCACTCATACCAAAGGACCTCTCGTTTGTCATGGGTGATAATCTTGCAGGGTTGTTTCATATACTTTCAGAAGCCGGACTGAAGGTTAACCTTGTGCAGACGGGTGCCGTCAGTATCAACATATGCGTTGACCATGAAGAACCGAAAATCACTGAGGTCATCAACGAACTTAAGGAGCTCTATACGATACTCTACAATGACGGAGCTGAGATGCTTACGGTCCGGCACTGCACTCCTGAGGCAGCCTCCCTGGTGACCGGAATGCGCGAGGTTCTGCTGTCTCAGAATACCCGCAATACTGTCAGATTGGTTGTAAGATGAGTATTAACTCCCTGGTTGAATGCCTGGTGATGAGTTGAAAGGAAACTTTCTGAAGAAAGTCGGTCTGTCATTGTCAAATGTGCCCCGCTGCTTGGAGTCATGCTGTAAGACAAAGACATGCTCTTCTATTGCAGGTCAGCTCTGAATGCAGCCCTGTAGGCATAAACCTTGCCAACATTGTTGTAAAGTTCATAACCGAAGGTGACCGACTTAGCCCGTTTCTCGATCCTGTTCTCTTCAGGGAAATAGTACCAGTCCTCGGTGAATGAAAGTTTTCCGATCTTTGACCGGTCATTTTTAAATTCACCTTCAATTTTTTTCACATCTGCGGAGGTGAGAGGTTCGCCGCTGTGGTAGTTATATACGGTCAGGCTCCCTTCATATATCCGGTTGAAGATGTCGTCAATCATTGGTTGTCCGTTATATCCGGCCACCTTTTCCGTCTCCCAGGGGTCACCCTCCGGATCAGGTTTGATTATCACTTCCGTGACTATGTCGCTGGCTATAAGTACAGCCCCTGCGGGTAGTCCGGTGCCTTCGCCGGGTTCACTTTCTGCGCTCTGTACAATAATATTCCCTGAGTCAGCGTCGGCAGACCGCTCCCTGCCGCTTACAGAGTCTGCGACCGGCCCTTTCTTTTCCCTGCTTCGCTCCCCGCAGGATAAGGTAAGTGTTATGAGTATTGTCAGCAATGCAATCTTTTTCATTAGGCCTTTTATTTACCGGTTGAACCGAAGCATTTCCGGTGCACGATGGCCTGTCAGGCTGCCGTTTTCAAATACCGGGATGCCGTTGACAAATGTGGTAATGACATTGCTGCGGAATGTTGTCCCCTCGAGGGGTGACCACCCGCACTTGAAGAGTATGTTATCCTTGTTGACTGTCCACGGGGCAGCAGGGTCAACCAGAACCAGGTCAGCCTTGTAACCTTCGCGGATAAAACCACGGTCTCCCATCGCGAACAGTTTCGCAGGGTTATGGCACATTTTCCTCACTACCAGTTCAGGGGTCAGTTCGCCGCGATGGCACAGTTCAAGCATCATCACAAGTGAGTGTTGCACTGTTGGACCTCCTGACGGTGCATTGAAGTAGGGAGCGCTTTTCTCCTCAATTGTATGAGGTGCGTGGTCAGTGGCAATGATGTCAATCAGGCCCTTTCTTACTGCGCTGAGCAATGCCTCCCTGTCTGAGGAACTTCTTACCGGCGGATTCCATTTGATCAGGTTGCCTTTTGAAGCATAAGAAGTGTCATCAAACCAGAGATGATGCACACATGCTTCACCTATGATTTGTTTCTGCGAAGGATCGTCCCCGGCAGTAAGAAGAGTCGTCTCTTCAGCTGTTGACAAATGGAGGAGATGCAGCCTTGCACCGCCCTTGCGGGCAAGACTGACAGCGGCAGTAGAGGAGGCGACAGCAGCTTCACGGCTCCTTATCAAAGGGTGGAAGGAGGGATCAATCGCTTCACCGTACTGCTCCCGGTAAGCTGCAATATTTGCCCTGATAATCTTCTCATCCTCACAATGACATGCGACCGGTATCTTCCTTAGGCTGAATATGGCATCAAGGGCTGAAGTGTCACTCACCAGCATGTTCCCGGTTGATGCGCCGAGGAATAGTTTGAAGGCAGGCACCTTTGTGGGGTCAGCCCTGCGAAGCTCTTCGATATTGCTGTCGGTGGCTCCGATGTAAAATGAATAGTTGACCACCGAGCGACCGGCTGCGAGGGTGTTTTTCCTTTCCCACTCCTCAATGGTCACTGTCTGCGGGATAGTGTTGGGCATCTCCATGAAGGAGGTCACCCCCCCTGCGGCTGCAGCAGCACTCTCGCTTGCAATGTCAGCTTTGTGGGTCAGTCCCGGCTCGCGGAAATGAACATGGTCATCAATGACACCGGGCAAAAGCCACAACCCCGAGGCTTCGATGATTCTGACTCCCTGGCCTGAGGGAGACTCCCCTGGAGGATATATCCCGGCTATGCGGTCTTCCGTAATCATAACATCCGCCTTCCTCCTGCTCTCTTCATTGATTAGCAGTGCATTGCGGATGACTGTTTTGTTGATTGGATTCTGGGGCATGCTAAGACGGTCAGGTAATTGTCCTTCGCGGTTTTTTGAAGATACTTGAAATTTTCATCCTGAGAACTCCCCACATTGCCTCGCCGAATATTCCCCCGGACATTTTTGATGTTCCTGCCCTGCGGTCAGTGAAGATGATTGGCACTTCCACAATCTTGTAGCCAAGCTTCCAGGCCGTGAACTTCATCTCTATCTGGAATCCGTACCCGACAAGTTTGATGTGGCCTGGGTTTATATTCTGCAGCACCTCGCGGCGATAGCATTTGAATCCTGCCGTGGTATCCATGATCTTCATCCCGGTGACCAGCCTGACATACATGGATGCGATGTAAGACATCAGCACACGGCCCATCGGCCAGTTCACCACGTTCACACCGGATATGTATCTTGAGCCGATTGCCAGATCAGCTCCGCCGTTCTCACAGGCATCCCATAGTCTGACCAGGTCATCAGGGTTATGGGAGAAGTCGGCATCCATTTCGAAGATATAGTTGTAATTCCGCTGCAGTGCCCAGTCGAACCCGGCAATATATGCGCGGCCGAGACCCATCTTGCCCGGTCTTTCCAGGAGATGCAGGTTTGGAAAGGAAGACATCATCTCCTTTACGGTTGCGGCAGTTCCATCCGGGGAGTTGTCATCAATTACAAGTATATCAAAAGGGATAGGCAGTGCGGAGATAGCCCTTACGAGGTTGGAGATATTCTCCTGCTCGTTGTATGTTGGTACTATGACAATGTTCCGCATATGAGGTCCGCTGACTATGCGAAGTTAACGATTTTTCTAACTCTGCCCCGCCATTACAGGGTATTACCTGTGTTGCCGGCAGTTATTTTAGTGCCGGGCAGGTAACTTACCGGCTTCAGCTCTGATTGCAGGGGGCTCTTGACCTTTGTTGACTTAATTGAGGAGGAAGTGCATGAGAGAAAATCCGTACGACCCGGAAAAATATTTTCGAAAATATTTTGCATGTTTAAGAGTAAGCGTTACTTTTGTCACCCCAAATGATTCAAAATCGGGGCGTTCTTTTTTAGTGTGCGCTTTTCAGTCCCATAGCTCAGTTGGTTAGAGCGCTACACTGATAATGTAGAGGTCCCCAGTTCAACTCTGGGTGGGACTACAAAAATAACAACGGGGATTTAGCTCAGTTGGCCAGAGCATCCCGACACTTGTGTCGGGAGGGTCAAGGGATCTGAATCCGGTTCATTACAAAATTGGGGATTTAGCTCAGTTGGCCAGAGCATCCCGACACTTGTGTCGGGAGGGTCAAGGGATCTGAATCCGGTTCTTTACAAAATTGGGGAT
>JALONR010000058.1 GCA_025454815.1 Bacteroidales bacterium | reverse complement strand
GAAGAGATTTCAGAATGGATGACTGAGATATGTTCACCCAGGTATAACGGCAGGCTGGCCGGCACGCCGGAATACATTGCCTCGGCTCAGTGGGTGGCTGATAAACTTCAGGAATGGGGGGTAAGACCCGCAGGTGACAACGGCTCATACTTCCAGTGGTTTGACCATCCTTATACTGTAGTTAATGAGATCGGTTCACTTCAGCTGCATATCCCGCAAAAAGACGGAACAACGATAAAAAAGAGCTACACCGCCCCGGCAGATTTCTACCCCGGGATGAATTCCGGCAACGGTGAAGTGACTGCGGAGGTTGTCTGGGTCGGTTACGGTACAACCGCCCCTGAACTGAATTATGATGATTACAAAAACGTTGACGTAAAGGGTAAAATCGTCGTGATGAACCGCGATGTGCCCTATAAGGATGTCCGCAACCCGGAGTATGCAAAATGGGTTAAATACTGCTATCACCAGTACAAGGCGGAAAATGCAGCCCGCCACGGTGCCGTGGGGATGCTTTACATTGACGGCAACAGTGCAAACCCCAATATTTCATACGTTGAGAACCTCGTTGTGACAGGCATAGGGCCGGAACCTCTCTCGGACCTTTTTGCCGGCCTGGGCAAGGATAACAAGACTATCCTTGACCAGATTGACAAGTCATTCAAACCGGCATCCTTCGCCCTTGGAAAAACGGTGACCATGAAGGCGAACACCACCCGTCATCCTGAAGGACGGACCTGCAACGTTGTGGGTATTATCGGAGGCAGTGACCCCGTACTGAAGGATGAGGTGATCATCATAGGTGCGCACCTTGATGCAGTGGGCAATGCCGGCGGACTGCTTGTTGCCGGCGGGCTTGACAATGCAAGCGGGGTGATAGACATTTTGGCTGCGGCCAGGGCACTTGCCACATCAGGCATTGAGCTTAAGCGAACAGTCATGTTTCTTCTCATAGGAGGCGAAGAGGTTGGCCTGCTGGGCAGCAAATTCTACACTCAGAATCCCCTCTTTCCGAAGGAGAAGACTGTGACATACATTAACCTTGACATGGTGGGCAACGGAACCGGACTTGCCGTCAGCGCCTCGGAATCATGCCAGGGACTTACCGGGTATTTTAAGAACGCCAATGAGAGATACATTCACAGGCCGATGAGAGTAGCAACCTCAAGGGGTGTTTCTTACGGCAGGCCGCGCAGCGACGGACTTGTTTTCCTCGCTGACGGTTACAGGACCATGGGCCTCTCCACAACTGACGGCGTGAAACCTGTCTATTACCACCTCCCCGGCGATGATGAGACAGCCGTCACCCCTGAAATAATGGAGGATGTGGCCAAACTCATATACCTGGCATTCATTGAAATGGCAAATGCCGGAGACCTTAAATACTGACAGTTCGTCAGAAACAAGGAATCCCGGCATTTACAGGTGTTTGATTACCGGTACAACCGTTCCGGAAAAACCGTATAAGAGTTACTTCACCACAAGCTTAACATTAAGCTTAATCTCATCATTGATCGCATTGTCTCCCAGGTTTGAGAAGAATTTTCCCGAACCGAACCTGACATCGTAGAGTGAGCGGTCAAAGGAAATGGGCGCCATGTAGGTAATTACCTCACCGCTCTTCGACTCGGTTGCGGTGAACTCCACCGGGTGTGTTGCTTCCTTTATGGTCAGATTGCCTCTTACAAGCAGTTTGCCGTCCGCGGCCCTGCTGCTGCCGGTGATAACCAGCTTTGAGAGGGGAAATTTTACCACCCCGAAGAAATCATCTGATTTCAGGTGGCCGACCAGTCTCTCACGCATTCTTTCATCCTTAACATCAATGTTTTTGATGCTGCTCATGTCAACAACGAACTCACCGCCGGTGATTGCATTGCCTTCAACGGTAACCCAGCCGCTTTTAAGGTCAATGGTACCGACATGTTCACTACCAACTTTTTTGTCTCCTTTCCAGTCAATTACAGTTGCCGAAGCATCAGCCACAAGCCTTTTCTGCGCAGGCAGAACGGCAGCCGTTAAAATTGAACCCAACAATATAAAAAATACCTTCTTCATAGTCTTCAGTGTTTAATTTACAGTTAAACCACTGAACATCTGATTTTGTTCAACAAAAGTTAAATAAAACTATACGAAGTAGCTGCCTGTAAAAGGAATTGGGCTGATCAGAAGTGGCGTCCTGTGTAAGGAATTGGGCTGATCAGAAGTTGCGGCCTGTAAAAGAAATCGGGATGATTATCAGATGCTGCGGATATTCATTCCGCCGCTTACCTCAAAGATGGTTCCTGAAGAATATGCCCAGTCTCCTCGTGCCAGCGAGGCAACTGCTTTGGCCACATCCTCGGGTGTACCCCACCGTTTCTGCGGTATGAGCCCTTCGGCGACAAGCTTGTCAAATTTATACTTGCCCCTTGTAGTAAGTTCAGTTTCAATCAGTCCCGGTCTTATCTCATAGACGTTGATTCCCTCCTCTGACAACCTGTCGGCGAAGACCTGGGCTGCCATGCTCAGTCCGGCTTTCGAGACGCAGACCTCTGCAGCATGGGTGAAAGAGGTATAGGTCAGAAATGATGTCACGAACATGACGGAAGGACGGTAATCATTGACCTTCTCCTTCATCCAGATCATCTCGCGTGCTACGCGGCGAGCAAGGAATACCGGCCCGCGAAGGTTGACATTCAGAACCCTGTCATAGCTCTCCTCATCCATGTCAAGAATGTCATTCCGTTCAATGGGAGCCACTCCTGCGTTGTTAACGAGGATGTCTAATCTTCCGTAGCGTTCAAGAATACTGGAGATAACCTCATCATGCCGGTCAGTTTGCGCCACATCAAGTCCAATCGGAAAAAACTGGGCTCCAAGGGCTTCAATTTCAGGTTGCAGAGACAACATGCACTCACTGTCAGAGGTACGGGCGATTGCTGCAATATCATAACCCGCGGAGGCCAGTGCCAGGGTTATGGCCCGGCCGATCCCCCTGCTTGCTCCAGTTATTATTGCTACCGGTTTTGAATTCATATATTGCCCATTTTTCAGGTCAATGGCTTCTTCTTCAGGTTCAGAACAATCTCACATTCACCCTTCACGTCCGAATCGGCAATCAGATAGTTGCTCTGGTTGATGGTGGCTATGATATACTTCTTCTTCTTTCCGCAGATCTTAAGGTCACCGGCTTTATAGTTTCCGGGTACGGGAATTGATAGCTGTATGTATTCATAGCTGCCTGTCAGGTTGATGGTGAGCCTGTCACCAGCCTGGTTATACTGGTATTTCACGAAGGCGCCCGAGCTTTTGTAGTCGATTTTCACCTCTGCCTTTTCCACTCCTGCCGTTATCCACTTCGGGCAGAGCCGGACTCTCCTGAAGAGTTTGTCCTTGTCCTGTACACCTGCCAGTCCCTCTACAAAGGCATAGAGCATGGCCGACGACCCCCATCCGTCAGTTGGTTTGGCCTCGGGTGATGTACTTGTCTCAACCGTTGATGGCCTGCCGTCGGGGAAGTACCAGAGGTATGTCTCGCCGTTTCGTGAGATCAGGTCATAGTATCTCATCAGTATGTCAATGCCGTACTGCTCATAGCCGTATTCAAGTGCTGCCCTTGCCAGTTCACCGCCGGTAAGCGGCATGATTCCGCCGTTGCAATATGCACCTCGAGACAGTTTATAGTCGCCGAAGATACCTGCCGGGAAGGGGGGGTCAATGGAGAACCACTCGGCAAATGCGGAGGTGGTATCGCGCCTCTTCATGTACTCATTGATGATTGCCGTGGCTATCCGGGGCGAGGCAGCGCCCCTGTTGATGGCGGCGGGGTTGCTCAGGCTGAGCTGCGATGCCTCATCAACACCCTCTATGGTTACCGGGGTCTGCTTAACAAAATGGGTGTAGAATGATCCGTTGAAACAGTGGGTATTAAGACTCTTGCGAAGCCTCAGGGCCCTGTCACGCCAGAGGGCTGACCTGACCTTGTCACCGAACATGGCATACCAGTAAGACATGAAATGAAACGCCTCATAGTAACCGCTGTTGTCACCGTGAAAATAACCCCAGTAGGTATTCTCGTCTATCTGGAACTGGAGCCAGTCATGACGGCCTGCTGTATATGCAAAATCCCACGTGTCAATGGTATAAGGCCGGCGAAAGAGATACTTTTCACGGTCAAAATACCGCCCCTCCATAACAAATGAAAGGGCCCTTTCAAAAGAGGGTATAAGGTTATGGATGAATGAATCATCACCTGTAGCCTGCCAGGCCAGCCAGGCAGCCTTGATGAACCGGAATTCGGTGTCAGCCTCAACGGGAGTACGGACATACTTTGTCCAGTTCTCCCTCTCGCAGGGCTGCTTCTCGGGGAAAGTGGTGAAATAGTCAAAGATGCGGCCGTTGCGCGCCTGGTTGTCTGCAAAGTGCCTTACAACGCTTATCAGATCCGCTTCGGTATAGCGGAGTGCCCTCATCATGTCTGAATAGTTCCTTATCCAGACCGAGCGCGCATCAGGCGACCTGTATCCTCTTATCTTTTCACCATCAATATCAAGTTCAAGGAGATCCTGTTCGAGGAACCTGCTTATCCGCGGGATAAGCTCATCAAATGCCGGAGTTCCAGTTCTGACGTACATTACCGGGCCTTTAGGTTAGTTTTAGTGGCGTTAAAATTAACAATTAATTTGCTTGATTAGTCGGGCCGGCCTTATTTTCTTCAGCCCGGGCATCTTCCCTGTTATCAGTCCCGGACCCGGTCTCAGTTCCATCCTCTTTCTCCTCCTCTTCTTCTTCCTTCTCATAGAACGGGACAGGTTTCTGCGGACCCTCACCACGGTACAATACAGCAAGTATCACACCGGCTGCCGCACCAAGCATATGTGATTCCCATGAAATGTCAATCCTGAAACCGGGAAAAATACCCCAGACCATCTCTCCATAAACAAAGGCCACCAGCAGTGAGAGGGCCATCAACGGGATATGACGTCGTATGATACCGCTGACAAAGAGGAAGGATGCAAGCCCGTAGACAATACCGCTTGCCCCTATATGCCATGCAGGACGGCCCGTTACCCAGACTGCCAGCCCCGTAAGGAAGGTGATCCATAACAGGACCCTGAAAGAGACCTGGGAATAGAAGTAGAAGAGCGCGGTACCCAGTATAAAAAGCGGCAGTGTATTATTGAAGAGGTGTCTTACCCCGGAATGAACTAACGGAGAGGTGATTATGCCTGTAAGAGATGAGACCTTCCCGGGATAAATGCCGAGAAAATGAAGGCTGGTATCAAACAGGGCCGATGCACCTTCCGTCAGCCACATGAAGGCAACAATCATAAACGGAATCAGCATGCTGAGCAGCATCCGTTTCCTTTCAACCGCTGATGAGCCTTCCGTCATAAAGGTCAGGCAGATATGCTTTACCAGCGATCCCTTCCAGGATAACGGATACCGGCCCTGCGGCGAACCTCATCAAGGGTGCGGGCAAGCGAAAGGCTGAATGAGAGCGGGACAACCGGGCTTTCAGTCAGTCCCCGGTCAAGACAACTCATAACCTCGGCAGCCTCATACTGGTAACCCTGGGCAGGCGGGGTAAAAATGCGGTCATCAGTATCACCCGGAAGCTCAATGATCAAATGCTGGCTCCGGTCACGACCCCTGGTGAGAATGAGGTTCCCGTTCTCACAATTGAACTCCGTTGCAACCCCTCCCATGTTTGAAAAGGAGCTGTAGGCCTCAGCCATCCGGCCGTCACCAAAGGTAAATATCATGGCCGTGCTCTCATCCGCTCCGGTGGGTGCAAATACTGAAACGGCAGATACAGAGGCAGGTTCACCCATGTACCTGAGAATATCCATTACGGGATAGATGCCGATGTCAAGAAGTGAACCGCCTCCGAGTGAAAGATTGTAGGTCCGGAGATCAGGATCATACGGCGAAACAAAGGCGAAGCGGCCCCGCATATGAAGCAGTTTGCCCAGCTTGCCGCTCCGCAGGATCTCATCGGCCTTCAGGTATGAAGGCTGGAAAGGGGGCCATAATGCCTCCATCAGGAATAGATTGTACCTGCGGGCTTCCTCAATCATCTCTGAAACCTCGGCTGCCGTTATTGACATCGGTTTCTCGCATATGACATGCTTCCCGTTCCGCAGTGCGAGCAGGGTGTGTCCAAGATGATACGAGTGGGGTGATGATATATAAACCACCTCCACTCCCGGATCTGCCAGCATCTCCTCATAACTGCCAAAATATTTGCTGAACCCGAATTCAGCAGCAAACTTTTCAGCCCTCCCCGCATCACGCGAACCAACCGCATACAGATGAGCGTTATCAAGCAGCATCAATGAGCGCGCAAACTTGTGGGCAATATTACCCGTGCCCAGAATCCCCCAGTTGTATGCTTTCATATCACTTAATTTTTCATAAAGTTACACATTCCTCTCCTGACAACCCGCCCACCTGAAAAGAGTTCAGTTCATCAGATAAAAAAATATTTTAAAAAATTTACTTCTATGTATTGCATAGTATTAATTTTTATTTATATCTTTGCAAAGTAAAATTAATATGCATTAACAGGTACCTTATAATAAATAAGATGAAAGTGACAGTAAACATCAATCTCGGGGGGTACGCGTTCAACGTGGACGATGATGCCTACGAACGTCTCCGGCAGTACATGAAGAGCCTTGAAAAGGAGTTTTCGGGTGAGCCGGGGGCTGCAGAAATTATGTCTGATATTGAGGGAAGGATATCGGATCTCTTCAAGGCGAGGCTGAACACCTACAAGCAGGTTATCACGATGAAGGATGTGGAGGAGGTGATGGCCATACTTGGTTCGCCTGAGGTAATAAGCGGTGGTGAGCCTGCAGATGAGGTTCCTCCCCGGTCACAGCGGCGCATGTACCGTGATCCGGACAGGAGGGTTATCGGCGGTGTTTGTGCGGGGATATCGGCATATCTCGACTGGGATCCGCTGATCCTCAGGATAATTTTTGCAGTGCTGATTTTCGCCGGCGGGTTTGGCCTGGGGCTGTATCTGATCCTTTGGATAGTACTTCCGGAAGCAAAAACCACCGCCCAGAAGCTTGAGATGCGTGGTGACCCGGTCACCATTGAGAACATAAAGGACTCCGTCAGACAGGAGTTTGATACGGTTAAGAAGAAAATGAACCTTTGATCTCCGCCAGGTGCGGATAATGATGCTAATAACGCAATTGCCATGAATACGGACAACACAAAAGCACAAATGCGCAAGGGGATCCTCGAGTACTGCATACTGGCAATACTTTCGAGGAGCTCATGCTATGCCGTTGACATCATCAATGAGCTCAAGAAGGCCGAGGTGATAGTAGTCGAGGGCACACTCTACCCGCTTCTCACAAGGCAGAAAAATGCCGGCCTCCTCAGCTATCGCTGGGAAGAATCGCCGCAGGGTCCGCCAAGGAAGTACTATGAACTCACAGAGCTTGGCAAGATCTACCTCAAGGAGCTTGACAGGGCCTGGGATGAACTCGTTGAATCGGTTAACCAGATACGTGACAGGAAATAACGGCAGCCATGAAAAGGACACTTGACATAAACATCGCCGGGCAGCTCTTCCGTATTGACGAGGATGCCTGGGAAATACTTAAAAACTATCTTGATCACGTCTCGGCACGGTTTAAAACCGAACAGGGCGGGGATGAAACGGTGCAGGACATTGAGGCACGCATAGCCGAGATCTTCGGCGGAGGCAATGAGCCGCCGACGCTGGTCTCGAAGGAGATGGTCACTGATATGATCAACATAATGGGTGCGCCTGAGGAATTCTATGATGCTGCACCTCCTGCAAATGACCGGAAACATTACACCAGGAAGTCAATGTATGATCCGAACAGTCTCTCTGCGAGGTTCGGAAGGGCTCTCTCGGCATTCTTCAGGGCCTTTGGACGGCTGATGTCGGCAATCATCAGGGTTTTCGCCGTAATATTTGGCGCAATTTTCACCCTTACCGGATTCCTGCTGTTCTTCACCTTTGCCATGCTGCTCTTTTTCAGCAATGCTCCGTTCATTACCTCGGTCATGGAGCCGGAGATCATCAACAGTCACAGCCTGCTGGGCATTGTACTGAACAGCAACATGGTATGGCCGGTACTGATACTAGCAGCACTGACCATCCTCATCCCCCTGGGCGCCCTCACCTGGCTGGGCGTAAAGCTGATATTCAATATCAGGGAAAGATTCAGGCTGCTGGGAATCATTACTTTCCTGGTATGGATAGCTTCGCTCTGCGCTCTCGGAGTCTTTCTCGGACTGCAACTTTCAGTATATGCCGAGAGGGAGACCGTTGAGCAGAGGATCAGCCTGAATCCGGCACCTGAGACCATCTGGATCACCTCAATGAAAAAGCAGGCAGACCTGGTTTACGGCAAATCTGCCTCAGTTGACGGATACCGGATCTTTCTCAACTCACCGGATGACAGGCTGCGTGCCTCTGTTGATCTCAACATCTACGGAACCGAAGACAGCACATCATCTGTCTCCGTGGAAAGGATGGCCAGCAGCAACAATGATTCAGAGGCCCGGGCATATGCCAGAAAAATAGACTATAACTGGAAGTTTTCGGGCGATACCCTTTATCTCGATGAATATTTTTCACTTCCTGCCGGGGAACGCTGGAACGGATCGATGGTTGACATTGACCTCGGCCTCCCGGAAGGAACAGAGGTAAGGATGGTTCCGGGAACCTCACCGGATTTGTTCCACTTCCGTGTCCGAAATCCTGATGCAGGTGCATGGCGCATCCGCGAAGGTTACCTTCGGGAACTTAACGAATAACAGGGGCGATTATACTGCACCCGCGTTTTTTTACTCTTCACCATCCCGGCCTGAACAACCGGGATTTTTTTGTCCCGGAGCTCCATTTTCATATCTTTAGATCCGGAAAATGCCCGGCCTGTGACCATCACAACAGAAAACATACTTCTTGTCGGTTCAATCCTGGTTCTCATAAGCGTGCTGGCCGGCAAGACCTCCTTACGGATTGGCGTCCCCACACTTATTATCTTCCTGGTGATAGGCATGCTTGCAGGCTCGGAAGGGATCGGCAGAATAGACTTTGATGACCCGGGACTAGCACAGTTTATCGGTATCGTTGCTCTCAACTTTATCCTGTTTTCCGGGGGTTTTGAGACCGAATGGCCATCTGTCAGACCTGTCATGTGGCAGGGCATTGCCCTTTCAACACTGGGCGTTGTACTAACCACCGTTACCCTGGGATTATTCGTATGGTGGGTCACTGACTTCTCAATATATGAAGGGCTGCTGCTCGGAGCCATAGTCTCATCAACTGACGCTGCCGCTGTCTTTTCAATACTCAGGTCACGGAGTCTTGCCCTAAAGGGAAACATAAGGCCTACCCTGGAGTTCGAGAGCGGAAGCAATGACCCGATGGCATACATCCTCACCATCGCGTTTGTCGGACTGGTCCAGAACGGGGATAAGTCATTATGGTCTGTCATGCCGATGTTTCTGTCACAGCTGCTGCTCGGAGGAGCACTCGGGTACCTGTCCGGAATGGGCAGTAAATATGTCATCAACAATATTAAGCTGGACTACGAGGGACTGTACCCGGTATTATCAATAACCCTGATGATACTGACATATTCCGTGACAACGGCGGTGGGCGGGAATGGCTTCCTCGCGGTATATGTCTCCGCCATCTACCTTGGAAACCAGGAACTTCTCCACAAACGGACCATCATGAAGATGTTTGACGGATTGGCCTGGCTGATGCAGATAGTCCTGTTCGTGGTACTGGGATTACTGGTCTTCCCGAGCCATATAGTGCCGGTAATAGGGATCGGCCTGCTCATATCCGCATTCCTGATCTTTGTGGCCAGACCCTTAAGCATCTTCCTGACCCTTTCGCCTTTCCGGCTGATGACCCGTACAAAATTCTTCATCTCATGGGTGGGACTGCGAGGTGCAGTACCAATCGTGTTTGCCACCTTCCCTCTGATGGCCGGCCTGGAGAAGGCTGAGATGATATTCAACATCGTCTTTTTCATCTCACTTACCTCGGTGCTTCTGCAGGGAACAACCATACCGGTTGTTGCAAAGTGGCTCCATGTTTCCCTTCCGGCACGGGTAAAACATGTCACCGCCGCTGACATACTCCTTTCTGAACCGATGAACTCGGAACTGGCAGAATTCACCATTGCACCTGAGAGCGTGGTAGCCGGGATGAAAATAATAGACCTCGGGTTTCCGCAAAACGCACGCATAGCACTTATAAAGAGAGATAAGGCATATGTCATCCCTGACGGTATGACCATTATCCATCCGGGAGACAAGCTAATTGTTATTGCAGGGAACAAGATTGTTCTGGAGGCGGTGACCGAATGCCTGCTCTCTGACAACCCGGGTTGCAACGGTGACCAGACGCTAACACGGGAATCTGCAAACGACAGGAACCCACATGAATCAGGACCGGCAACACTGAAACCACCTGAATCTTAACAGGCAACCCTTATCTGAAATAAATCCTCAGAAGCAGCCGGAGCCCAGCATGCAACTTCAATCACCATCTTTTCCTATCTTTATTCTGTAATCTGACCGGCTGGTATGGAACTGGGTGTACTGAAGGATATTGTCATAATTTTTGCCCTCTCCACCTTTGTGAACTTCATTTTCACAAGGATCAGGGTGCCGGCCATCATCGGGTACCTGCTTACCGGCATAATAGCAGGACCGCACCTTCTGAAGCTTATCAGCTCACCTGAGAATGTTGAGGTGATGGCCGAGATCGGGGTTATACTCCTGATGTTTACAATCGGTCTTGAGTTTTCGCTGAATCATCTGCTCAACATCAGGAAGCTTGTCTTCCTTGGCGGCTTCATGCAGCTTCTGCTGACCGCTGCAGTGACCATGCTGGCGGCAAGGGTTTTTCATTTTGAATGGAATGAATCAGTCTTTGTGGGATTCCTGACAGCCCTGAGCAGTACCGCTGTGGTCCTCAAGCTGCTCCAGGAACGGTCAGAGCTGACAACCCACTACGGAACGACAATAGTCGGTATACTTATCTTCCAGGATATTGTTCTTATTCCACTCCTCCTGTTTACTCCCATACTCGGCGGGGCCGCTGCCGATGTTGGTCACGACCTGCTGATGCTTATGCTGAAGACAGCCGGGATACTGGTTTTTATATGGGCTGGAACCAAATGGCTGATGCCCAGGCTGCTCCACCTGATAGCCATGACCCGCAGCCAGGAACTCTTCCTGATGAGCCTCCTGCTTATATGCCTTGCCGTGGCCATGCTTACCCATGAACTCGGGATGTCTCTGGCCTTCGGGGCATTCCTGGCAGGACTGATGATTTCTGATACCGAGTACAGTCACAGTGCCTTCGGGAACCTTATCCCCTTCAAGGATGTCTTTACAAGTTTCTTCTTCGTTTCAATCGGGATGCTGCTTGACCTGGGATTTGTTGCTGATCATCCCTGGCTTGTGGCAGGAGCAGTAATACTGGTTATCTTCCTGAAAACCTTCATCGCGGGAATGACTGCATTCACCCTGGGGCACACCTTTTTCGGAACCGTAGTGGTGGGGCTCTCACTGGCACAGGTGGGGGAATTCTCATTTATCCTTGCCGGTGTAGGTCTGAATTACAACATTATCACTCCTCACCATTTCCAGCTGTTCCTGGCGGTGGCTATTACATCAATGGCCCTTTCTCCCCTGATGATACAAGTCTCAAAACCACTGGCAAACCTTATTCTCCGGCTGTCCCTGCCACCATACATGGTCAATGGCCTTTTTCCTCTCAGGCAGGTGGATATCCCTGAAATAAAGAACCATGTGGTACTCATAGGAAAAGACTCAAGGGCCATCAATCTTGCGGCCATGATAAAATCAATGGGGCTTCCGTTCACCTCCATAGTTTTTGACACTGACCGCGCCCGCCGCGAGATGGAAAAGGGTAACCTGACCGTTTTCGGAGATGCAACATATGAACCTGTGCTGCGGCAGGCCTTCGTGCACACTGCAGAAATGGTTATTGTCTCCGTGGGTAACCTTATCACCGGCATGTCAATCGTTGAACATGTCAGGGCAATGAACAAACACGCCAATATAATTGTCCGCACCAGACATGTAACTGATATTGAAGAACTCTACAAGCTGGGGGCCACACAGGTCATACCCGAAGAGTTCGAGACTGCAATTGACTTTTTCGAGAGAATCCTCGGCAAATACCTTATCCCGAGGATGGATATTGAACGCGCCATAGCAAGAACAAGGGAAGACAACTACGGCATCTTCAGGGATAAAAGCAAGGTTGGCGGGTACTCACTGCTGAAAGACATCCCTGATATCGAGGTAGCCGCCGTCAGGGTTGCTGAAAAATCATTGTTTGAAGGAAAAACCATAGCCCAGACAGCCATGCGCAAAACCGCGGGAGTCACCATTGTGGCCATCAACCACGAAGGGAAAATAACCGCAAACCCGGAGCCTTCAACTGTCATTTACGGTAATGATATCCTTTATCTTATGGGAAAACCGGAGATGATCGCGCTGGCGAGCAACATCCTCTCGGAACCCCGACCCGACTGAAGGTCTCTTCCAGGAGGATGGTAACCCCTGCCAGGTGGACTGCCGGCATCATTCCGGCGATATTCAGGCCCTCCCTCCCATGGCATTCCGGAACAATTACACCATGACAATTGTTGCATAATCGGATTAAACAAAAATTTATATTGCATCAGTTTACCAATATGCAATAATTTACATATTGAAATAAGTATAAGAGATATGAATAATGCCATCTATTCCATTCAGAGGCCCGTAAATGAGCCTGTTCTGACCTATGCACCCGGCACACCGGAGCGCGCTGAGCTCATGAAGGAGCTGAAGCGTCTCGCCTCAGAAACGATTGAGATACCACTGATTATCAATGGCAAGCCTGTCACTACCGGGAAAACAGGGAAAGTGGTGATGCCTCATGACCACGGACATGTGCTGGCTACCTATCACATGGCCGGGGAAAAGGAGACACGCGACGCCATAGATGCAGCCCTGAAGGCCAAGGAGGCGTGGTTGTCAATATCATGGATTGAGAGATCATCTGTCATGCTGAAGATAGCAGAACTGATTTCAAAGAAGTACAGGTATACCATTGTGGCGGCCACAATGCTCGGTCAGAGTAAAAGTGTTCAGCAGGCTGAGATTGAGGCTGCATGTGAAACCATAGACTTCCTGAGATTCAATTCATATTTCGCAGGTCAGATCTACGAGGAGCAGCCCTCCTCCGGAACCGATCAGCTCAACAGGGTTGAGTACAGGCCATTGGAAGGTTTTGTATATACAATCTCTCCGTTTAATTTCACAGCCATTGCTTCAAACCTGAATATGTCAGTGGCGTTAATGGGCAACACAACAGTCTGGAAACCTGCAACCTCGTCTCTCCTCTCAAGCTGGATACTGATGAAGATCTTCATCGAGGCGGGTGTTCCGGCCGGTGTTGTGAATTTCCTGCCCGGCAAAGGCTCCGTCATCAGTTCTGTTGCAATGAGTCATCCTGACCTCGGAGGTATACACTTTACCGGATCAAACGGTACATTCAACGAACTGTGGAAGAAGGCTGCAGACAACCTGGAGAATTATAAATCCTATCCCAGGATTGTTGGTGAAACAGGAGGAAAAGATTTCATCATAGTACACCCCACCGGCGATCCGCTTGCCGTTGCAACAGCCATTGTCCGGGGATCCTTTGAATACCAGGGGCAGAAGTGTTCCGCCTCATCCAGGGCTTATATTCCCCGTTCACTCTGGCCGGAGATTTCCTCACATATTGACAGGCAGATGTCAGAGCTGAAAACCGGTGACCCCGCCGATTTCAGTACCTTCATGAATGCCGTGATAGATGAGAAGTCTTTTGATAACATAATGAGATACATCGGACATGCAAGGGATTCCTCCGAATGCAGGATCCTCCACGGAGGAAGGGGAGACAAAAGCAAGGGATGGTTTGTTGAGCCAACGATCATTCTGACAACAAATCCGAAATTTGTCACAATGCAGGAAGAGATCTTCGGCCCGGTAATGACGATTTATATCTACGAGGATGAGAAATATGAAGAGACCCTCCGTCTCTGCAATGAGACCTCACCCTATGGTCTTACCGGGGCAGTCTTCTCAACTGACCGGCAGGGACTGGTCAGGGCATGCCAGGTTCTTCGGTTTGCGGCGGGCAACTTCTACTACAATGACAAGCCTACGGGCGCCATGGTGGGATTGCAGCCCTTCGGCGGAGCCAGGGCCTCCGGCACCAATGACAAGGCGGGAGGACGGCTTAACCTCTTAAGGTGGGTCTCCCCGAGAACCATAAAGGAGACATTCCTGCCGGCAACCGACTTCAGGTATCCCTATATGGGGCAGGGAGTCTGAAGGCCTTAGATCTGGATCTCTATTATTCCCAGTTCTGCCAGCGCATCAACGATGTCAAGTATCTCAGGGGTGTTGTTGCCATCGATCCCTGCCTTAGAGAGAATGGCTTTTATACTCTCCGGTGCGGCTGTGGGAAATGGGAGATGAAACAGGAACCGTCCCTGTGGAATGGAGAGGTTGATCTTCCTTTCTTCCCTTGAACGCCCTTCTCCTGTCCATATGACTACGCTGCTTATATAATCATTGCTGCGGGAAACAGTGAACCTGGCCTTTGCATTCTGGGCCTCCCTGATCCGGACCGCAAGCCGGCTGTCTTCACTCTCATCCTTCGGAAAGAGATAATTAAGATCAAGATTGAATGAGATTTCATTCACCCTGAGTGAATACCTGTAATATGGCCTCTTGCCTTCAAATGCCTCCTCACGGCCCACAAGCCCCAGGGAATGGAGTTCTTCAAGGAAATCCTGAACGGTCTTTATGTGCATCTTGATCCTGGAAGCTGCCTCTGAGGATGAAATACTCCGGTAAGTTGCCAGCAGGGCAAAAATATCCTCGGCATAATCCTTTGAAAGACAGGATCCGAGTCTTGCTGCTTCTTTAAAATCCATCTTA
>JALONR010000057.1 GCA_025454815.1 Bacteroidales bacterium | reverse complement strand
GGTTGTAAGGCCGTATTCAAATGTAACTGTTGTTTCTGCCCATTTAGGATTGACCGTTCCGAACAGGATTGCTGCTGATCCGCTCTGGATAGTTGGCTCATTCGTTACGGCTGAAGGCTTGCTTCCGGTCAGTATAAATGTAGCATCATTGCCGTATGCTGTGCCTGCGCCGTTGGTGGCATAAGCCCTGACATGGTAGGTAACACCCGTACTGAGGGCTGTAAGTGTACTTCTGAAGGTACCGGTTCCTGTGCCTTCGGTTGTTTTGTTATCATTGACAGTAGGGTTGGCATTCAACCCCCAGCAAATTCCCCTGGCCGTGATGGCGCTTCCGCCGTCGGCTGCTGCATTTCCCTCTATGATTGCCGTGGTTCCGGTTGCAGAGATCACTGTGGTGGTGACTGTTGCCAGAGATATTGCGGTTGTGCTGAACATAACTTCATTGCCGTAGCCCGTTCCGGCCTCATTTGTTGCATAAGCCCTTACATAATAGGGTGTTCCGGGAGTGAGTTGAGACAGGTTGCTGGTAAAGGATCCGGTTCCTTTCCCGTCTGAGGTTTTACTGTTTGAGATGGTCGGGTTTGAGGAAGTGTTCCAGCAGACGCCCCTGGCTGTAACCTCGGCGCCTCCGTCGCCGGTTACTGTTCCGCCCGTGGAGGCTGTTGTGTACGTTATGGAAGAGACAGCTGTCGTAGTCAGTGAGGGCGGGGTGGGTTTACTGCATGAAAAAACGCAAACTGAAAGCAAGACGGAAACAATCCGTACCGTAAGATTTTGTGCGGGAGTTTTCATCGGACAGAAGGTTGGGTTAATATTATCATTGAAAATCCAGGGAACTGTATCAATTTACATCATTTTAAGGGTGAAGTCAAATTTTTTTCATCCCGGGGATGTTGATTTTCTGTTCCGGCTTTATGAAAAGGTCAGTTTTGTGCTGGTCAATCAATAAGCTTTCAGATTCCAGGTGATTGTATAATGATAGTCCGTTCCGTCCTGTTCGGGGTCAAAAGGTGGCTGATCATAGACAGCTTCAGTGAGATTTGTTATGCTTATTGCTGTTGTTCCGGTGGATGAACCCCATGATTCTTTTCCACTTAATTTATTAATATCCTCAAGTTTGAATCTCACATTTGATTCTACGATATATACTTCTGATTCTGAGTTATGCCAGACGCATTGGCCGTCTTTGTTTTTGCTCCTGGTTCTGGTATTAGTCTGGCCAATAGAGGAAGGAGTATTAATATCATACCAGTTTGCCATTCCGAATTGCTTAAGCTGATCTGCCACTACCTTGTCGTCAGTTGGCCAGGAGTTTGTAATGACCATCAGTGCGTCCATACTTAATCCGTCGACAGAACCTCCTCCATGCTCCTCGTAGACAAGACCGGAGCAGTCGCAATCACCTTCACAGTATCTTTTTGCTTCATACTGCCAGGTGCCGGTAACAGAACCTTTGCCGAACATCTTTATCGGCTGACCTTCCATTCCTTCCATCTGTGGTATCGGCTTGAAGATGCCGCTGTAACTGACTGTTTGTGAGCCTACATGCCTTGATGAACTCTTGCCATGGTCTTTGGTATAGTCCCATCGCATGGTCACGGTAATCGTTCCCTGGTAGAATCCACAGGAAATAGGGAAATGCTGATCGACAATCAGCTCATCAGGTATTGTGCGTGACATAGGGTATTTTCCTTCAGGCAGAATATCACATGAATTATATACTCTCAGCCATTCATAACCGTCATCCTTATCTTCAGGAGGCTGGTATTCGATCCTGATCTCACCCTCTCCGACAGTAAACACCTTGTAATCCGGACCGAAGTCACTGTCAGCGCCATTCAGGATCCTGCCCTTATAAATACTGACAACTATCCTGTTGAAATCTCTTGATGCCCTGCCGCTTATGTCCCTGAATCCTGAAAGGATGATTTCTCCCTTGCCTTTTTGACAAAGGTCTTCCTGCAACGGGACTTCAACATCAAAAGAGACAGGTTTCTTTTCAAACTCTTCGAAGAGAGGCTGCAGCGATTTAGGGGTTTTAAGTTTATTGAACAATGCCTCCGGGTCATTAATAGTATTCTCCGATGACCATTCCTGAACCAGTTCGGGTGTATTACCATTGTAGTACAGTTTCAGGTCCATTCTGGCAACCACCGGTTTTTTATAATCCTCAGCATATTCAATTATTCTGCCTCCTTCAATTTCTGACTCATAACTGCCCTTGAAAATGTACTCGGGAGGTTTGTCTGTGCCGGGAGCATGCAAAATCGGAGACAGAAGAAAGAAGCATTGGTTTGAGAATCTCTCGCCAATATAGGTTGACATTGTTGACTTATCAAGGACCCATTGCTTGTGGTCCTGATCAGAAGCACTGATATTTTCAATTTCAGTCAGCATTCCATGCCTTTTACATTCCGGGCAATCTTGCTGAGCTGTCGAAGTGAGGCAAAAAACTGTGAAGAGGCTGAGAGAGGCAGTTATAGTTTTTGTCAGATATTTATTTTCCATGTTGTGATTTTTTTGATTTTAAGGTCTTTGTCATCCATATCTCATTTCGGTGGAGTCTTTTGCTACTTTTTTGCCCGGCTCATGCTCCAGTTCCAGGTTGAACCCGGAATCAGGCCGGTCTGCGATGTAACTGCCTGGTTGGGTATAGCCGGCTTTGACCAGGTGTCTTTGACTGAATTACCATCGGTTCTGCCCTCATATTCAAAGCCGGCATTGCATGTCCAGGTTTCTGAAGCTTCAGTGGTGTATCCTCCACCTTTGTTTGTCGAGAACTCTGTTGTGCCTTTAATGGCTGGAAAGTGTATCTCGGTCTGCAGGGTATATTTCCCTGTTTTTCGATTGATTGTCAGCAGGATATTTGAACCGTCTTCAGGGTCAATCATCCTGTCACCCTGCCAGGTGTCAACGACTTTCGTCCAGTTGCCATCCTTATCAGTCAAAATCACCGTTTTCTTCATTGCTGCTGAAAAGTTGCCGGAAAGCGGAGTAGCTTCAAAGAGTTCCTCCGGGCCATCACTCCCTGCGATTGTCCGAAGGTATTTTGCAGCGACTAGGATAGTCGCCATCTCGTGCAGATGGACTGATATTGATGTGGAGCCTCCTGGTTGTTTCGATTCATCGTCCCAGTTAACCTGTCGCTGGTACATGATGGTGCCATTGAAATCGCCTTCCTCTTTTCTGACTGTTATGGTTGCCTCACTGTTCAGTGTTTCTGGGTAACCGGCAGGGGTAAAGGAAGCTTTAATTTTTATTTTCCTGTCCTTTTCGCCAGCCTCATAGTCAATGAATGCGACACCGCCTTCATCAAGGGTTATTTTCCCTGATTGATGGCTTATTGTTCCGTCGACAATCCCTGAAACCTGAACATCCACCTCCCTGCCTTCGCAGGAAAGTATCTCTGTTCCATCAGGATCAAGTTCATGAAGATCGATCTGTATTGAGGTCTTCTCGCCAACATTAATGTTATTCCGATCTGGCTCCACCTGGAGTTCCAGGCCACGAATGATTATATCAACTTCCTTTTCAATGTTAGGTTTATTTCCAAGGGGGCATGTTGATAGGGTTATTTTTTCAACTAATGGATCCAATCCTTTAATAAGGGTGTATTCGCCAACTGCGTTACCTTGCATATTTACAAGAATATATTGTATTTCGCTGTCGGAGTTTTCAACCAGACAGCTCTCAACAGGATTGATTTTACCTCTGTCTGTTTCAGCGGGAAATCTTACTGGCTGGCTGTGATAGTTCGGGTAGTAAGCTGGCTGCCAGTTACAACTGAGTACTTTTTCGTAGATCCTGACTTTTCTTGTCTCCTCATCAAGAGGTGATAGATACTCATTGTCTATCCAGGTTTCGATAATTGGATTCCTTGGCGGGACAGGCCTCAGGTTCTCTCTTTCGTAAAGCATGCGTGTCAAACTACTGGAGAAACCGAAAAGACTCGACAGGATAGCCCGGTAAATATCCTGACTCTCACCGTGGTCAACCAGCAGACAATATCTTCTGCTCGGGTAACAATTTGAGTTTACGATGAGTGAAGACCAGACTTGGAAAACAGTATATTCAGAGCCATAAAGGGGTGGAATTTCAAAAATATCCTCACCAGTAATAATTCTATAGGCCTCCTTCACCACTATACGTTCTCCGCCTCCAGAAAGTTTAATAAGAGAAGTAAAGAGATAATCATAATCTGCATTGGGATTTGCCGCCAGGTAGACAAATTCAAGTTCGGGTGAATTTTCCCGGAGACTTTTCAACAATAATTCACTCAGCTCTGCAAGCCATACTGCCCTGTGCTTCTCTGTATTATTAATTTTGTTCAGATGATCAAATACCTCCGGGTATACTTCGGTTATTTTCACCCCGACCCTGATCTTCGGGCAATTGCCACTCTGTCCCTCAAGTGCATAGTAAAAAAGGAAGAGACAAACCAATGCCAGGAAAGCACTTTTGTTCATTGCTTGTACAGACTTAGTTTTACTTCTGAATCATAAAAAGATTTCCCCATTATATATTGAGAAAGCTGCCTGGGTTACACATTTTTCTTTGCCATAATTTATGGGACCAACACCCAGGGAGTTTTCCATTTCTGTTTCGATGGTAAGAATTCCTTCATCAAGTCTTGCCCAGACTGCCGCTTCTCCGCTCATAAACCCGGCACTGCCATGAAATCCCAGACCTACCTGGACACCAAAACCAGTCTCGGGCTTCCAAGTCATTCCAACCATCACTCCCTGTCCCAGGTTCAGTTCGAACTCATCAGTTGCGGGATTCCACTCGATCTTTATTATAAAAAGATCTATACCAACGGTGTTGCTATATTCGACATTCGGTTCCTTTGCGTCAGCACCTTCTCCGTCAGGGCAATAGCCTTTTATGTCGAAACATCTCTGAGGGATGACCAGGAAGAGCATAAAAAAATTTTCAGTAGTGAGAGCCTCTATGGTCGGGTTTGGTAATCCGTACGTAGTGCCCTCGGCAGCCATCCAACGGTAAGCCTGGTCTATCTGCCGTTTATAACAATATTCCATGGCATTTTTCAGTGCATCCTTATAGGCCTCGGCCTTCAGCTCCACAAGAGCCTTTGCTGAAAGTGGCGCATGGCTGAATCTTTTCACAGCCTCCCTGGCATCCGATTCCGCCTGCCTTATTGCGCTCTCCATGAAAAAGGAGCTGTATCCGAGTAGCTCGGCGCCCGCCTCTCTCGTCAGAGACGCACTTTCATTACCGGCCATCTTCTCAGCGTTTTTCATAATAACCGGCCCCAGCCTGGATATTACCTGGACACCGTCAACGTATCTGTTCCAGTCCTCGGTGATATTTTTCCACTTAGGCCAGTATCCTTTTATGAGTTCATCGATCCTTGATGCAGCATCATTTGCATATTGCCTGGCTATCTCCTCCATCCGGGCGGCATTTTTCCTTTCAAGGATCTCAGGAATTGTTGTGGCCTGGTCACAGGGTGACATCTGGTCCCAGGGTTCAGGTAATTCCTCCTCTGAATATCCCAGCTCTTGCATCTCCCCGATCTCAATATCCCGCGCTTTCCTGAACTCTTCAGGGTCAAGAGGCTTTTTTACGGGAGGTTCCTCAGGGGGTTTCGTAGCATAGAAGAACAGGAACTTGCCGGGATCGTCAGGGTCACGCTCGGCAGCCTCACGGAACTCCTCAAACGCTTCCCGTTCCCTTCCCATCCTCATCAGCAGTACACCCAGATTCATATGGTACTGAGCAATCTCGGGGGTGTTCGCTACCGCCTGGCGCAAATATTCAAGGGCCTCGTCATTCTGACCATGCCGGGCAAACATCCAGCCCAGGGATGTGGCTGTCGCGGCTGATTCGGGAAAGAGCTCCCTGGCATAGGCCAGTAGCAGAAGTGCCTCATCGTCTTTATCACTGGCGGCCATGCAGAAGCCAAGGCTCCCGATGGCTCCTGGCGAGGTTTCATCAGTCTGGAACGACCGCCCGAAACCCCATATTGCGGCGTCAAGGTTCCTCTGTGCCAGTCCCGAAAGTCCGGCAATCTGGTACAAATATGCCCTGTCCGCCAGAGTCATGACCTCATCAGGGGGGACTGCTCTGAATGCCTGGTCTTCAATATCGAATGGGAGATTAATCCTTGCCTTAGACACCATCGCGAGTACAAGTCTTCGTACTGTCTGTATATCAGGCGCTTCGGGCAGTGATATGGGGTCTACGGGTTCGTAGTCGGAGTCATCGACCTCACCATTGCAGCTGCGGTCAAGAACTGAAAGTTTCAGGAACAGCGCAAGGGCATCATCCATGTCTTTCTTCCCGTCATGGTTGAGGTCGAAACTGATTTCCTGCCCGCCACGGTTGATTAATTCATTTATGTCTCCGGAGTCAAACTTGCCGTCAGCGTTGATGTCATATTTTCTCCATGATTCAGAAGATGATTGACAGTTTTCATTTCCTTTATCTCCATGTATAAGAGAAAGAAGGGGAGAGGCAAACATTGGGGAGGGAAGAAATGCCACAAGGAGTATGAATGCCATGCTCCCCTTTTTTATCCGTTTAGTGTTCATTTTGTGCAGGTTAAAGTCTATCAAACTCGACATCTTCACCTGAATCTTCAGTATCACCGTCAAGGTTCCGGTCGCGTACCAGCCAGAGATAATCCTCATCAGCCTCAAACTCACCCTTTACAGTTTCCCTGAGATATTGTATGTAGGTGTTGTAAGTGGCGGAACCCTTCTGGAACCATTCAATTGCTGAGGTGCAGTTCTGCTGGTTGTCCTCAACACATTCCCCTACTGCCGTCAGCCTGAAAGTCATCTCATCACCTTTGACATCAAGACTGCCCTTCATGCCCAGGAGAGATGAGATCTCGGCTGAATTGTCACGCTTCAGGACATAAACCTCCTCGAAGGTGCTCTCTGTAAGCTTAAGTGTGGTGGTAGCATTGTAGGTAATGTCTCCGACATAGACCTTCTCTGTATATTGCCAGGTGCCGATATACATCGGATCTTCCCTGAACCAGTCGCATGAAGGAATTACCATCATTGTGACAATTGATGTCAGCATAATGCATCTGTGCAAGCGGTATTTTGTTTTCATTTTTATCTGTTTTTGAGGTTTTATCCATGATCAGCTTAAATCACCGGCCGAAAAACCAGTTCATCCTCGCCGGCTCAGAACCCCGGGATTTCATTGAAGGTTATGTTATCAGGTATGCGGAAGTATTTGCCATCGACATTGACATTTGTTTTAATGGAAGTGACTTCCTGGCGGGAGACTATATCGCCCATTTTCATTTCCATCATCATCATAAGGCCTTTCCAGATCAGTACCCTGCCCAGATCGCCTTTGAATACCGTGCACTCTTTTCCCTGGAATGTTTCAGTTCCGCTTTTTGTCATTCCCATTTGTTCATACATCCCGGCCATATATTCGAGAATATCCCCGCCGGAAATCTCCATCATCTGTTTTACCATCGGGTTTTTTGCTTTCATTCCCTGGCTGGAATTGAGTTCCCACATGTACTGATCTTCCCCAAGGGTAAGAGACCATCCCTTGCTGGTCTCTCCGTCGGATGTTATCTCGGCATAGACAGCGCTTTTCAATCCGAAGTCATCAAAGTACTGGGTAGATTTCCCGGTCTTGTTACCGGAGTAGGAATATTCAATAATCCCGGATCTGATCCCCAGTGGTTTGCCCTTAAGGTCGGTTTCAGGTTCAGTATTTTCAGCATCAGGAACCTGATCTGCTACAACTTCAGTTGCCGCCCCGGTTTCTGCTCCGGCAGGTTTGCTCTTGGACCTGCACCCGCTCATAAGGCATATTGCAGGTACAAGTGTGATCAGCATAAGGAATGTCTTTGTTTTCATTTTGTAATACAGTTGAGTTATGTTTTCACGGATTTGCGTCGCAGCCGTCTGGCCTGCATACGGTAAAGCATCAGACTATTCAGTGTAAGTCTTCAGATCTTCACAAACTCTACCCGGCGGTTGTTTGCTTTGCCTTCCGGGGTGGTGTTGGTATCAATCGGTGCTGATTCACCAAAACCCTTTGATGTCAGTCTTGATTTATCAATGCCCAGGCGAACCATCTCCGCTGCCACAGCTTCAGCCCTTTTTTCTGAAAGAGACTGGTTGAATGCTGTCTCGCCATCGGAATCAGTATGCCCTTCAACCGAGAAACTGATTTCAGGATGATCCTTCATCAGTTTCACAATCTCATTGATGACACCCATGGATTCTGGCTTTATGGTAGCCTTGTTGACATCAAACCTTATCCCGTTGGCAATGATTTTCCCTTCGGAGAGGAACTTGTCATAGAGTTTTACCCCACCCTCAGCAATGCGAATGTTCTTTATGAACCTGTTGATACCCTTGATGCCTGCGGTGTTGAAGGGTCCGCCACTGATGGAAATGCCTGTTGGATTGGCATTTGCATTGGGGATATTCAGTACCCTGGCATCATCGAAGTATACCTTGAGTGCCCTCTTGTTGAACGATATGGCTATATGTCTCCAGAAACTCTCGTCCTCTTCAACATTATATTCATAATCCTCACCCGGATAAAATGCTTCTCCCACACCATATATGGAGACTTCATTTGGCTTTAACTGCAGTTTGCGCAGCTCGTAGCCAATGTCATCCTGGTTTTTCATGTCATACCACTCAAGATAATACTGGCAGTATTCCTCATTCTCAAACCATGCATCGAATTCAACTGTAAAGATCTCCGGGAGATAATCCCTGTCGGGTTCCTTCATAAAGGGTACTATCCAGGTATCCTCATCCTTGAACCAGATTCCAGGGGTCTCACCGAAATTCACATTCTCGACACTTCCTCCGCCGGCATGGTCCCAGCGGGAGGGGAATTCCCCGTTCTGCTCATCCTCCTGGTTGTCTTCAAAGATTAGTTTGTCACCGGGAACAAAGTCATACTTGTTCCATTTGAGTGCCAGTTGCTCCTGCTCATTCCCTGATCCTGCAGCTTTCTTTCCTCGATCTGCTGACCGCTCTTCCCCCGTGTCATTACCTTCAGTATCAGCCTCAGTCTCTTTTGCCGACTTTTTATCTTTCTTCCTGAAAACACTTCCGATTCCCTCTTCGATCTTGTCAAAGCCGGCATCAATTATTTCGTCAGTCTTCCGGTTGGCACGGTTGTCCGTTTCCTCAACCACCTTTTCCTTGACATTTACTTTTACTTTCTGTGGCTTGGCTTCCTGCGGCAGCAGGAAAAGGAATGCCATCACTGCTGAAAACAATATGGAATACTTCATGACCTTTGTTTTTTGCGAAAGGTAGACCATGACCCGGGCCGGGTCAAGAGCAAATGAGCAGAGAGGCTTTTTGAATTAGTATAAAGGCTATTCGTACAGGTGGTCGCTGAGCGCCTGCAGTACCTTTTGTTTCAATACAGGGGAGACCGGAACGGTTGTGCCATCCTTAAGCTGCAGATAGCCACCGTCATGCTTATAGAACTTGTCGATGTAGTTCAGATTCACGAGGTGCGACTGGTGGACACGGATAAGGCCTGTGCCGCTAAGCAAGGCCTCATATTCCTTTATGGTCCGTGAGACCATGATATGTTTTCCGCCAGCAAGGTGGAAATGGGTATAGTTGCTTTCTGCCTCAGCCCTGATGATATCATTAACGGCAATCAGTTGCAGGGCTTCAGCTGTCCTGAGGATAATACGTTTAAGGACTTTCCTGCCCTGAAGATTCTCCCCGAGAGCAAGCAGCTTGAGTTGTTCTTCCTCATGATTGATGATTTCGCGTGCCTTTATTATTGCAGCCCTGAGTTCGTCTTCATCTACCGGCTTGAGAATGTAATCGAGGGCGCTTACCTTGATTGCATCGAGGGCATATTCCTGGTGACCGGTAATGAAAATAGTCCTGAAGCGGACCGGTGACAGTTTTTTCAGCAGGTCAAACCCGAGGCCGTCCGGCAGCTCAATATCGAGGAACAGAATATCAGGCTGATGTTCTGAGACAGCTGTAAAGCCTTCTGCCACTGAGCCTGCAGCAGCGCTCAATGTAATGTCAGGGAAACTCTCCTTCAGGATGGCTGCAATGGTGTTGCGTACTCCGGGTTCATCGTCTACAATAACTGCCTTCATATCATTGCCAATTCAAGCGTATACTTTTTTCCATGGAAGCATCATAACAACCCTTGTGCCTGAAGCTGCCCCTTCATCATAGAGGTCAATGATCTCGTAGCTGATCTGCTTCTCTCTCAGTGATTTCCGGAAGTGTTCGAGTCGTTTCTCCGTAAGTTTGGTGGAAACTGATTCCTTCTTTATTGCAGGCCTGCGTTTTGAGGCCTTATCCCTGCCGATGCCATTGTCAGTCACTTCGAGCATCATCAGACCGTCTTTGAGGGAATAGCTGACACTTAAACGGCCATTTTCACCTCGTGGAAGAAGCCCGTGCTCGATGGAGTTCTCCACGCATGGCTGTGCCAGCATGGGTGGCACTGAGATGTTTTCGGGGTCAATGGTCTGATCAACCAGTATCTCATAGTTGAATCCATTGTCGAACCTGAGCTGTTGAACATCGAGATACAGTTTCAGGGTTTCAATTTCCTTTTCAAGAGATATGTATTCTTCCCTTGAATTTTCCAGGATATTGCGCATCAACCTTGCAATTTTCGTAAGAAATGCATTTGCCTTTTGTGGTTTTTCAGCCATTATAAGATCCTGGATTGCGCAGAGTGAATTGAAGATGAAGTGTGGGTTCATCTGGGCTCGCAGCAGACGTTGTTCAAGGTCTATCTGTGAATACCTGGCTCTCAGACGTGTGTGTCTTAGGTAGAGCAGGGAAAAGAATCCGGCAAGCAAGAAGAGGACTCCGAGGCTGGAGATCAGGGTTCTCTGCTGTCTGATTTTGTTCTCGCTTATGAGTCTCTCCTGCATACGCTCGTACTCTGCCGCCTTCTGCTTTTTGTCATAGTCATACTGTATCTCCATCCGGGTTACCTGCTTCAGGAACTCGTCGTTGCTGATTGAATCGCTCAACTGCATGTGTTCCTTCAGATAACCGTAAGCAATATCTTTCCTTCCTGTCCTGCCATAAAGATCACTGAGCAAAAGTGAGGCATCAGAGACAATGATCGGCAGCTGCTTTTCCTTTCCGAGTGAATAGGCTGTCATTCCGGTTGACAGGGCCTTTCCGTAATTGCCCAGAGACTGTTCAATATTTGCAAGGGTGACATAATATTCTGGCGGAACGGGAGTCCTGGTGCCGGATATCAGATCAAATGCTTTTCTGATATACCATTGTGCGGAATCAGGCTGTGACAGAAACAGGAGTGTAGATGCAATGTTGTAACAACTTGAGGATTCTCCGGAAGGATAGTTCATATGCCTGTTGATTGCGAGGCTTCTTCGCAGGTAGACAAGAGCGCTGTCTGAGTTACCTCTGGCGTTCCAGGTTTGTGCAATTGTATTGCATATCTTGCTTACTTCCCACAGATCTTTCCTTTTTTCTGACAGCAGGAGGTGTTTCCTGCTGAACTCCAGGGCCCTGTCATAGTCTTTCTGGTAGAAGTAGGCAAGGCCTATGCTTCCGTAGGCAATTGACATTCCGGCACTGTCACCCTTGGTCTCCCAGAGCCTCAGGGCTTCAAAGTAGGCATCGATTGCCTGGCTGAAGAGTGCCATGTCCTTATACAAGTTGCCAAGGCTGTTAGTGGCGTCAGCCAGGGGAAGGGTGTCGCTGACTTCCCTGGCAGTCGTAATTGCTCTTTCGAGAAATCTTTTTGCAGCGTCAAGATCCCGCCTTTGCCTGGCATGATAAGAGAGGACATTAAGGGTGTTGATCATCCCCCGGTGGTCGCCCGCTTCCTCAAAATACTGCAGGGCAAGGCTGGCATATTTCTCTGAAGAAGGTGTGTCACCCCTGAAGCTGTAGACGTATGAAAGGCCGTAGCAAGCCCGCCCCATTCCGGCCTTATTCCCCTCTTCTTCGTATAATTTCAGTGCCCGGTCATTGTAATACCATGCGCTGTCGCCCGGATTGTACTTTGCGAGGTAAGCCATCCCCAGCGCCAGTGAGGCGTCAGCCTCCCCATTGGTATAGTTGATTTTTTTGGAGTCTGACAAAGCCTTGTGAGCCATCAGGATTGCCAGATCCGGGCTTCTCCTGGCAATTGCAAATGCCTCGGAAGTACTCCTGGATATAGCTGCCGTGTCAGCCGGAGCCTGCGAATGGATAATGCCGGCCGGTACTATCAGCAGCAAAATAAGGAGTTGTGCAATTATTTTATAATCAGCTCCCTGTGGCATAATGACTTTCCCTGGTTTGCTCCAGAGAACTAATTTCGGAAAAAAAGGATTACAGGCAACAGCTTCAGAGGGAAATAATCTCTATCCTGAGGTTGAGCATATCGGCCTGCAGGAGACGGCCGGATAGCACGTCACCAGCCCCGGTGATGATTTTAATGACCTCACAGGCCTGAACAGAGCCGATAATTCCGGGCAGCGGGCCCATCACCCCGGGGGGTCCGGGCTTTTCCCCGGCGGCAACGTGCATTTCTTCGGGATAAAGATCGCGGTAGGAGGGGCCACCCCTGTAGTTGAAGACCGAAGCCTGCCCAATGAACTCACGAACGGCGCCATAAACCATTGGTATTCCTGCCTGGAGGGTTGCATCACTGAGGATGTACCGTGTTGAATAATTGTCACTGCAATCGACTGCCAGATCATAGCCCTGAAGTAGTGAAGCAGCGTTTTCAAACGTGAACCGGACAGGATAAGCTGCTATCTCCGTATGTGGATTCATGTGCCTCAGCTTCTCAGCCGCAGCTTCAGCTTTTGGCATGGTTATGTCGCTGGTGTTATAGAGGATCTGTCTCTGAAGGTTGCTTGTATTTACCTCATCCGGGTCAACTATACCCAGCCTGCCTGTACCTGCAGCCGCAAGATACATCAGAACCGGAGATCCAAGCCCTCCGGCACCGATCACCAGCACCGATGCTTTCTTCAGCAATTCCTGCCCCTTTTCACCTGTTTCGGGAATTATCAGCTGACGCTGGTATCGTACCTTTTCTTCGGGAGTCAGTGCGTTCATCTCTTCCTTGATTTATTTAAAACTCAGTCGCAATAGGTCTCCGTGGTGTGCAACTGTCTTCTGATCAGTTGCAGGAATTGTTCAGTGTTACGTTCAGCAGACAGTTCCGGAAGGTTGTCGAAATCGAAGAATGCCGCACCGGTTGTCTCTATGCTGTCACTTAATACCCCGTCTATCAGGTCACACAGCATTACCAGTTTGTAGTAGTGGTACGGCAGGGGCGGGAAACCATGACTGTCAGTATCAGCTATAGCCAATACCCTGTTGAAACGGACGTTGAGTCCGGTCTCCTCGCAAACCTCCTTTACCGCCACCTCTGCAGGGGAGTAATTTATATCGGCAAACCCGCCCGGCACAGAATACTTTCCGTCAATCTTCTCCCTTACCATCAGTATTTTCCCGTCTTTGATCACCACTGACCTGATATCTACCTTGGGTGTCTGAAAGCCTGTCTCATTTGTAAAAAGATCCTTCAGTTTTTCAGGTTCGGTATCACAAATTGTACCTGCAAGCCTTACACTCAGTGAGCGAAGCTCTTCATACCGGTCCCTGTCAAAATCATTTTCTGAGAAATGAAGACCTGACTGGGATATGGCCTGAATACGGCGTGCTATCTTAAGTATCTCGTTTTCCAAATTGTTGAAGGTTCTATAATAATGCTAACTTATGAAAAAATAGGCGAATTCCCTTATCCCCGCTTTCAATCCCTGTATCAGAATCATAATGCATGGTAAACGGTATGGTTTTTGTGCGATTTCATTGAAACCCAACAAGTGCAGTCATGAATAAAGAGAGTTCAGGCAGGATGTTGCTCTGGCTTGCTGCCATTCCGGTGCTGTTTGTTTCATGTGACAGGTTAAAGGAAGGCCAGTTGCCTGATGAGCCGGTTCCCATTGATCTTACCTTAAAACAAAAGGAGGTAGTTGATTCTGCCAATACCTTTGCCTTTGATCTTTTCAGGCCGATAGTTGAGGAGCACACGGGTGCGAAGAACCTGATGATTTCTCCTTTCAGCATCACCAGTGCCCTTTCCATGGTTCTCAACGGTGCTGCCGGTGAGACTTACGAAGGGGTAAGGCACACTCTCCGGTATGACGGCAAGACCTTGCAGGAGATCAACGAGACTTACCTGAAGCTGCTGGAGGATATGATCCCCGTTGACCCCAGGGTGAAGGTGGAGATTGCCAATTCAGTATGGGTGGAGAAACGAATGACAGTGAAGCAGGCCTATATTGACGCCCTCAAAAAATGGTATCTTGCCGAGGCGCGGAATATTGATGTATCTGACCCGGGCGCCGTTGATATGGTTAACGGTTGGATAGAAGAAAAGACCCATGACAGGATAAAGGATATGCTTGATTACCTCAGTCCTGATATGGCAATGCTGCTGATAAATGCAATCTATTTCGATGGCAAGTGGAGGCATAAGTTTGATAAAAAGAACACTTCGGACAGGCCATTTTATGTTACCGGCGTCGCTCCCGTCAACGTTCCCATGATGTACCAGGAAAACAATTTCGCTGTGGCACGTTCCGTCAATGCAACTATCATCGATCTTCCATACGGGCAGGGCAATTATACCATGGTGGTCATGCTGCCTGATGAGGATGTCTCCATGGCAGATGTGGCTGCAACTCTGAATCCGGAGAACTGGAAAGGATGGATGCAACAGCTTTCAAATGGAGCTTCGGAGGTCCAGCTTACTCTTCCCAGGTTTGAATACGAATACAAACGGACCCTGAATGATGACCTGAAGGCACTTGGAATGTATATGGCATTCAGCACGTGGGCCGACTTCAGCAATAACCTCCATTCCTGAGACCCGCGTCGTCAATGTCAACCGTCCGTTCCTCTGGTTCATCAGGGAGACAACTACCGGAGCCATTGTCTTCATGGGGCTGGTGCTTGATCCACGATAACATGAAATATTATGAAAACCACAATCTTAAGCCTGGCACTGGTGATGGTTGCAGGCATAACGGGACAGATGACATCATGTGAAGAACAGCCGGCAAAGACTCTCCCGACCGATCCCGTGGAGATAGAGCTTACCCTTAAACAAAGGGAGGTTGTGGCTTCCACAAACCGGTTTGCTTTTGACCTGTTCAAGCCGGTGGTAGCCGGGGAGGAGGCAGGTACCAATATCATGATCTCCCCGTTCAGTATCACCAGCGCTCTGTCAATGACACTCAACGGAGCAGCTGACGGAACCTTTGATGCTGTGAAGTCAGCTCTTCGCTATGACGGTCAGACCCTGGAGGAGATAAATGAGACCTATCGCAGGCTTGATACTGAGATGGTACCCGTGGACGAAAGAGTGGTAATGGAAATTGCCAACTCCATCTGGGCTGAAAACAATTTCCCGGTAAAGAAGGAATTTACAGACGCGCTCAGGGAATGGTATCTTGCTGAAGCCCGGAATTTTGACGTATCCGATCCCCGGTCAGTGGATATAATCAACGGTTGGATTGAGGAAAAGACCCATGACAGGATACAGAAGATGCTTTCATCGCTTGACCGTGACCTGGTGATGCTGCTGATCAATGCAGTATATTTCAACGGGAAGTGGAAGCATCAGTTTGATAAAAAGCTCACCACCGGACGACCCTTCCACCTTACTCCGGGAAATCCCGTGAATGTACCGGTGATGTATCAGAAACAAAAGTTTTCAGTGTCACGGCCTGGGGGTGTGACGCTGGTTGAGCTGCCATACGGACAGGGGAACTACTCGATGGTGGTGGCTCTGCCTGAAGCGGGAACCTCGCCTGCGGAGATTGTCACCGGACTTGACGCCGGCAGGTGGGAAGCGTGGATGGAAGGACTCTCCTACGGGCAGACGGAGGTTGAGCTATATATGCCCAAATTCAAATATGAATACAAGAGGAAGCTTAATGATGATCTGATCAGCCTGGGGATGGGTCCTGCATTTGCTCCAGGCACAGCGGACTTCAGCAGGATAAGTGATGTTGAGGTTTTCATCTCCTTCGTGCTTCATCAGGCATTCATTGAGAACAAGGAAGAGGGGACCGAAGCTGCCGCAGCCACGGTGATCGGATTTACCCGCACATCACTTCCTCCCGAGCCTGAGGTGATAGACATCAACCGTCCGTTCCTCTGGTTCATAAGGGAGACAACAACGGGAACCATTGTATTCATGGGGCTGTTGGCTGACCCGGAGGAGGCTTAGGGAATTGCGATTTGGGGTGTGGGATTTGCGGTTACCTTCTGCCTTTTACCTCATTTCTGACTGAGAAATAGCTTGCAAGTTCAGTCATTGCATTACCGTCATTTTTAATGTCACGGATAATTACCCCCTTTTCAATGATGGCAATGCGTGTGCAAATCTCCGTAATGTGATTAAGATCATGGCTTGAGATTATCATCATGGTGCCGTGTTCCGTGTTGAAATCTGCCAGCATCCTTTTCAGCAGAATCTGTGAGGAGGGATCGAGGCCGTTGAAAGGCTCATCCAGGATCAGCACGCGCGGCCCGGTAAGAAGGGCTGAGGCAATCCCTATCTTCTGCCGGTTGCCTCGTGAGAAATCCCTGATGTACTTCTTCTGTTTTCCAAGAATTTCACCGTTGAAGAATTCACTGAAGCTTTCAAGTCGCGTGCTTTTTTCCTCCCGGCCAAGGCTGTACTCTTCTGCGATAAAGGTGAAAAACTCTTCAGGGGTCAGGAAGTTTATAAGGAATGATTCGTCAAGAAAAGATGCAGTATAATCCTTCCACTTTTCCGAACTGGCAACAGGGTGTTCATCCGAGGTTACCACCCCTTTATCTGCCCTTATGAGGTCAAGCATCAGCCGCAACAGGGTTGTCTTGCCGGCTCCGTTGTTTCCTACCAGTCCGAAAATCTCGCCGTCTTGTATTTCCAGGTTATCAATACTGAGCACGGTTCTGCCCTGATAGCGTTTTACGAGGTTGGTTATCCTGATCATATTCTGTTCAGTTAAGCATCCAGTTTCCGGTATCCTTCCATCAGCCTGTATCTTCGCTTCGAGAAGCTGCCGGCTACAAGGCGTCTGAGCCACCATTCATGAGAAAGAATGAAAATTATACCAAGTGAAGCAATAACAATTGTACTTCCGGTTTCTCCGACAACAAGGCCGGTCAACTTGAAAATTGCCATCGGAATCATAACAAAGAGGAAAGTCATGATGAACTGGCTTCCCTTGATTCCCTGGTAATTCATGAAGGTGCCGGCATTCAGGTCGACCTTTCCGTCATTATATGTAGCAAGCACCATTGCAAGACAGGTATTTGGACCGGCAAGGAACAGCATTAAGGCAGTCACAAGAAAGATGCTCATTCTGCCCGAGATCATAACCAGAGCTGCCACGGGAAAGTACAGTAACAGTGTGATGAGGACCTGCAGGTAATACTTTGCTTTCAGGTAATTGAGAAAGTTCTGTTTACGTGCCATAATACCGTCAAAGTATGTGCTCTCCCAGCTGAACAGCAGCTGCCCGTATGACATGGCCCCCAGGCCCATGAACATGGTTGTGAATATCATATCGGTAAACCTTCCGGTTTCCTCATCATGGAAAAGATAATAGACAATCGCATACAGAATAAAAAACGGTACCATCAGCATCGTGTTTCTGGATCTTCTGTTGCGGGCGAGCATTGCCGTCTCAAGAGACATATACCTTCCTGTGTCACCAAGGCGGGCAAAACGCCCGGAGAATGCTTTCCCTGCATGTTTAAAAGCGGGTCTGGCATTTCCGTGGTCAACACGGAGAAACTGGTGTAATAACCTGTACATCAGGCTGACAACCAGTGCTATAAGGCCCAGAGGAATAATGAAGGCAATCAACCTGCCTTCAGTAAGTGAAAAGCCAAGAGTACGGGAAAAGTCACTGACCGGAACCTCCATCCTGTAAAGAAGAGCTGCCGACACTGCTATGCCTGCAGGAATCAGCCAGTTAACAGGTTTTATCCTGATCAGCATCCCGGTCACAAGGGCCAGCATGTTGTTGAGAATGATCAGCAGTATGCATCCGCCTGTGAACAGAGATGCAGCCACGATTCCCTCATGGGGCAATGTAACCCTGGCAGCAAAAGGCAATATGATGAACAGCGGAAGTATATTGAAGAGATTGAACAGAGTCCTGGCAATAACACTATTGGCCAGTTTCTTTCTTCTTATCCGAAATCTCAGGTAGGGGATAATTTCAAGGGAAGGAAACGGTTGGAGAATGCACCTTATGAGATAATCACCCAGGAGATACCAGATTATCCATTCATAGAACCTGCCTGCAGCTTCCCTGCCTTCTTCGGCAATGGATGAACTGAAATTAAATCCCAGGGTCAGAAACAGCATAACGAAATAGAACCCCATGATAAGATACAGGATCTTTGTAATGAGGTTTCTTCGCCAACGTTCATTGCGGATGAATGACTTCCAGATGTGTGAACAGAGGTACATGCGGATTTCTTTCATCAGACTTCCTTTCAGAATACCAATTTACTAAATATTTCAGGTTTGCATTATTCTATATCAGGGTCATTCAGGTGGCCTGCGAATATTTTATTGTCATTCTGACCAAAATCCGTTTTCTTTACGGGGATGAACCTGACCTATATCGATTTTCTTGTTAGTGCAGTACTGGCCACCATCATGTTCGGGGTGGGACTGTCAATCAATTTTGCCGACCTGCAGAAGATATACCGGTCACCAAAGGCTTTCATACTGGGGCTTGTATCACAGATGATACTTTTGCCGCTGATTGTCTTCCTGATCATCGGATTCACTGATCTGCCGCCTGCAATAAAGGTTGGATTCATCATTCTTGCTGCCTGTCCGGGCGGCACAACTTCAGGCTTTGTTACGGTGCTGTTCAGGGGTAACGTTGCCCTATCGGTATCACTTATTGCAATCAACAGCCTGCTGACCCTTGCAACTATCCCGCTGCTGGTCAACCTTGCGCTGACTGTTTTCATGGGAAGACACTCCCCCTTTGAACTTCCCCTGGTGGCATCATTCCTTCAGATATTCTTTATTACCCTTCTGCCGGCAATTACAGGGGTTCTCCTGAGATATTTCCGTGAGAAGATCGCTGACCGGATCCAGAAACCGGTGCGCACCGTAATGATAATCCTCTTTGCAGGGGTCTACACAATCATTGCCTTTGCAGATGAATCAAGCGGCGGATCAGGAATTACCCGAACTGATCTCTGGCAGATACTGCCATTTGCGGTACTTATCAATCTTGGCGGATTTGCTGCAGGTATGGCAATGGGCATGTCCGGAAAGACAGGCCTCAGGACATCATGGACCATAGGGGTGGAGGTGGCCCTGCAGAATACCACCCTGGCTTTGCTGGTGGCAGGTACACTGATTCAGAGCAATTTATGCGTTGTTCTCATTCTGGACTGCCCTGATTTATGGAATAGCAGTCAAAAAAGCCGACCGTTCAACCCTGTTCGGGGAGTTTCGTGAAATCCGTGAAAGGCAAAAAAACGGCAAATAATTCAATTGCCTGTCACAGAAACAGGTGTTTCAGGTACATTTTGATTAATCTTATCTGGCCATGGGCGAAAACCCTTATATACCTTGCTTCAACTGCCGGGAAGGATGAAAAATAGGTTTCAGTTGTGTTACCCTGGTCAGCCGGGTCTGTAAGGGTGGTTGCTGTACCCAGGGGAGTGAAGTTGCTTCCGTCAGCAGAGGATGAATATTCAACGCCTCGGGGAAGGAAGATCCAGCTGCCGACAGCTGCCATGAATGATGATGATACGGAGGTAATCCGGGTCAGTTGCCCCAGGTCTACTACAACATCCATATCGGTTCCTTCAAACCCCTGCCAGTGTCCGTCATTGAAGTCGCCGCTGCCGTTTATGCCGTTGACAAGGGTTCGGTCTCCGTGGCCCCGGTACCTGTCTGAGAAAGGGATATTGTACTGCACCTTCATGCCGGTGGCTTTATTGATATTGATGGATTTTGCACTGATTCTACCTGTCATTTTTCCCTCCCGGAAGATGGCGGCCTTCACCGTCGCTTTTTCAGTCATCTTCAAAGGTTTGTCATAAAGAGGAGAGTCTGTGCTAGGGTCAGTTCCGTCAGTGCTGTAGCGTATCTCGGGTGAGGGCTGCTCCGATGTCAGCTCAAGAACAATGCTGCCTGATGAATCGTCATAAGAAGCAGACATGTCAACATGGAATGAACCACGCGAATAATTTATGCCCGCTGCATCAAACCGGTCCATCATCTTCAAAAGGCGGATATTGAAATCTTCCCAGTTACGCTTTTCAGCCGGAGACCAGGTCACCTCGGAGAGGGCTGTAAGGCGTGGCAGGATCATGTATTCCGCAGTGGCACCGTCAGTGATGTATTCGGTCCACAAGCAACCCTGTGCTCCTATGATTAATTCTGCCTCCCCGGCATTCAGTTCCGGAGGAACCGGTTCAAAGGAGTAGACCTTTTTAAGTGTCAGCAGTCCGCGGAACGACTCCGGTTCGGTGGCGGGGTCACCCTGGTAGATATTGAAATAGCAGTGTGACACGGGAGTCATAACTGCCTTGTGACCTGATCTGGCGGCTGCAATACCTCCTTCAAAGCCCTGCCATGACATCACGGTGGCTTCAGGTGCCAGTCCTCCCTGCAGTATCTCATCCCATCCAATAAGTTTCCGGCCTTTGGAGTTGAGGAACCGTTCTATCCGTTTAATGAAATAGCTTTGCAGTTCGTGTTCGTCCTTCAGTCCTTCCTTTTTGATCCTGGCCTGGCAATCAGGACATTGTTTCCATTCGGTTTTATCGGCCTCATCTCCCCCGATATGGATGTATTCCGAGGGGAAGAGATCCATTACTTCAGCCAGGATATCTTCCAGGAAGGCGAAGGTTTCATCTTTCCCGGCGCAATAGATATCAGTTATCGGCCACACCCCGCCGGGAGGAACGGTGAATGGTCCCCCGGTGCAGGAATACTCAGGATAGGCGGCAAGGGCCGAACCTACGTGTGCGGGCATCTCAATTTCCGGCACCACGGTTATGTATTTCCCGGCGGCGTAGGCCACAACCTCCCTTATGTCATCCTGTGTATAGAAGCCACCGTAAGTCGCTTCTTCCCCGTTTTTCTGAGGTTCCCTTGAGTTCCAGGGTTTGTCTTCCCGGTCAACCCGCCAGGCCCCGATCTCAGTCAGCTTCGGGTATTTCTTTATCTCGATGCGCCATCCCTGGTCATCAACAAGATGCCAGTGGAAAACATTGATCTTGTGCATGGCGAGGATGTCAATGTATTTCTTCACGAACTCCATGTCAAGGAAATGTCTGCTGACATCGAGGTGCATTCCTCTCCAGGCAAAGCGAGGATAATCGGTAACCGAGATGCAGGGCATCGTCCATTTGATGTCCGCTGCAGTTTCTTTACCGAAGACTGCCGGCGGAAGCATTTGCCTGACAGTCTGGATGCCCCGGAATAGACCTTCGGATGTCCCGGCCGTAAGTGTTACGGATTTCCTCTTTACCGTCAGCCTGTATTCTTCACTTTTCCATTCCGATGCCGGATCAAGAATCACCGTTATATCACCGTCGGTGCCCTCAGTCGTTGAGAGTTCAAACCCTGTGGACGGGCGGAGTTCAGAAACGAGGGTTTCTGCAGAGACCGCAGCCCCGACGCCACCCGTCCAGGCAATACGGGCATCCGGTTTAAGGGTGAAGTGCCCTGGGAGTGTCTTCATCTCTGCGGGTATGGGTATGAGCGCTGGTATCCTCTCCTTCTGTGGTCCGCATGCCGTCAGAAGAAGAACCACAGAAACCATAACCGGTAAGCTGGGCAGTTGCATTTATTGATTATTTAATTATTTCGATTTCAAATATCTCATGCCGGTCAAACAGCAGCCAGTACTTGATGGAATTCTGCCTGACCAGCTCCCAGTAGATGTCACTGTCGAGTCCGTAGATGAAGTTGATTTCCTTCAGTTCTCCTGAGATTTTGTCGGCAAGCTCCTTCTTCAGGGTAACCCTTATGATTCTGTCCTTGTGGGTGAAGTCGGCTGCGGCGAATGATGGCTTTTCAGAGCTTACCGTAAGGAGCCCATGCCCGGGGGTGGCACCGGTGCTGACCTGGATGCCGTCATTCATGCAACTGAGGGGAGGTGTTGACCCTGCATGAGTGGTTACGTACATTTCATCCACCCCGGTGCAGAAATACTCTCGTGCCCTGATTCCCATCTTTACGCCTATGATGGCATATACGCCCAGATGACGATGGAGCTCATTGGCTATCACCCCGGAGGTCCATTCGTCCTCCCCGTACCTGTTCCTTATTTCAGTGACGAAGGGCTGGATATCAGCCATGTAGAATGCCGTGTCCGCAGGCATTCTCTTTATTGTCTGCATCCTTTCCACTGTCTCGCCCCTGAGCATTTTCAGTGACGCTTCCCTGAGGCTGCTGATATCAGCCGGTATGCGGTAAGAGTTCTTTTCCCCGTTGCCGGTCTCGCTGAAAAGCTCGGGGAAGTGCAGCATCAGCGGCACCATTTCATCAAAGGCTGTAAATACGAAACTATGCCCGGGCATCGAGTTTATGAGCTCCTTTACCCTGCCGGCATATGGAGAGTGGGTCTGTCCGATGGCATCCAGCAGATATTCATCATAAAAACCATTACCACCTCCTCCGGTTACAATAACAGGGATGGTTCCGGCGAGAACCATTTCTGCTGCCACGGGATCAGTTTTGTAGTTGCTTCCCTCTTTCCCGGGCAGTCCGCTGTTGCTCCAGTAAATCTGCTTTACCTTTCCGGCGAAGGAGGGGGCCTGCTTCATCGCCTCTGCTGCAGCAGACAGGCTGCCGAGAGCCAGGAATTTCACAGGTGTTGTCTCCGATGCCAGCATCTTTTCTATCAGTGAGATGGCCTCACCCGGTCTTGCTACAGGAAGACCTTCGTGGTGTAGTCCGTCAGCCAGGCCTCTCAGCTTCTCATACGCGACCGGCGCCCTGTGAAATCCGTCTGATGCCGTGATTGCCAGTATCCTCACGTCAGGAGATGCCATCAGCATGCATATTGCCTTCAGGTCATCAATGCCTCCGTCGCTGTCAATAATCACGTAATGCCTTGGTTTCCACGGGTGGGCACCCAGGGAAACGATAAGAAGCGAAAGAAGTATTGTAAGTATTGAGCGTCTCATTTCATTGCTTTTTGCCAAAAATAGCAAATTAGCGTCGATATTGTTGACGGGTGAACAGTATCTGTCGATGCTGCAGTCGGCCACTGTATAACTTAACCTGATTCTGACCCGGGCGCCGGCCTGACCCTGAGGGCTGAAGATGTCACCTGTCGCCAGTAGTGCATTCGTTCCAGTATCCGGCAGCCGGTTACGGGCTTCTCTGTCGGCAGCCCTCCAGTACAAAGTCGCGGCAGTTGAGGAAAATCACTTTTTTATTATCTTGACAACCATAATTTCGTCATGTGAAGAGGAAGACCTGGTTACTGTTTTTCATTGGCCTTGTGGCCGGTATGATTATTCTTGCCGGTTTCGGCAAGGCCGTGGAATATACTTCCACCAATGATTTCTGCGCTGTATGCCATGTACATCCGCAGGCAACAGCAAGCTGGAAGCAGGGGGTTCACTACGCCACCCGGTCGGGTTACCGTATTGGCTGTGCTGAGTGTCATCTTCCTCCGAAAGGAGAGGGTTACCTGGTTGAAAAGGCAAAGACAGGTATGCGTGACCTCTGGAGTCACATTACGAAGGATTCGGCTGATTATGACTGGGAGGCAGCATCAACTCTTGAGAGAGCTTCGAAGCATGTCTACAACTCAAGCTGCATCCACTGCCACGAAAACCTTTTCCCGGCAAAGCTGACGCGGGAGGGATCCGAAGCTCATCTCTATTACAAGCAGATGACCGAAAAGGGAGATGATTTGCAGTGCATCAGCTGTCACCTCAATTCCGGTCATTATATCGAGGGGTATATCCATGGGAGCAATACCGGCTTCGGCGCATCGGTGACAGGAGCGGATACCATCTACCGGTATCCGGCAACCATGAGAGGATTTGAAGACTTCACTGAGCAGATACCCGGTTCAGCGGTTACTTTCAGGATGATTGCGGTGCCGGGAGGAGAGTACACTATGGGCAGCCCTGCCGGTGAGCCGCTTCGTGACGAAGATGAGGAAGAGGAGATGGTTAAGGTTGACTCCCTTTTCATAGCCGAAGTGGAGGTAACATGGAATGAATACATGGAGTTTTACCGTCAGACAGCATCCGAGGGCAGAACCACCGATACAGAAGGTGCCAGGGCGAAGGCTGCCGGTGTTGACGCCATCAGCGGGGCTACTCCGCCCTACGGCAAGCCTGACCAGAACTGGGGGATGGGTGAGCGTCCGGCCATCTCGATGAGCTGGCATGCAGCAGAGACCTACTGCAGGTGGCTTTCGAAAGTCACCGGCAAGGATTACAGGTTGCCGACCGAAGCCGAGTGGGAGTATGCCTGCCGTGCCGGGACGACTACGCCGTACTTCTTCCCGGGAGATCCCGCAAAGTTTGAAAAGAAGGGCTTGTTCGGAGGCAAACAGGATACGGCAGTGATAAACACTTTCGTGATCTACAGCGGCAACAGCCCCTCAAAGACACAGGAGCCGTCGGCGGTGAAGCCCAACCCGTGGGGACTCAAGAACATGAGCGGCAACGTGGCCGAATTCTGTTCAGATTTGTACGAGGGAACCAGTGAGCATGTAATAAGAGGGGGATCATACCGTGACGGTGCAGGGGGTGTCCGCAGCGCCGCCCGTGACCATACCCATACTGATGAGTGGCTGAAGACCGACCCGCAGATGCCGAAGAGCATCTGGTGGTACTCGGATTGCTTCCATGTCGGCTTCAGGGTCGTAATGACCTTCAGTCAGCAGCCAGCAGCCGGCAGTCAGCAGTGATTTGGAGCAGTATTTCAGGATAGTATAACCGCAAGACATTTATACACTCAGACCTCCCACCAACAGGCATCGAACCTTCAGACTTGAGACTTTCAGACTTGAGACCTTCAGACCTCCGACTTTCAGACTTGAGACTTTCAGACATAGAACCTTATTTTTAAAATATTATCTTTGACTATCCAACTAAAAACCGTCATGAAAAAATCATCCATTACCAGAAGAAATTTCCTTGGCACGGCTGCTGCCGCGGGGGCGGCAGGCATTGTTGTGCCGGCTATCCTGACCTCATGTTCAACCGAAAAGCGCCCAGAAGTTGTACTTCCCGTCATGCTTGATGCAGCACCAGACGGCCCGCTGCTTAAGGCAGGCCTGATAGGTTGCGGAGGCAGGGGCACAGGCGCTGCAATCAACTTCATACATGCAGGGCCTAACCTTACCATATCTGCCCTCGGTGATGTTTTTGCTGACAGGGTTACTGCGTGCCGTGAGAGACTCGCAAAGGATGGTGTTGAAATTGCAGAAGAGAAATGCTTTACCGGCTTCGATGCATTTCAGAAGGTTATAGATTCAGGTGTTGACGTGATCATACTTGCCACGCCACCCTATTTCCGCCCGGAGCATTTCGAGGCAGCTGTCTCGGCTGGCAAGCATGTTTTCATGGAAAAACCTGTTGCCGTTGACCCGGCAGGGGTAAGACAGATCATGGCCACCGGAGAAAAGGCAAAAGGAATGGAGCTTTGCGTTGTCACCGGAACCCAGCGCCGTCACCAGCATGACTATGTTGCCACATGGGGAAAGGTGCAGGAGGGGATTATTGGCGACATTGTTGCAGCAAACTGCTATTGGAACCAGGGACAGTTATGGTACCGTGATCCTAATCCCTCATGGACTGAGATGGAGTACATGCTTCGTGACTGGGTCAACTGGTGCTGGTTATCAGGTGATCACATCATAGAACAGCATATACACAATTATGACGTCATCAACTGGTTCACAGGCCGTCGGCCGGTTTCGGCCGTATCTGTCGGGGCCCGTCATCGCAGGCCGACAGGTGACCAGTATGACTTCTTCAGTACAGACTTCATCTATGAGGGGGGCTTCCATGTGCACAGCATGTGCCGCCAGATAAACGGTTGTGAGGTCAATGTCTCCGAATGGGTACAGGGAACAAAAGGGACCTCAAACTGCCAGAATACCGTATGGGATCCTGCCGGCACGGAACTTTGGAAATATGACGGATACAAACTTGATGACCAGGGCAAGATGACTGATCAGCTTATCAGGAGTCCGTACGACCAGGAGCATATAGATTTTGTCACCGCCATACGTACCGGGAAGCCGTTGAATGAAGCTGAGTTCGTGGCAGTATCAACCATGGCCGGAATCATGGGCAGGGTATCAGCCTATACCGGTAAGAAGGTTACCTGGGACGAGATGATGAATTCTGATCTCAAACTCGGACCGAAGGTATTTGACATGGGGCCGGTGGATGTGCCGAAAACGGTTCCGGTGCCTGGTGAATAGGAAATGAGTTAATTATGGAATCAAGATCAAGACGCAGTTTTGTGAAGGGTGCCGCAGCAGCCGGAGCGGCGCTCTTCTCAGCACCGGTGCTTCTGACAGGCAGGAACCGCTCAGCAGCCATCCCGGACGCCGATAAGCCCTTCAGGCTGGCATATGCCCCTTCAATCGGGATGTTGCGTGAGCTCTGCGGCAGCGATGATCCGGTTGACAATATCCAGTTCATAGCTGACAAGGGATTCAGGGCTCTTTTTGACAACTGGTTCCCGGGAAGGCCGGCGGAGGAGCAGGAGCGGATAGCTACGAAGGTTCAGAAGATGGGTCTCCTGATGGGACCATGGGTGCTGCACGCAGATTTCGGGAAAACTTCATTTGTACTCCCTCACCGTGAAGTTCGTGATTTCCTCACGACCAGGATGGAGGAAGGGATAGAGGTGGCAAGGCGGAGCGGATTCAAGATGGCCCTTGTTGTCCCGGGAAGGTATGACTACCGGATACACCCTGACATGCAGCTGGCCAACGTCATTGAAAACCTGAAATACTGCGCTGACCTGGTTGGCCCGGAAGGGATGACACTGGTACTGGAGCCGCTGAACACACTTCGTGACCATCCGGGACTATGGCTCACAAGGATGCCCCAGGCATACCAGGTATGCAAGGCGGTTAACAGCCCGGCAGTTAAAATAGTCAACGACCTGTACCATCAGCAGATATCAGAGGGTAACCTGATTCCAAATATTGAGGCCTGCTGGGATGAGATAGCTGCTTTCCATGTGGGAGACAACCCGGGGCGTAATGAACCTACCACTGGAGAGATCAATTATAAAAACATCTTCAGCTATCTTCTGTCACGTGATTACCAGGGGGTGATTTGCATGGAGCACGGGCGCAGCATGAAAGGTCCTGAAGGAGTCCGCCGGGTCATCGAAGCCTATCGTGAGTGTGATCCATTCTGATTAACAGGGCCTCCTGAAGGAAATTAAGAAAAACCCATAATCATGAAAAAGGCTTTGATCAGAGGAATTGCAATTGCAATCGTTTCATTTACGGTTCTCCTGTTCATGAACAGTTGCAAGACCCGCAAAGAAGGGAGTGAAACGTTCAATGTTGCATTTCTGACAGATATCCACATTGACTACAGGAGGAATGCCGTTGCCGGGGTTGAGAAGGCGCTTGACAGTGTGAATGCCCTGAACCCTGACTTTATTATCACCGGGGGAGATCTTATAATGGATGCGCTCGGACAGTCATACGGCCGCGCAGATTCACTGTACAATCTGTATCAGGAGACAATCAGGAAGGCCAGCGTGCCGGTTTACAACACGATGGGCAATCATGAAATCTACGGGATTTACAGTCGCAGCGGAGCTGATCCCCTCCATCCGGAATATGGTGAAAAGATGTATGAGAAGAGAATAGGCCAGTCTTATTATTCCTTTATGCATAAGGGATGGAAATTTATGATCCTTAATTCTATTGAGGATACGGGGAAGGACAGGTATGTGGGACTGATTGACAGTGTTCAGGCAGCCTGGATAACGAAGGAGCTTGAAAGCACTGACCAGGGGACGCCTATCGTCATCAGCACCCATATTCCCTTTATTACTGTAATGGACCAGAGGTATGAAGGATCAACTGTGCCAAATGACTCATCTCTTGTTGTCTATAATTCACGCCAGGTTCTCGATCTTTTCAGGGAGCACAACCTGAAGCTGGTACTCCAGGGGCATCTTCATATTCTTGAAGATATCTATTACGAAGGGGTCCGCTACATAACCGGGGGAGCTGTATGTGGCGGCTGGTGGCGAGGTCCCTACCGGACATGCGAGGAGGGATTCCTCTGGCTCACTTTCGGAAAGGATGATTTTACATGGAAGTATGTTGATTACAACTGGGTAGCAAGTGAATAAACCCGTTCAGCTGTTCCCTGCTTGAACAGATCAGTCTCAAGGATAAGCGACAAATGGATCAGGGCATCCATAATAGGTACAATCTGGGCTGCTGCCGAGATAGTACTCGGCAGTTTCCTGCATAACCTCCGGGTGCCGTTCAGCGGTAACATGCTCACCGCCATCGCGCTTGTCATACTCATCGCTGTCAGCTATCGATGGCGTCAGCACGGGCTTTACTGGAGGGCAGGGCTGATATGTGCGCTGTTAAAGGCCATGTCGCCCAGCGCAATCATCTTCGGACCGATGATAGCCATCATCATGGAGTCGGTTCTGCTCGAAATATCAGTCAGGCTCCTGGGCCGTACCTACCTGGGATTTATTATCGGATCAATGCTTGCCATGTCCTGGAACCTTTTCCAGAAGGTGTTCAACATGGTCATATTCTATGGCGGGAACCTTGTAGAGATCTATTCCGGTATCACCGGATGGGCTGAGAAGCAGCTGAATCTCAGCTTTGATGCATTCTGGGCTCCGCTGGTACTGTTGCTTTCAATCTATGCCCTTTTTGGAGCAATCACTGCCGTGGCCGGAATCATCACAGGCAAACGGATAGCTTCTCTTCCCCCGGAGGATTCACTCCCCGAACCGGCCGTAATTCGTGAGCAGGATAAGAAAAAAGATCATTCGTTCACCTATTCCCTTCCATGGCTTGCGGCAGACATACTGATGGTAGCCGGAATGCTGATTGTGGTCAGCACCCTGGGATGGGTGTGGTGGGTAATTGTTGTGATCCCGGTTGTGGCAATTCTGGCCTTAAGGTACAAAAGAGCGATGCGTCAGCTCTCGAAGCCTGGTTTCTGGGTAACATTCGTGGTGATCACCATGCTTTCAGCCCTCGCATTTGCCGCATTGAAGCCGGGAGAAAACACAATTGTTGAGGCAGTGCTTATCGGGGTCCAGATGAATTTCCGGGCGGTAATAATTATTGTAGGGTTTTCCGCGCTGGGAACCGAACTCTACAATCCGAAAATCCGGAATCTTTTCAGCCGCACCAGGCTCAGGCAACTCCCGCTGGCACTGGAGTTGTCGGCCGCCAGCCTTCCGACAATGATTGCCGATATGCCAGACCTGAAAACGGCAATGAAAAAACCGGTTTCGATTCTTAACAGGATGATAACCCGTGTGGAGAGACGGTTACAGGAAG
>JALONR010000095.1 GCA_025454815.1 Bacteroidales bacterium | reverse complement strand
TGCTGGCCCTCTCGAGGATACTTGGCGAGACTGCACCGCTGATGCTCACCGCTCTCGGCAGCCCGGCAGTAAGCTTCGATGTCACCAGGCCGGTGAGCGCTGTGCCGCTGCTGATATGGGATTTTTATAATGACCCCAACATGGTCAGCCTCGTATGGAGCGCCTCGCTATTCCTGATGGTCTTTGTCCTCTCGATGAACCTCCTTGCCCGCAGTGTGGCGTCAAAACATAAATATATCTGAACCGGATGAACAACACCCCGCAAAGCGAAAATGTACTTGAGATAAGGGATCTGTTTATCGCCTATGAACCGGAGCGGTATGCAGTGAAGAGCGTAACCGCCAGTGTCAGGCGAAACAGCATCACTGCCATCATGGGCCCATCAGGATGCGGCAAGAGTACCCTGCTGCGTGCGATGAACCGCCTGCATGAGCTCTACCCTAACATACAGACCAAAGGCGACATCCTCCTCGACGGCAGGAGCATCTTCTCGATGTCAGTGATAGAACTTCGCAGGAAGGTGGGAATGGTCTTCCAGCGACCCAACCCGTTCCCGAACATGACAATCTATGAAAATGTGGTGGCAGGGTTCAGTCTGAACGACATAAGGATGAAGAAGAGCCAGCGTGATGACCTGGTGGAAAATGCACTCCGCAATGTGGCCCTGTGGGACGAGGTGAAGGAATCACTCTACAGGAAGGGGACCTTCCTCTCGGGAGGCCAGCAGCAGCGACTCTGCGTGGCCCGGGCCATAGCCTTTAATCCTGAGGTGCTTCTGCTTGACGAGCCCACCTCCGCCCTTGACCCGATAGCCACATCCAAGATCGAAGACCTGCTGGGAGAACTGAAGAAGAAATATACCCTGGTACTGGTGACGCATAACATGTCACAGGCAGCCCGCATCTCTGATGACTCGATGTTCATGTATCTCGGCGAGCTGGTGGAGTCAGGCCAGACCAGCAACCTCTTTACCACGCCGAAAGACCCGCGTACGGAAGCATACCTTACCGGGAAATTCGGTTGATTTCAGGACGAATTTCATACATTTGTTAAAACACCTGGTTATGAGTGAGAAAAAAGAACAGGCACTGAATGAGATAAAAAACAGCTTCAACGAGATGGCCAGCCTTGTGCTGCGCCAGCTCACAATGACGGAGAAGCTGATGGGCACATCAGATGACCAGGCCTTCAAAAGCCTCATCGACGAGATGGAGAAAGCCGAGAACCGCATCGACAACCTCGAGGTGATTATCGGAGAGCAGTTCACCAGCACCATAGTGCTCTACCAGCCAGTGGCTTCAGACGTACGAAGGCTGGTGGCCATCTACCGCATGACCGTCAACCTGGAACGGATAGGTGACCGGATACATAACCTCTGCCGGATCATCGGCACCATCAGGAACACAACCGAATATGCCTCTACCTCGTCACTGATCGGCAATATGCTTGCATCAGGAAGCATTATGGTTGAAAAGGCACTGCTCTCATTCACCAACTCTGATCCCGATTACGCAATCTGGACCATCAAGAACGACACCGTGGTGGATGAGATGAACCACAAGCTGCTGCTGGGGCACCTGCGCAGGGAGAACATAGACGAGAAAACAAGATCAATGGTGCAGAGCTATATTGAACTGAAGGATATGATTTCAAACATAGAGAGGATAGCCGACCACGCCACCAACATTGCGGAAGCTTCAATATACTCCCTGCAGGGTACCGATATACGGCATACAGGAATCGGGAAGGAGGAAACGGGATGATTTGCGATTTGAGATTTAATATGACTGCTTTTCGCAAATCGCAATCGCAAATCGAACATCGCATATCGCATATCGCAAATTGACCGACAGAAGGAAAATACTGGCAGTTGACGATGAGGAGCCGATCCTCGAGATACTCTCATTCAACCTCGAGGGAGAAGGCTACATTGTTGACACCTGCCTCTCCGCCGAGGAAGCCCTGCGCAAAACCCTCCCCTCCTATGACCTGTTTATCCTTGACGTTATGATGGGCCATATGTCAGGCTTCCGCCTGGCGGAAAAGATCAGGAAGGAGATGGAGCTCCCCACCCCGATAATCTTCCTCACCGCCAGGGATACCGAAAACGACCGGATCACCGGTTTCAACCTGGGGGCCGACGACTATCTGGCCAAACCTTTCAGTGTCAGGGAGCTGACTGCCAGGGTGAAAGCCATCCTGCGCCGTTCGGCACCCTCAAGGGTGACGATGACAACCATTGCCGGATCCTTCACCGTCGACACTGAAAACAACCTTATCCTTGCAGAGGGTAAGCCCCTTGAACTGACACGGAAGGAATATGAAATACTCTCACTCCTGATCCGCAATGAGGGAAAAATCTTTTCAAGGCAGGAGATACTGGCGCGTGTATGGGGAGACGATGTGATCGTCACCGACCGCACCGTTGACGTAACCATTGCCCGCATACGAAAGAAGCTGGGAGACAGTGGCGTAATGATAAAGAACAAATCAGGCTACGGGTATTACTTAGGCGAATGAAAAATGAGTCCCATGAGAGAATCAAAAAGCTTCAGGCGTAAACTGTTCCTTTACTACTTCAGCATCTTCCTGCTCTTTACGGTGCTTATACTCGCCTTCCAGTACCATCGCGAAAAGGATATCAGGATCTCGGCGCTTGACAGCAGGCTGAGCGACATGTCCCAGCTGGTTGACAACTATATCAGGGTCAACTCCCTTAATGAAACCGGCAACTTCCTGCTCATCGATTCCATATTCAACCTGATACCCGTGCCTGACCTTCGCATCACCGTGATTGCCATTGACGGCAAGGTGCTGTATGACAGCTCAGTGGAAGACTGGTCCTGGTCGGCAATGGAGAATCACCTGAACAGGCCTGAGGTTGGAAAATCGCTCTTTTCGCCCTACGGCACGGCGGTGCGAAAATCTGAATCGACCGGCAATAAATACTATTACTTTTCCAGGTACTTCAGCAACTACTATGTAAGGCTGGCAGAGGAGTACAATATCAACATCAAGGGTTTCCTTAAACGGGAACAGGTGTTTCTCCTTTTCATGGCAGTGGTCTTTGCAGGCATCTGGGCACTGCTTGCAGCGGTAACACGCCGCATGGGCAAAAGCATTACCATGCTGCGTGACTTTGCAGCAAGGATGAGACGCGGCGAAGGTAATGACCCCTCGATCATTTTCCCTAAAAATGAGATTGGGGAAACCGGTAAGGAGATCATAAGGATTTACAACAACCTGGCTGTCAAGACAGCAGAGCTGACACTTCAGAAAGAGAAGCTCTTCAGGCATCTCCATGTGCTCAATGAGGGGGTGGCGTTCTTCTCCCCTGACCGAGTGGTGACACTATCCAACAGCCATTTCATGGTATTCCTCAACGCCATTACCATCTCCATGTGCTCAATGAGGGGGTGGCGTTCTTCTCCCCTGACCGAGTGGTGACACTATCCAACAGCCATTTCATGGTATTCCTCAACGCCATTACAGGAGAACATTCACTCACTCCCGAAGGTTTCATTGACCATCCGCTCTTTCAGGGAATAAAGAAATTCCTCGACAACAACCAGGATCACGCATCAAGGAAACAGGATACCCCCTCCACGGAGCTGAGGCTGGAAAGGGGAGGCAGGTACTTCTCGGTAAGGTGCATACTGTTTCATGATAACAGTTTTGAAGTTGTAATAACAGATATCACCCGCACCGAGCAGAACAAGGCAATGCGGCAGCAGATGACATCCAATATTGCTCATGAGCTCAAAACTCCCATAGCCTCGGTCAGGGGATACCTGGAAACGCTGATAGTGAACAGGGAAATTGATGAGGAAAAGCGGAACCATTTTCTGGAAAAGGCTCTCTCGCAGTCTACACGCCTCACCGATCTCATCAATGACATTGTGACTCTCAACAAGCTTGACGAGACCGGGAGCAACTTCCCGTTTGAAGAGGTTGATATCGAGGGTGTGGTGAAGGAGGTGCGTGACAACCTCATGACTGACATCACGAGGAAACATATGAAAGTGGAGACAGCCATTGAACCCGGCACAACTGTCAACGGAAACCGTTCACTGATTGTTTCGGTCTTCCAGAACCTGCTTGAGAATGCCATCACCTATGCCGGTGAAGGTGTCACCGTTACTGTAAGGAGCATCCCCGGTGAGCCCGGTTACCGTACCTTCTCCTTCGCTGACAACGGCATCGGAATACCGGAGGAGCACCAGTCAAGGATTTTCGAGCGGTTTTACAGGATCGATGACGGCCGTTCGCGCAGGAGCGGAGGTACCGGTCTGGGGCTGGCCATCGTGAAAAATGCCGTGCTGCTTCACAGGGGGGAAGTCTCCGTCCGCACCCGTCCCGGCGGAGGAGTGGAGTTCATCTTCTCGCTGCCTGCCTGACTTTCCCTTCATGCCAGCACAAGGGCCGGTCCTTCCCTTTTGACTGCCCTGCCGATAACCGCAGCTTCTCCGTGGTCTGAATCATGCAGTTCTTTCAGCAGTCCCCTGCTTTTTTCCGGCGCCACCGCTATCAGCAGTCCGCCTGAAGTCTGGGCATCATGGGCTATCATCCTGAGATTGTAATCGAGTCCTTCTGCAAACTGCGTGTCACCCTCCGTATAGTCGAGGTTGCGAAATGCAGCACCCGGTATGCATCCCAGGTCGGTCAGGCTGTATACACCTTCCAGCAAAGGGACGCTGCTCATCTCTATCCTGATTGTCACCCCCGAGGCCCTGGCCATCTTGAGAGCATGGCCTGCCAGTCCGAACCCGGTTATGTCGGTGCCTCCCCTGACTCCATACTTCTGCATCAGAGCACATCCTTCAGTATTAAGCTTTTTCATGACACTGACAGCACCTTCAAGTTGACCGGAGGCTGCCATCTGCAGCCTGTGACCGGCAAGAATGATTCCCGTCCCCAATGGTTTGGTAAGGATCAGGTCGTCCCCTTCCTTCACTCCGGCATTTGTGATGATCCTGTCAGGATGTACGGTGCCGATGACGGCGAGCCCGTACTTTGGGGGATAATCATCAATCGTATGCCCGCCGATGATGCTGACTCCCGCCTCCCGTGCCTTGTCATTGCCTCCCCGCAGAATATCGCGGTAGACCTCCATCGGAATCCGTGCTGAAGGGAACATCATTATATTCAGGGCCACCAGCGGAGTTCCGCCCATGGCATATACATCACTTATTGAATTGGTTGCAGCTATAAGTCCAAACTCGTATCCGTCACTTACCATCGGAGGAAAGAAATCAGTGGTTATGACAAGGGCAGTCTCATCATTGATTTTATAGACGCCGGCATCGTCATGAGTGGAAATATCAACAAGAATCCTTGGGTCAGCCGGCAGGGGAAGATCCTTAAGAAGCTCTTCCAGCTGACGTGGAGGTATCTTTGCCGAGCACCCTCCCGTCTCTACCGTTGTAAGAAGATCAAACGCCATAGGTTCTTTCATGGACGGATAATATGGTCAGCATCCTTAAGTACATTAAGTATCTGGTACATGTCACTGAAGCTCCCGATCGGAAGGCGGTCCCTGATCCCGAAATGGTTTATGCAGGTGGTGCAGAGGTATATTGAGGTGCCTTTTTCAGCCAGCTCCCTGATATGTTCAATTACCGGTGAATCTTCGAGTCCAAGTTTAACGCCGGCATTGTAAAATACCACGGCTGACGGCACAGGCTCAAGCAATACCAGTGTTCTGAAGAATGAGACCATCAGCTTTGTACCGAGTTCATCGTCGCCGCTGCCCATCCGCTCAGAGGTGACTGCCACCACGGTGCTCCTCTTGCCAAGGTGTGCAGGAGCCTCGTCCGTGGTACAGTATTCGGTCTCGTTGGCGCTAAGGTCAGTCTTCTCACCCCTTGCAACCGTCACAACTGACAATCCGCCCTCTTCCCTTACAGTGAATTCCAGCCTGTTGTCAGACAGGTACCTCTTTACGTTGCTTAGCGAGGTCGGGTTGTCAATAATCACCTGCACATCCTCATCCGCGGCCGCCTCGTTGAGTCCCTGCCTTGTCATTATCAGGGGGGCCGGGCATGTATGGCCCCTCGTGTCTACTGTTTTCATATGTTCTGAAATAGCTTCAAATATAACCAGAAATGGCTACTTTTGAGTTTCATTTGCATTGATGCGATGAGACTTTCATGTACCATGACCTGCAGGATGATCCGGTTTGATTGCAACCTGCCGTTTATCCCCTGCCAGTGAATCAAAAACCTTGAACAAATGAAAAGGATAACTTTATTTTCAGGTCTTTTATTTATCATTGGATTAACCCTTACAGCCCAGGACAATGCGGCTAAACTGGAAGGCTCATGGTCAGGCGTGCTGAAGACCCTGGCCGGCGACCTTAACCTGGTGCTGCATTTCAGAATGACCGATGCCGATACAATAAGTGCAACCCTTGACTCGCCTGACCAGGCTGCGATGGACATACCCTGCGGGAGGGTGACCGTTGATGATGACACCATTACAGTGGATATCCCCATGATCAGGGGAAATTACCGCGGAGGTCTGAGCGGAGATACGCTTATCACAGGCAAATGGAGCCAACTGGGACGAGCATATGACCTGAATATGAAGAAAGGGGCAAAACCGGTGGTTCATAATCGTCCGCAGGAGCCGAAACCGCCTTATCCTTACCGTGAGGAGGAGGTCACCTTCATGAACACTGTTGAGAACTTCAGCCTGGCGGGCACACTGACTCTGCCGGAGGGTGAAGGGCCTTTCCCTGCAGTGGTGCTTATCTCGGGCTCGGGGCAGCAGGACCGTGACGAGACCATTTTCATGCATAAGCCATTCAAGGTCCTGGCTGACCATCTCACCAGGAATGGAATAGCTGTTCTCAGGTATGACGACCGGGGGGTAGGCAAGTCAAAGGGGAGAACCAATGATGCCACCTCTCTGACATTTGCAGATGATGCTGAGGCGGCAGCTGTTTACCTGCTGCAGCGCCCCGAAATAGACGGTAAGAAGGTAGGCCTCGCCGGCCACAGCGAGGGAGGTCTTATAGCTCCCATCGTGGCATCACGCAATGGAAACATAGCATTTATTGTCTCCCTCGCCGGACCGGGTGTAAAGGGTTATGATATCCTGATCAGGCAGGCCCGCGATATAATGACAGCCACAGGGTCATCCCCTGAGGAGGTGGAAGAGGCAGTTGCCAGCAACAGCCAGCTCTTCCGCATGGCTGTTGCCGAGCCCGACCTGCGCAAGTTCGCGAAGGATGCCATGGAATGGTATGGAAAGGAGCTGGATAAAAAGGGTCTTGGCCCGGAGGAACGGAGGGAGAAGATGTCAGAATTCACACAGGGCCTGATATCGGTGAATAACCCTTGGATGCGTTATTTCATTGACACAGATCCGGCACAGTTCTGGTCAAAGGTGAAATGCCCGGTGCTTGCCCTGAACGGTGAGAAAGACCTGCAGGTGAATCATGAGATGAACCTTCCGGCTATCAAGGCTGCCCTGCGAAGCGGCGGCAACCGCAAGGTAAAGACCATACTGCTGCCGGGTCTGAACCATCTTTTCCAGACTGCGGAAAAAGGATCACCGGGTGAGTATATGAAAATTGAGGAGACCTTCTCTCCTGCAGCGATGGAGCTGATGACTTCGTGGATCAGGAAGACCATGAAGATGAAATGAGGTCTGAGGGCCCAAGGGTCTGAGGGTCCAGGAGTCTGAGGGTCCAAAAGTCTGAGAGTCCGTTAGATTGCAAAACTGTAATAGTATTCCGGCCTTTGGACATTCAGACATGAGACCTTAAGACCTTTAGACTTTTTTTTATTGCCTCTTGCCTAATCTCTGTATGATCTTCCGTCCCGCCGCCTTCATCCCTCCCGCCGCATCATTTATTGCCAGCTGTACAGCACCGGCAACCTCATTGACCATCTCAGGGTACAATGTGCAGAAT
>JALONR010000023.1 GCA_025454815.1 Bacteroidales bacterium | reverse complement strand
CATAAAAACTGAAGCCGGCTTTGCAGCCGGCTCCCTGTTGACCCACCTGGGCTCGAACCAGGACTCTGCGGAACCAAAATCCGTCGTGTTACCAGTTACACCATGGGTCAATCGGCGCCTTATAAGGCGGTGCAAAAGTAAATATTTTTTGCGGATTCTCAGGTCTGCTCCGTCTCGTAAAAGATAAAGGGACAGTCAATGAAGGAGTGAATGATCTGACCAAGCTCATACTGATCCTCATCACCCTTCTCATAATACCACTCAATGGATACCATCTCATGCACATTCGGGTAAAGGGCCAGACGCTTCACAATGGAATAGATCCATTTGGTGGAGGCAGTGTTTATGAAATCAAATGAAAAAACCACCCTGGTGCGTACCTCGGTCCTGTCAACATATTCATCTACCCATGCCGCCAGCGGCCTGTAAAAATCTGTTGAATTCTCGGAAATCGACCTGCCCCTTATTTCCAGATGCCCCTCCAGAAACAATACCTGCGGCGTAACCTTCGTAGGTTCTATTTTAATAATGTCCAATCCCATTTCTGTTCCGAAACGATACCTTACCCCCGCTATCGTGGCTTACAAAAATAATAAAATAAGAGTTGTAACCCTTCTGCGATCAGTTATTTTTCAGATCCTGTGAAAACAGAGTCAACTCCCCCTGCTCCCACAGTGAGGGATGTTCCGCATCAAACCGGCCTATTATTGCCTGCATTATGGTCCGCCGCATGAAGTCCGACTTGCTTCGTACCCTGAACCGTTTGCAGTAGATGCTGAGCGCCTTCGCCTCCCTCTCATTCAACCTGAGAGTCAGCGTCGTGGTTCTCCTTATCTTCTCCTCAGTGACCGGTCCGCGTCTCAATCCCGCTATGAATTTTATACTAAAATAGCCTTCACCACCATCCCATGGGCCTGTGAAAACTGTGATTTATTAACAACAAAAAAACAGGACGACGCCAATGCGCTGTCCTGCTTTATGTTAGCTTATTAATAAGTCCTACATCCTGTTCATCGCGTTGAGGTCGGCAAAAGCCTCCTTAAGCCTTGCGATGAAGGTCTCCTGCCCCTTGCGCAGCCATACCCTCGGATCATAGTACTTCTTGTTTGGCTTGTCATCACCCTCGGGATTGCCGATCTGCCCCTGAAGGTAACCCTTCTTCGCTTCGTAGTAATTCTTCACACCTTCCCAGAACGCCCACTGCATGTCAGTGTCGATGTTCATCTTGATGGCTCCGTACTTAATGGCTTCAGTTATCAGGTGCTTCTCCGAACCTGAACCGCCATGGAAGACGAAATTCACCGGATTCGGACCGGTTTTGAACTTCTTCTGAATGTAATCCTGCGAATTCTTAAGGATCTCCGGCCTCAGTGTCACGTTGCCTGGCTTATAGACACCGTGAACATTGCCAAATGATGCCGCAATTGTAAAATTGGGAGATACCTTCAGCAGCTCCTCGTAGGCATATGCAACATCCTCCGGCTGCGTATACAGCCTTGAGCTGTCAACGCCGGTATTGTCAACGCCGTCTTCCTCACCGCCGGTAACACCAAGCTCGATCTCCAGTGTCATCCCCATCTTGTTCATCCTCTCAAGGTACTTCTTGCATGTCTCAATGTTCTCCTTCAGAGACTCTTCAGACAGGTCAAGCATGTGCGAGCTGAACAGCGGTTTGCCGTTTGTCTCATAAAACTCCTCCCCGGCATCAAGCAGCGCATCAATCCAGGGAAGCAGCTTCCGTGCAGCATGGTCAGTATGCAAAATGACCGGCACGCCGTAATATTCCGCAACATTGTGGACATGAAGCGCTCCGGATATGCCCCCCGCAATGGCACCTGTATGATTATCCTTTGTAAGCCCCTGCCCGGCAAAGAAATGGGCACCTCCATTTGAAAACTGTATGATGACAGGCGATTTCACCTCGCGGGCAGTCTCAAGAACCGCATTCACAGAGTCGGTACCCACAACATTCACCGCCGGAATCGCAAAATCATTTTTATTGGCATAGTCAAACAGCTTTTTTACATCCTCGCCGGAGATTACACCGGGCTCCAGATTTAATCCCTTGTTGCTCATTATTTTATAAGTTTAATTAATACTCTGTCGTCAAGCAGCGCAAAGATAATCAAAAATGAATGACACTGTTTACAGGGGTGTGCAACATCATAGTATCTTTGCTGTCTTTATTATACTGATCTATTTCATATCTTCGTACACTCAATCAATGCTGTCAGTTATACAATGGAAAGAAAGATCCTCTCCCTCTGTTTGTTCCTTATAATGAGTCCGCTGGCTCTGCTTTCCCAGCAAAAGCAATGGACCCTGGAGGAGTGTATTGCACACGCCCTTCAGAACAATATCAGGATCAAGCAGCAGGAGATCATGACCGGGTACCAGGTATCAAACCTGGAGCAGTCGAAGCTGAACCTGCTTCCGACACTCAACGGAAGTGCATCACACAACTATGCCTTCGGGCGCGCGCTTGACGAGACCACATACGAGTTTACCGAGAACGAAACCGTACAGTCAAACAACTTCTACGCAGGTAGCAATGTCACACTCTTCAGGGGTCTGGTGAACTATAACACCATTCAGAAGAACAAGTACGAGGTGCTGGCGAGTGAACAGGACCTGGAGCAGTTCAGGGATGACATCTCACTCAACATTGCACTGGCTTATCTTCAGATTCTCCTGAACCAGGAGCTGGTAGCCGCAACCGAGGCGCAGGTTGACCTGACAAAGCAACAGATAGACAGGACCGGCAAGATGGTAGCCGCCGGCAGCCTTGCCCGCGGAAGCCTGCTGGAGATAGAAGCCCAGGCAGCCCGCGAGGAACTGCAATTGGTCAACATGCGAAACCAGCTCACCCTCTCGCTTCTCAATCTGGCCCAGATGCTTGAACTACAGAGCATAGACGATTTTGCCATTGCCATCCCGGCCATAACCGTGAAGGACGAAGCCGTTGACGGAAACCCGGCAGCCATTTTTGCCATAGCCGAAAAATCCAGGCCGGAAATACTGAGCGCCGAATACAAACTAAGGAGCGCCGAGTATGACCTTGCCATCGCCCGGGGCAACAGAAGCCCCAGGCTCAGCCTGGGTGCCTCAATGTCAACAGGCTACTCCGACAAAAGGCTCAAACCGGTCACCTTTGAACCATACCCCTTCGGTGAACAGCTGAATGACAACCTGAACTACGGCCTTGGATTCTCACTTAATATCCCCATTTTCAACGGGTGGCAGGTCAACACCGGCATTAAAAATTCAAAGCTGGGTATTGAAAACTCGAAGTATGCCCTCGAAAACACCAGGAAACAGCTTTACAAGAATATACAGCAGGCCTACACTGATGCTGCAGGTGCCCTGAAGAAGTACAATGCCAGCCAGAAGGCCGTGACATCTATGGAGGAGGCATTCCGTTATGCCGAACAGAGGCTCGACGTCGGACTTGTGACAGCCGTTGAATACAACCAGTCGAAGACACAGCTCCTTGCTGCCCAGAGTGAAATGGCCCAGGCAAAATATGAGTATGTCTTCAAAACGAAGGTGCTTGATTTTTACAAGGGAATACCCCTTACCCTTGAACACATAACCATACTCGCCAAGTAAATTCCGTAAACAATCATCCGATGAAAAACAATAAACTTCTTAAAATCCTTGCCGCTGCCGTAGTCGTGCTCCTTATCCTTGCCGTTGTCGGAAAGAAGGCCGGCTGGTTCGGCGAAGAGGTAACCGTAAAGGTGGCCATCGAAAAGGTTGGCGTAAACCCTATCATTGAGGCTGTGACCGCCAACGGAAAGATACAGCCCGAGACAGAGGTAAAGATCAGCCCTGACGTCTCTGGCGAGATCGTTGAACTGCATGTGAAGGAGGGTGATTTCGTCCAGAAGGGAACACTGCTCTTCAGGATCAAACCTGAGATCTATGTCTCTGCCCGTGACCGTGCTGCAGCCACACTCAACTCCACAAAGGCACGCCTTGCACAGGTGGAGGCCCAGCTGATACAGGCCGAACTTGCATATAACAGGAGTAAAAAGCTGTATGAGGAGAATACTATTTCGCAGTCTGATTTCGAGCAGGCAGAATCACAGTACAAGATAGCCAGGGCGGAGAAGGAGAGCGCAGAATACTCCGTAAAGAGCTCTGAGGCATCCCTCAAGGAATCCAATGAGAACCTGATAAAAACAACTGTCTATTCACCCATGACAGGTACCATATCAAGCCTGCTTGTGGAGCTTGGAGAAAGAGTTGTTGGTGCCAACATGATGACCGGAACCGAAGTGCTCCGCGTCGCTGACCTGAACCGCATGGAGGTTGTCGTGGACGTAAACGAGAATGACATAATAAGGGTAAAGCTGGGTGACACCGCAATAGTTGAGGTAGACGCCTGGCTTGACCGTGACTTCAAGGGGATTGTGACCGAGATAGCAAACTCTGCAAACACCCTCGGGACCACCTCTGACCAGGTGACCAACTTCAAGGTCAGGATCCTCATCCTGAAGGAGTCATATGAGGACCTGGTCACTGAAAAAAATCCGAGTCCCTTCAGACCCGGGATGTCTGCATCAGTTGATATTTACACCAGCAGCAAAACCGGTGTGCTTACCGTGCCAATTCAGGCTGTCACCACCCGCACTGACACTGCCAATGTCGATCCTGCCGCAAAAAGTGACATACGTACCCTCGTCTTTGTCTCTGACGGCACCTATGCGCTGGCGCGCGATGTGAAGACCGGTATCCAGGACAATGTGAACATTGAGATACTCACCGGACTTACCGGAGAAGAGGACGTTATAGTTCAGCCTTTCAGCGCAATCTCGAAGAAACTGTCTGACTCAACCCGCATAGAGGTGGTTGACAAGGAAGAACTCTTTTCCACCGAAAAGAAAAAGAAATAAGGAAAAATCCTGACAGACCTCAATGATACTCTGTATTGAGACTGCCACTGGCATCTGCTCGGCTTCACTGTGTGATGAACATAAGGTCATTGCAGTAACCGAGGCGCCACCCGGCATGTCACATGCCTCGCAGCTTACCGTCATCATACAACACCTCATGAAAGAAAACCGCATCACACCGTCAGGGCTGGATGCGGTTGCCGTGAGCAAGGGACCGGGATCATATACCGGCCTGAGGATAGGTGTCTCCGCTGCCAAGGGTATCGCGTACGGAGCCGGCATTCCGCTTATCGGAATAAACACTCTTGCCGCCATGTGCAGCGGGTATATGGGCCTTCATCCTGAAGAGCCGGCAGAAGGTACCCTTCTGTGTCCTATGATTGACGCCCGCAGGATGGAAGTATACAACGCTCTTTTTACCACTGACGGTACCGTTGTCAGGGAAACATCTGCCAGCATCATAGATGAAAACTCCTTCAGTGACATCCTTGCACAACATCGTGTAATATTCTTCGGAAACGGGTCGGAAAAATGTATCGGGACTATTACCAGTCCGAACGCCGTCTTCGAGCCGGACTTCCGCCTCTCGGCATCATATTTGCACATCCCGTCAGTAACTGCCATGAGGAATAAGCACTTCGAGGATGTGGCCTACTTCGAGCCATATTATCTCAAGGAGTTCATTGCCACTGTCCCGAAAAAGCTGCTTCCCTGACAAAGCTGAATGCGTCATGAGAAAAACTATTGTTACGGTACTGATAATCATTACTGCCGGCCTGCGGTTGATTGAAGCACAGAATCAGCCCTACGCACCCGGTGAGAAGATTTCATACCAGATAAGATACGGTATCGTCGGCAGCGGACAGGCCACACTCGAGATCAAGGAAGCCTTCTACCAGGGAAAACCGGTGTGGCACGCAGCAGTAACAGGGCAGACCACCGGCCTGGCCGACGCACTGTACAAGGTGAGGGATGTCTATGAAAGCTACATTGACCCGGAAAATGACCTTCCCCTGTTCACCATCAGGAACATACAGGAGGGCCGATACCGCAAATACAATGAGGTGGGATTTGACCATGAGACCAGAAAGGATTCCACCCTGATATTCAGCGACCTAACAGGCAACCACCGGGGACCGAAAGGGCTGCTTGACATCGTTTCCTGCTTTTACTGGTTCAGAAAATATTATCTTGCCGCCGGGAAGGAACTTGTCCCTGGCGAAACATATACCATGATGACCTGGTTTGCCGATGAACTCTATCCCATAATATTGAGATACAGGGGAAAGGAGACGATCAGAATAAGGGGAAGCCGGATCGAGTGCTACCGTTTCCACCCCGTAACCGAGGTGGGACGGGTATTCAAAACCGAGGAGGATATGGCAATGTGGTTTACTGCCGATGAAAATTTTTTACCGGTTAAAGTACGTTTTGATATCTTTGTGGGGTCATTTCACGTGGATATGACAAATTATGAAGGGCTTAGGGCGCCCCTCAGATATATGGACCAATAAACAAGAACTGAAGATTTTTTTATGGCTACAACGGCAGATTTCAGGAACGGGATGGTGATAGAATTCAACAATGACCTTTATACCATCGTTCAGTTTCAGCATGTGAAACCGGGAAAGGGACCGGCATTCGTGCGCACAAAACTCAAAAACGTGACAACAGGCAAAGTCCTTGACAATACGTTCAACTCGGGAGTTAAGGTAAATGTCGCAAGGGTGGAAAGGAGACCGCACCAGTTCCTCTACAATGATGACATGGGCTATCACCTCATGCACAACGAGACATTCGAACAGATAACGGTTCCCGAATCAATGATCGAAAACAGTGACCTCCTGAAGGAAGGAACAATCGTTGAAGTGGTGGTGCACGCAGATACTGAGAATGTTCTCCTTGTTGACCTTCCCGTTAACGTGGTGATGGAGGTGACCTACTCGGAACCGGGGCTTCGCGGTGACACCGCAACCAATACCCTGAAACCGGCTACAATTGAGACCGGTTCAACTATCATGGTGCCCCTGTTTGTCAATGTCGGAGACAAGATACGTATCGACACGCGTGACCGCTCCTATATAGAAAGAGTAAAGGGCTGACAGGGTAATGAGTGAGGGCCGGCTTCCGAAAGACAGACTTAAGATGTCGAAGTTCAAGCTCGACGCCCTTCTCGATATTACCCTCTCCATCAATGCAAACCTCCCCACTCCAGAATTGCTCAGGAAGTACGAATCAATCCTTCGCGACGAGCTGGGGATAGGCAAAATCCTCCTTTTTAAATACGGGGAACATTGGGAACCGCTCCTCAATTCCGGATTTCCGGATGCACTGGGCAATTCAATCAAAGTCGAAAGAGACCTCCTCTGCTTCAGGGAGATACAGACAGAGGTGGTTCAGAAGCATTTCACTGCAGTTGATTTTATTATACCTGTCCTTCACAATAACGAGCCGTCAGCATATGTGCTGATAGGTGACATTGACGAGGAGGGTGAAGGGATGAGCCCACTGATAAAGCATCTGAATTTCATCCAGACAATCTCCGGGATTATCGTAGTTGCCATCGAGAACCAGAGGCTCTTCCGTGAGAGCCTCAGGCAGGAGGCACTCCGCAGGGAGCTTGAGCTGGCAGCCCGAATGCAGATGATGCTCATTCCTGACAACACCAGGCTGCCTTCCGATGAGACCATCAGGGCAAGAGGATTTTACTATCCTCATTATGAGGTCGGAGGCGATTACTATGACTTCATGCAGCTCTCTGACGATGTTTTCGGTTTCTGCATCGCCGATGTCTCAGGCAAGGGTATGTCTGCCGCCCTGCTGATGTCAAACTTCCAGGCCAGCCTCCGTGCCCTGTTTACGGCTGATGCCAATTTCGGAGATCTGATAAGGAAGCTGAACACGCTGGTGGTCACAAACTCCGCAGGGGAGCGTTTCATAACCCTCTTCCTGGCAAGGTATAATATAAGAAACCGGGTTCTTGAATATGTCAACGCGGCTCACAACCCGCCGGTTATCATTAATACCGGCAACGGGAACTCCTCGGTGCTGAAACAGTCATGCGTGGGCGTCGGAATGCTCGACGAGATGCCCTGTGTGAGGACAGACACACTTGTCCTTAAGGGTCCGACAAAGATCATCTGTTATACAGACGGTCTTTCAGAGCTGAAGGATGAAAGCGGCAGGGACCTGGGGATATCTCCGCTGATAAGGCATTTCCCGAACAGGGAACCCCTCTCTGATAATATTGAATCGCTGATCAGTGATATCGACATCAGTACCGGAAACCCAAGGTTATTCGATGATGTCTCAATCCTGGCAATAGAGATACCTTAGTTTTGCCGGATTTCCTTCAGGGAACGGTCAGATTATCCCCCTGATCCGATACTTCCTTTGCCGGCCTGCGGCTTGCTGCCCTCGTTGCGTTTCTGTTCCAGGTCAGCGGCAACAATGATGCCTGTAAAGCTCCACCACAGGGCAGCTATTTTGTCACTGTCGAGGAAGCTGTTCATCAGGCCGTGAACGGCATAAGTTGCCAGGCCGGTCACCACTGCAAGGATGAAATAGCCTGCTGCCCCTCTCTTCTCACGGTACCAGCCTTTTATCCCTGTCAGCATTGCTGTGGTCATAATGGCCAGAAACAGCAGTGCCCCGGGCCATCCCGATTCACTCAATGCCCCGAGGTACTCACTGTGAGCGTTGCCGGCATCCCCGAAATCGGTGCTGATGGAGGTTCTTTCTGATGCTTTCTGGAAAGGGGCATACTGAAACTGGTAGGTACCCGGGCCCCAACCGGCATGAGGCCTTTCGGCAAACATTCTGAGCGCGCAATTCCACCTGTTAATGCGCTCAAGGTTTGACTGATCGGTTGATATGTTTGAGGCGGAGCGGAGATGTTGCCCCAGGTCGGTGGAGGAGTCCTCCGTGGTGCTGTCCATCCTTTCCCAGATCCATCCAGCAGAGAAAATCATTGCCACAATAAGTAGCACCGCTGATACCGAAAGGAGCCTTACCGGCATCCTGATCCACAGTATCATGGCCATTATGGTGGCGACGATCAGGCTCACCCATGCGGCACGACTGTAGGAGAGGATGAATCCGGCCGCGAAGAGAAGGATAAGAGTGGCAAGCAGGCCTTTGCGGGCCAATCCTCTGCTGCTGAAAAGCATCGCTGCCAGCGGGGGGAGAAGGAAAGCCATCGAAGCACCGAACGAGGTGTGATCTCTGAAGAACGGATAACATGCAGAATGGGCAAACTGCTGGTTGAGCAGTCCTGCCCCTTTCAGCCTGATGATGAAATATATAACCACCACAGACAGCCCGAGGGCATATGCAATTACGTAACGCTTCCGGAAGCTCTCACTGTATGCCAGACGGGCAGCCACGAGATAAAACCCTGCCGTAAACCACAACCTGTAAGCCAGGGTCTTGAAGGAGATCCCCGGCATTGCGGAAGTCATGGCTGTAATCAGGGTCCAGATCAGGTAAAGACCTATAAGCAATGTGACAGGATGTTTTAGCAACTCACGCGGAAACCCGCGTGCAACTATAAGCCTGAAGATGGTGATCAGGAGTACCAGTGCCATAATTGGTTCGGTGGGAACAGAAAGGTCGATCCCGGTGCCTCCGGTTATGTAGCTGAGCTGAAGCGAGAGGGGTGTCAGGAAGAGAGTCAGCAGGAGCAGGTACTCAAGGGAGAGGAGCGCCAGCAGCAGCACGGCCAGTGCTGCAGGGATGATCAGTATAAGCAGCTCACTGCCTGTCATGGGTCCGGTGCAGCTTCAACCCCTCGGCGATGAACAGAACAAGGGCCAGGAGAAGAAGTGCGGAGGCTGTTGATATCAGCACAATGATGGTGCGGCGTGGCCATGCTTTCTTCTCTGCCACTACGGCCCTGTCAACGACGAGGGTATAGGGAAGGGTCTGGTGGCTCATTGCAAGAGCCTCGAGATAACGGCCGCGCATGAGTCCGAGATATTCATTCTCAGTTTCCAGGGTGGAATAGACTCTCAGAGCCGCCGCACCGCTCAGGCTTGTGAGGGTGTCTTCATACTCTCTTACCAGCCGGTCCTGCAACTCATAGCTGCGGCTTATTTCATCAAGCATAACCGATGCGGTGCTGCGCTGCAGATTATTGAAGATTGTGTCAGCCCTTGCGGCCATGTCATTGGCCATGGCGCAGGCAACATCCCTGTCACGGTCACGTACACGAATCTCCACCGAACCGAAAGAGGTCTTGGCACAATGAAGGTATTTGTCCATCTTCTCTGCCAGGACAGTATTAGGGTACCTCTCGCCTGGTTTGATCCCGTAGTGCCTGACCAGGTCATATTCCTTCCTGAGATAATCCCTTACCTGTTCGCTGTTGATGACCTGGATGAGTTTCTCGGTCGCATCATCGTCACCGAACAGGGCAGTCCGGGCTGAGGGTTCGCCAAGAAGGGTTCCTGTTTCGGTAATATTTGACGAGGGATATAGAATCACTGTTGACTCGTATAGCGGTTTGAGGAGCAGGGATATCCCTGCGGAAAGGAACGCCGCTGCCACACCTGCAATGACAAACTTCCGGAAGTGACGGATGAAAAAGTTGATCAGATCAACTGAGTCGGTCCTGAATTCAGCTCTAAGTTCGTTTTTCATCTCTCCCGGTTTTAAATTAATCAAGCTCCGGGTTGGTATTATTACACCACCCTGATAAGGAAATAGTTCTTTTTCCCCTTCTGGAGCAGGAGGTACTTGTTATTGAGCAGGTGTTCCGGAGTAATGGTCATTTCCGGATCGTCAACCCTGCCCTTGTTGAGGCTGACGCCTCCGCCCTGTATCAGTCTTCTGAATTCCCCTTTCGATTCAGCCACCTTCGTATGAACGGCACACAGGTCTGAAATTGTCACCCCTGCATTTATCAGCGGGGAACTGACATCAAACAATGGAACACCCTCGAAAACTGCCAGGAAGGTACCTTCATCCATTCTCCTGAGCTGCTCTGTGGTTCCTTTTCCGAAGAGGATCTGCGAAGCTTCAACTGCAGCATCATAGTCTTCACGTGAATGGGCCATCACAGTCACCTCTTCAGCGAGCCTTTTCTGCAGGATGCGAAGATGCGGCTCCGCCTGGTGAGCCTTAACCAGTTCACCTATTTCGCTCCGCGAGAGCATTGTAAAGATCTTTATAAACTTTTCGGCATCGGCATCGGCCACATTGAGCCAGAACTGGTAGAACTGGTATGGGGTGGTCCTTGCCGGGTCAAGCCATACGTTGCCCGTTTCCGTTTTGCCGAATTTCTGCCCGTCGCTCTTGGTTATCAGCGGACTTGTCATGGCATAGGCTTCACCCCCTGACTTTCTGCGGATGAGCTCTGTGCCTGTGACGATGTTGCCCCACTGGTCGGAACCGCCCATCTGCAGGCGGCAGCCATGATTGGTATAGAGATATAGATAATCGGTGCCCTGAACGAGCTGGTATGAAAACTCGGTGAATGACATTCCCTGTCCCGTCTCTGAGTCAAGCCTCTTCTTCACCGAGTCTTTTGCCATCATGTAATTGACGGTTATGTGCTTGCCTATATCACGGATAAAGCCGAGGAAAGAGTATTCCTTCATCCAGTCGTAGTTGTTGACCATGACTGCCCTGTTGGACGCGGCGGAATTGAAATCGAGGAATTTCTCAAACTGCTTCTTAAGACACTCCTGGTTATGGCGAAGGGTCTCCTCATCAAGCAGGTTGCGCTCCTCCGAGCGGCCGGAGGGGTCACCTATCATTCCCGTTGCCCCGCCTATCAGCACGATGGGTGAGTGACCAGCATTCTGGAAATGCTTCAATATCATCACCCCCACAAGATGGCCTATGTGCAGCGAGTCGGCAGTAGGATCGAAACCGACATAGGCCGTGGCGGGACCCTTCATCAGGAATTCTTCCGTTCCGGGCATGATGTCATGTATCATCCCTCTCCACCTCAGCTCTTCAACAAAATTGGTCATCAGCGTCTTGAATTTTGTGTGGCAAAGATATCAAAACCGCTCAGATGGTCACACCGGGATCCTTCTTTTTGTGCCTGTTGAAGCTGTCAATAAGATCACCTCCCTCCACTACCGGGAAAATGGAAGGAACGAGGTCGGCAATAGGGTTGTACAACATTGAATTGTTGATTGTATCTGAAGGGAGGAAATGCTTCTTTTCGTTGATTGTATTGAGGAATACGAACAGGACGCTGAGTACAAGGGCAATCTTCAGTATCCCGAATACTGCCCCGAGCGATTTGATGACGAAGCCGAGAGCCATGGCCTTCAGCAGCGTGTCAAGGAGCTTACCCAGGAGGTATACGGCAATCATTATCACCACAAACGTCACGGCAAATGAAATTATACCGGTCCATTGCGAGTGCATATCAAACCATCCTCCCAGCTTCTCCGCTGTCCACCACGAGAAGTGTATCGCGCCCCATATGCCAAGCACCAGGGCTGCCAGCTCTGCCACCTCAATGATCAGGCCGTCTATGAATCCCTGTACCAGCCCGTAAAAAAGCAGGGCAACTATAACAAAGTCAATCCAGTTCATTGAATCTTATGTTTGAAAGGATGAAGGTAGGAAATGTTCAACAATCGCACAAACCGTCATATGAACGTAAAATCTTTGAGGCGCGGATTTATCCATTGCTTAACTTTGATGTAAAACCATTACCAACCAAATGGAACCGCAGTATACCGATGTGATTGCCGTTTTTGATGCCGGCAGAAGCTGGAAGAGGTTCCTGCTCTTTGACAGGAACCTTCAAACCGTTCATACGGAGGAAAAGATAATAGTGGAAACTGCCGGAAGCGAAGGTCTTCCGGCATATGATTTCCCGGCAATTGAGCAATGGATGATGACATGTATCAGCCGTGTGATCAGCGGGGATATTTACAATATAAGGGCAATGAATATCGCCGCCGGCGACGATTGCCTTGCGGAACTTGAAAAGACACTGACAAAAATCACTGAGTCCGTCACATCCGGCAAATCCGTATTCAAGGGAAGAGGGATTAGCAGCACTGCGGCTTCACTGGTCCCTTACCTGAAAGGCTCAGAGAAACCATTCATACTGGTTTCCACCGGCACGTTCTGCACCTTCATGAATCCTTATGAAACAAATCCCGCTGCAGGTGAGCAGAAAACACGAGGAAGGAAAATCAGCAGCTCCCGGTTCCCTCTCGGGAAGATTCATGACAGGAACGTAATCCTGCTCGATGACCATTTCGGGGTGACCGGAGAACTGTACAAAACCATCAAGATCAAACATAAGAAGGTGGCGAAGATGGAGGCGAACAGGCGGGGAAGGGTCTTCTTCCGCCACGGAGTACCGGAGGATATGGCTGACACCACTGCAGACCTGTCTCACTTCCTGACATATGCTGATGCCTATCACCAGATGATGTATGACCTTGTTGATGAATGCCTTGAAGCATACAGGCAGACAGTTCCGGAGGATGCGGACACAGAAATTGTCTATGTCACAGGCGGATTCGCCCGCAATGACACATTCGTCAGAATCCTGGCCGGACGGATCCCGGAAAAAAGGGTTTACGCCAGTACAATTGAACATGCAACTGCCCTTGGTGCTGCCATTGAAGTTTACAAAGAGGCTTTCGGCGCTGAACTGCCACCCCTCTGGCTCGGGCTGAAGGCCATTATGCTCAGGGATGAATAACCCGGGGAGACATCTGTGATGCGAACCGAAAATTTTTCAGAACACTCCACAATTTATTGTCAGGCAATTGTGCTTATTTTTAAAGTTTGAAATATGTCAGATCCATTTAACCTATCCATTATGAAAGTACCAGGATCATTAATCAGGCTCTTGCTGCTGGCAGCAATTGCCCTGACAGCAGCCGCATGCAGCAGGTCAACGCAGAAAGACAGCCTCAGCATCAGCTATGAAAAGTATGTGATGCCCAACGGCCTGCAGGTTATCCTGCACCAGGATCACTCTGACCCGGTGATCTCATATGCAATTATGTACCATGTGGGATCATCAAGGGAGGTACCCGGCAGAACCGGCTTCGCCCACCTCTTTGAACACCTGCTGTTCACCGGCTCGGAAAACGTGCCTACAGGGGCATTCGACAGGATACTTGAAGCGGCCGGCGGATCAAACAACGGTTTTACAAGCCGGGATGTGACAACCTACTTCGATGTATTCCCGAAAAATGCACTTGAGAAGGTGCTGTGGCTGGAATCTGACAGGATGGGATTCTTCATAAACTCAGTCACCCAGCGCTCACTTGCTATTCAGCAGAACGTGGTTCAGAACGAGAAACGGCAGTACCAGGACAACTCGCCTTACGGATTTACCGATTATGTGATAAGCAAGAACCTCTATCCTGAAGACCATCCCTACAACTGGGAGGTGATAGGCGAGATGGAGGACCTGAGGAATGCCTCGCTTGATGATGTCAGGAAGTATTATGATACATTCTACGGCCCCAACAACGCCACACTTGTAATCGGAGGCGACTTTGACGCAGACACGGTAAAGGCATTGCTTGACAAGTACTTCGGCGAGATTAAGGCTCATGGCGAAGTTGCTGCCCGCGCCGCGATGAACGTGACTCTTGATACTGAAAAAAGGCTGTTCCACGAAGACAACTTTGCCAATGTCCCCGAGCTTACAATGGTATGGCCGGTGGCAGAAAACTACAGCGTGGACTCTTATCCGCTGATGTTCCTGGCAAGCCTGCTTTCAGAGGGTAAGAAAGCTCCGATGTACAAGGTGCTGGTCAAGGAAAAACAGCTCACACCGAATGTCTCGGTCTATGGGAATCTCCAGGAACTTGCCGGTGAATTCACCCTTTCGGTAACTGCCAACGCCGGAAAATCACTCAGGGAGATCGAGGAAGCCGTCCGGGAAGGGTTTGAGCGATTCGAAACCGAGGGATTCACAGAAAGGGACGTGGAGCGCATCAAGGCAATGATGGAGAGGAGTTTCTACCAGGAGCTGAACAGCGTGCTGAACAAGTCGATACAGCTTGCATACTATAACACCTACCTCAATGACCCGGGATACATAGTTAAGGACATTGAGAAGATAAAGGCTGTCACCCCGGCTGATATAATGAGGGTTTATGAAAAATACATCAAGGGCCGGCCGGGTGTGGTGACCAGCTTTGTTCCAAAGGGAATGACCGGTATGATGGCCGAAAACTCGGTGAAGGCTGCGGTAAGCGAAGAGGATATAACCAAAGCCAGCCAGGTGGCCATTGATGACATACCTGCCGGGACGGTGGAAAAGACGCCGTCGGCGATAGACCGGTCTGTCGAACCCCCGTCCGGACCTGAACCCGGGGTAAAGGTGCCCGAAGTGTGGAGGGCAACACTTGCAAACGGAATGGAGGTCATGGGCATCCGCAACAGCGAGCTGCCGCTTGTAAGCATGAACCTGGTCATTTCAGGAGGCGCCCTGCTTGACAGGGTCGGTCTCCCCGGTGTTGCCTCAATGGTGGCTGCAGTGTTGCCGCAGGGGACCAGAAACAAGACCCCGGAGGAACTGGAGGAGGAAATAAAGCTGCTGGGCTCGGTCATCTCAATGCGTGCCGGTTTTGAGGAGATAACCATCAACGCCAGCTCACTCTCGAGGAATTTTGACAAAACTGTGGCCCTTTTGAAAGAGATACTGCTCGAACCGCGCTGGGATTCAACGGAGTTTGCAATGGCTCAGACGAGGACAAGAAACCGCCTCCTGCAGGCGGAAGCCAGGCCGGCAAGTGTGGCCTCGGGAAAGTTTTACAGGCTGGTATACGGCCCCGACAACATCCTGGGATATGACCTTGCAGGCACGAAGGAGTCAGTTGACAGGATAACACCAGAAGACCTGATGGCATTCTATGAAAAGAACTTCTCCCCCTCCGTCTCCAAAATACTTGTTGCCGGCAATGTTACAAAGGAGGAGGTTCTTGAAGCCTTGAAGCCCCTTGAGGCAGAATGGATGGCAAAAGAGGTGGAGATAAAAGGATTCCAGGCTCCTGCCATTCCTGATAAGTCACAGGTCTTTTTTGTGGATATCCCCGGCTCGCGGCAGTCGGTCTTCTATTGCGGATACCCGGCGCTGACAAGGGATAACCCTGATTACGTTAAGGCTGATTTCGCCAATTACAGAATGGGGGGCGCCTTTACAAGCATCCTGAACCAGATCCTCCGCGAGGAGAAGGGATTCACATACGGGGCATCAAGCTCCTTCAGGGAGATGAAGAACACAGCCCCCTTCGTGATCTCAACAATGGTCAGGTCTGATGCCACCCGGGAAACGATGGAGATCATCACAGGTGAACTCCGGAAATACCGTGAGGGGATAAGCGAGGATGAGCTGCAGTTCATCAAGAACTGCATGATAAGGTCAAATGCCCTCCGGTTTGAGACGAACGAGGCCCTGACAAGTATGCTCTCCTATATCGGTAAGTACGGGTTCAGCGACGACTGGGTCAGGAAGGAGGAGGATGTCATCAGGAACATGACCGTTGAGGACCATAAGGCGGTCACGCAAAAGTACTTTGATCCTGACAGGATGTACTATGTTGTTGTGGGTGATGCCGCGACGCAGATGAAGCAGCTTGAAAAGTCCGGTTTCGGAAAGCCGGTGCCGGTTGCAAGATAAAGGGAACCACTACCCGGAAGATGAATTCATCGGATGGTAACAGGTCACCCATGGGATGATACCGCCTGGGGTTAACTGATCATCCACAGGATGATGCCGCCGGGGGTTAACAGGTCATTCACAGGATGATACCGCCGGGAGATAACTGGAAGCATAACCGGGAGATACGGAATGAAGATACCGTTACTCCCGGTTTATTTTAACCTCTTTTTGTAGTCTATGAGCTGCAGCATATCAGCAATCTGTTCTTTCCTTCTCATCTCCAGAGTGACGGGAAAAAGGGTACCCGACGGCCTGGAGTTCACAAGGATCTCTTTTATTTCCGGATCAATATCGAGCTCATAAATACCTTGCAAATGCCTTTCAACGAAGTAAAACCCGGCTTTGAAAAAGCCATCCCATACTGACAGCCATAATATTGTCTTCTTTTTGAAGACCATCTTGCACAGCCATGCCTTGCCGTCATTGTACCAGCGCCACTGAGGTTCAAGACCACATTCCGGCCCGGTGACTGAAGCAATCATTGCTTCATATACAGGAAAGTTTTCTCCCAGGATTCCGGAAAGAATTTCACGGTCAGGCCTAATACCCGGATCAGTAAGCATTATCTTGTCCATAGGTCAATACTGTTATTGATTGAATTAATAACTATCAATGGTTTTCCATAATCCTGTCGCCAGCATTACTGATCCGGATACACTCAACATCAGTATGTGCCGATTCCCATCGCGTTGTCAGGCTTCCGTTAATGATGGCCGATGAGGCCGGATGGCTTATGGACCGGACCGGCCATGCTGCGGCAGCCTGCGCCGGGTTCATGATTTATACTTTGAGTCCCAGCGCTTCCAGTTCAGTCCTGAGCTGATCAGGGGATGTGAAGTGTATTGCATGGAATCCCAGCTCTGCTGCAGCATCGGCATTGGGCTTATTATCGTCAATGTATACCGATTCCGTCGGAACTACTTTGTACCTGTTCATAAGAACACGGTAGATGGCATGGTCAGGCTTGAGCAGCTTCTCGTAGCCGGAGACCACCAGGCCGTCAAAATCCTTCATGAAGTCATACCGGTTATATGCTACAGGAAAAGCTTCATGTGACCAGTTTGAAAGGGCGTAGAGGGGCATTCCGGCCGATTTAAGCCTTTGGAATATCTCAACTGTCCCTTTTATCTCACCATTGAGCATCTCGTCCCAGCGGCCGTAATAAAGGGCAATTTTGTCACCGTATTCGGGGTACTTTTCCTGCAACTCCGCGGTTGCCATGCTGAAAAGCTTGCCCCCGTCCTGCTGAAGGTTCCATTCATAAGTGCATATGTTTGCAAGGAACCATTCCATTTCCTCTTCATTTTCAAACACTTTCCTGAAAAGGTGCCTGGGGTTCCAGTCAATGAGGACTCCCCCGATATCAAAGACTACGCTGGTAATTTTTGCCATGATGAATTAAGTTCCGCCGCAATATTAGTCAAAATCCGGGGAGCATAAAAGCCCCCGGCCGGCAGAACCCTGCAATGAGTATCCCTGGATGAGACCTTATTGCAACAGGAAGATCACCTTAAAGCAGGCGGATTACTTTTCCCTGAGCCACCTGAAATATTCATCCATGAAGAGGAGACGCTCTGAATCAGGTATTTCAATCAGTGCCGGAGAAACACCCTTCAGGTGCATTACGGTTTTCTCCCCGTTCGTATACAGGGGCCATACAGGGAGCCCTTCTCCGTTCGGATCACCGTTTTTCGCGAAGTTGGTCCAGTAACTGATCATTATGTCTGAGAGAGACTTTTCCTCGTCGGTTGCTTCTGTTCCGGGGTTCTGACCCACAGTACCAAACACATAGGCTATTTCCATGGCATGGGCAGCGCCACGAGGCATCGGTCCGCCGGGGTAAAGGGGTTCCTGCCTGTACTGGTCAAAATAGTACATGTAAACCCTTGATGAGCCTGTCTCTGTCTGCAGCCCGGCCCATGCCCATGAAGGCCAAGCGAAGGCTGTCGCCTCGAAAATATCAGCCAGCGAATGATATACTTCAGTCTGGTCATTGCCGGGGTAGAGTTCCAGCGCCCTCCCTGCCAACGGCCCGAAGCGTGCATTGATCATCCCTTCATATTGCGCGGGTTCCATCGGCTGGACAAACAGTGAACCCTCATCGGAGTTGGTGCCGATTATTACATTCACGTCGTTGTATTTGCCATCACGGTAAAGTTTGTACGGGTCACCTGCAATAACATAACCATCGGCATTGGGCCAGAATCCGCCCATCTGTGACAGGGGATCGTCAAGCCATCTGTCATACGGCAAAGCCCTCAGCTCCTCCAGGCTCTGCGCTCCCATCCGTCCGGAAAATTCAAGACCCTGTTGCTCTGCCCCTTTCAGGGAAGCCATATATTCACCCATGCCGCGGCTGTCACTGACGGGGCCGAATGAACCTCCGCTCTGGCTTATGGCGCCTGAGAAGAGCCCTTCAGCAAGGGGTGAGGCACACAATATGCTTACAGAAATGGCCCCTGCAGATTCTCCGATAATTGTCACCTTCGACGGATCTGCGCCGAAGGCTTCAATATTTTCCTGTACCCATTTCAGCCCGGCTATCTGGTCAAGGATGCCGTAGTTGCCGGACACCCCGTCCGGTGATTCCGCAGTGAGCTCCGGGTGTGCCATGAAACCGAGGGCGCCAAGCCGGTAGGCCGCACTGACCAGGATTACTCCCTTTGAGGCTATATTTTTCCCGATGGTACCGCTGGTGGTGCCGTTGGAGAATCCACCACCGTAGATCCAGACCATGACCGGGAGCTTTTCCTTATCTGACCTTGCGGGGGTCCATACATTGAGATACAGGCAGTCTTCTGACATTTCGATGTCACCCATCCACTCTACTCTTGCCTGCACCGGAGAAGGAGCAAACCGGGTTGCTTCAAGGACCCCTTTCCAGGGTACAGCCGGCTGAGGCGCCTTCCAGCGAAGATCACCCACCGGCGGCGCTGCAAAAGGAATGCCCCTGAAGACCGCTATTCCATCCTCAACGGTGCCCTGCACCACTCCGTCCTTCAGTTTGACCTTTGCCTCAGTGAGGCCTTCTCTTTTGCATCCTGCATTCATAATTAGTGTCAGTAAGATCGCGATTACGGTAACTCTTTTCATTTTGTCTGATTATGGATTATCATGGGTCATCATGGCTGAATCTGCATACTCCCCGGGGTGGTTCATCTGATTGTAACAACACCTGATGCCTTCATTTTCTCAAGGGCTTCCGCAGGCAACTTCCAGTTGTTGTCAAAGACACCGCTGGCAACCGCATCATCAGGAGCCTCCCTGAACAGGATAAAATCGCCGTAGCTTTTCAATGATTCAACCTTTGATCCGCTGAAAGCATATCTCCCCTGGGCTCCGGAGCTTTTCGGCGGTGTCCACCAGGGCAGTCCCGAGTTAACCAGTATATAGCGCCTGTTCATCGGAAAGATGTAAACAAGACCGTAATTCTCAGATTTCGGATCGAGATGCATCGGAAGCCTGTCGGCAAATTTCTCTATCACCGAGTTAGTCTCGCGCGTGCCAAAAAGAACCAGGTTCGACCTTACGTAATCACTCGGTCTTACATCCCTGTCAGCCACCACCCGCGGGAATACCATGATACGCCCTCCCATACCAATCCAGTCAGCGGCTGACATGGCCTGTGCGCGGCGGGCGGCCAGAACATCTGCAGAAGGATTGTCAGCTGTGCCGTAAACATATATATGGCTTCCTGCCACCGCAGCATAGAGAGGCCCCTCTGCCCCCTTCTGCTTTGAGGTCAGCCCCGGAGTATGGCGGCCGCTGACCCATTTCCCGTCTGATAGCATGAATGACAACGCATCGGCGCTTCTGACACTGAACGTCTTTCCGTTGAGCAGGACCGAAACCTTTTTGCCCGCAGTGAACTGAGGATGTCCGTCGAGGCTGAGGGTAAATGCATTCACGCCGGAGACGCTAACCTCTATTGCGTTGGGTCCGGTGAACCTGGCTTCAACCGTTGCTGTCTCACCGGGAACCATATCATCGACAGTGACCCAGTATGCCCTGTTGTATTTGAACCATCGCGTTGTGAAAGAGACCTTTTCGGGGAAGAGATCCCTTTTGAACTGTGAGAACCAGTCGAATATGAACCCGTCCTTGTAGGCCCACTCCCAGCTGTTGTGACCCACACCGGGGTATTCCACATAATCGAGTCTCTGCGCCGTGGTTTCCAGTTTCCCCTTCCATTCCCTGGCAGTCTGGTAAAGGAAGTCCTTGTCGCCGATGAAGAGGTGAACAGGAAGATTGGCTGCATTTCCGGTCAGCTCCATGGTTCCGTCGGGTGGTGCGGGGCATACCGGTGCTATGGCAGCCCACACATCGGGGCGGGTCAGCCCCAGCCACAACGTGCCTCCGCCACCCATTGAAAGACCGGTGAGATATACCCTGTCTTCGTCAATAAGAAACCTCGATTTCAGATCGTCAATCATGTCATATACATCCTGTTCGGGCACTCCCTGGTACCCGGCAGTTCCCCTGGCGAGAGGCGCTGCCGCGATGTAACCGACAGGCCTGAAAGGAGGCCAGTAACGTGTCGCCTCAACATCATTCTCATATGGCACATTCCCGGGCTTTATAAAATCATATCCCTGGCTGTTCCCCACCCCAAATAGCCGCCTGAGCCCAAGACGGTGGTTTGACCAGGCACCGTGAAGAAAGACAACCAGCGGATATGCCTTTGTCTCATCAAAGTTTTCAGGTATGTAAACCGAATAAGGCTGATCGGTATCATCTACCGGAGAGAAGAATGAGAGGTCCTGCGGCCCCGGCCTGAGCCTCTGGGCAAATGCATCTCCTGCAGCACTCTGTATCATTAGTGCAATCAGGGTTACAAGGCATGAAAAAGTTGTGGTAAATTTCATCTCTGTTTTTAAATAATCGGGAGCCGTGAATGGCACGGCTGACAGGTTCATAAAAATAACCAATTCAGCTTAAAAAGCACACTGAATTATTCCCCTGACTTAACACACTAAAACATAACACTGACCACACTGGTCCTTCTCTTATCAGCCTGAAAAGGACTTATGGCAATAATCATGCTGTCCGGATCATAGTCAAACTGTACCTGGCGGCCGTTGACCGTTACTTTCGATGGCTTCGCGGATGCTCTGCGTATCGATAACATAATACTCCGTGAGTCAGCCATACCCTCAAACCGGCCTCTGACCTGACTGACGGTAATGGTAAGGCTATTGTCCGCTTCCCGTGTGGTTATCTCTGTCATGGAATAACCTCCCTGAAGATAGTCATTGCTCAGCCCGTCATCCTCAATCAGCCTGAATGAACGGTCTGCCCCTGGCCAGACATCGATTATAAGGGTGTCATTGGTCCCCTTCTCTATCGAGGATGCATACTGCCGCATGGGAATAATTGCCCCTTCACGCACCAGGAGCGGAATGCGCCTGACGGGAGCTGGCACCTGGTGAATACGGCCTCCATCCAGGATCTCTCCAGTCCAGTAGTCGATCCACCTTCCTTCCGGGACAAAAAGTTCCCTGGTGGTTTCGCCCCTCCTGAATACAGGTGCTATCAGCAACTCATCTCCGAGCATGTACTCATACAGCTGCCCTGGCAGAGGTCTGATCATGTTGACACCCTCGAGGCGCGACAGATGTGCGTAGCTGTAGAGGTATGGAAAAAGCTTCATCCTCAGGTGGGAGTATTCGCGAAACAGGGTGTCAGCCAGTGGCGAATAATTCCAGGCAAGGTTTGAGGTCGGGTTTTCCGGCTGGCAGAAGACCTCCGTCACCGGGCAGAACATTGAAAACTGCATCCAGCGGATGTAGAGCTCCTCCTCGGGCTTTTCAGTCTTTCCCATGTCAAACCCACCGAGATCATTGGTCAGGAATGGTATCCTGCTTGTGGCCCTGGCAGGGTCAGTATACATCCTGATGTTCTCCTTAAGCGCAACCGGCGGCACCCAGGGATCAAACTTCACCAGGGGCGACTCAATTGTCCAGTCGGACCGGGTATCATCGGTCCACTTCAGGGGGTATCTCTTGTATTCATCATTGTCAGTACCTGCGCTGTGTGACAGGATCAGGCCCCTTCCCCTGCTCTCAAGACCCTCTTCCGCAGTCAGGTCATACATGGCCCTGCACACTGAGATCCTGTCGGTACGGTCAAGCTTTATAAAATCTGCTCCCTCCAGGAAAAACGGTCTCATTTTCTCCCTGAAGAGTGCAACGGCCTCAGGGTCATCAAAGTTGATGTTTCCGCACAGGGTTCCTGCATGATCCCTCCTCTCGCTGAACATAGCGGTTGTGGTTCCTTTGTTGTGCCAGGGATTGCGATTGAGATAGACTCCCGAGAAGAGTCCTTTCCCGAGAAACTCACGGAAAGCCTCCTCATTGCCGGTCTCCTGTATGCAGTCCCATACCCAGAATCCTCCTTTGATGCCGTTATCCTCCATCCATGACCACATTCTTCCCCGGTCAGGATAACTGATGGTGTCACCCGTAAAATCGAGATACCCGCCCGGGCCTGCGCCCTTGTCATCAAAACTCCAGAACCAGGAGTCAATCCAGTATGCGTCAATGGGATAGTCATGAGCCATGATTTCCCCTATCCGGTCAATGGTCCCCTGCTGATCAGTGTAACCGCCGTAAAGCAGACCGAAAGCCCATGCCGGAGGCAGGATAATATTCGTGTCAGGGACCGCCCCGCCACCCTGGCCGCCACCCTGGCCGCGACCGGCAGGCAGACCGGCAGGTGAAATTACTGATGCAATGTGAGCGGCAACTTCATCCTGAGCTTTCCTGTTGAGATGTACTCCGTCAACACTCAATGACTCAAACCGGCCATCAAGCAATGCATGGAGATCTATAAATCCCGTCCCCTTCTGTGCTGCCAGATCCCTGAATTCTTTCCCCATCTCCGCCACCCGTCTGGCACTGCCGCTATATTTTCCGGCGGTATCAAGTGATTCTGCAACCGGAGGTGGAGCAACAAGATATATTTTCGAATTACCAAGCCGACCGTGAACCCTGTCAATGATTGCTCCCATATTACCCGGCACCTGCCTCTGCTGCCGTCTGAATATCTCCTTTGAATCATTTGTGCCAAGGGCTATCAGCAGAATAATATCATCGTTTCCGGCAGCAAGGTGCCCCGACAGCTTATCAAGGTGATTGTCAATGCTTTTAAGTGTATTTAGTTCAGGTTTGCCGAGATTGTCAAATCCTGTGGTGTTACCGGGAATGGAAGAATTTATCACCTGTGAATATGGTAAATAGACACCCAGCCGCCCGGGCCATGAATCATGCCCTGCTCCGTTCGAATCTCCTATTACCAGGACAGAGGCTTTCAGTGACGGATCGGTTTCCGGATTTTTCACAGGGATCAGTGACAATGCATGCGGCACAAGCATCTCGTGACCGCCGTCAAAAATAACCAGTGAGGTGCCTGTCCCGGCAGCCTGGTATATCACCTTCCTCCCCGCAAGTACCCGGCCTGCAATGGTATCAGGGTTATAGCGCCTGGCCAGCAGTGTTATGACTGTACTGTCAGGGACCAGGAGCTGATACTGTCCCGGGTTCCTCAGGCTGGTGATCCTGTTGTAAAAGTCAGTGGAATGGGTTATGGGGACTGACCCGGAGTATCCGTCAGTGATCCCGGTATATATGCTCAGGTGTGATTCCTTCCTCCATCCCTGACGATACTCCATGAACCGGGGCGATCTCCTGCGGGCTTCGGCAGGATCAAAGCCTGAGCCTCCGGTAGTAATCCCCTCAATATCTGATGCGTATTTGAGCCCCCTCCCCCTTGATTCATGATACCAGGACTCAAGGTCTGATATGGGTGCCCATGCATTGAAGCTTCTGACCGGGAAATCAAGTTTCATGTAGGCTGCAAGAACTGCAAATCCACCTCCGGAGACCCCGATCAGGTGAACATCGTCAGGGGCAGTCCCTGTGTGCCGGAGCCCGAAATCTATGGCATCCCGGATATCACTGATTACCAAATCCGAAGCGCCGGCTTCAGGGGTTGTATTTGCACCCCTGAAATCAGGGTGGATATAGTTCCAGCCTCTCCGGACGGCCTCCACAGCCAGAGGATCCTCCTGGTTGTAATCCCCGCTCCAGGTATGCAATGACACTATCAGCGGAGATGCTCCGGCTGACGGGGATTTCCAGAACCAGGCTTTCTGAACGGAGCCGTCGGCCGTGGAGATGATCTCCTCCAGTGTGAACCCCTCAGGCCAGCCTGTTCTTGCTGTGTCATCCCATGAACGGGTAACACCCTGGCCAACCAGAAGGTAAGTACCGGAAATTAGCATCATTAAAAACATGCTGCTAACATAATATACTGTTTTTCTGGTCATTATTGTTTTTGTTATTAACCTTAATAATATATATTCATTGTATTCTATTGATATATAGCTTTATAAGAATAAATTATCAGCAATCATGAAATAAATTCAAGGTTCAATTAACAAGGTGTAACTCCCTTTATAAGAATGATATTACCATATTTGGCAGTCTCCCCGGTCATGACCACCACAAAAGCCCTGGCAGCGCGCTCATAGAAGGCAAACCGGTCAAGCCGCTTGACAGGCGGCACAGCAGGAACCTCCTTCCTGATCCGCTCCAGGTATGAGTCTTCAACCCGCTTGTCCGGTTCATCTCCGGCAACCGGTTCCATCATTATCAGCGGGTGAGGAACGTAATTGTCCAGTTCAAAAAGAGGCATGATTGCCTCAAGGAGATCAGCAATCTTCAGCCCGTCTGCCCGCACCACCCTTTTACCGGTACTCTCACCGGGAAAATGGGCATCAGCAAGCACAAGCTCGTCACCGTGACCCATCTGTGACATCACCGAGAGAAGCTCCGGTGAGATAAGCGGAGAAATACCCTTTAGCATCCTTATGATCTTTTACAATTGGTGAATTTAATCCATCAAACCTTAATTTCATGCCCGATCCGCATGTTTTTATCAATTATGCACCTCAACAATTTCCCTACACGGCGGTTATTCTGTCAGATTATTTATATTCAACAGTCATAAAACCTGTCATCAATGAAAAATACCGGTTTCTTCACACTGGCCAACGGAGTAAATATCCCCGCAATAGGATTCGGCACCTGGCAAATTCCTTCAGGTGATGTTGCATACAACTCAGTAAGAGAAGCTATTAAGGCAGGCTATCGTCACATTGATACCGCTCAGGCATATGGAAATGAGGCCAGTGTAGGCAAGGCAATACTTGACTCTGGCATTGACCGCAGTGAGATATTCGTGACATCAAAACTGCCGGCAGAGATAAAGAGCTATGAGCAGGCTGTAAGGAGGGCTGAATTTACAATGAAGAAGATTGGCCTCGGGTATATTGACCTTTACCTCATCCACGCACCTTGGCCATGGTCAGAGATCGGAGCCGATTACGCCAGGGAGAACATTGAGGTATGGAAGGCCATGGAAGAGTTCTGTGAAAGCGGCAAAACGCGCTCCATCGGCATATCCAATTTCAATGTAAGGGATACGGAGGCCATCCTCGAAACCTGCCGTATCAGGCCGACGGTAAACCAGATCAAGCTGCACATAGGCCATCCACAGGAGGAGATAACAGCATTCTGCCGCAGAAACAATATTCTTGTCGAGGGGTACTCACCACTGGCAACCGGCAGGATCCTCGGCAACGGAGAGATAGCCCGCATAGCCGGGAAATACGGCAAAACCGTAGCCCAGGTCTCTGTCAGGTATGTCCTTCAGAAAGGTGCCCTGCCACTCCCGAAATCGGTTCACCCGGAATATATAAAGCAGAACTTTGATGTCAACTTTGAAATATCCGGAGAGGACATGGTCAGGCTTGACAGCCTGAAATAAAGGTTCGGGCAGGACGGACAACAACCCTGACACCCCGGGTTAATATGTGATAAACAATAATTGAATACCTTTGATGCTGAAACCATCATCCGAATTTTCCGGGAAGCATTTATTATGAAATAAGTCTTAATCATAATTTCAATTACTCAACCGTGAATTAAACCCATTATGAAAAGAATCATTGCTTATGTGTTTCTGTTCCTGCTGGCCGGATCGATGGCAGCGCAGGATTGCGTCTTCTATTTTCCGTCAGAGGTTGGCACCAAAGTCGGATATAACTATTACTCCAAACCGGGAAAGCTTGAAGGTTCCTCAACTCTGCTGGTAAAAGACATGAAGAATGAGGACGGCAAACAGAAGCTTGAGATAACTTCCATGGTCTTTGATGCCCGTCAGGACACCACCCTTACGTTTGATTATGCAGTATGGTGTGACGGAGACAACTTTTTCATAGATATGAGAAGCTTACTGGGATCAATGAACCTTGCCGAACTGGGTGAATTCAGGATGACTTCAACAGATATGGAACTGCCTGCCAGAATGTCTCCCGGGCAACAGCTGAAGGATGCATCATTCACACTTGAAATGACCAGTCCTTTACCGGTTACCATTACCTCCAATATCACCAACAGGAAGGTGGATGCCGCTGAAAGTGTCACCACGCCGGCAGGAACATTTGACTGCATCAGGATATCATATGACACATTTACAAAAATGGCTTTCATCAAAACAGAGGGCCGCACCGTGGAGTGGTATGCCCCGAACATCGGAATAGTAAAGGCAGAATACTATGACAAGAAAGGGAAGCTTTCATCCCTTCACGAACTGAATTTCATCAGGAAATAATTCAGAACTCTTTATTGTTCATCATCAGGGAAAAATTCAGAACCCTTGGTTGCTCACATCAGGGAAAAATTCAGAACCCTTGGTTGTTCACATCAGTGACAGCGGGGAAAAAGACCATAAAAGCAGAACGGGAGTCCCGTTTCACCGTTATACTCCCGCTCTGCTTCAGTAGCCCCACCAGGAATCGAACCTGGATTTCAGGTTTAGGAAACCCGCGTTCTATCCATTGAACTATAGGGCCGCGCGTTTGCAGCCGCAAATGTATATTAATTTTCGGTTATCGCAAAAAATCAACAGCCTCCGGCAGGCTTCTTCTTTGCCTTTGACGTCACCGGCGGCTTGACGGCCTTCACTGCCGTGGCGCTGCCCTCTGTGGCTACAATGCTCCCTCCGCCCAGTGCAGCAGCTGTACTCTTGCGGAAATCATACTTCGCAAACTCTTCATTCGGACTGGTTTGCGAAGGAGCCTCAGGTGAGAGGATGTTTCCAAACCAGTAATTCAGCCCCCCTTCCAGCACGAAGTTGTTCTCATAACCGAGCTGCCTGGTGATCATCCATGCCTGGTTGGCGTAAACCGATCCGTTTGAGTAAAGCACGTTCATGTATGCTTCCTGGTTCAGAATATCGGTGTACTCATCGGAGAGGAGGCTGCTCAGCGGAATGTTGATGGCACCATCCATGTGGTAAGCATCAAACTCCTCGGGGGTGCGGACGTCAATCAGCCTGAGCGAGGGATCCTTCTGTACAAGCATGTCAGCCACCACATCGGGTGAGATGAACTGGACACCGGCGCCGGCTTCCTGAAGAAGCTCGTCTGCCGTCAGCCTGAAGTGCTTCACCCTGTCAGGGGGCACCGCGGCGATTATTATCCCGAGTGGGATCACTATCAGCGCAAGTAATTTCAGTGGTTTCATCCTGTGTTATTTTCGTTATTTATTGTTTAACCTGTGATGTAACAAATTGTTCATATGCTTATTTTAAGCCCCCGGGCAGTTCCTCGCCTGGCAGGGTGGGCTCCCGGATACTGGACCTTCAGGTCCGGCGGCGGGGGCCAACTGACTAATATTCCTCCCTCGGCCACTTCTTTTCAGCCCATTCTGCCACAATAAACATCCCCATGGCGGCAATGATCAGAAACAGCCCGAATAGTCCGTCAGACATACCCAGCTTCTCGCTTACCCTGGGCTCACCCAGGTATTTGGCCATATACATTTTCTCCCACAACGGGTAGGTGAATGCAAATCCGTAGACGCCAAGGAAGAGTCCGACGATAAATACCATGGCGTCTATCTTGCCTATTGCTGCTCCGCAGAAGCTGGTGCCCGGGCAGAAGCCCCCCATGATGAATCCCGCACCCATCACAACACCACCGATGATGGCCGAGGTGAGATAGGTGGGGTTAACATATACCAGGTCGAGGTCAACCCAGCCGAAGAGGCTCATGAAGAGCAATCCGAGCATGGCGGTGATGGCTCCGGTGAAGAAGACCTTCAGGACTACGGTGTCATAGCCGTAGAATATGCCTGCCAGTTTGCGGCTTGACGAGAAGCCGGAGCTTTCGAGTACCCAGCCGAAAGCTATTCCTATAAAGAATGCAAGGAGAAAATTGGTATTCTCCGATATTATTTCATTTGGTGCCAGTGGTCCCATTTTTTCCTCCTTTGATTAAATCCAGTTTTTCCTGAAGAAATATGCCAGTACGAAGGCAGTGCCGAAGATGGCCATCATGGTCACGAATCCGCCCAGTGAGAGGACAGCCATGCCGCTGAGGGCTGAACCGCTGGTGCAACCACGCCCTATCTGTGAGCCAAGGCCGAAGAGTATTCCCCCTGCAAGGGCGAAGATCAGCCTGCGGCGGGAGGTAATCTTTGGCGAATGTTCCACCTTGAGTTTGAGCCTGCCAGCCACTGCGCCGGAGAGGAAGCCTCCCACAATGACGCCCAGCATCTGGAAGACAAGCCATGATTTCATCGGGCTTCCGCTGTGTGATCCGGCATATTCTTCCATGAACGGCATGGTTGAGACGGCATCCTTATCTACCGTCTCAATGGTTGTTGCAACAACGCTCTTTATTGCACCGCTTGCCCCCAGGCCTCTCCCTGAGACAAAGTTGGCGGCAAGCAGGACGAGGCCCAGCAGCACCCCGCCCAGGTACGGGTTCAGGTACCTCCTGCTCCTCTCTTTTGTTGTATTGTTACTCATTTTATATTGAATTTTATTGTGATCAGTATAACCAGCGGCTCACCTGGCCGGCAAAGACAAAAACGAACCTGAACATAAGGCTGCCGAACAGCACCAGCACCCCCGGAATTATTGCAGGTATATGCCTGCCCCTCAACTCCATCAGGTCAAGTACCCCGGGAATGATTATCCCTATTACAACCACAAAGATCCAGAAGACCATCGTATATTCTCCTCCGAGGAAAAGACCCGCCGCCTCTATCTGCACCTGGGTGCTGGCAAGGAAGCCCATGAACATATGCACAATCAGAAATAGCTCCACCCCCAGGATGATAAGATCAATCTTTGTGAAAAGAAGCCTTTCCTCCCTGTTTTTTGATGCCAGCACTATGGCCGCGGCCCCGGCAGACAATCCGGATGCCAGGAAAAGAGGCCCGAGCACAGAGGTGTTCCACAGCGGCCTGGCGTTGAACGCCGAAAGAAGTATCCCGGTATAGACACCGGTGATGATGGCAAAGATGAGCATCACCCAGGCAAGCTGCTTCTTGTATTTGCTGAAGAATGTCTCCAGTTCCTTGAGCCAGTTGTATTTCCAGTCCCAGTTGGGGAAAAACTCCCTTATATGAAGCGCACACCAGATGAATGACGCCGTGGTTATAACCAGCAGTGTCCAGGCACCCCATGACATTGGAGATTCAATCCTTATTGTGGTATACAGCTGCCAGAAGAAGGCCTTGTGACGCAGGTCATAGAAGAGGGCTGCGAGGCCTATGACAAGGGCTATCGGAGCTATAAATGGCACCCGGCGTACGGCTGAACGGTATTCATTCTCCTTTCCCATCAGGTAATAAAGGGCTGCAAAGAAGAGCACCCCGGCCGCCAGCCCTCCGAGAAAGAGATAGAGCGGGATGGGCCAGTGCCATATATGCAGGTGAGGGTCAACCATCAGGTTCTCCCTGCCGCTTATGATAAGTTCTTCGTTCATAGTCCGGTCAGATTAGGAAATAGAGATGTGGTTTCGTTCCTGCCTCGGGTATGAGGGTCTTGTACTTGCGTTTTTTCAGCACCACGCTTACCTCGCTGTTGGGATCATCCAGGTCACCGAAATACATGCATTTGGTAGGACACACCGCCACACATGCCGGTTTCATTCCCTGGTTCACCCGGTGGATGCAGAAGGTACATTTGTCAACATAACCCTTCGGGTGCGGATAGCGTGCATCATAGGGGCACGAGGCAATGCAGGCCCCGCAGCCGATACACTTGTTTGGTGTCACAAGAACGATGCCTCCGTCAACAATATGACTTGCACCTGTCGGGCAGCATCTCACACACGGTGCATTTTCACAGTGGTTACACCTCTCTGAACGTAGTTCAATCTCCAGCTGAGGGTAAGTGCCATCCATCACCTCCACCACCCAGTCACGGCAGTATCCTATCGGCACATTGTTTTCAGTCTGGCATGCCACCACACAGTCGCTGCACCCCACACATTTTTTTGTATCAACAGCCATTGCGTATCTCATGATACCACCTCCTCTCCGGAAAGGTCAGTTATAAATGTAACGAAGTTGCCCCGCATCCCCGTTCCTCCCATAATAGGGTCAACAAGCACCTTTGTGATGAGGTTTGTGTCGCTGGCCCCCTTTCCGTAGGCCCTTCGGAGTTTCTTCTCCTGGTGCCCGAATCCGTGAACCATGTAAACAGAGTCCCACCTGATACGTTCGGTCACCCTTACTTTAACCGGGAACTCTGACCTTTTCCCGTCCTGGTTTACCAGGTGCACATACTGCCCGGTGCTCAGTCCCCACTCTTTTGCAACACGGGGATTTACCCACACGCTGTTTTCTTCCATGAGGTCAGTCAGATTCGGGTTATTCGATGTGCGGCTGAAGGTATGCATCGGAGCCCGTCCGTAGTTGAGGCGGTAGAATCCGGGTGGCGGCTCCTCATGTGCAGTATACTTTGGCATCGGGTCGAAGCCGGCACCTTCCAGGGCCGTTGAATAGAGCTCTATTTTCCCGGTGGCAGTATAGAACTCAACATCCTCATCCGGGTAGAAAAAGAGGTTATCGGCTGCGCGGTCAAAAGTCCTGACCCCGATCCTTTTCATCTCCTCGAGGCTGCTGCCCACCTGCCTGAGCTGCCAGTCGAGCTGATCCTCCATCTTTTCAAACGGGAAGTATTCAATTACTCCGAGCTTTTTTGCGAGCTCCCTTGCCATCCAGAATGCCGGTTTTGTATCGTACATCGGTTCGGCTGCGGGAGCCCTTAATGCAATCTGGGGCTTACGGTGGGCTACCACCCTCAGGTCATCATATCTCTCAAGATAGGTGCACTCGGGAAGGACAACGTCAGCCCACCCTGTTATCTCCATGGGCATGGTGTCAATCACCACCAGGAGCTGCAGTTCCTGGATAGCCCTGAGGGTATTTGCCTGGTTGGGAAGGGTTTCCATGAGGTTTGTGCCGTTGACAATCCATCCCTGGAATTTGCAGTTACGGCTCGGATCCGGAACCGTGGCGTCACAAACGCCGTTGGCCAGGACCGTGTCGGCAAGCTTGTACAGATCGGGAAACTCCGTTCTCCAGGTTCTCTTTGGTTCCGGGTAGGCAGGGTGAGGCGGTTCCGGCAGTTCAAAGATCTCTGAGCGGAAAAATCCGCCCCTGCGGCCCCATGATCCCAGCAGGGCATTGAGTATAGCCACCGCCCTCAGCCGCTGCGTGTCATCACCGTACCAGGTGACATGACGCCCCGGGTGAACAATCACGGCAGGTGCGGCATTGGCCATCTCCCGGGCTGTCTCACGGATAACCGTCGGATCTATTGTTGTTATGCCGTAAGCCCATTCAGGGGTCATGTTTTTAACATGTTCCTTCAGGTATTCAAATCCGAAGGTGTATTTCTCAACGTAGGGCCTGTCATAAAGTTCCTCGGTGATGATGACATTGATCCATGCAAGGAGCAGGGCAAGGTCGGTTGCCGGTTTTATGGGCAGCCAGTATTTCGATTTGCCGGCTGCCGTGGAGAACCGGGGGTCGACGGTTATGATTGTTGCCCCCTTGTCTATGGCGTCAGACATCTCCTGGACCTGTCCGTTATGCATGTTCTCGCCGAGATGGCTTCCGATCAGCACAAGACACCTGGTATCACGGATATCAAGAGGTTCCGGGCTTTCAAGCGCCTCCCCGAAGGTAGCCTGGAAGGCCACTTCTCGCGGGCCGCGGCACTGGGCGTAGGATGGCGCTGCAATATGTGGTGAACCGAGGGCCCGGAGAAGCGTTGAGAAATACTTCCCGCCTGAACCGTGGGTGAACAGGGCGATGCATTCGGGGCCGTGCTCTGCCGATATAACCTTTATCTTTTCGGCGATGTAATCAAACGCCTCATCCCAGGTAGCCTCGCGGAAACTCTGTTTGCCCCGCTCTTCGGTGCGTATCAGGGGTTTACGCAGGCGGTCCTCATCGTGGTACATCCCCACACCGCCCGTGCCGCGGGGGCAGAGACGACCGTTGCAGTTGAGGTCTTCATTGTTTCCGATGATCTTCTGAATTGAGCCCTTGCCGTCCTTATAAACCCAGCCGGCGCACTTCCAGAAACATACCTCGCAGTATGTAGGGGTACGGCCGGTGAGGGCAGCAAAGGTGGCCTTCTGACCGTCTGTGATGCCGGACCCGAAAAGCTTCAAGCCGGCGGCACCGGCCACAACAGCCCCGGCTCCCATCGCTGAGATCCTGATGAATTGCCTGCGTGTTGCCATGCGGATATATTGATATTTAATTGATCCAGGTTTCGATAGCCTGCGGCCCCGGTGAAAAGATAACAGAACCGCCACAGGACGGCTAAATTACTGTTTAAAAATTAACAGAAGAAATAAAATGATTTTTATGATACTGGTCATGAAGGACAGAGATGGTGCCTGGAGCAATATCATTACCCGGAGAGCTATCACCGGTATGCACGCAGCTCAATGCAGTTTTCTGCCGGGTTTTCACTCCGGCTGACCGGTGCTCAGTAATGCAATGACACATGAACCTCCGGGAACGGCTCTATTATATCTATGAAAGCTTCTTGTACCTGAACCTAACAGGTCCGGCATTACCGGTACGTTTCCGGTAGTTTTCATCATACTCTGAGAAGCTCCCTTCAAACCATACCACCCTCGAATCGCCCTCAAAGGCAAGTATATGTGTAGCCACACGGTCAAGGAACCATCTGTCATGAGAGATTATTACTGCACAACCCGCAAAGTTTTCAAGTCCTTCCTCGAGGGCACGAAGGGTATTGACATCGATGTCATTGGTGGGTTCGTCAAGGAGCAGCACGTTTGCGCCGCTTTTAAGTGTGAGGGCCAGGTGCAGCCTGTTGCGTTCACCACCGGAGAGGACACCGCATTTTTTCTCCTGGTCGGCGCCGGTGAAGTTGAACCGGGCAGCATAAGCCCGGGCATTTACCGGTCTGTTCCCGACCATGATCTCATCAACACCTCCGGAGATTACTTCATAAACGCTCTTCTTCGGGTCGATGTCGGCGTGGGCCTGGTCAACATATCCGATCGTCACTGTCTCCCCTACCTCGAAGGTGCCGCCCTCAGTTTTTTCCTGACCCATGATCATCCTGAAAAGTGTGGTTTTGCCGGCACCGTTTGGACCGATCACCCCTACTATGCCGTTTGGCGGCAGCCTGAAATCAAGATCCTCGAAAAGGACTTTTTCGCCGAAAGCCTTGGTTACGGCCCGGGCATTAATGACTTTATCACCAAGCCTGGGGCCGTTGGGAATAAATATCTCCAGTTTTTCTTCCTTCTGTTTCACATCCTGGTTGAGAAGATTCTCGTAAGCGCTGAGACGGGCCTTTGACTTGGCATGCCTTGCCTTCGGAGACATCCGCACCCATTCAAGTTCACGTTCAAGTGTCTTGCGCCGCCTTGCACTCCCCTTCTCTTCCATCTCAAGCCTTTTGGCCTTCTGTTCAAGCCATGACGAATAGTTTCCTTTCCAGGGTATCCCCTCTCCACGGTCCAGCTCGAGTATCCAGCCGGCTACATTATCAAGGAAATACCTGTCATGAGTAATGCATATAACTGTTCCCTTGTACTGGCGGAGGTGTGTCTCGAGCCACTGCACGCTCTCAGCGTCGAGGTGGTTGGTAGGTTCATCGAGCAGCAGCACGTCAGGCTCCAGCAGCAGCAGGCGGCAGAGGGCAACACGTCGGCGTTCACCACCGGAAAGGATGTTGACCGGGGCAGAGGGGTCAGGACAGTTCAGGGCGTCCATGGCCCGTTCAAGCTTATGTTCAAGGTTCCATCCGTCAAGGGCTTCGATCTTTTCCTGCAACACGGCCTGGCGTGCCATGAGTTTCTCCATGGCATCAGGGTTCTCATAAACCTCGGGTTCGCCGAAGCGGAGATTTATATCTTCATACTCCTTCATTACGGCAACCACCTCGGCAGCCCCCTCTTCCACAATCTCGCGGACGGTACGGCTCTCATCCATGAGAGGATCCTGAGGAAGGTGCCCGACACTGTAACCGGGAGAGAAGACAACCTCGCCCTGATATTCCTTTTCCAGGCCGGCAATTATCCGGAGAAGGGTTGACTTTCCCGAGCCGTTGAGACCGATAATCCCGATCTTTGCCCCCAGGAAGAATGAGAGCGATATATCCTTGATAACCTGCTTGTGGGGAGGGTAGCTCTTGCTTACCCTGTACATGGAAAAAATGATCTTCTTGTCGTCTGCCATGGTAATATGGTTAGACAACAAAAATAATCATTTTGTCTGCGCGCTGCGAAGGAATGGACCAGCTTCGCCGGCCCGGACCTGGAATCTCTGCTCTGGCTGAGCTGAACTGCAGAAAACGGGCCGGTTTTGAAACGGATTTACGGTTCGCGGTCAGATTGCAAAACAGGTCTGCGGGTGCCGGGAAGATCGCAATACCTGCTGTCGCCGGGGGCTGATTAATCAGAGTTTTACTGATCCGCCGGAGCACCCCTTCTCAAAGAGTGTTACGGTTTCCGACTGAACCAGTACCCAGATGATATAAACGCCTTTCAGGGTTCCGATTGGTATGTTAAGAAGGCCCATGGCTGCAAGGATAAGTGTCAGAATCCTGGCCCACGGCTTGCAGTAGAAGAGTCCGACCCCTCCCGCAATCATTCCCCCGCCAAACAGCAGCAGCAGCGCAACGAGCGGAGTACCCACGATACCGAGGACCTTCATTGCTGTGGGGTCATCAACAAACTGGTCTACAAAACCAAAGGCGAGGGCAATGACCAGTGCGCCGAGTACAAGAAATGATCCGAACACTATCTGCAGGATTGCCGCAATGTTCACATGCTTTTTCATCCTGTTTTCTTCAACGGTCACCGCTGTGGGTGATGTGGCATTCTCTTCCATTTTATTACTGATTTTTGGTTTTCTCTCTTTGCAATAATGACTCCAATTTATAAAAAATGCTGCACTTCACATGCAATACTATTTATATACCTTTACCGTTATTTCAGAAACCAGAGCCATGAGAAAGATATTATACGCCGCCTCACTTCTCCTTATCACCTGCACATTCAGCTCCTGCGAAATTCTTGGTGACGGATGCCAGGTATGCCGGACGGTTTCCTATGACAACGACAACCCTATTGCCTGGGGCACCGAGGCCGAATACTGCGGCCAGGACCTTGTTGCCATCAAGGCAATACCCCCCTCGACGGTGGGAGGAGTCACCACCGTGTGGGAATGTCGCTGACACCTCTTTGATGCCCTTTAAATCTGCATCTTCTCCATTTTAATATCCTGTTTAAAAGTTGTTGTTAATAAGTTGTTCTTTAAGTTGACATTTGACCCGGAATTGCTTATTCTTGCTTTTCCTCGCCGGATATCTTTACGCTGAGTTCGGACTGAATTAACCGGGTTCACAACTATAAATGATGCTGAATATTACAGGTAAAAGGATTGCAATCGTTGAGGACGATGCTGCATCCCTTAAGTATTACGAGACTTTGCTAAGGGAGACCGGCGCAGAAGTATATCTTTACCGGAACGGGAAGGAATTTGTTGAGGCAATTACCACCGGCAGGGAACACTTTGACCTTGTATTCATGGATTTTCTTGTGCCGCTTGTCAACGGCATCGAGTGCACCAGGGCATTCCGCCAGATAAACAAGTCCGCCCCTGTAATACTTATTACAGCCTATTATTCCGAACAGACGAAGAACGAGGCATATATAGCAGGCTGTACCGAGTACAACCTCAAACCGGTATTCCCGGACAAGATCCATATGATACTGGAAAAATACCTCGCCCCCAGGCCGGCGTACCAGATGTACGATTGATATTTAAGGCAAAAGGCCTTTCCCCTACTGATTCATCGCCGCATACCTTTCATACAGTTCATTGTACCTGCCATTGATCTCCCCGGCCAGGGTTGTCTCACCATTGTCAAAGCAGACACGCATGGCCTGAAGCATCATCTGCAGGCCGTTGGCAATCTCAGCACCGGCATACATTGCAAAAGAAGGTCTCTGATCAAGCATATATGCAGTACGTTCATAATAGTAGTCGGCAAACCCTTTCGAGAGCTCTGTTGCCTTTCCCCTGTCACCCGCTGCAAAGCAGGCAGCGATAATGTCACTGAAATAGAAGTTATATCCCATCTTTGATACCGGGAACAGCTCAAGACTCCTGTTTATGACCTCTCTCGCCCTTATGGTATCACCCTCTTCTGCCAGCGCCACTGCAAGCCTGGCATAGTTAAGCCGTGCCCTGACAACCATGAGGGTTCGCTTATGGTAGAAGTCGAGGTAAACATCCGGATCGGAAGAACCGGTCCAGGTGAAACGGTTCATCAGGTTTTCATAAAGAATATCCGTATTGATTCGGCCGTAATCAAACCAGCCCCTGTTAACACCTCTGACAGGTACCAGTCGGTAAGCCAGACCTTCAAGCTGGAAATACTCCTCAAGGCCAAGTGCATCATCGGTCTGGCCGGCAACAAAATAAACCGGGCGGTCCCAGTCGTTGTGCGCAAGTATATCGAGTACCAGAAGCTGGTTCTTCATTATCCAGGAGCCCTTGAGGTTGATGTCAATATAGGGTACGATCTTATCCGCATCTTCCGGCCTGACCGTACCATTGGCTATTACTTTCGCGGAATCAACGGGTATACGTATCGTGCGTGTGGGTATATACCAGAGGTCCTCTCCGTAGAGCTTGAGCTTTGAAACATCACTGCCGCTGGTGATGAACTTCATCACTTCCCTGGCGGTTGCCGGTTCCTTCACCCGTTCAAAGACCGCCACCTGGTTGTTGACCCCATCATAGTACAGCTCCCTCGGAAGGCTTATGGGAAGCGGTTCAGAGGTGTAGGCCTTGAATTTCATCTGGTCAATGTACCAGTCGGTATTGAGGAGCATCAGGTTGGCAACCCTGACGTCAGTTCTCACCCCTTCAACCTCCTGGGCATACCATAGGGGGAATGTGTCATTGTCGCCTCCTGTAAAAATGATGGCATTGGGTGCAACTGAGTTAAGGTAGTTGAAGGCAACATCCCTTCCCAGGTACCTGCCTGAACGGTCATGGTCATCCCAGTTCTCCGAACCCATAAGGGCCGGAACGGCTGCAAATGTCAGCACGGAGGCAATCACGGCTGCCGGAGTCTCTCCGGTGGCTTTTCGGAGCAGTTCGAAGAGTGCCAGCACCCCCAGTCCTATCCAGATGGTGAATGCGTAGAACGATGCCGCATAGGCATAGTCGCGCTCACGGGGCTGATTGGGATACTGGTTCAGGTATATGACAATGGCGATGCCGGTCATGACAAAAAGGAGAAGCACTATCCACCAGTTGCGGACATCGCGGTTAAAGTGCCACAGGAACCCCACCAGGCCTAACAGCAGGGGCAGCAGGTAATACCTGTTACGCGAGGGATCATTGCGCATGTCATCAGGCATCCCCTTAACTGAACCGGTACGGGGTGCATCAAGGAACTCTATTCCGGTGATCCAGTTCCCGTTGACGGGTCCGCCGGTGCTCTGCACATCATTCTGCCTGCCGCTGAAATTCCACATAAAGTACCTGAAGTACATGAATCCGAGCTGGTGCCGGAACATGAAGCTGAGATTCTGTCCGAACGTAGGCACACGCAATGTGGTCGGCTCACCGGTCTGCGGATCGGTGATCCTGACCGGCTTTCCCTTCGTGCCTACATATGTTTCATATTCTCTTATATGATCCGGAGAGTCACTCCACATCCTGGGGAAGATGGTCATGAACCGCTCATCATACTTCCTGATGGTCTCACGGTTGGTGATGATATACCTTCCGTCTGAAGGGTTATAGGTTGGCTTGCCCTTGACATAATCGGTGACCGGGGCATTGTAGTAAGGGCCGTGGAAAAGAGGCCGTTGCCCGTACTGTTCGCGGTTGAGATAATAAAGAAGTGCGAAGGGATTTGACGGGTTATTTTCATTCATCGGCGGGTTGGCGGTTGACCTGATGAGAATCACCGCGAAACTGGAATATCCGATGACAATGACCAGGAGAGCTGTAAGGACAGTGTTCAGCGCCCTTCTGTGTCTGGTTGAGAGGAACCATGCACCCCATACTATGGCTGCCAGGAACACCAGGTTTACAACGAGTGTGTCTGTGAGGAGCCATACCCCTGAAAGAAGCAATGCGGCCATGGCAAATATGAATATCCTTAATCCATCACTGTGGGTGAAGCTGTACCAGACAGAAAGAACCAGGGTGGCCAGGAAGAGCAACAGGTGTATATACATGCCGCTGTTGAAAGGCATGCCCAGGCTGTTGATGAAGAAGAGCTCAAAGGAGGAGGTGACCCTCACAATTCCCGGTATAATTCCGTACATGATGAGGACAATCAGTAGCACAGATACACCTGTTGAGACCGCAAAACCTTTCCATGAAAACGGGTACTTGCGGAAATACCATACGAATACAATTGCCGGTATAGCAAGCAGATTCAGAAGGTGAACACCTATTGAGAGCCCCATCAGAAATGCTATCAGTATGATCCACCTGTCTGAATATGGCTCGTCAGCCACATCTTCCCATCTCAGCATGGCCCAGAATACAACTGCAGTAAACAGTGACGAGGTGGCATATACCTCTCCCTCCACGGCTGAAAACCAGAATGTGTCAGAGAAGGCATAAGCCATTGCGCCTGTCACACCTGCACCCAGAACTGCAATGATCCTGCCGGCGGTATAGTCAGACTCCTGCTTCAGGAAAATCCTCCGTGCAAGGTGGGTGATGGTCCAGAACAGGAAGAGTATGGTAAATGCACTCGCCAGGCCTGACATTGCGTTTACCATCATGGCAGCCCTTGACGTGTCACCACCGGCAAAAAACGTGAAAAACCTTCCGAGGAGCATGAAAAAGGGTGCCCCGGGGGGGTGGCCAACTTCAAGCTTATATGCCGAAGCGATGAATTCACTGCAGTCCCAGAGGCTCATCGTCGGCTCAATGGTCATCAGGTAGGTGAATGCCGCCATGGCAAAAACAACCCATCCGATGATGTTTTCCCAGAGCCTGAATTTCTTTATCATGATCTTAATTGTTTCTGTCCCGGATTTGTACCGCACGAAAATAATAAGATTTTGGCGTCTGCCCGTAGATATCAGCCAATTTTGGTATTTTTGAACAAATGGCCCTGAATGAAAAAAGCAATTATAATGCTCATAATGAGCCTGCTTACACTAACCAGGACAGGCGCCCAGTACTATGAGACCGGCCAGGACCCGGCATCGTTCAGGTGGCTTCAGATACGGACACCCAATTTCAGGGTGATTTATCCTGACGACTTCGGGGAGGAGGCATTCCGCTATGCACGGCTTCTCCAGGAATCATTTGACAGGCTTTCGGTTCTGTATCCCGGAGTGAAGAAAAATATTCCGGTGATTATTCATAACCACTCAATGCAGTCAAACGGTTATGTCAGCTGGGCTCCCCGAAGGATGGAGCTCTATCCGCTGCCGGGACAGGATAACCTGCCGATGGACCCGGCTGCTCAGCTGGCGGTCCATGAAGCAACACACGTGCTGCAGCTGGGTTCTCTCAACAGCAGGGGGTTCGGGAGGGCGATGTCATGGATTCTCGGGGAACAGGCCGCGGGCCTGAGCGCCCTGCAGATACCCAACTGGGCCTTTGAGGGCGATGCAGTCTATGCCGAAACGGCAACGGGCCTCTCAGGAAGGGGGCGGAGCAATACCTTTATAAAAGGCGCAAAAGCACTGGCAGCAAGTCCTGAGGGTATTTACGGATATGACAAAATGCTCGCAGGCTCCTACCGGCACTTCACCCCTGACTACTATGTCTTCGGCTACCTGATGATGAACCACCTCCGGAACGTTGACGGGAAGGCATGGGAAAAAGTCACTGACAGGGTTGCTTCAGGCTATTTCCTGAACCCGGTAAACAACGCTCTCAGAAGAGAGACAGGGCTCACGAAAAAGAGGCTTTATGACTCCACTTTCGCCTTGCTTGAAAAAGCATGGAACGAAAACCCTCCCGAAGGAGTAAAGGACTACCAGCCACTCAGCACCCGGAGCAAAAGGGATTATGTAAGTCATTATACCCCTCACAGGCTGGAAGACGGAACCATAGTATCACTCAGAACCTCCATGTCTGCCCCCTCACGGTTCGTGATTACAGACCCGGGTGTCGGGAAAGAAAAGGTTGTTACCACCACCGGATATGTGTATCCCTATATTTTTTCGTTCTCGGGCAGTACGATAGTGTGGTCAGAGCAATACCCTGACATACGATGGGAAAACCGTGACTATTCAGTTATCAAAAAGCTTGACATTGCTTCAGGAACGGTGATCACCCTCACCAGCCGCACCCGTTATACCGCACCCGACCTGTCGCCTGACGGGAATACAATAGTGGCAGTGTCTACAACTCCTGAACTGCGCTGCTCACTCGTCTTCCTCGACGCATATACAGGAGAGGTTCTTATGAATGTGGTTCCTCCCGGGAACCTCATCCTGCAACGCCCGGCATGGTCATCTGACGGCAGGGAGGTGACAATGGTCACCCTCGGTGAAAAAGGTGAAGGGATAAGGACCTACAGGCCAACCGGCAAGAAATGGACCGTGAATATTGAGGAGAGTGTTTCCGACATCATACAGGCGGAGATCCGCAATGACACCCTCTATTTCCTGGCACAGGGAGACGGCTCTGATAATATTTACCGCATTCCGGGTGATGGTTCCGTGGAAAGGGTAACCGGCTCACGGTTTGGCATATCGGGCTTCTCCATAAGCGGAAACGAGCTGCTTTTCTCCGACTATACGAAGGAAGGTCTCATCATCGCCTCGGAAAAAACATCCTTTACAGCCGGGCCGGCGGGCTCCTCCGGACATGAAATCATTCCTGCTCCAGCACCCCTTCCGGTTGAGAAAACCGAACCGGCCGGCGCTGATCCTGATATGGGAAGCAGGCCGGCACCGGTCATTTCCGCTCCGGTCCCCTACCGCAAGATGGCACACCTTTTCAATTTCCACAGCTGGTTCCCGTTTTACGGTGACATCGATGCAATCCGTACCGACCCCACTTCAGTAAGGCCGGGGCTTACACTGATGTCACAGAACCACCTGAGCACCCTTATATCAACGCTGGGTTACGAATACAGTGACGGCAACCACTACCTTCACTCAGGCATAACCTGGAAGGGATGGCATCCGGTAATAGATACACGGATGACATGGGGCGGGGACCAGGTGATCACGAGAGATACAAGCGTGAGCCAGCTGCCGGAGGCAATTGGCCGCGACCTCCAGCTGAATATCAGCATTTATGACCAGCTCTGGTTTGCCTACGGTAAATTCAGACAGTTATTCATGCCGGCAGTTTACCTGAACTACCGGAACAGGTACACCTGGGTGCCGGATGAGAATGCCTTTGACAGGGGTATCGTCAATATTACCGGCAGGCTGTACTTTTCAAATACCTTCCGCACGGCATACCGTGACATAAACCCGAGATGGGGGCAGGTTTTTGACTTCAGGCTGACCACCACCCCCTGGGACAACAACCTCTACAATCGCAGGAGATATGCCAGGGCAACTTTCTTCTTCCCCGGAGTCCTGCCAAACCACAGCCTTGCAATAAAAACGGGCCGGGAGAACCAGGCCCCGGCCCGCAGGTTGCTATACCGCAACTCCATCCCTTGGCCAAGAGGTTACAATGATGACCTGGTCGCAGAAAAACTTTTCTCCTTATCAGCCGATTACACCATGCCCTTGCTCTATCCTGACCTGTCCGCAGGAGGTCTTTTTTACCTCAAGAGAATCAGGGGAACACTCTTTTATGACTACAGCACAGGTGAGGGTGTAAGCAATTATACAAACCGTACCTATAACAGGGAGAAAACTGCGTACAGCTCAATGGGCTCAGAGCTTATGGCTGACTTCTTCCTGCTCAGGATCCCGTTTGAAATCAGCGCCGGGGTAAGGGCAGGGTATATACCACAGGAAGCCGGATATTTTGTCAACGGGGCATTTTCAGTCAACATTTACGGCACGGTCCTGGGAAGAGAGCAGTGAAGCGGTCTCCCTTATCAGTTCCCACGCCTTGAGCACATGGTTTTCCGTGACGCCTGTCTGAGCCGTAACCATCCGCAAAAGGTACCTGCCGTCAATCCTTGTATGTGTAAGATAAATTTTCCCTGTATCATTAAGTGCGTGGTTCAGCTTTTCATTCAGCCTGTTGACCTCCTCTCCGGTGCTGCCCTGAGGGTTATACCGGAAACAAACCGTGTTGAGGGACACCGGTGCCATCAGCTCAAAATCCTTCTCCTCCTGAATCTTCCCGGCTAGCATTTTTGCCAGCCTGATATGCTCACGAATCATTGACTGCAGATTTTCAACACCGTAGGTTCGTATCACTGCCCACAGCTTGAGGGCCCTGAACCGCCTTCCGAGAGGAATTCCCCAGTCACGGTAGTCGTTCACCTGA
>JALONR010000022.1 GCA_025454815.1 Bacteroidales bacterium | reverse complement strand
GATGGGTGTGGTCACTGACGTGAAGCAGGCGCTTCGCCGCGCCAGCGCACTGAAAATCATGTACGCCAACACAAACGTTGACAAGATCACCACTCTTTACTAAGAACTCAAAGTAATCAGATAAGCAGAGAGCCGTCAGTCGTGATGGCTCTCTGTTTTTTAGCCTGTTCCTGAGACGCCTCCGGATGGCAAGCCGGCCAGGATCCCGGCTCGCATCACGCCCCAGGTTCAGTAAAGCTGTCCCGTGTATAATAGGACGACACCCGGAAAGAGGCACCGTCTGCAGCTGATCCCGGGGTAACCCTGAAACGGATATCGGATCGAGCCATGTCCTTCAATATAGCATTGTAAATGTATTCATTAAGTAGTTTCAAGCAAACCATAGGTTAATCCCCGCCTGAGTCAAAGAAAAACTTGACTTGCGTTTTTGGTTGGTGTAAATTTGATTACATGTCCAGATCAGCCTGAACATTTAAATCATTAGAAAATATGAACCGGAAATACAAATTGCTCTGCTTTCTGTCCGGTTTCTGTCTCTGCGTTATAGTTGCTCGGGGACAAGAAACGATACCTGCGACGGGCGGAAACGCTCAAGGGTCAAGTGGATCAGTAGCATACACGGTCGGTCAGATTACTTACAGTGTGATTTCAGGAACAAACGGGTTCATTATCCAGGGTGTGCAACAGCCCTACGAAATATCCACGGTAACTGCAATAGAAGACACAGAATATATTACTCTCGGATATTCAGTTTATCCTAATCCCACTCAGGGAGACATAAAACTTGTGATCAAATCATTCAATGATGGAGATTTCAGGTTTCAGCTATATAGCCTGAACGGCGCTATTCTTAAGGAAGAGATGGTTCTTGTTAAGGAAACTGAGATATCGATGGAGATTTATAAACCAGCTGTTTACTTCCTGAGAGTTATCAGGGATGACCGCGAGGTGACGGTGTTCAAGATCGTAAAGAGATAAAATCCTATGAAAAATCTATTTACTCTTATGGTGATCACAGCACTTACTATAACTGTTTGTGCTCAATCACCTCAGAAGATGAGCTATCAGTGTGTTGTCCGCAACCCGGCTGGTGCTCTGGTAACTAACCAGGCTGTCGGCATGAAGATCAGTATCATAAAGGGTTCAGCTACGGGGACGGTAGTTTTTTCCGAGACTTACAGTCCAAATCCTCAAACAAATGCCAACGGTCTTGTTACCGTTGAAATAGGAGGTGGAACAGCCACATTGGGGACCTTTGCAGGTATTGACTGGTCTGATGGACCATTTTTCCTGAAGACGGAGACTGACCCTTCAGGAGGAACAAATTATAACATAACCGGGACGAGCCAGCTGTTAAGTGTACCGTATGCCCTATATGCAAAGACAGCAGCCAACGGTTTCAGCGGAAGTTATAATGACCTTGTAAATAAGCCTGTGCTATTCAGCGGAAGCTATAATGATTTATCCAATAAGCCTGTTCTATTTGATGGTACATGGAGCTCACTTACCGGCAAACCGATGTTTGCCACAGTTGCCACAACAGGCAGCTATAATGATCTGTTAAACAAACCCACCCTGTTCAGCGGCAGTTACAACGATCTGTTGAACAAACCAACACTGTTTGATGGTACCTGGACAAGCCTTGCAGGAAAACCTACCACACTGTCAGGGTATGGAATAACTGATGCAGACGGAAGTATAACAAATGAGTTACAGGTATTGAGCTTAAGTGGTACTCTTCTTACACTGAGCAACGGAGGTGGCACCGTTACGCTTCCATCATCAGGAGGGGGTGATAACTGGGGAACCCAGACTGTGGTAACCAACACCACCCTCTCCGGTGCAGGTACGACAGCCAGTCCGCTGGCAGTAGCAAACACCGTCATCACTCCCTCCTGGACCAGAATCCAGGGCGTACCGGCAGGATTTGCTGACGGGATCGATAATATAGACGATGCGGATAACAGCATTATCAATGAAATACAAACATTAAACCTGAGCGGGACAACCCTTTCATTAAGCAGTGGAGGAGGATCAGTGACCTTGCCCTCATCCGGAGGAGGAGATAACTGGGGAACTCAAACTGTTGTAACAGACGCAACACTGACAGGAAACGGAACCACGGCTACTCCGCTGAAAGTAGCCCAGCAGTCGGCCACCAACGGACAGGTTTTAAAGTGGAACGGAACCACATGGGCGCCGGCGGCTGATGCAACAGGCGGCAGCAGCAGCGGGTGGACCGATGACGGGACGATCATACGGTTAAGTACAACAACCGACAGTGTGCAGTTGGGAAGTGTCAGCCGGCTTGGAAAACTCAATGTCGGTGGTAATATTGGATTGAACCTCCTTTCAAGTATATACTTCGGAAGTGATGCTACCAGGATTACAGGCTTAACGGGAGGAGACTTACGGCTGGTAGCGGAAGACCTGAGCATGCTGACAACCGAAGACATAACCTTCGGGCATTACGGTGACGAAACCTGGATCATATTCGATAATGCAACCAAAAGGGTTGGTATAGGCACACTTACCCCGGCTGACCGTCTTCATGTTGTTCAGGACGTAGCTACAGCCGGATTATCTGCGATCCGCGGAGTGGCAACCCCGACAACTGTTTCAAACAACGGAGTTTACGGTGAATCCATGTCGGCGACAGGATATGGACTATATGGTAGATCACCGAGATACGGAGCTTATGGAATTGCATCGGGAAACCAGGGACGTGGTGTGGCAGGTGAAGCCACAGGCACCGCCAGCATAGGGGTCTACGGAATCGCCATAAATACCAGCAGCACCGGTGTATGGGGAGAAGGCTCCAACCAGGGAGTGTATGGTTTCTCGAACGCAGCGACAGGCAGAGGTGTTTACGGAAGAGTGACCTCTGCAACCGGATATTCCGGATATTTCGAGGGAGGCCAGTTTTTGGTGAAAGGCAGCGCTCACGTTGAAGATACACTCTTTGCCGATGCGGTGAAAATCACAAATAGTCCCAGGGTTTTTCACGAACGTTTTACATATAACCGGACAATTACAGCTCAGGATTCATGGGGACCTATAGATACTATCGTCGTTGTGGCTCCAGGGCCGGGCTTTGTGATGCTGTATTTTACAGCGGAAATATCAACTAATCATGATTACCTGGACTATACCTGGGCGGGAGTAGGCATTGCAACCAGACCGACAGGTGGCGTATTGGCAGAGACCTGGTGGAGATTAACAAACCAGCTGGTAGGCGGTTATTACTCTTCTCCCTGTGCAGTCAATACAGTCGCTCCGATCACAAGTGCAGGAACTTATAATTATTACATTGTCGGATATCACTGGACACACGTGCCGGCAGGAGCTGAAGATGTGGAAAACCTTTCAGACGGATCATTTTCCGCGCTGTTTATTCCGGCTTATTAGTTATTCCATTGACTGCAGTCAGCACTTATAATGAGCATAAACAGCTCGCTGACATCACAAAAAAAGCCAGTATAATGAAATACTGACTCTCTTAATATTCTGGAAATATTTGTGATCCCGGGGCGACTCGAACGCCCAACCAACAGAACCGGAATCTGTCATTCTATCCATTGAACTACGGGACCAGTTCAGGATGCAAAAGTACAGCACCGACGCCGATTTTCAAAACTTCCTGCACAAAAACAGGCACCACCCGTTCCACCGGGCAGGACTTTGCCAAAGATTTCCTAATTTCGCAACCCATATGCGCAAACCCACTTTACAACATGAAGGATTATAATTTTTCCGAGATAGAAAAGAAATGGCAGGATTACTGGGAGAAGAACAAAACCTTCAAAACAGCTGACAATTTATCAAACCCCAATAAATACTACATACTCGACATGTTCCCCTACCCTTCCGGCGCGGGACTGCATGTAGGCCACCCGGAAGGTTATACCGCCACTGACATAGTGGCTCGCTACAAGCGGATGAGGGGCTTCAACGTCCTGCATCCCATGGGGTGGGATGCCTTCGGCCTTCCGGCCGAACAATACGCCATCCAGACCGGCACCCATCCGGCCGTCACCACCAACAAAAACTGCGACACCTTCCGCCGGCAGATAAAGGAACTGGGACTCAGCTATGACTGGGACCGCGAGATCAATACAACTGACCCGGCATATTTCAGGTGGACACAGTGGATATTCATAAAACTCTACAACACCTGGTATGATCAGAACGCCAACCGCGGCCGTGATATCAATGAACTGCCGATTCCCCCAGATGTCATAAAAGCCGGAGATGAGGCAAGGAAAAAATACATCGATTCGAAGAGGCTTGCCTATTATGATGATGCCCAGATATGGTACTGCCCGTCATGCCGCATCGTATGCGCCAACGAAGAGGTTCTGACAGACGGCTCCCATGAGAAGTGCGGCAACAGGGTTGTGCGCAGGAACCTCAAGCAGTGGATGCTCCGTATCCCCTATTATGCCGAAAGACTTCTCAGCGGACTTGACAACCTCGACTGGCCTGAAGGTATCAAGGAGATGCAGCGCAACTGGATAGGCCGGTCCACCGGCGCCGAGGTGGATTTCAGAATTGACGGTACCAAAGAAAAGATTACAGTCTATACCACCCGTCCCGACACTCTCTTCGGAGCCACATATATGGTGCTCTCACCCGAACACCCGCTGGCAGATCGGTTAACCACCGGCGAGATGTCAGCAAAAGTGCAGGAATACATTGCGGCAGCATCCCTCAAGTCAGACCTTGACCGCACAGACCTTGCCAAGGAGAAGACAGGAGTCTTTACAGGCAGTTATGCAATCAACCCGGTCAACAATAAAAAAATACCGATATGGGTTGCTGACTATGTACTGATGGGATACGGAACCGGAGCCATAATGGCTGTGCCTGCACATGATGAGCGAGACTTTGAGTTTGCCAGGAAGTTTGGAATTGAAATAACATGCATCCTTGATCCTGATGTGACCGGCCAGGAACAGCGTGAGAGAATAATTGCCGGTAATGAGTGCTGGAGCGGCGACGGCAGGTACATCAACTCAGCCAATAAAGAACTGAATATCAGCCTTGACGGACTGAACGTCGAAGAGGGGATTGCCACTATCACAAAATGGCTAGAGGGCAGAAACCTGGGTATCCACCGGGTAAACTTCAAGTTGCGCGACTGGCTCTTCAGCCGGCAGCGCTACTGGGGTGAGCCCTTCCCGGTAATCCACTGGGAGGACGGTACCATAAGCCTGCTTGATGAGAAGGAGTTGCCGCTTACCCTGCCCGAGCTGGAAGTCTACGAGCCTGGTGACAGCGGTGAGTCGCCCCTGTCAAACGCCACTGACTGGCTGTGGGTCACTGACAGCAACGGTCGCCGCGGCAAGCGGGAGACCAACACCATGCCGCAATGGGCAGGCTCATGCTGGTATTACCTTCGGTTCATTGATCCACGCAATGAAAAGGAGATATTTGACGGGGCAAAAGAAAAGTACTGGATGCCTGTTGACCTCTACATCGGCGGTGCAGAGCACGCAGTGCTGCACCTGCTCTATGCCCGTTTCTGGCATAAGGTACTCTTTGACCTTGGCGTTGTTTCCACGGATGAGCCGTTCATGAAGCTCTTCAATCAGGGGATGATCCTCGCCTTTGCCTATGAAACTGCCACCGGAGCCAAGGTATCCTCAGACCAGGTCTCTGAAAAGGATGGAAAATTCCATATCACCGCCACCGGCGAAGAGGTCCGGCAGATAGTGGCCAAGATGTCAAAGAGTCTCAAAAACGTCATCAATCCCGATGACGTTGTGAAAAACTACGGGGCTGACACCCTCCGGCTGTTTGAGATGTTCCTGGGTCCGCTGGAGGCCACCAAACCCTGGGATGAAAAGGGCATCAAGGGTCCGCATAACTTCCTTGCAAGGGCTTATCGCCTTCTGGCAAACCAGGAAAACATCAGGGGAGATGAAGAAGACCAGGAGGTGCTCAAAACCCTTCACAAGACCATCAAAAAGGTGACTGATGATATTGAAGGGCTGAGATTCAACACGGCTATCTCAGCGATGATGATATTCCTTAACACGGCCCTGAAAAAGGAAAGGATAACCCGGGAAAGTGCCTCGGAGTTTATTAAGCTCCTTTCGCCCTTCGCTCCGCACCTTGCCGAGGAGTTATGGCATCTTGCAGGTAACACCGGCACCATCGCCTACGAACCATGGCCCGTGGCAGATGAACAGTATCTTAAGGAGGATCTTTTTGAATGCCCCGTTTCCGTTAACGGGAAAATGCGGTTCAAAATAGAACTTCCCGTTGACCTCCCGAAGGAAGAAGTCACCCGGATTGTCCTGGAAGATGAGAGGGCACAGAAATGGATAGGTTCATCAACACCGAAAGTAATAGTGGTTCCAAACCGTATTGTAAATATAGTGGTATGAGAATAAGCCCGGCCCTTCTGATGCTCACCGGAGCAGTAATGTTTGTGTTTGCCTCATGCAGCCGGAGCGGTGCGGCAGAATACTCCCCTGTCAACCGGGTTATTAATAACTCTGATACGGCATCCACAGCCCTTACAGGCAACGGTATTACCGGTGACTCCACCGCAGCAACAGGGGTGCCTAACACCCTCTTCGGCATACCGCTTGATTCATACAATATAGTCACAGGCCGGGTGAAGAGGAACCAGTTCATCTCCTCCATATTGTCGGCACAGGGAGTTGACTGGAATGATATCGAGACTCTGCTGCGTGACAACCGTGAGACTTTTGATCCCCGGAGGGTTCGCACAGGTAGTTCGTATTCAGTGCTTACAACGAAGGACACCCTGAACAAGCCTGAGTATTTCATCTATCAGCATGATCCGCGTGTTGCATACGTCTTCTCGCTGAAGGATACCCTGGCTATTTACAGGCATGATGCCGAGATAAAGCGGATGCTCCGCTACTCATCCGGCACCATTACCCTCTCTTTATGGGAGACGGCAATGGAAAACAACCTTAATCCAAACCTTTCAGCCGAGCTCTCTGAGATCTATGCATGGACCATCGACTTCTTCGGCCTTCAGAAGGGAGACAGGTTCAAGGTAATCTATGAAGAAGAGTTTATAGGAGAGGAATCGGTTGGCATCACCCGCATTCACGCAGCAGAGTTTGAGCATGCCGGAAGCACCATATATGCAATTCCTTTCATACAGGACAGCACCATGTCATTCTTTGACACCACCGGTGCAAGCCTGCGCAAGGCATTTCTCAAGGCACCGCTAAGATACTCGCGCATCAGCTCACGTTTCTCGGGCGGAAGAATGCATCCCATTCTTAAAGTAGTAAGGCCTCATCATGGCATCGACTATGCAGCGCCGATCGGAACCCCGGTCCTGGCCATCGGCGATGGAAGGGTCACCAGTACTAGCTATGAGGGAGGAGCCGGGAGAATGGTGCGGATAACACATAACAGCGTCTATTCCACAGCCTACCTGCACCTCTCGCGTTTCGGCCCGGGAATAGCACCGGGGGTCTACGTGAAACAGGGGCAGGTTATAGGGTATGTAGGCAGTTCGGGGCTGTCAACAGGGCCTCATCTCGACTTCAGGTTCTACCGCAACGGTTCTCCGATTGACCCCCTGAAGGTTGAAGCACCTCCTGTCAATCCCGTTGCCCCGGAGGCATTGGAGCAGTTCCGCAGGGTGGCTGAGGGGTATATCAGCCTTCTGTCTACTATAAGTTACTGATCAGCTGACTGATAACTTTGGGAAAGTGCTCGTATTCCAGGGCATGTACCCTCTGCGCCAGAGTGTCAGCATCATCCCCCGGCAGCACCGGGCACCTGGCCTGGAATATGATGTCACCTGCATCATAGTACTCGTTCACGTAATGTATTGTAATTCCGCTCTCGGTGCAGCCGGATTCCAGCACCGCACGGTGCACCTTCTCCCCGTACATCCCCTTCCCCCCGAACTGTGGCAGCAGCGCCGGGTGAATATTTATGATCCGGCCACGGAATGCATGAATCAGCTCTACGGGAACAAGCCATAGAAACCCTGCCAGGACTACCAGATCAGTCTCCCTTCTGCGCAGCATCATAAGCACCTCCCCGGTATTGTAAAATTGATCCCGGTCGAAAAAAAACGCATCCACCCCGAGTGCCGCAGCCCTTTCCAATACCATAGCCTGAGGCTTGTTCGACAAAACAAGGGTTACTTTCGCTTTTTTATCGTTCGAAAAGTATCGGATGATGTTTTCAGCGTTGGTGCCGGTTCCCGATGCGAGTATTGCTATATGCTTCATTTTCTGCTACTTAACCTGATATTCGCGGACACGTGCCGGCGGCTGAAAAAGAGCCTTAACCTGCTGAAAAACATTAAATTAAATCTGTCAGCATGTAAATTTCCGGTAAATTGTTTGAAAAATATAGTACAAATATATTTCTTTGCAGAGTTTTAAAAACGAGTATTAACGTAAAACTGATTGGTATGTCTGACATTTCTACAAGAGTAAAGAAGATCATCGTTGAGAAGCTTGGCGTTGATGAAGCAGAGGTTACTCCCGAAGCACATTTCACAAATGACCTTGGAGCAGACTCTCTTGACACAGTTGAGCTGATCATGGAATTCGAAAAGGAATTCAACATCGGAATTCCTGACGATCAGGCAGAAAGCATTAGCACAGTAGGCGAAGCCATTAAGTATATTGAGGAAAACGCCAAGTAGTTATCTCTGATAACCTGATATGAGGCGTGTAGTAGTTACCGGGATGGGGGCTCTGACCCCCATCGGCAACAATCTGCAGGATTACTGGAAAAGTCTTGTGGATGGTGTCAGCGGAGCTGGGCTTATCACCCATTTCGACACATCCAAATTCAAAACCAGGTTTGCCTGTGAAATCAAGAACTATGATCCTGCCAATCATTTTGACCGGAAGGAATCACGCAAAATGGACCGCTACACCCAGTACGCACATATTGCGGCTGATGAAGCGGTTAAAGACGCAGGTCTTGATCCGGAGGCAACAGACAAGGACCGATCAGGTGTAATCTGGGCCTCAGGCATAGGTGGAATAGAGACTATAGTGGAGGAGGTAAAGGGATTTCTGATGGGTGACGGAACTCCCCGTTTCAGCCCTTTCTTCATTCCAAAAATGATAAGTGACATTGCTGCGGGACTGCTCTCCATACGTTATGGTTTCCGCGGACCCAACTTCGCCACTGTATCAGCCTGTGCCTCATCAACAAATGCTATTATTGACGCCTATTATTACATTCTCCTCGGCAAGGCTGACCTTTTTATTGCCGGAGGGTCGGAGGCATCCATCAACCCGCCCGGCATAGGTGGCTTCAATGCCATGCAGGCTATGTCCACCAACAACGAGGAGTATTCCACTGCATCCAGGCCGTTTGATGTCACCCGTGACGGATTTGTCATCGGTGAAGGTGCCGGTGCACTTATCCTCGAGGAGCTCGGCCATGCCAAAGCCAGGGGCGCCAGGATTTATGCGGAGGTGATTGGTTCCGGACTTACCGCTGACGCTTATCATATCACAGCTCCCCATCCTGACGGAATGGGTGCCGTCAACGTTATGAAGCAGGCAATATCGGAAGCCGGTATCAAACCATCCGATGTTGATTATATCAACGTCCACGGAACAGCCACCCCCCTTGGTGACATCGCTGAAACAAAGGCAATCCTTACGCTCTTCGGAGAACACGCTTACAAGCTCAACATCAGCTCAACAAAATCGATGACGGGCCATCTGCTGGGCGCCGCAGGCGCTGTTGAGGCAATCGCTACCGTTATGGCGGTGACACATGACATAGTGCCGCCCACAATCAACTTCAGGAACCCTGATCCGGCTATTGACCAGAACCTGAACCTTACCCTGAACAAAGCTCAGATGAGACCCGTGAGAGTGGCTCTCAGCAACAACTTCGGCTTCGGGGGACACAATGCATCAGTTCTTCTCAGGAAATTCGAAGAATAGTGTTCCTGCTTTACAGGAAGAAGAACAACACACTTATTCACGAACGGAGAAAATTCCGCTCGGAACTCAAGAAACTTCTCGGGTTCAGACCTGTTAACCTCAGACTGTATGAAATGGCCTTCATACACCGGTCTGCAACCTATACCCTTCCCGACGGCGTCAGGATCAACAATGAAAGACTTGAATACCTGGGTGATGCCATTATTGACAGTATCCTTTCCGACTACCTCTTCCGGCTTTACCCGGAAGCACCTGAAGGATTCCTTACAAAGACCCGGGCACGGATAGTCAACCGCGAGACTCTCAACAACCTCGGGCTGTCAATGGGGCTTGACAGGCTGATCGTTTCAAACCTGGCAGCCACCGACTCTCCCCGGAATCTCTACGGCAATGCCGTTGAAGCACTCGTGGGGGCCCTTTTCATCGATACCGGGTTTGACCGGACAAGCAGGTTCTTCATTGAACGGGGGCTGAAGAAACATCTCAACCTGGGTGCAGTGCTGGCTTCCGAAACGGATTACAAGAGCATGATACTTGAATATTGCCAGAAAAACAAACAAAAGCTTAACTTCACCTCACGGGAAAAACCATCCGGCACAGGTTTGCAGCCACTCTTTACCGTGACGCTGGAAATAAATAACGAGGAAATCACCCGGGGAACCGGCGCCACAAAGAAAGAGGCAGAACAGGAAGCCTCGTTGGCTGCCCTTAAAATGCTGGGGCTGTTGAAAACATGACAAGGGAAAGGAAGATCACAAGACATACCATTGAAAGCGGAGAACCACAAGCCTTCCACTTCCTGGGCGTGGTCTCCGCAGAACCTGACTACAGGCTTTCTGTGATGATCAACCGCCACCTCGGAAGTACCCTCAGAAAATCAGAAGAGGAGATCATTGTCAATGGCCCGGCAGGAAGCGGTATCTTCTCAAAATTCATCCCCCGGGACCAGGCATTCACACTTGTTTCAAACCGCAGTGGAGGAAACCTGCTGCTGCGAAAACTTAAAAACATTGATTTCCTTGTCCTCCCCGGAGGGAACCATACCAGAAATGAAGCCGAAGAACTGGCTGCAGAACTGCGTAAAATACCGGAGATAACAGCAGTGTTCATCCTTGACAGCAGGGAAGTCAGCGACAGAAACCTGTCACTGCTTGCACTTTAACCGGACATGGAGGGAAACGGGTTAGAAATCCTGACAAGCCATGTAAACAAGAGAAAGAGGAGACAATTTCTCGCCTCCTCTTCAGTGTTAACCCTAAAACTAACCTAACCTATGAAAAAAACTCCTTTTATGTTATTACAATTATCGTGCCATAACTGATGCAAATATCAGAAAAAAATCGGGATCTCTTCCTTAAGGATATGTTAATATATTGATTTTTAACATTTTTTTAGTATTGTTTTATTTTGTATCATGATAAAAGTATGGAAAATAGGTTGGGGCAGGGCTATGTATTAAGGTTTTAAGAGACTATTTTTGTTACATCATGAAGCGCTCTTACATTGTACTTCTTGCAGTATTTTTTTTCCTGGCCATATCAGCCCTGGTGATCATCCAGTTCAGGTGGATCAACAATGTTGTAAGTGCAGAAGACCAACAGTTCAGGTTCGGGGTAAATGAAGCCCTGAAAGAGGTGGTGTCCGAACTTGAAAAAGCTGAGACCTACAACCGGATCATGAGTGAAATCAGTCCCGCACAGGTTCCTGCCGGTAATGGAGAGAATGAAGCAATGACAGGCCAGCAGGCTGCTGAAGCCAAGCTGCTGGAGAGGTACGGCTTTGATCCTGATGTCAGGTCAGTTATAATCAGCAGGGCCGGGTATACATACCTTCTCGATTCCGACAGCCTGGGTGTGGAGGAATTCTTTGAGAACAGCGAGCCCGATGAACAGATCCTCTCTGCAGGAGCCACAACCCGAATGACAAGCAAGATCGTCTCCATTGAGAATATAGTCAGCCGGATACTTCATGAAACACCTCCCCTGCGTGACCGCTTCACCCATGATGAGCTGAACAACCATATCAGGAAATCACTTGATGCGGTAGGTATTCACCTTGACTATGAGTGTGCGGTTAGGGGAGCCTACGGAGACATAATCTATCGCACAACCGGTTATTCAGAGAGCGGTATCGCCAATAAGTACCTGAGGCAGTTGTTTCCCAATGACCCGGTCCCGGGAAACAATATCCTTACCATCTATTTCCCAAAGGAAGAGGAGTATAAGTTCAGCCAGATAGCCTTTATGGCCATCTCATCGATGCTGATCGTGCTGCTGCTTATCCTGCTTTCAACCGGCACCTTCATTGTCATCTTCCGCCAGAAGAGGCTGTCAGAGATAAGGAGTGACTTCATCAACAACATGACACATGAGCTCAAGACTCCTATTGCCACAATCTCACTGGCATCGCAGATGCTGACAGACAAAACCATCCCGGAGAGCGCCCGGAATGCAACCGGCCTTGCAACAGTAATCAGCGAGGAGAGCAACAGGCTGAAGGTGCTGGTGGAAAGAGTCCTTCAGACAGCCATCTTCGAGAAGGGAAAACTTGAACTCAACAAACAGCCCACTGACCTGCATGCCATAATCCTGAGGGCCGTAGATGCATTTAAACTACAGGTAAACGGAAGGGGTGGAACCATCTCCACCTTCCTGGATGCCTCTGACCCCATAGTCACACTTGACGAGACAAACTTTTTCAATGTCCTCCTCAACCTCATAGACAATGCCCTCAAATATTCCGTGACAACACCTGAAATAACAGTGTCAACGGCAGCCTGGCACAGGGGAATTGTCATAACGGTGTCTGACAACGGCATCGGTATCCCGCGTGAGCATCAGAAACAGATCTTCGAGAAATTTTACCGCGTCCCTTCAGGCAACACACACAATATAAAAGGTTTCGGCCTGGGACTCAGCTATGTGAAAAAGATAACGGAAGAACACTTCGGAACCATCAAGGTTGAAAGCCAGACCGGCAAGGGAACAAGGGTAATCATTCATCTTCCGAAAGAACAGCCAAAATGAGATTTGCATGAGAAAAGGAGCACGAAAAGACTTTATGAAACTATCCTATGCGGGCCCATTCATGCCAGTAACATATAAATTGAAAAGCGAATGAAAAAGGTTAGCATCCTGCTTGCAGAGGACGATCCGAATCTGGGGCAGCTTCTGAAGAATTATCTCGCAGCAAGGGAGTATGAAACCACTCTGGTCACTGACGGAGCAAAGGCGAAGGAGCTCTTCAGGAAAGAGAAGTTTCATCTATGTCTTCTCGACGTTATGATGCCGGAGCTTGACGGTTTCTCACTTGCAAGAAATATCAGGGAGATTGACCCCCACATTCCCATTATCTTCCTGACAGCGAAAAATCTGAAGGAAGATGTAATAGAGGGGTTTAAGTCAGGAGCCGATGACTACCTGACAAAACCGTTCTCAATGGAAGAGCTTATTTACCGCATCGAGGCTATTCTCAGGCGTTCTTCCCGCAGGACCGCAGATGCACCGGTTGATTCCTATACAATTGGCAGATTCACATTTGATGTGACAAAACAGCTCCTCACTTTCAATGATCAATCGCGTAAGCTCACCACCAAGGAGTCAGAGCTGCTTGAGCTGCTGTGCCGGCACCGGAATGAGGTGCTTGAACGCAACTTCGCCCTTAAATCGATCTGGATAGATGACAATTACTTCAATGCCAGGAGTATGGACGTTTATATCACCAAGCTTCGCAAATACCTGAGCAAGGATGAGAAGGTGGAAATTCTCAACATACATGGCAAGGGATACAAGCTGCTCTGCTGAACCGGGGCCGGTGAAATAAATACCCCGTACGAAGTGATCCGCACGGGGTATGAGTCTAGGTTAGTTTCAGGGTCTTTCGACTAGTATGATTATCTTCCCGTCAAAGCCCAACGAGGTGCTAAGTTAACATAATTTCTTTATTTGCAATACCCTGCAAGTTTTTTTTGCGTCAGTCGAGCTTAAGAACGGCCAGGAATGCCTGCTGCGGCACCTCAACGTTGCCTATCTGGCGCATCCTTTTCTTTCCTTTCTTCTGTTTTTCAAGCAGTTTCCTCTTCCTGGTGATATCCCCGCCGTAACATTTGGCAGTAACGTCCTTGCGGACTGCCTTGACAGTTTCACGGGCTATTATCTTGGCACCTATTGCAGCCTGGATGGCAATATCAAACTGCTGTCTCGGTATAAGCTCACGAAGTTTCTCACACATCCTTCGCCCGAAGTCGTATGCATGACCCCTGTAGATCAGTGTTGAGAGAGCATCAACCATCTCGCCGTTAAGAAGAATGTCAAGCCTCACCAGGTCAGCCTTCTTATATCCGGTGATGTGATAGTCAAAGGATGCGTACCCCTTTGATATGCTCTTCAGTTTGTCATAGAAATCAAACACAATCTCAGAGAGAGGCATGTCAAATGTCACCTCCACCCTGTCACTGGTAAGGTAAACCTGGTTCTTGAGCGCCCCCCGTTTGTCGATACAGAGCTTCAGGATAGGACCCAGGTATTCCGACTTGGATATCACCTGTGCATGAATATATGGTTCCTCTATTTCCTCTATTACCGTAACCGGGGGGAGTCCCGATGGGTTGTGAACATCTACTATATCCCCTTTTGTTGTAAGTACCCTGAAGGAGACGTTGGGGACTGTTGTGATGACGTCCATGTCGAACTCCCTGTCAAGTCTCTCCTGTATTATCTCCATGTGCAGCAGACCGAGGAAGCCGCAGCGGAAACCGAATCCGAGTGCTGCCGATGATTCCGGAACAAATGTCAGTGAGGCATCATTCAACTGGAGTTTCTCAATTGATGCCCGCAGATCTTCGTAGTCATCCGCATCAACGGGGTAAATCCCCGCAAACACCATCGGTTTCACATCGGCGAATCCTGATATCGCCTTGTCACAAGGCCGTGCAACATGTGTAATGGTGTCACCCACCTTCACTTCCGCCGATATCTTGATTCCCGAAATGATATACCCGACATCTCCGGCGCTTAGTACATCACGCGGTTCCCTCTTCAGCTTGAGAACACCTATCTCATCGGCGTCATACTCCCTGCCGGTATTTACAAATTTGACCAGGTCATGCGTCCTTACGGTACCGTTGGCTATCTTGAAGTATGCGATGATACCACGGAACGAATTGAACACAGAGTCAAAGATGAGTGCCTGCAGCGGTGCATCCGGATCACCCCCGGGTGCCGGAACCCTGCTTATAATGGCCTCCATTATCTCTTCCACTCCCATTCCTGTGCGGGCACTGGCTTCAATAATCTCCTCCCTGGTGCACCCTATAAGGTCCACAATCTGGTCCTTCACCTCCTCGGGCATAGCGCTCGGTGAATCCATCTTGTTTAACACCGGGATTATCTCGAGGCCGTGCTCTATGGCCATATAAAGGTTCGAAATAGTCTGTGCCTGTATACCCTGGGTGGCATCAACCACCAGCAGTGCCCCCTCGCAGGCGGCGATGGAGCGTGACACTTCATACGAGAAATCAACATGACCCGGAGTGTCAATCAGGTTAAGGAAATAATTCCTGCCCCCGTGATTGTAAGCCATCTGTATTGCATGGCTCTTGATAGTGATTCCACGCTCCCTCTCAAGGTCCATGTCATCAAGAACCTGGTCCTGGAACTCACGTGCATCAATGGTCCTTGTCATCTCAAGCAGCCTGTCGGCAAGAGTGCTCTTGCCGTGGTCGATATGTGCTATTATGCAGAAGTTGCGTATGTTATCCATCAGAGATGACCGGTTCAATTCAGGTGCAAATATATACAATTTGGCCTTTCATTTATTGGTGCATACAACCATCGTACTGTACGGCAATTTCATTAATTTAGGGGATTACTTAAACAGGAAAGGATGATTACCCTGGCAGTGTCGGTCACTCTGCTTATCCTGGGATACCTTGTCTACGGGAGAGTGGCCGAAAGATTCTTCGGGACAGACCCTGACCGGGCCACCCCGGCATTCACAAAAAATGACGGCATTGACTACATCCCCATGAAAGGGTGGCGGGTTTTCATGATACAGTTCCTGAATATTGCCGGCCTGGGGCCGATCTTCGGCGCCATACTGGGAGCAATGTACGGACCTGTTGTCTATATCTGGATAGTGTTGGGATGTATCTTTATGGGAGCCACACATGATTACTTCGGAGGGATGCTCTCTGTCCGCAATGGCGGTGCCAGCCTGCCTGAGCTTGTGGGAACCTACCTGGGCAGGCCGATGCGTATGTTCCTGAGAGCCTTCACCCTGCTTCTGCTTGTCTTTGTGGGTGTGGCTTTCGTAAGCGGCCCCGCCAAACTGCTATACACCATGTCAGGATTCAGCCTGACATTCTGGCTGGGACTGATTTTCTTCTATTATATCCTGGCTACCCTTCTCCCAATTGACAAAATCATCGGGCTGCTCTATCCTTTCTTTGGTGCAGCCCTGATTTTTATGGCCATGGGAGTTTTTGGAGGCCTGATATTTAACTGGGCCGGAGGAAATCTCACACTGATGGAACTTACTCCTGCAAGTCTCATTAACTTCCAGCCTGATGCTGCCACCAATACCATCTTCCCCTTCCTCTTCATAGTGGTCTCCTGCGGTGCCATCTCCGGATTTCACGCTACACAATCGCCACTAATGGCCAGGTGCCTGAAATCTGAAAGACAGGGGAGACATATTTTCTATGGAGCCATGATCGCCGAAGGTATTGTGGCAATGATATGGGCTACTGCTGCCATGAACTACATGGGCGATGTGCATGGGCTTAACTATGCGTTCACCCATCCGCTGGCTGACAACCCCTCAGTAAAGCCTGATCCTGCATGGCTTGTAAATGAGATTTGCCGGTCGTGGCTTGGCAAGGCAGGAGCCATCATTGCCGTGGTAGGCGTTGTAGCCTGTCCGGTTACATCAGGCGATACTGCCTTCAGGAGTGCCAGGCTTACCATAGCTGACATGCTGGGGCTGCAGCAGAAGAAGATCTCCTCAAGGCTGCTGATAGTTGTGCCTGTGTTCACCCTGGCATTCATTCTTACCTTCGTAATGAAAGATGAGTTTGCGCGGATATGGAAATTCGTCGGCATCTCAAACCAGGCGCTTGCAGCCATTACCTGCTGGACCATTGCAATGTACCTGGGACTCAGGGGCAAGACTCATCTTATTATGTCTTTGCCGGCCTTGTTCATCACTGCCGTCTGCGTCACCTATCTTCTTTCAGCCCCTCATTCAGGAGGAGGGCTGGCACTACCGATGAAGACCTCCGTTTTGATCGGATTAACCGCGGCTGCAGCTGCATTTGTACTTTTCCTGGCGGTGCTGAAGAAAAAGAAAACGGAAGGTGGTCAATAGTTTTTTACCCTCCCGCTGTTAGAACAGATTCCTTTATCACTATTTACTCCGGTTCTTTTCTTGCTGCAATTACCGGCTCTGTTCTCCCCGCTATTACCGGTTCTCTTCTCCCGGCAACGGGCATGTCACAGTTGAGTTTGCCTATCTCACGGCGGAAATAGATGAACGAGATCACTGCCGCGATGAAATCAGAAACAGGATTGGCAATCCAGACTCCGGCCACACCCCAGAAGTGGGGCAGGATGATTATGAGAGGCAGGAGGACTATTATCTGGCGGAGCAGTGACAGGAAAGCTGCCAGTCTTGCTTTGCCAATAGCCTGAAAATAGTTGGAGGCAATTATCTGGAAACCTACTACCGGCAACATGGCGCAGTAGATACGAAGGCCAAGGATACCTGCCTCCCGCAGTTCCATGTTGTCAGAATTGAAGATACTGATAATTGTTCCGGGTAAAAGCATGCAGAGCAGCCAGCCTCCGATGGCGATAAGTGTGGCATACCGTATAGCCTTCAGGATTGTCTCCTTAACCCTGCAGAACAGTCCTGCACCGTAGTTGAAGCCGATGATTGGCTGCACGGCCATATTGAGTGAGATGATTGAAATCACCAGCATCATTGTTGCGCTGTTTACAATACCGAGTGCACCGACCGCTATGTCACCACCATATTTTATGAACTTCGTGTTCATCACTGCAGTGACAATGCTTGCGGCGATGTTCATGGCAAAGGGAGCAAAACCAATGGAGACAATATATTTGATTATGTAGAGATTGGGGCGGAAGTTTATGAGAGTCAGCCGGGTAACGCTTCTGTTGCTGCGAAAATGAAGAAGGACCCATGCCGCAAGGAATGCATGTGATATCACAGTGGCAATGGCAGCTCCCTTTACACCCATTCCAAATCCGAAGATGAAGATCGGGTCAAGAATTATGTTCAACCCGGCACTGATGAACATTGAATACATGGCAATCCGGGGATTACCCTCTGCCCTGATGACGTTATTCAGGGCGAAACCCATCATAGCCATAGGAGTACCCAGGAGGATGATGGTAAAGTAATCAGAAGCATATTGAATGGTTTCGGGCCCTGCTCCGAATATCTGCAGGACATGGTCTCTCACGAGAAAACCTGCCGCCATTAGCACCACTCCCAGAAAAAGTGAGAGGAAAAATGCATTGCCCAGGATGCGGTTGGCTCTATCGAAATCCTTCTCCCCGAGGCTAAGCGAGATTCGCACTGCCGAGCCCATGCCCACCAGCATCCCGAAGGCCATGATGATGATCATCAGCGGAAAAACAACTGTCAGTCCTGACAGCGCAAGGGCATCCACCCCCTGCCCTATATAGATACGATCCACCACATTATAAAGGGCATTGGCCATCATGCTGGCAAATGCAGGCAGGAAGTATTTCCACATCAGCTTCCCTGTTTTTTCGTGTTCAAGCTCGTATACCTGCCTGGGGTCATTCATAAATGCAAAGATGGGAGAAATCAGGCACAAGACAAGAATGATTTGCGATTTGCGATCTAAGATTTTGGGATTGAAACCAATCAGGCAAGTGGGCAATCGCGATTGGGCAATCGGAAATAAAAAAAGCTGCTCCGAATTCAGAACAGCTTTTCTTAAAATCAATAAGCTTTTTTACATCATTCCGGGCATTCCACCGCCGCCCATTGCAGGATTCGGCATCGGGTTGTCCTCTTTCTCCTCGACAACAACTGCCTCGGTGGTAAGGAACATTCCGGCAATGGATGCTGCATTCTCGAGGGCAATTCTTGCAACCTTTGAAGGATCGATTACACCGGCCTTGTAGAGATGCTCAAACTTGTCAGTCTGGGCATTATAACCGAAGTCTTCCTTGCCTTCACGCACTTTCTGGACAATCACTGCACCCTCCTTGCCTGCATTGACAACTATCTGACGAAGAGGCTCCTCAATAGCTCTCTTCACTATCTCGATACCGGTATCCTGGTCATCGTTGTCACCCTTGAGAGACTCAAGTGCAGGAATTGCGCGGATATAACCTACGCCGCCGCCGGGGATAATACCCTCTTCAATTGCAGCACGGGTTGCATGAAGAGCGTCATCAACACGGTCTTTCTTCTCTTTCATCTCAACCTCTGATGCGGCTCCGATGTAAAGAACTGCCACACCGCCTGCCAGTTTGGCCAGTCTCTCCTGGAGCTTCTCCTTGTCGTAGTCTGACGTGGTGGTTGATATCTGCTGCTTGATCTGGTTGATGCGGGCCTGGATCATATCCTTGTCACCTGCACCATTGACAATGGTTGTGTTCTCCTTGTTGACGGTCACTTTGTCAGCCAGACCGAGATCAGCCATGGTTGCATTCTCGAGTTTCATGCCTCTCTCCTCGGAAATTACGGTACCGCCGGTGAGAATGGCTATGTCCTCAAGCATCTCCTTCCTCCTGTCGCCAAAGCCCGGAGCCTTGACGGCACAAACCTTCAGTGAGCCCCTGAGACGGTTCACAACGAGGGTTGCCAGAGCTTCGCCCTCAACATCCTCAGCAATGATCATCAGACCACGTCCGCTGCGGGCTGTCTCTTCAAGTATCGGGAGAAGATCCTTCATTGAGGAGATCTTCTTGTCATGAATAAGGATATAGGGGTTTTCCATATCGACTTCCATTTTGTCAGGATTGGTGACAAAATAAGCCGAGATGTATCCGCGGTCAAATTGCATACCTTCAACAACCTCAACTTTGGTTTCGGTACCTTTTGCCTCCTCAACGGTGATGACGCCTTCCTTCTTTACCTTATCCATTGCTGTTGCGATGAGCTTTCCAATCTCTTCATCGTTGTTTGCGGATATACGGGCAACCTGCTCAATCTTCCTGAGATCATCGCCAACAGTCTGTGACTGGTTCTTCAGGCTCTCAACAACCTTTGCAACGGCCTTGTCAATACCTCTCTTGAGGTCCATCGGGTTTGCACCTGCGGTGACATTCTTGAGACCGACGCTGATGATGCTCTGCGCAAGAACGGTAGCTGTTGTGGTACCGTCACCAGCATTATCGGCTGTTTTTGAAGCAACCTCCTTAACCATCTGTGCTCCCATGTTCCTGTAAGGATCTGACAGTTCGATCTCCTTGGCAACGGTCACACCGTCCTTGGTTATCTGGGGTGCTCCGAATTTCTTCTCAAGCACAACATTGCGGCCCTTGGGACCAAGAGTTACCTTCACGGTGTCAGCAAGCTGATCAACACCCTCTTTCAGCAGGGCACGTGCTTCAATATTGAATTTAATTTCCTTTGACATTGCTATTCTTTTTTAATGTTTTACGAAATATAGAGAACATCAGTCTGTGAAAGAAGGAGATAGTCTGTACCATCGATATTGATTTCCTGGCCGGAGTATTTGCCATAGAGAACGACATCTCCCTTTTTGAGTTCCATTTCTTCATCCTTCTTCGGAGCACCTACAAGGACTACGGTGCCTGCACGCGGTTTTTCCTTTGCTGAGTCTGGAATAATGATGCCGCTGGCGGTCTTTTCCTCAGCCTCATGAGGCTTAACGAGAACTTTGCCTGCCAGCACTTTTCCTTTTAATTCTGCCATTGCTAGTAGTTTTATAGTTAAACAATATTTTCCTGCTTCTCGATTTCATATTCTGTGCCAAATGGCAAATGACAAAAAAAGAGTGTCAGTTCATGACAAACTGACACTCCTGGTTCTTAGTGATGTCACTGTTATTCGTTTCCGCCTTCCGGCTGTTCTTCAACAGGCGTCTGGGTTGGAAGCACGGGTATTGCATTGGGATCCTGTGCCCTCTCTATTGACGACTTGATTACCGATTCCTGGCTGCCCTGACCTCGCGGGATGGCTGCAGTGGCTGCCAGGGACAGTATCAGAATGGCAGCTCCAAGAGTCCAGGTAGACTTCTCAAGAAAGTCTGCAGTCTTTCTGACACCCATCGACTGTCCGGCTGATGTGAAGTTGGATGCCAGTCCGCCTCCCTTGGAGTTCTGTACCAGCACAACCATTATGACGAGCAAACACGCAATGATTACCAGGATTGAGATAAAAATATAGATTCCCATTTTTGTACTATTTTATTAACTCGTTGATCTTTTCAATACGGCTTGCAAAGTAAGCACTTTTTTCCGGATATTGCAATGAGAGCTTTTCATAAATATTTATTGCCTTCGTATAGTAACCCTGGTTGATATAAATCTTTGCCAGTGTTTCGGTTATGAACTTTCCCTTCTCTTCGGTACTGGCTTCTGACAGGTCTTTTACAGGATGAACCTCACCAGGAACCATCCTTTCTATTGTGGGGCTGGTCCGGATGAACCTGTCAATAAGGTCAGCCTGGGAAAACCTTCCGGATGGCTGTTCCTGTAATGCAGGTTCTTCGGTTATCAGTTCCAGAAGCTCATCATGTTCCGGTTCTGCCTCTTCCTCTGATTCAAAAGCCGGCTCATACTGCCATTCATCCACAACCTCCGGGAGGGGTTCCGTCATGGGTGCTGATAATACCTCTGCTTCTTGTTCTGACTCATTCACAGGCTCATACTCCTCTTCCGGTTGCGGGTGAACTTCCGGCCCGGGCTGCATTTCAGGCTCAGGTGCCTGTCCGGGCTGCATTTCAGGCTCGGGTGCCTGTTCAGAATGAGCCTCCTGCTCCTGCTGCACCTCAGCCCCGGCCACCGGTTTCTCCGGGAACTCAACCATTCCTGCGCTGATCTGTTCAAGCTCCCTGAGGCGGGCCTCAATCTCTGCTATCAGTTCCTCCCTGGTCCGCTGCCGCCAGGTTTCTTGAGACTCTTCTTTCGGCAGTACTGCCACACGGACCTCCATGGCAGCCTCTTCTTCACTGACAGGAATATCTTCAGGGAGAGGCTCCTCCCCAGTGATTGCTCCGGGAAGGGGCTCCTCCCCGGCGACAGTGATTGCTCCGGGAAGGGGTTCCTCCCCTGAGACAGGAACATCACCAGCGAAAGTCTCCTCCGCGATAACTTGCACCTCCTCCGTTGCCGCCACAGATTCCGGGGCAGGCTCCGTTGCCGCCAATGATTCCGGTGCGGGCTCAGGGATCGGTTCCGGTGCGGTCACAGAGATCAGTTCAGGGACTGGCTCAGCGATCGGTTCCGGGGCAGGCTCCGTTGCCGCCAATGATTCCGGGGCGGGCTCCGTTGCCGCCACAGATTCCGGGGCCGGCTCTGAAGGTGAAAGGAACAGATAATGATAAAGTACCTCCCTGTCGTTGACAGAAAGGGCTGATGCCTTCAGTTGGGGATCAAACCTTATATCGGAATTTTCTTTAAGCCCCTTCAGGAGCAACAGATGGGCGGAGTGAAACCAGGGGAAAAGGTCAACAAGCTCCCTGAGTCTCTCGAGGTCAGAGGGACCAGGAAGGTCAATGCCAGCGATGAACCTGTTGAATTCATTCCTGTTCATGGGTACACACTACCAGTTGACAAACGCCCGGTTAAAAATATCCTCCGTAAGCATCTTGACAATCTCTTCAGTCAGGCTGGCTTCAACCTCGCTCAGGTTAAGGGCACTGTTGTAATCCTGGTACCGGGTGAAAGTCTGATCGAAACTGAGGTCACTGTTAAAGCTGTTCACATACCTGACCCTGACTGAGATGGAGAAACGGTTCATTGCAGCCTGTTCGTTTCCGCCGACGGTCAGCGGCTGTGTCTTGTAATCGGATATCTCTCCTTCAAAGCTGAGGTCGCCTCCGGATGAGACCATGTCAAGGTTGGTCTGGGCCCGGCACATGTCAATAAGTGCATCGGTCAGGGTCTGTGTCAGGCCGGGTACCACCAGGCTTGCCCTGTTCTGGAAGGTTGCAATGCTGATTGTCCGGGCTTCAGCGGGAATTGAAGCCCCGGTAAAGGAATACCTGATTTTTATCCCGCAGCCTGCGGTCAGCGCCAGCAGGGCCAGCGGCAGCAATATCCTGACAGCTTTATGCATCGAGTCCGTATTCCTTTATTTTCCTGTAAAGGGTTCTTTCGGAGATCCCCAGTTCTGCTGCCGCAAGCTTTCGCTTCCCGTTGTTCTTGTCGAGAGCCTTTATGATAAGTTCCTTTTCGCGGTCAGTCAGGGATAGCGATTCCTCAATAACCTCCTCGGTGTCTTCAATCACCCTGGCCTCCCTCGAAGTGCCGTAGCTGACCTTAACCGGCGGCACCTGCTCAAAGGTATCCTTGTGAAGGGTTCCCTGGTTGAACAGGTTACGAACGGCCCTGGCTCCGCTTTCGGTCAGGTTGTCCGGATCACCGGTACTGAGGAGATCGTACACAAGGTTTTTCAGATCATGCATATCGCTTTTCATATCGAAAAGAACCTTGTACAGGATCTCCCGCTCACTGCTGAAACTCTTCTCCTCGGGGAAAGTCCTGACCGGAACGGGAAGCCGTCCGCTTTGTATATCAGGCAGGTAACGTGCAAGCATTTCAGCTGTTACGTCACGTTCCTGTTCTATCACGGATATCTGTTCGGTGATATTCTTGAGTTGCCTTACGTTGCCTGGCCAGTAATAGCTTATGAGCATCTCCCTGGCCTGGTGGTCAGGTCTTATTGCCGGCATACGGTACCGTTCGGCAAAATCGACTGCGAATTTGCGGAAGAGGAGGATGATGTCTTCACCTCTTTCACGCAGTGACGGCACACGTATCGGCACAGTGTTCAGCCTGTAAAAGAGGTCCTCACGGAACCTCCCCGAACTGACTGCCTGTACTATATCGACATTGGTTGCAGCTATAACCCTCACATCGGTCTTCTGGACCTTTGATGATCCAACCCTGATGAATTCGCCCGTTTCCAGCACCCTGAGGAGCCTCACCTGTGTGGAGAGAGGGAGCTCAGCCACCTCATCGAGGAAGATTGATCCGCCGTTTGCTACCTCGAAGTATCCTTTCCGGCTGTCAGTCGCACCGGTAAACGCACCCTTTTCATGACCAAATAGTTCCGAGTCTATGGTACCCTCGGGTATAGCCCCGCAGTTCACTGCTATGTAGGGCCCGTGCTTGCGAAGGCTGTGTGTATGTATCACCTGCGGAAAGACTTCCTTGCCCGTCCCGCTCTCTCCGGTTATGAGCACGGAGAGATCAGTGGGTGCAACCTGAACCGCTATGTCAATAGCCCTGTTCAGACCCTCGTGATTTCCAATTATCCCAAACCTCTGCTTTACGCTCTGTAAGTCCTTCATCAAAATCCAATGAACTGCGAATTTACTACTTTTTTGCATTATGTTAAAGCTGTTTTTTAGGAATTTGGAGCTATAAAGGAGGGCCATCCGGGTGAGCTTTGAGTCATTTGACCGTGATCCGGAATCCCGGCCAAAAGGTCCCCGGGCCATAAGCTCCTGACCGGGATATGCAATCCCTGAGGGAAACCCCCGGCAGGCTCCATACCTTTTGAGCAGACATGCAAGTTTCATGAAATATATGCCTGACAGCAAATGAAATGATGCCGGAACCCATTGTGGGTATTGATTACCGGCACACCGGGAATGACCTTGATGAAATAACGCTAAACATTTATACATTCTCATTGTTATAGTCTGTGAGTAAGTAACATTGAGAGAGATGAATGCAGGAAGCAGGACATACTCCATAAAGGATCTGGAGAATTTCTGTGGTATAAAAGCACATACCATAAGAATGTGGGAGAAAAGGTACGGGATCCTGACACCTGAACGGAGCGATTCGAACATAAGGCACTATACAGAGGAGGAGCTTAAAAAGCTCATTACCGTGTCAATCCTGAACCGGAACGGGATGAAGATCTCAAAGATCGCCCGTCTGAGCGACAGCGAACTGTTGCGCGAGGTGTTGAGAACAGGTACGGGGGACGAGGGAAGTGACGGAACCTTCAAACCGGGAGAGCTGATCATGTCAGCATTGCGGTTCAGCGAGGAAGAATTCAGGGAAAAGCTCAGCCAGTATGTCAGGGAGAAAGGATTGGCAGATGCCTACCTGCAGGTGTTCCATCCACTCATGCAGAAGGCAAGGGCACTCTGGCTGACAGACTGCATTTCAAAACCGCAGGAGCAGTTTATCAGGCATGTAATCCGGACAATCCTCATTTCAGAGGATATGTCGCACGAAGCCACGGCAAAGGGTAAGAATGCGGCCATAATCAACCTCGGCGACTCTGAGAGCGAAAACAACCTTGTCTTTCTTAAATACCTTCTGAGGAAGAGAGGATTTGAAGTGGTTTACACTGAAGGAACCCTCTCGGCGGAAGATATCCGCGGGATTCACTCTGTGAGGCCGTTTACCGTCCTCGCACTTAACCTCCCTGCATCAGAGCCTGATGATGAGGTTAAGGGATTTTGCAGCGAGATGGCAAGGGAACTAGACCTTAAGAAGGTGCTTGTACTGGGAAGGTATGATACCAGCGGCACCTGGAGCAACGGCAAAACGAAAGCTGTCTGCTCTCCGGCCGGACTGGCGGAATGGGCAGACAGCCTGTGATTTCCTGGTCCCGGCAGCCGGGATTGTATTTTACGCTATTTAACAATTCTTACAACAACCGAGTCAGCTATCTGCAGTGCCGTTGTCAGTGTACTCAGGTCTGTGAAGAGCTCACCTGTCTCCCCTGTCGGATGACTGTGACCAACCGGCCTGAGCAGATACCTTTCCTGCAGGTTCGACATATCAACCACCCCTTCATAGACAACTGCAGGCTGCGCATTGTTCAGGTATCTTACATCTCCCGGGTACTTGTCGTTTGTCCAGTATTCATTCCAGTCCCAGTTCTGATTCACCTCGAACAATACCCTGAACCTTGAGGGAAGAGGGTTGTCAGCGCGTGTTTTCAGCAGGAAGCTTGTGGTGGGCGTGGCTCCGCTGTATGCATCAGCAACAGGATTTGACGATTCGGGCATATAGAGTCCGTCAGATGCCCTGATTCCTCTCTTGTGCGACCAGTACGGGAGGGTCTGGGGAGCACGCCTGGCTGCCTCAACCCACTTCCCGGAAGCATTCGAACCGTACCTGAAGACCCCGGTAGCTATTGCCTTCGGCACAAAAAGTGTCTGGATGTATTTCCCTTCCTCATCCTCAATCCAGACTGCCATAAGCGGGTAATAAAGCGATGGACCGCCGAAAAATCCGAACTCAATCGCCTGCCCCTTCCCGGCTGAATTGGTCTCAATATCTGTAACTGTCTGCCTCTGCGCCAGCCTGCTGGCTGAAGGTTTTGTGGAGCATGAAACGAGAACTGCTGTTAAAACAAGTATAAGGTATTTCATCTTTTCATTTTTTTCAGATTTCAATAATAATCCCTATCGTGGGAAGTACTGTTCCGGCTTCTGCCTCAATGAATTTCAGCAGGTAACGCTGCGGATCCAGAGGATTGACCAGCGGAGCGCCTCCCTCATCGGTCTGCAGCACCAGGATGTCAGGCTGGTCAGCCTTGAAATTGTAGACATTCTGCACGTCAAGGTATAGCATAAGCGACCATCTGTCAAAGTAGAACTGCTTGTCTATCCGGACATCAAGCTGGCTGAAGCCCTTGAGTCTCTCAGTGTTAAACCGGCTGTAATCAAGGTAACCCTGTCCGGATACGTTCCATGCGTCAATGAATGATGATCTGTCTGTGTCAAAGGGAGTATAGGGAGCTCCGCCCACATATCTCCACCGGAATCCTGCATCCCAGCTCTTGCCGATGGTCTTCGTGGCCGTGACGCTTATCAGGTGCCTGTTGTCCCAGGCGGTGGGGATGTAGCTTCCGTCAGTTCCTTCAAACTCGCTTCTGACGAATGTATATGCGAAGACCATGTTGAGGCCCTCAAAATCCCTCGCCCGACCCATCAGCTCAAGCCCGTAGGCCCTGCCAACAGAGGTTGAGACAAGGGCTTCATTGCCGAAGATGCCGTAACCTGCACTCTTCGTTGAAAGAGGCACCTGGTCTGCCACCGAGAAGGGATAGTCAAAATAACTCTTGTAGAACCCCTCAAGGGTAAACTGCAACCGCTCGTCAGGTATAAGCTCGACGCCACCCACAATATGATCAGCGCCAATGTATTTTATTTTATTGTCCCTGTTGACAAAATTGCCGTCGTTGTCACGAAGACCAAGCGATGTATAGGGAGGCAGCTGGTAATACCTCCCCACGTTGAAGTTGAGGTTCACATCACCGGTGAGGGCAAATGATGCCGAAAGGCGGGGGGAGATCTGCGTGAGCGGGTTGGCCATCACAGATGAAAAGGTGTTGGCGTCAGTGCGCAGACCAAATGAGAGTCTGAGTCTCTCATCAACGAATGCACGGCTGAGCTGCCCGAAAGCTGCATATTTGAAGAATACGAGATTTGAATTGTATATTTCTGTCTCAAGGCCGTTTCCTGCAAAGAACTGACGGAAGGTGTCATTGCGGTACCGCGACATTTCCGTGCCGGCACCGTAACTGAGCCTGAATGAGTTGGGCCATACCACGGTGCGCTCGTACCTGAGCCTTATGTCTCCCTCACCGCTCTTGTAATCAAATGTAAGGTTGTCAGGATCTGAGTCGTCATTGTTAAGATACTTGAACTGGGTATTGTTCAAGTAGTTGCGGCTGAGAACCAGCATGTCGGAACCATTTCTGCGGAAGTGCCTGTAAACGGCGCCCACAGTATAGCTGTACTGCTCCTGGGTTGGAATGTACCCGAGGATATACCGCTGGAATTCGGTCTCATTGGCCTCAAGGTTCAGCCTGAAGTCGTCGTTTGCACCTATTCCAAGCACGGTAAGCTCATTCTTCTGGTCAAACTTGACTTTGTACTTGAACTGAAAATCAGTGTAGGTAGGAAGGAACGGTAGTCCGATTACCCCAAAAAGAAACTGCAGGTATGAGCGGCGTGCCGAGACTATCAGGGAGCTGCGCTCACCGGTGGGGCCGTTGAATGTGAGCCCCAGATCAGAGGCTCCAACCGTGGCCCTGAGCGTCCGCTTTTCCCTGTTACCCTCAATCATGGTAAAATCCATCACAGAGCTCAGTGCGTTGCCGCGGGACGCCGGGAATGCCCCTGAAAGAAAATCAACCGACCTTACAAAGTCGACATTAATAATCCCTGTCGGACCACCCGAGGAACCCTGGGTTGAAAAATGGTTCAGATAGGGTATCTCAACATCATCGATGAAGAACCTGTTTTCGTTCGGACCACCTCCCCTGACTATGACGTCATTCCTGAAAGCCGGGGTGGATGCAACACCGGGGAACGACTGTATCACACGGGATATGTCGCGGTTGCCTCCCGGGTTAAGTTCAATCTCCTGTATCCCTATTATCCTTGCGGAGATCGGACTTTCCACCGACTTCCGGAAAGGAGATGGCTTGACAATCACATCGGCCACTTCAACTACTGTAGCCTCAAGGGGGATAACCAGGTTCACCTCGTTGTTGTTGGTTACCATCACCCCCTCGGTAACATAGGTTTTGTACCCCACTGACGATATCCGCAATTCCACAAAACCGGGCTTGACACCGGTAAATGTGAAATAGCCGTCAAAATTTGTCATGGCTCCGGTGGTGGTGTTCCATATCACCACACTGGCAAAAGGGACAGGCTCGTTGGTGGTTGCATCAACCACCTGTCCGCGGATAACCCCGCCGCCGGACTGCCCCCGGAGTCCCGTTTGTATCAGGGCAAGCAATAATATAAACAAGGTATAACGTTTCATTTTTGTTAAGATTTCATGAAACAAAAACAAGTAAAAGCACATTTTGTTTAAATATCTGAGGATTTTTTTCTACAAAATTGAGCTGAAGTACTTTTCCTCCTCAGCAAAGTTCAGATAGGGGGCCCTCCCTTTCAGGTCTTTGATCCTCTCAAGCATTGAACTGGCGAAAGATACTGCCTCACTTTTGCCGCCGGTGATGCGGTGCCCCGTTGCCCTGGTGATCTTTGCAGCCTCGTTCCAGAGCCTCAGAGTATGGCCGGAAATAAATATACTGCAGAATTTTTCCCATATATAGTCAATTGCCGTCTCTGACGGATGAACCATGTCAGGAGCATAATAACGGTAATCACGCAGTTCATCCATGAAGATCTCGTATGCGGGGAAGTATCCTTCAACCGAAGGATGCCCGAGCAGGTCCTCAACTGCCAGCAGAAGGTGTGCCTTGCTTAACTGGTTTGCATGGGCGCCGTCGCTCATATGGCGCACAGGGCTTACCGTGAACCAAACCTTCAGATCCGGGTTAAGCTCCGCAAGAAAGTCTAGAGTCAGCCTCCAGCGGTCAGCAATTTCAGACCATGACGCCTGCCTCCGGCTGAAAAGCGACGAGGGGAGCTTGTGGCAGTTGGCAACTATGGCTCCGGTCTCCCTGAGTGTATATAAATAGGATGTACCAAATGTGACAAAAAGAAATGAGGCCTTTCTTATGAATGAAGAGGCTGCGCGGCTGACTTCGTTAAGCCTGTCGGTCAGCACATCACGCTCATATGATGAGAAGGCGGTGTGATGGTCAAGACTCATATACCTGTTCTGGTGAAGGTAAATGTCATCTTCTGTGTATTTATGGGCTGAAATGAACCTGTCTGTTGCTGCAGCCACGGAAAATGGATTGAAGAGGGTGCCGTGCGGGTTGGTCATCACCGGTAACTTGCCCGAAGCCATGCGGTAACCAATCTCATTTGCAAAGCAGGACCCCAGGAACATCACCGGCGTTTCGAAGGTGATCTCAGAGGCTGCAGATGGCAGTTGCACCACTGTGAACAGTTCCATCATCAACCGGTTACAACAGGGTATCCATCCACTCGGTGATGAAATCGAAGTGTTCCTCCTTCAGCGGATCATTGTGAAGCTCATGATAGCCCTCGTCCCATAATTTAAGGGTTGCCCGGGGTGCTGCTCCAGCCACCTGAACAGATCCGGAGGGTGATGTGATCATGTCATTGCGGCCATGTGCAATCAGAAGCGGAACATCAATCTCACCGGCACGTGCCAGGATTTCCTCCGCGGAAACTGTCATCCAGAGATAGAGCCCGGCTGAAATCTGGCCATGAACAAGCTGATCATTACGGTATGCATCCACTACCCCGGGGTCACGGGAGAGGTATTCCGTCTTCAGTCCCGAAGACTGTGTCATGCCCGGCATCAGCTTCCCTGCAATCTTCGCCAGGAAACCCTTGATGGCCGGGGGAGTCTCCGAAAGGATGACCCATGGTGAGGTCACTATGGCACCGGTCAGGGCCGGACGTCTTTTTACAAGATAGCTGAGCACTATTCCGCCGCCCAGGCTGTGTCCGTAGATGAAGAGCGGCACTCCCGGAAAGGTGCCGGCAGTTTCCCGGAGAATCTCATCAATAGTATCATATACCTTCTCAGGGGAGGGTACCACCCCCCACCTGCCCGGAGTCTGCCCATGCCCCGGCAGGTCAAAAGCCCGCAGTGACACTCCCTGATCATTGAAGCGGGCAGCCCAGCCTGCGTATCTGCCTGCATGCTCTCCGAGCCCGTGCACGAGAAGTATCACCGCGCGCGGTTCTCCTGGTGCATCAAATTCATAAAAGGCTGTTTTCCCTGAAGGATAATCTCTCAGCTCCATAAGGCACTTTTTTGTAAAGATAGAAAAAATGGGGCAAGGATCCGAAGCTGCTGCCGGTAAAGGCCATATGAACAAAGTTCATGATACATGGTTTTGATTGTAATATATTGATTATCTGGTATCATGGCATTGTAAGCCTCCTCTTCTGCTCTGCCCCTCATTCTGTCCGGACAGGTAAAAAATAAAATAATACCTGTTTATCCTAATTTAGACAACCGGCTGATATATGCCTGATTATTCTCACTTTAATATTTAGAAAACACCCCTCTGCCTGTTACTTTAACAATATATTAAGATATTAAGATTTGGATATCCGAATTTGTATGTTTAACTTTGTGTCAACAAACGAAAAGAACAGAGAGATGACTGCACAGGAATTTACAACCAGCATAATAGATTTAAAGGGCAATCTTCAGAAGTACGCCCTCAGTCTCACCCTCGACCGCGACAATGCGCTTGATCTCGTTCAGGACACCTTTTTAAAGGCAATACAGAACCAGGACAAGTTTGTGGATGCCACAAACCTCAAGGCCTGGGTCTTCACGATAATGAAAAACACCTTCATCAACAACTACCGCCGCAAGATGAGGGAGAATACCATGATGGACGGAACGCAGGAGCTTTATTATCTCAACATGCCGTCAGACAAGGGGAGTATTTCTCCTGAGTCGTCCTACGCCGGCAATGAGATAGAGAAGGCCATAGATGAGCTGCACGACGATTACCGTCTCCCCTTCCGCATGCACCTTGACGGATTCAAGTACGAGGAGATAGCCGAGAACCTGAATCTCAAGCTGGGCACGGTAAAAAGCCGTATCTTCTTTGCCCGTCAGAAACTGATGAGTGTTCTTAAAGATTACAATGGTTAGGTTTAATTGATGGTAATGACGGGCTGCCGGACAGTAATTGTCCGGCAGCCTTTTTTTACGGCAGGATTTTTGTCTTTTTCAGCCTGAACACACTTTTTAAATATCTTTATAAAAAATCTGTCACATGAAAAAGTTAATGTTTATTGCTCTCTTTGCAATTGCACTTTACTCTGCCACCCTTGAAGCCCAGGAGAAGTATATCCAGTGTCCGGTCAGCCATGTGACTGTCTTCAGGCACGGAGCCCAGCTCACCGGTGAAGCAGTTTTCACACTTCAGCCCGGCACCTATGATTACATAGCCGGGAGTTTGTCGCCCTACATTGATCCCAACAGCATACAGGTACGGGGTGAAGGTGATTTCATGATTACCGGTGTCACTCACCGCAACAACTACCTCGAGAATCCGTCAGAATCAGCTGAGGTTAAAGAACTGCGTGAAAAGATTGATGCCCTGCAGCTCAGGATCGAAGACGAGGAAATGGCAATGGAAGTGCTTCTTGAGAAAGAGCGTTTCCTCAAGGCCAACTATGACGTTGTGACCGAAAAGTCAACCATTACTCCAGAGCAGCTCAGGTCACTGATAGATCTCTACGGTTCAAATATGGAGTCTGTCAAAGGCGCAATTCATAAGAAACTGAGGATACTCAGGGAATACAGGGAGGAAAAGGAGAAGCTTGAAAAGCAGCTTGCCGGCACGGTTGACCGTTCGAAGATGCCCACGGGTGAAATAGTGGTTTCGATAAGCGGCAGCAAGCCTGCCACTGGTAAACTGGATATTTCATATGTTGTGATGAATGCCGGCTGGCAGCCGGCTTATGACATCAGGGTTGACGACATTTCAGATCCTGCCGTGATCATATACAAGGCAAATGTATGGCAGAACAGCGGCATTGAATGGAAGGATGTGAAGATCTCCCTCTCAAATGCGGCACCTATGACTGCAGGGTCACTGCCTCTTCTGAACCCATGGTTCATTGACTTCTACCCGCCGGTTATGATGAGGGGGTTGCAGGGTAAAGCAGCAGGGGTAAATGTATCTTCAAAACGTGAGAGCGAACCTATGGCTTTGGAAGAGGTAGTCATGGTGGCTGATGCCAGCGCCCCTATGCCGGTCACCGTCAGCGAGTCGAACATCAGCTTCAGCTTTGATGTCAATATTCCGAAGACGATTGCCACCGGAGGCAAACCGGAGACTGTGGAACTCCAGCGTCTGACAGTACCGGCCACCTACAGCTATGCCACAACACCCAAGATCACACCTGCAGCTTACCTGGTTGGTTATGTCACCGGATGGGACCAGTACAATCTTCTCCCGGGGGAATCGAATATCTATTTCAGCAACACCTTTACCGGAAAGGGTTATATAAATACTGCCGAGCTGACTGACACCCTGACGGTGTCACTTGGTGCAGACAACAGCATTACGGTGAAACGTGACCGAAGGAAAGACTTTACCTCCCAGAAACTGATCGGGACCAACAGGGTTGAGACCCTTTCATTCCTTATCTCCGTGCGCAACAACAAGAGCAGAGAGGTCACCCTGAAACTGCGTGACCAGCTGCCGTTGCCGCAGAACAGTGACATCACGGTTGAGGCAGTGGAACTCAGCGGCGGGAACCGTAACATTGCCTCTGGGGAGGTCACCTGGGACCTGACCATAGCACCCCGCGAAACCAAAGAAATTATCTTCACATACAGTGTCCGGTACCCAAAAAACCGGAAAGTAATCCTTGAATGACAGGGAGTTGCAAACGACTGACAGGTGAGGTTATCAACAGCTGTTGATAACCTCACTTCTTTTATGCCAATCTCCTCATTGAATGTGAATTACTCTTGTTGAAAAGTCTGTTTATTTCGTGTTATTTTCTTAATCGAAGAATTCCCCTGAAAAATTTGTCTGAGGCAGCTTTTCGGGTTATATTTGTTCTACCATGTGAGCGATAAAGAGTCGCTCTGAAGCATGAAGGTTCTTTCGAATGGTTTAATTATCACTCTGAATTAACATCAGACTTCAGAGTCTCACGCTGACGGATTACGGTCCTGATGCGTCCGTCACGGGTGCAGGCTGAGAAGCCTTCCCATCCTGGCGGTCTGACGGAGCAATCTTCAAACGGTGTAACAACCGGGAGAGGGAAGCAACACAGATGCAAGGCTGAAAGCTAATAAAGCAGCAAATGTGCCCGTTCAGAGAGAGGATCATCATGCCACCCAAACCGGCGAGGATAGGATGGAGATGATCCGGGCATGACAGCAGCTGTCCCTCAGGGGAGTGTCGTGCTTCAGGGGTTCATGCCTCCGCATCCCGTTATGCTCCCCGGAAAACCGAAAGGTGACTACGGAAAGCAGAAGAGATACCGGAACAGGAAAGCAGTCAGCCTCCGGGCAGACAGCAGACCAGGAAAGGGAGGAGGAAGAGAGATGAACCGGCTGCAATAACAGTAGCATGGCGGCAATGACGGTCATGGCTGTCACTCGCCGGAATGGGAACTATTACGTACAGTATGGTTCCCATTCGTGTTTTATACCCCCGGCAACAAAAAAGGGGCTTAACGCCCCCTGATAACTCCCCTTTCGGATTTCTTTATAAAATCCAGTATATAATCTCGTTCAGGAGTGGAAGGGAAATTGGCTTCAATATATTCAAGCGCCTTGCTCCCGTTCATCCCCATATTGAAATAAGCCCTGTATATCTCGTGCAGCTCCCGCATCTTCTCTTTTGTGAACCCTCTTCTTTCAAGCCCCACAGTGTTGAGACCCATATATGAGAGCGGCTCCCTGTCAGCCTTGATGAAAGGGGGGATATCCATCCGCACCTTTGAACCGCCTCCAAGAAAGGCATGGTTGCCGATACGGACAAACTGGTGAACAATGGTTCCACCGCCCAGCGTCACCCAGTTCCCCAGCTCCACCTCACCGGCTATACCTGACAATGCTACCATGATCACATTATCACCCAGACTGCAGTCGTGAGCCACATGCACATATGCCATCAGCAGGCAGTTTTTCCCGATTTTGGTTCTGCCTCTTGCCCTGGTGCCCCTGTTGAGTGTGGTAAATTCCCTGACAGTGGTGTTGTCACCAATCTCGAGGGTGGTCTCCTCCCCGCTGAACTTCAGGTCCATGGGTATAGCGGAGATGGAGGCACCGTTGAAGATACGGCAATTACTGCCTATCCTCGCACCGTCATAGATGACAGCCCCCGGCCCGATCCAGGTCCCTTCGCCAATAATTACGTCACCATAAATGGTGGCAAAAGGCTCAACTGTGACCCCCTCGCCAATCTGAGCCTTCGGATCAATATGTGCCAATGAAGAAATCATATGTCGCTATTTGTTCTTGATAACCTGTGCCGTCATCTCCCCTTCAGCCACCAGTTTCTCTCCCACAAAGGCCTGGCAATACATTATCACAATATTCCTCCTCATGGGTTCAGTAAGATCTGCCCTCACAACGATAGTGTCTCCCGGAATGACCTTGTGCTTGAATTTCATCCTGTCAATCTTGAGGAAATAGGTGGAGTATTTTTCAGGCTCATCCACGCTTCCCAGGACAAGTATCCCACCCACCTGGGCCATGGTCTCCACCAGCAACACCCCCGGGAAGACATGTTCCTGTTCGAAATGACCCTGAAAGTAAGCCTCGTTGTATGTGGTATTCTTAATCCCTATAACATGATTTGGAGTAATCTCGAGCACCCTGTCAACCATCAGGAACGGGAACCGGTGCGGAAGCAGCTTCTTGATCTGCTGTATATCCATAGCAGCCGGCTTGGTGGTGTCAAGAAGAGGTATCTCCTTCTTCGTCGTCTGCCTCTTTATCTGCTGCCTGATCAGCCTTGCAAGCCGTGTATTGGAATAATGACCCGGGCGGGTTGCCACTACCCTTCCCTTGATGGGTTGCCCCACCAGTGCAAGGTCACCTATAAGGTCAAGCAGCTTGTGCCGGGCCGGCTCATTCGGATACCTCAGCTTGGTGTTGTTAAGCACACCCGCATGGTGCTCCGTAATGCCTGGCTTATTGAACATTTCGGCAATCCGGTCAATCTCCTCCTGCTCCACCTCCCGCTCCAGTATCACTACTGCATTCTCAAGATCACCACCCTTTATCAGTCCCATCCTGAACAGCGGTTCAAGCTCGTGGAAAAAGACAAATGTGCGGCTGCCTGCTATCTCTGCTTCAAAATGGTCTATCTGGTCAAGGATGGCATACTGGTTTCCAAGGATCTTGGAGTTGTAATCAATCAGCACATGGGCGCTGAAGTGATCGTCAGGGTAGATTATCAGGTCAACGCCGTGTTCCTCATCGGAGAAGGTAATCTTCTCCTTTATGACGTAATAATTGCGCTCGGCGTCCTGCTCTACAACACCCGCTTTCTTGATGGCTTCGACAAACATGCGGGAGCTGCCTCCCATTATAGGTGCTTCAGGACCGCTGATCTCAATCAGTGCATTGTCAACGCGCATGCCTGAAAAGGCTGCCAGGACATGTTCAATGGTAGCAACCGAGGCTTCGCCCTGAACGAGGGTCGTACCCCTGGAGGTCTCTGTCACGTAATCAGCCAGTGCATCTATCACAGGTGAACCGGGAAGATCTGTTCTGCAGAATTTATAACCATGGTTAGGGGGTGCCGGCTTGAAAGTCACTTTTACATCTATTCCGGAATGGAGCCCCTTACCGTTGAGACTCACCTCATTAGCCAGCGTCCTCTGCTTTTCGCTCATAAAAGATCAGTTTTTAACCGTGCAAAGAAAAATAAAATTTTCCGAACGGCATAACGAAAACCGCTACATCTGTGTGATGTTCAAATCATTTCCTTTGGACCGTTTTCCGGAACTATCTGTTTTTTAAAAATTCCACCTCTTTCGAAAGATTATCAATGCGGCTGCTCAGTTCCGGTAATTTCCTGATATAGGCCACGCTTCTGAGGAATTGCCTGCTGTCAGTGGCAGGGTAACCGAGCAGGATGGCGTTTTCCTCTGTGACAGTGCTCATGATGCCTGACTGTGCCCCTATCTTTACGCCATCGGCGATGCTGAGATGCCCTGCCAGTCCCACCTGACCGCCGAACATGCAGTTCCTGCCTACGCGTGTTGACCCGGCAAGCCCTGACTGGGCTGCAATGACAGTGTTTTCTCCGATTTCAACATTGTGTCCCACCTGGATCAGGTTGTCGAGCTTGACTCCCCTGCGGATTATGGTAGAGCCCATGGTAGCCCTGTCAATGCACGTATTGGAGCCTATTTCCACATTATCCTCCAGGATGACATTACCGATCTGTGGTATCTTCATGAAGTTGGAATCGGTTACCGGTGCAAAGCCGAAGCCGTCAGCTCCTACAACTGCCCCTGCATGCAGGATGCAGTCGTTGCCAATCACACAATCCCTGTATACTTTAACTCCCGGGTGCAGGGTACAGTTCTTTCCGATTCTGACATTTTCTCCAATGAATACCTGAGGATGCAGCGAGCAGCCGTCACCTACCACCGTGTTCTCAGAGATAACCGCGTATGCACCGATGAAGACGTCCCTCCCCACCGAAGCCTTATCATCTATGACCGCAGTCGGGTGTATCCCCTTCCTTGCCGGCCTGGCCTGTTCATAAAAAGCCAGTAATCTTGCCAGTGCCTGATAGGGGTCGTCAACGCGTATCAGGGTCGCCTTGACCTCCTTTGCAGGTGCAAAGTCATGCCTGACAAGCACGGCCGAAGCTCCGGTAGTGTAGATGTGTGGTTCATATTTCGGATTTGAAAGAAAGGACAGGGCACCAGGTTGTCCCTCCTCTATCCTTGCAACGGTGTTAAGCTTTGTCTCCGGGTCGCCCTCCACTGTTCCGTTGAGGATCCGGGCTATCATTCCAGCAGTAAATTCCATTTCTGTTCTATTATTGATTATTTGAAAATCTCTTTAGGGTAACAGAGGTAATACTTTGTTACCTTTTCTGAAAGAACCTCCTTGTCGAAGAGGTCTGACACGGCAGTGATATCAGGGGTGGCGCCGTTTTTCAGCAGGATGCGTACCTCAGGGGTGCCAGGGGCATATGTCTGGTTGTAAACATCACCTGTATTGACATAAAACCTTACCTCATCATCATCCAGTCCCAGTTTTTTCTGTGCAGTACGGGCCGTTTCGGCCACCCTGGCCGGGTCAAACGGGCTCTTCTGAAGTTCAATCCCGAGCAAATCCCTGTTGACGAACCTCCGGCATAGATCTTCCAGCACCCTGTCGCCACAGCTCATCCATACCTTTGTGGCAGAGATGATGTCGCTCTCATCGAGTGAGGTGAAATGTCCCACCAGTGCAGCTCTCTCCTCCCCGGCAGCCCTGTTGTGTCGTGGTTCCAGAAAGTATGCCAGAGCCGGAGAGGCGAACAGTCGTAGGCCGGATCCGGTCACTTCCCTCGCCCTGACAAGCAGGCTGGTAAGAAGCTTTTCGGCTGACACAACTGTTCGGTGGTTATAAACCTGCCAGTACATCATACGCCTGGCTATCAGGAACTTTTCAACCGAATAGATCCCTTTCTCATCAACCACCAGCCTGTCGTCCGAGACATTCAGCATCCGGATGATCCTGTCCGATCCTACCGAACCCTCTATCACCCCGGTGAAGAAACTGTCGCGCCTTAGGTAATCCATCCTGTCCATATCCATCTGGCCTGTTACCAGGTCATGGAAGAAGCGGCGCGGATACTCACCGCGGAAAATGGCAATGGCATCATTGAGTCTCCCTCCCAGGGCTTTGCTGAGCTCCTCCATGATGAGGAGCGACATCGCTTCATGAGGCATGTCCTCAATCAGCGAGTGCTCAAGTGCATGTGAAAAGGGACCATGCCCGATGTCATGAAGCAGTATCGCTGCAAGTACAGCCTCCTCCTCGGCGGCGGTGATATCAGTCCCCTTGCTTCTCAGCGTCTGTACCGCCTGTCCGGTCAGGTACATCGCCCCCAGGCTGTGCTGAAACCTGGTGTGCACCGCCCCGGGATAAACCAGGCTCGTAAGCCCTAACTGCCTGATGTTTCGAAGGCGCTGAAACCAGGCATGACCAACCAGATCATAGATAAGATCATTGGGTATACTTATAAATCCGTATACGGGATCATTGATAATCTTTCTCCTGTTTGTCAAACAGCATTGCTTTTATGCAGGCAAATTTATTCAATAGTTTCCAAAAACGGGTAAGAAAAGCTTCATATACAGCACTAAGCTTATTTTTTACAGGAGGTGATCCATTGTCAATTGAAAAAATGATATTATCTTTGCACCCGAACAGAAGGGTATGATTGGCCTAGGGGACAGAAGTCCCCTATTTTGTTATCAAAAACCAGACTATGATTACAAAAGACCATATCAGGAAACTTGCGGTGGGGCATATTGCCGGCACCGGTATCTTCCTCGTTGACGTAAGGCTCAGCAGCACTGGCCGTATAACCGTCCTCATAGACAGACCGGAAGGTGTGACGATTGACGACTGCGCAATGCTGAGCAGGCAGATCAGCAATGACCTCGGCGAGGCTGTCGGTGACTATGAGCTGAATGTCTCCTCGCCCGGTCTTGACATGCCGCTGCTCGTACCTGAGCAGTTCCGTAAAAACGAGGGAAGGATGGTTGAAGTGATCAGCAATGAAGGCGAACAGCTGAAGGGGATGATGATGAACGTTACCCCGGGCGGATTTGACCTGAAAACTGAAACAAGGGTGAAGAAAGTGATCACCGAATCAGTCAGGTCATTTAATTATGAGGATGTTAAGTCAGTAAAAGTTATAATTTCATTCAAATAAAAGTACAGATTGCAGCAATGGAAAATGTTAATCTCATAGATACTTTTTCGGAGTTCAAGGAGCTGAAGAATATTGACAGGCCCACCATGATGAGTGTGCTCGAGGATGTGTTCAGGGGCATGCTTGCCAAGAAGTACGGATCGGCAGACAACTTCGACATAATCGTCAACATTGACAAGGGCGACTTTGAGATATGGCGTAACCGCGAAGTGGTGGAGGACGAAGACTTTACGGATGAGAACACCCAGATACCCCTCTCCGAGGCTCACAAGATCGACGAGGATTACGAGGTGGGTGAAGAGGTATCTGACGAAGTCAAATTCCTTGATTTCGGCCGCAGGGCGATTCTGGCTCTCAGGCAAAACCTGGTGGCACGGATCCTTGACCTGGAGAAGAACAATATCTACCAGAAGTACAAGGACCGTATCGGTGACATAGTCACAGGTGAGGTATACCAGGTGTGGAAGCGCGAGACCCTTGTCCTTGACGACGATGGTAATGAGCTGATCCTCCCGAAACCCGAACAGATTCCATCTGACCATTTCCGCAAGGGTGACACCATACGCGCTGTGGTAATCAGGGTGGAGATGAAGAACAACACACCCAACATCATTCTCAGCCGCACCTCCCCTGTCTTCCTCGAGAGACTGTTTGAACTCGAGGTACCCGAAATCTTTGACGGGCTGATTACCATCCGCAAGATCGTCAGGGTTCCCGGCGAAAGAGCCAAGGTTGCTGTCGAATCTTATGACGAACGCATTGACCCCGTAGGTGCATGCGTTGGCATGAAGGGTTCTAGGATCCATGGTATCGTCCGTGAACTGCGCAATGAAAACATTGACGTTATCAATTATACTTCCAACATACAGCTCTTTATCACCAGGGCACTCAACCCCGCCAAAATCTCGTCCATAAAGCTCATAGAATCAGAAAAGAAGGCAGAAATCTACCTTAAGCCGAGCGAAGTGTCACTGGCCATCGGCAAGGGGGGGCTTAACATCAAGCTTGCTGGTCAGCTTACCGGATATGACATAGAGGTCTACCGCGAACCGGACAATGAGGATGAGGAAGATGTCAACCTTGACGAGTTTGCTGATGAGATAGAAGGCTGGATCATTGACGAGCTCAAAGCGATAGGTTGTGACACTGCACGAAGCGTGCTAAGACTCACAGTCCATGACCTGGTCAAGAGAACCGACCTTGAGGAGGAGACCATCAAGGAGGTTGTAAACATACTTAAATCGGAATTTGAAAAAGAATGACCTGCTGCCGTAAGGCTGCAGAATAAAAATTTACCATAGAGGTAACCACAAAGGGATATATGACTGAAGACAAGAAGGCCATACGTTTAAGCAAGGCAGCCCGCGAATTCAACGTCGGGATCCAGACGATCGTCGAATTCCTTCACAAAAAAGGATTTGACATCTCACATGATCCCAACGGAAAGATTCCACCTGAGGCATACGCTCTGATAGTCAAGGAATACAGCAGCGACCTCAGTGTGAAGAAGGATGCCGAAAAACTGGCTCTCAAAGAGAAGATCACACCCAAGAAGTCTCTTTCCATTGAGGATATGGAAACTGGCAGGGAGGGTGACACGGGCGAACCTGATGAGGATTTCCTCATTACCGATATATCAGGGGTCAAGAAGCATATTGATCTCCGGACCGAGATACGCAAGCCCGAAATCAGGACAGTTGGCAAGGTAGATCTCACCCCGCCGGCCAAACCGGCTAAGAAGGAGGCCGAGAAACCTGCAGAAAAAGCTCCTGATAAAGCGCCTGTTGCAGAACCGGCGGAAGCTTCGTCTCCTGCTGCTCCTGTGACGCCTGAAGAGCCCAGGCAGCCAAAGGTGGTTGGCAAGGTTGACCTGGAGAAACTGTCAAAACCAGAGAAGGGATCGAAGAAAACTGCTGAAAAGAAAGCTGCTGCTCCCGAAGAGAAGAAGCAGGAACCGGTTGCCCCAAAACCTGAACCGGAGCCCGTGAAGGCATCAAAGGAGCCTGAACCGGTTGTCACCCCCGAACCCAAAGAGACTGAGATCTTCCGCCCGGGTTATGAAAAACTCGCCGGGCCCAAGATGGTTGGCAAGATCGAACTCATCCCCGAGGTCAAGAAGAGCCGTGATCAGGCCGGCGCTGACAAGCACAGGCATGACAAGAAGAGGGAGAGAATCAAACCCAAGCCCCGTGAAAAGGTAGCACTTGATACCCCCGCAGCAGCCCCGGCTACAGAAGCCAAAAAGGATAAAAAGCCCCAGCCTAAGGATCACAGGGGGGGCGACAGGAAGAAGTCGTTCCGCGCCCTCAGACCCGAAGTAGACCGGGAAGATGTTGAAAAGAATATCAGGGACGTCAACCTCCTGATGAGCAAGAGCAAGTCAAAGGTGGCCAAATACCGTCGTGACAAGCGCGATGCCATCAGCCAGAGGATGAAGGACGAGACCGAAAAGAGAGAGCTTGAAAAGAGCGTACTCAAGGTCACTGAGTTTGTCTCCGTGAATGAGATGGCAACGATGATGGATGTGCCGGTGATTGATATCATCTCCACATGTATGAGTCTCGGACTGATTGTTTCAATCAACCAGAGGCTTGATGCCGAGACCATGGCGCTGGTAGCCGAGGAATTCGGTTTCACGGTTGAGTTTGTAAGTGCCGAACTGCAGGAGGCAGTGAAAGAGGAGGAAGATGATGAAACCAACCTGCAACCACGTCCGCCCATTGTAACGGTCATGGGACATGTTGACCACGGGAAGACAAAGCTGCTTGACTACATCCGCAACACAAACGTGGTTGCCGGCGAGGCAGGCGGAATAACACAGCATATTGGAGCCTACAGCGTGTCAGTTGATGACGGCAAGGTGATAACCTTCCTTGACACACCCGGTCACGAAGCCTTTACCGCCATGCGTGCCCGCGGTGCACAGATAACTGATATCGTGATCATTGTGGTTGCCGCTGATGACGGCGTGATGCCCCAGACGCGCGAGGCAATCAACCATGCCCATGCTGCCGGCGTTCCGATAATATTCGCCATCAACAAGATTGACAAGCCGACCGCCAATGCAGACAGAATCCGCGAGGAACTTGCCGGCATGAACTTCCTCGTTGAGGAATGGGGTGGCAAATACCAGTCGCAGGAGATATCCGCCAAGAGCGGGATAAACATCGATCTGCTTCTTGAAAAGATCCTGCTTCAGGCTGAAATGCTGGAGCTCAAAGCCAATCCTGAAAAGCATGCCCTGGGTGCGGTGCTGGAGTCATCACTTGACAAGGGGCGCGGCTTTGTGGCCACTGTGCTTGTCAAGGCCGGAACACTCAGGGTGGGTGACGTGGTCATTGCCGGAAGCTGCTTCGGCCATATCAAGGCCATGTACAATGAACGTAACCAGAAGATAACCGAAGCCGGCCCTTCAATGCCGGTACTTATTCTGGGTCTGAACGGAGCTCCGCAGGCAGGTGACAAGTTCAATGTCATGGAATCTGACAAGGAAGCCAAGGACATCGCCACCAAGAGGGCACAGCTTCAGAGAGAGCAGGGATTGCGTACACAGAAGCATATCACCCTCGATGAAATCGGCCGCCGTATTGCCATAGGAAACTTCCAGGAGCTCAACATCATTGTCAAGGGTGACGTTGACGGATCGGTTGAGGCTCTCAGCGATTCGCTCATCAAACTCTCGACAGAGGAGATCCAGGTCAATATCATCCACAAGGCCGTGGGCCAGATATCAGAATCAGACATCCTGCTTGCCGCAGCATCCAACGCAGTTGTTGTGGGCTTCCAGGTAAGACCTTCACTGAGTGCAAGGAAACTGGCTGAAAAAGAAGGTATCGACATTCGCCTCTACTCAATCATTTATGATGCCATTGAGGAGATCAGGGCCGCCATGGAAGGGATGCTCTCACCCGAGATCAAGGAGGAGATTGTTGCAACCGTGGAAGTCCGCGAGACCTTCAGGATCGGAAAGGTGGGAACCGTTGCCGGCTGTTTCGTGCGTGACGGAAAAATCACCCGCAATACCAAGGTAAGGGTGATACGTGACGGAATAGTCATTTATACCGGAGACCTCGGATCACTGAAACGGTTCAAGGATGACGTCAGGGAGGTAACCTCAGGATATGAGTGCGGCCTGAACATTGAGAATTTCAATGACATCAAGGTCGGAGACATAATCGAGGGATACCAGACTGTACAGGTTAAGAAAACACTCTAGGGATGATTTTTAGGCTCCTATCATCTTCCCGTATGCCTCTGCATCGAGGAGGCCATCTGCCTCCGATGGGTCAGAAAGTACCACCTTGATCATCCAGCCCTTGCCGTAAGGATCGCTGTTTACAAGCTCGGCATTGGTGTCAAGCTCTTCATTCTTCTCTTTAACGGTCCCGCTGACCGGCATGAAGAGATCAGATACCGTCTTTACGGCTTCAACCGTTCCGAAGACTTCGCCCTGGCCAAGCTCCTCACCCACGGTCTCAATCTCTATAAACACTATATCTCCCAGCTCGTGCTGTGCAAAATCAGTTATACCAATTGTTGCTTCATTACCCTTAATAAGAACCCACTCATGATCCTTGGTGTACTTCAGGTTTGTCGGGACATTCATTTCTTGATATTTTTTTGTTAGACTTTGATCTTCAGGTATCAGGTTGTCAAAAATACATCTTTTTTAATATTTAAACCCTGATAAAAGCTTTTTTTGCTCTGACGCACCCCTGTTACTGCACCAGTGTGAACCTGAGGCTGAAGCCGAAGTTGGTATTGGAGGTGAGGAAGGTATTGGCCACAAACGGGTCATTCATTGTATGGTCAGCGTAGATCTGGAGGTTAAACCTGTCACTGAGGACATAGTCGGCAGTGGCGCCGATGGTGAAGACCCGCTGGCCTGCAACTGGCTGGTTCACCTCTTCGATAAGCTTGCGGGCCAGTGTCTTGTTGTCCCTGATGGAAAAATCGAGCTTCAGGTTCAGGTCGCTCTCAAGTGCCCTCTGCCCTGTTCGTGACCTGAGGGTGATGGCCACATCGTCAAAACGGTAGCCCGCACCGATTGTGATCTCGTCATTCCTTATGTCAGCTACCTGGTTGCTGGTAAGGTTCAGCGTTACGGTTCGCGACTTGCGGTATTCGATCCTTGTTGTCAGTGAGTTTTTCCAGCCCAGGTCAATATTAAGGAACGGACTGAACTGCTCATTGATGGTAACGGTATTGATCTCATACTGAGGAATGAAGTTCGATTTCAGGTCACGGATCCTGCTTATGCCTGACTCATCCGGATCATAATAGAGGCTGGTATTGAACGAACCGATTGTATAGGTTGATCTGTACTGGTGTGACAGGCTTACCGAGTTGAAAATTTTCCTCACCGCCTCGAATTTTGTCAGCCCCTCGAAGTTGATTCTCCAGTTGGGCATAATATGAAGCATTGACGGGAACGGCGAAAGGGATATTTTTTCGGGATCTCTTTTCGTATAGGCTGCGAGGAAGGCAGGTACGAGCACCTCGCCGGAGGTAAGGCCGTAACCGCTGGCATAGGGCCCTGTGATCTGTTCCCCGGTAAGAGGGTCGAACCCGGGGTCATATGTATTGTCAACCATAATGCGCTCCCCGGCCCGTCTCTGTGATATTATCGCAGTGTAATCGCGGAAACGTTCAAATGTACCCGAAACATAGTCCCCTGATTTGGGTATTTTTTCGAAGGCAGTGCCCCATGAAACAACGGAGATAGTGAAGTTACCGGTTATACGGGTATTGCGGGTGCTGTCAGGGAAGTTGCCGTTCCGGTCTGCCCTGAGGTAAGAGGCAACTGTTTCTGAGTAGCGGCGGTCACCTGTGAGGTCAATGCGGAGGCCCGGGAAGGGCTCGATGTTTGCCCTCAGGTTGATCTGCTCTCTCTGGCTGTATGTGGCAGCGTTGTTGAGCAAAGTGTCGGTGGTGATCCATCCGTTCATGACAGCCTCGTCAAAGAATCGTTCATCGGTCAGGCCGACAAGAAATCTCCATCCGGGTGATGACATGCCTCCGTAGTTCTGCTGACCCAGGAAAGTGGTGCCCGGAAGGTAACCCGGAAGAATATGTCCCTGCTCCACGGTGTATGTGGCCGAGACATTCCGCAATGCCATCAGTCCGCGTATCGCATACCTGCCAACTACGTTTGCCACACCCGGTTTCTTCTCCACCCTGCCTTTGATTTCAACGCTGGCATTTGTTACGTCACTGTCAGGAATGAAGTCTATCCGCATATCTGATACTATGTCATACTTGCCCTTGACCGTGGTTCCGTCAGGTGCGGTAACGGTAACGGTTATGTCCCTGGTCTTGAGGTTATGGTTGATGATGCGTGGTCTCCCCGCCCTGAGGGTTATGCCCCTGCGGCTGTGGGTTACCTCCTCGTAGCCAAGGCTCATCCGTTTCATTGCGCCAGGCTGGGTGGTGGCCTCAATCTCCTTGAGGAACTTAACCTTGCTGTAGAGGTTGGTGAGGTTGGCCTGAAGGGTGAACTGGCCGTTGTTGGAGTTCTTGATGATGTTTCCGGGATTAATGTTCAATGAATCGGGGAAAACAGTTCCTGCCAGCCAGTCGTACCTGGCACTGTACCTCGCATTGGATGTAATCCATGACAGCAGCGGAAGCTTGTTTACAGGCACGTTGTAATTGAAGTTCAGCAGGTGGTAATAGTTTGTGGTACGCCCGAAGTTTCCCAGGTTGGTCATTATTGAGTCACGCCATGCATCAAAGAGATCAGGATAGCGCCGGCGGTCAACCCCTCCTTCAGGTTCATCAATACGGGCGATGCTGCTGGCCGTGAAGTCAACCTTTAGCTGCTTGGTTATGTCATACTTTATGTCATAGAACCGCGTCCACTGGAAATCCTTCGTGAAGACCGGGTCAATGATCAGGTTGGGATTGCTGATGTTTCGTGTCTTAACCTCGTTGTAGTACCTGTAAAGGTCAGTACGAACCGTGATATGCTTCGGGAAAAGATAGACGTTAAAGTCCTTGATGAGTCTGAAGGCCGGCGAGTTGAATATCCGGGCCTTCTGGAATGGGGTGAAGTTCTTTGGCCTGGCGTCAAAGTCATATGATACCCCTCCCCTGTATGTTCTTTCAACGTCAATCTCGGTCTTGGGGTCGGTGTTGTACACTTCGTTGAAGGCATAGCTGACGGTTACGTTGGCAGGATCCCAGGCATGTGGTTTCTCACCCCTCTTCGTTATCCCCGCATTGCTGACCGTGAGGGTGCGGCGGCGCGAATACTCTTCAGACAGGTTCAGGACACTGTCCCTTTCAGCCTTTGTCTCAAGGTTGTCAAGGGCATCGTTGAGCAGAATGTCAGGGTCAAGCGGGTCATACTGTGGCCTGATCCGGTTCTCAGAATAGCCCATATAGACAGGGATGCGGATACCTGCTTTCTCGGGGAAGAATTTGCCCAGTTCGAGGTTTGAGGAGAGGTCGTACTGGATCACCTGCTCCATGCTCCGCTGGTTGACATTCTGTTCTATACTTCCCCATCCCGGTGTGCTGGTCTGCCCTACCATGTTTATCGTACCCAGGTCAGCCAGGCGTGCCTGCATCTGGGCGTTGGCTGCCCACCCTCCATCCTCCCGGAAATCGCTGAGGCGCAGCTCGTTTATCCATATTTCCGCTGAACGCGGGGTGCCGTCATCAATCTGCGGGCGGCGGGTACGGATAGGGTTCCTGACACCCACCATAACCACCCTCACGTTGCTCAGGTTGGGACTACCGCTGACGGAGATGCGCGCCTTTCCGTTCTGGACGGAGTAGATATCTGCCTCGCTGATAACTGACCCGGGCAGGCGCATGGCAGCATCGCGGGCCTGCTTCGCATCAAGCAACTGTGAAAGATCAATATCGATCTTGTTCTCCTCAGGCCACACAATGGCCCTTTGCTCCTCCACGTCATTGTTGTACCTGCCATAAGGAGTCAGCTTTACAGGTATCTCATATTCATAGAAATTGCTTCGGTAGTCAGATCCCAGCCTTACAAACACCGTGACCTCATCATCCTGCAGCGGCTCACCAATGAGCGCCTCTGCATGCACCTCCATCTTCAGCCGGCGGTACTGCCTCATATCAAGGGTGACATTCTTGTAGGTGGCCCTTGCATCCCCGTCTGCCAGTTCACGGACCCTCAGTACCATCGACTGCTCATTGAGCTGCCTTAGCTGCGGGTTTGCAGGGTCAATGACACGGTCAAATCCCGGCGGCAGCACATAGTTGACAGGCTCCTTGCCGGCATTCTCCTCTATACTCACCGAGCTGATCTCAAAGGTGCCGTCATCCTCTTCGGGTATGGTGATCCGCTCACCCCCTTCAAAAAATGTCAGGTTGTACTTGCGCCACTCCGATCTTACAAGCTCAAGACGGGCAAAACGCATGATCACCTCCTCATCAAAATTGCGCATGAACATACGGAGAAACCTGATCGACTTGAAGTCGCGTATCGAGCCGACAATCCTTTCATAGTCCGTTACCGGTATCTTGAACTGGTACCATTTGACGGGCGACTTCACACCGTTTGCAAATGTTGCCGTGTATTCAAGTTCATCCACTATATAGTTCCTCCCCACAACCATATCTTCAGGCCTCATGCTGACATGGTACTGGTAGTAACTCTCTGTTTCGCTCAGCGTATTGTCACGGTTTATATCCTCCATGTCTGGCAGTGTCGACCCGCTCGTGGGATATGATTCCGATGACATCTCAGATGTTGGTGAATTACCCTCGGTACCATTGAACTTCTTGTAGCGCTCAAGGATGCCAAGCTGAAGGAGGTCGTAATCTGATCCCCTGAAATAATGGAAATCGTCATTTGCCGGGTCACGGAAGATACTGTCAAGCAACTCGGGGCTGACAACAACCCCTACGGCCTGCAGGTAACTGTCGAAGAAGGATGTCTCATCATCATTTCCCAGGCCGTCAAGGCCTACATCCTGGTAGCGGCGTGAATCAATATTGTTGTCAAAGGCGTGCACCACGGCCTGAACCGTGGGTACGCGCCCCCATACGGTGGTATCTACGTTCACCACCAGCGGTGATGTGGGCAGACCGTTTTCGAACTGTTTGCGTGAGTCACGAAGGATATCCTCAGAGATGTTCCCAAGGTTGAAATAGAGATCACCTCCCTCATGGTCAGGATTCTCAACGAATGGGTCCATGACCCAGAACTTGATGTACTGGATGTTTGCCGATTCGAAGTCGTTGGTGAGCAGTTCACGCATCATCCCTCCCCAGCGTGTCCGCGGTGAATTAAGCAGACCGCTGCTGTTCAGCCCTGCCGAATAGGCTCCGGAAAGCACATCGAAGTTGTACGGTCCTCTCTCGCCGGGATAGAATGCAACGTTCAGCACCGATATATTTGTGGGTATACCGCTGGGTGATTCCTTGTATGGGAAGATCTCGGTCTCATATATCTCCCTTACGAAATGGCTCGACTGTGCATCGGGATCTGAACGAATGTGACCTGGGGTGGTTGAGCCGTTGCGCAGGAAGAGGGGGTCAATGACATACCATGCCAGAAGCGCCCTGTTCATGCCGGAACGGATGTCCTTGCTCAGCCTTGCCTCAGGGAAGAAGTGATCCTGACCCTGAGGCACGCTGGCAAGTGACCAGGCATTGAAAGCCCTCAGATCAAGCGATATCTCACTCGCTTCAAAATCATCGATATAGACCGCCCCCTCGGAAGTGATTGCTTTGCTGTGCCCGGGTACCAGGTGGGCAAATTCGCCGAAGAAATTTATGGAAGAGGGAGCATTCGTTTCAATGAACGGAAGCCAGTCGATTGCATTGGTGAGGAGCTGTGACTCAGCCCGGTATGATGCATCAAAACCGTATATGGTGTTGGAGATGGGGTCATCACCGTATGTGACCTTCTGGGTATAAGGCCTCTCTGTAAGCCTCAGCGCCGTGGCTCCCAGGTTAAACCGTTCAGAGAGGCGGTAGTTGAGGTGGGTTCCCACCAGGGTCTTCGTCTGAAGACCAAAGAACTGGTTGCTCTCAAGGGAGACCCTGACGGGAGTCTGTGATTCAATTATGGCAGAATTGATGATCTTGACAGACCCCATGTTGTAGTCAACGGTGTAGTCTACATTCTCGGTGAGGGTAACCCCTCCGGCTGTCACCTTGACCGATCCCTGCGGTATGTTGGCAACGTTGAGCCTTATCTCTGACCCTGAGGCTGATGTGAACTGGCCGCTGAGAAGATACTTGTTCTTCTCGGCCATCTGCCTGGCAACGGTCTGGGTTGAGTCATACAGCTCGGTAAAGACATATTTTCTTATCTGTGCAGGATCAGTGATGTATTTCAGAAGATGGCGGCCAAATGGTTCAAGAACAGGGAATATGATCCTTCCCTTTTCGGCCATCACGGTGATGCCGTCAACGAAGTCAAACAACCCGTCAGGCTGCCTGTCGAGCTGCGAATTAAGCTGGTCAAGTCCCAGTGCCTGAAGCAACACCTTGCCGTCAAGCGGGGTGCCGGGAAGGTAGTTGAGTGCATTCCCCGAAGCATCGTCCTGGTACAGGATGTTAACTTCAAAGTTCCTCGGCTCTATCCTCCCGGACCCGATATTGTAGATGTTCTTCATCATCAGCTTCCAGGTAGGTATCTGGGGGCTGAGTGTTGTTCCCTTGATAAGCTTGAGGATCAGGGCGTCAGGTGCCGTGATCCCGTCGGTGGAGAATTCCCCGACCTTGAATACCTGGCCATTGAATGTATATTCATAGGCCACTGCAAGCACTTCGTCATTGTTCAGGGCAACATTGAGCGAGATGTACCCAAGTTGCCGGTTCACAGTATATTCACGCTCTGTCAGCCGGCGTGCATTCTCTATCTTCTCATAGTCACGGCCTATCTGGAATCCCGGATAGAGCCCCGCAAAGGCATCAGCCACCTGGTCTATGTTCCTCACGCTGCCGTAGGTGGTATTAAGCTGCTCATACATCCCGTTGGCATTGTTTGAGGGGTTGAGCGGGGCACCGGGAATAGCCTGGAATTCCGGTACAGTGTTGTAGATGTTTGACTGGTTCTCGGCAAGGTCAATGAATGCGATTATGTTCCTGTTGCTCACATCCTCGAACCGGCTTGTCTGGTTGGTGATCCAGACTTCAATCTTTTCGATGTTCAGACCGGTGCTGACGATGGGCAGATTTGACAGGGCCCCGTCAAAATCCTCCCTGAACTGCTGTGACAGGAAAAAGTGGCGGTTGGCTTCGTAGTTGTCAGCGGTGATCTCGTAATCACTTATCTGGGATCCGCCCTTGACCTCCACAACCGATGACTCACCCTTCTGCTGCGAAAAAACGGTGGTCATGGTCAGCTTTCCGAACTGCATTTCGGTCTTGAGACCAAAGAGGCTGTAGCTTCCGGTGATAAGTGTTCCGTTAAGCGGCAGGGTCACATCGCCCGCCTCAATCTTTTTGATTATCTCATCCTCCTTGCCGGAATATTCAAGTTTGGTACGGTTCTCAAACTCGAACATCGCCTCGGTGTTGTAGTTTATGCCCAGTTGCATCTTGTCACCAATGGTGCCGGTGACATTCATCTGTATCTTTTCCTGGAAGTCAAATGTGGGAATGGTGCGAAGCCTCTCCGAAAGGGTCGGGTTCTCAGTGTGGGAGATATTGATACCGAAGATCAGTTCAGCTGACCCCTGTGGTACGATGTTGATGACATTGCTTCCGAAAATCCGGTCGAAGGTCTCACCTCCCACCTCGATCTGGGGTATGAGTGATGACCTGAATCCGGTGGCGTCACCGCGAAGGGTGGCGTCCCAGTAATCTCGCATGGCCTGGTTGAACTCATAACGCCGGTACTCCTCGGGAGTCATGTATACCGGGCGGCGATAGTCCAGACTGCCTGCTTTCTGGTAAATGATATACTGGTTGTTGCGGCCGTCATACTCGACTCTCGTGGTAATGTTTGAAGGGTTGCGGAGGAAGAGTGGTGATGATTCCCTGGCCTCCCACGGGTAGGCGGGATCATTGCTGAGCCTGAGAAGCGTGTCTCCGGGATTGATCTGTGCTGGGAGCACCAATGAAGATAGGGAGAGGATAATCAATAGCCCCACCCTGATCCAAAGACCTCTAATATGTGAAAAAAACTGCAATCCGGCACCCTGTTTATAACAGTTTCAGCGCCTTCCTGACTATCTCCTCCACCTGGAGTTTCCTGTTTTCCCTGAGGATGTTATCAATAACCTTCGTGGCGCTGCTCCTGGCAAATCCAAGCATCACTAAAGCAGATAACGCTTCTTCGCGCGCCGTATTGTCGGAAAATGCAAGAATTTCGCCTGAACCGGCATGTTTTCCAATCTTGTCTTTGAGGTCAACTATAATCCTCTGGGCCGTCTTTAACCCTATCCCCTTGATGGCCTTGAGAATGGCCGTGTCACCGGTGATGATGGCCTCCCTCAGGTCTGAAGGGGTAACAGATGAGAGCATCATCCGTGCCGTGCCGGCACCAACACCCGAGACCGTTATCAGTTGCCTGAAGAGATCACGCTCCCCGGCTGTGGCAAAACCATACAGCAGATGAGCATCCTCGCGGATTGATTCATGGATCAGGATCTTGCATGTAACTGCCTTATCCAGTGCAGTATATGTATTAAGTGATATATTTATGCTGTAACCTATGCCGTTGCATTCAACCACCACGCAGGCAGGGTTGAGCTCGGTCACGGTACCGGTAATATAATCGATCATAATGCGTGGTCGTCGGTTTCGGTTTCGGGCGGCAGTTCGTCAACATGTTCCGGATGGATCTCTATCTTCTGCGGCTGGAGAGGGTTGCGCAGCATTTCATGATACATCTCCCTGTTACGGTAAATGTCCACGGCTGCATAAATGGCACGCCGCATCGAGTTGCCCGATGCCTCGTTCTTTCCTGTAATGTCAAATGCGGTGCCATGTACCGGTGACGTCCGGATGACAGGCAGGCCGGCGGTGAAATTGACTCCGGTATCAAAGGCTACGGCCTTGAAGGCTCCCATGCCCTGGTCATGGTACATCGCCAGAACCGCATCAAAGCGGCTGAAGGCTCCTGATCCGAAGAAGCCGTCAGATGACCAGGGTCCGAAGGCAAGTATCCCCTCCTCATTGGCCTTTGCAATGGCCGGGATAATGATCTCCTTCTCCTCACTGCCAAGCAACCCTCCGTCTCCTGCATGCGGATTAAGGCTGAGCACCCCGATACGCGGACCACGTATGGCAAAGTCCTGCAACAGCGACATGTTAAGGAGCCGGAGCTTGGAAAGTATATTGCTGACGGTGATTGCCCCCGGAACATCCCTCAGCGGCAGATGTTCGGTGACAAAACCGATTTTCATGCTCTCGGATATCATCAGCATCAGTGCCTCATGAGAGCCGGTCTTTGTTCTCAGATAATCGGTATGCCCGGTAAACCTGAATTTATCTGACTGGATATTATGCTTGTCAATGGGCGCTGTTATCAGAACATCAATCCTGCCTCCTGTGAGGTCTCCGACGGCACTTTCCAGGGAGGCCAGTGCCGCCTGTCCTCCTTCCGGAGTCGATTTACCCAGTTCAACCCTCACATCATCACCAAGACAGTTGATCAGGTTCACCTTCCTGGGGTTGGCTTCGGAGGCAGAACGAATATTATTGAAATTGAGACTTGTGACATTAAGCACCTTACGGTGATAGGCGGCCACCTTCGGAGAGCCATACACCACCGGAACACAAAGGTCAGTGATGGCCTGGTCAGCAAGGGCCTTGATAATGATCTCGTAGCCTATGCCATTAATGTCTCCCTGGGTAATCCCGGCAACTATAGTCTTTTTATCCATCGTAAATCATGTCTGAAGAACCGCGAAGCTGCTGTTCAGGGTGGTAAAGTTAATTAAAATATTGAATGGATTAGCTTTAATATATTACCTTTACGGACTCCCGCCACAATGCGCAGGAGGTCACAGGATGGGAATCAGAGAAGATATATATGAAAGGCTGGCAGGGGGCGGCCGCATTACCGTCAATGAGGCTTTAAGCCTCTGGGAGGAGGCTCCTGCCGAGGAGCTGATGTATGTGGCCGATCAGACCAGGCGAAGGCTTCATCCCGGCAACAGGGTTGGCTGGATGATAGACCGGAATGTCAATATCACCAACATATGCTTTTCCCACTGCCGGTTTTGCAATTTCTGCCGGAGCGCGAAGAACCAGGATGCCTATGTCACCACGGATGAGGAGTATGACCGCAAGATAGAGGAATTGCTGTCCCTGGGCGGTGATCAGCTTCTGCTGCAGGGCGGCATGAATCCTGCACTTGGACTCGCCTTTTACACGGGACTCTTCAGGAGACTGAAGCAGCGATGGCCTGGCGTAAAGCTGCATGCCCTGGGCCCGCCGGAAGTGGCATGGCTCGCGCGGGCAGAGAAGATGAGCTTCCGCGATGTACTTACAGCCCTGCGTGATGCCGGGCTTGACTCCCTCCCGGGGGCCGGCGCCGAGATACTCTCTGACAGGGTCAGGAAGATAGTTTCACCCGCCAAGGCAACCGTAGCAGAATGGCTTGGGGTGATGAGGGAAGCCCACCGGCTCAATCTCCCCACTTCAGCAACCATGATGTTCGGACATGCCGAGACGGTACAGGAGCGGCTGGAACATCTTGACATGCTGCGCAGGCTCCAGGATGCCCGACCTGAAGGACACGACGGATTCATTACATTCATCCCATGGCCTTTCATGGACCAGGGAACAAAACTTGCTGAAAAGGATGGCATCCGGAGTATGGTGACGGCTTCAGAATACCTGAAGGTGATTGCCATCAGCAGGCTGATGCTTGATAATATTCAGAATATACAGGCTTCAATTCTTACCGTGGGCAGGGATACCGCGATGATATCGCTTCACTGCGGGGCCAATGACCTGGGATCGGTAATGATTGAGGAAAACGTTGTGAGCGCCGCCGGCGAGCCTTTCCGCGTCAACCCGGAGAGCATGCAGGAGATAATCCGCGAGGCAGGATTCATCCCTCAACGACGTGACCAGCGCTACAGGCCGGTTAAATGATACCTATTCCTGACGTTTTTTTACGGTGTACATCAGCGCCTCAACCTGGCGGAGCAGCTCTCTCTTATCCTCCCTCGGGGCATAGACGAACCCGGTAACGACCACCGCCCTTGCAGTGGCGGAGTCAATAAAAGCGTATGAAATGAACGGTCCGCCCATGAATCCTCCCTCCAGGGTCCACAGTCCGCGCATCTCGATATAATCAGTGCCGCTGCGCCTGAAGGAGCGGCAACTGACCGGCACCTTCTGTTCTATGACCATGAATGAGCCGCCGTCAGGGCCCTTCACCTCGGCTGACATCCGCTTCTGGGCCAGGTCGGCAAGTTCGATGCAACCGATCCTGGAGGTGGTGCGGTCAGTGACAGATACCATCACTGACTGCGTGGTGGCCGGGGTCTCGGCTGAGATCATCATGATCCCCTCGCGGTTGAAATCAGGCTTCCATCCTGCGGGCATCACCAGTTCCCATTCATTGCCGCCGGCAGACACCACACTCCGCTCCCTGCCCGCGGAGTTGGTCAGCCAGTCGGTCAGCCTTCCACGCTCGGCATCATTGATCCTCCTCCTTATCTCTTCACCGTTTTCCCTTATACATGCCGCCAGCGAGGCCGTGTCAGCTGCCTTTACCGCCACGACAAGCTGAGTCTCCGCCCATCTGTTCCGGGTATAGGTCACCACAGGATCCCCGAGTCCTTCTTCGGTCCCTGCCTGTATGATATTCCGGTGAGCAACGTATATGTCACGGAATCCTTCAGGGTTGACCGGCATCAGGGTGAAAGCCCGCTCAGGCTGCGGGAGCCCCAGAAGAAATGGGCTCACCTGCTCCCTTATGGCAAGGCCCGGACTACCGTCCCACATCTGTTTGTCCATCACCACCAGAACCTCCCCGGTGGTGCCGGTAACGTTCGGAAGAGTCCGGGTAACAGACGAATCACCGCACGAGAATAGTAACGGCAGCATCAGAAACAGGTAAAATGTATTTCTTCTCATGTCACATCCTTTTATGAAACAAAAAGCCTGCACTCTCATGCAGGCTTAAATATAGCGCTTTCTGATCTTAATTCTCCTTTCCGGCACTCTTGTCGGCATCAGCATCAGTGGTGGTGTCCTTGGCTTTTTTAAACTCTTTAAGCCCCTGCCCAATCCCTTTCATCAGCTCCGGAATCTTCCTTCCGCCGAAAAGCAGTACAACAACCACAAGTATCAGGATTATTTCAAGAGGTCCGATCTTTCCCATTTCTCAGTGATTTTTATTTATGCAAATGTACAAATTCTTTCACATCCGTTGTTCACCTTACCGCAATAATCATTTTCTGATCAGCTTGAGTATGTCATTCCCGTTGGCAAATATGAGGAGCGCAAGAAGGATAACCATTCCGGTTATCTGCGCATATTCCATGAATTTGTCACTCGGTTTCCTGCCGGTGACCACCTCGAAGATCAGGAACATGACATGCCCGCCATCCAGCGCCGGGATTGGAAGTATATTCATCACGGCAAGGATCAGCGAGAGGAATGCGGTGAGGTTCCAGAACGACTGCCAGTTCCATTTGCCGGGGAAAATGCTCCCGATGGTTATAAAACCACCCAGCGACTCGTAGCCCTTTGTGTCCTTCGCAAATATCAGCTTAAACTGCTTGAGATAATCTCCTGTGGTTTTCCATCCTTTCGATATTCCGGCCGGTATGGCCTCGAAAAAATTATAGTGCTTTGTGCTGAGCTGGAGAATATTTGCCACTTCCCTGTAAACACCCAGTATACCTGCTTCCGTGGTTGTTACGGTTATATCCTTAAGCTCTTCTCCCCTCTTCACTGACACAGTGACAGGTTTTGCCCTGTGTGATGCCAGGTACGACTGGAATTCGTCATACCAGGTGAATGGATTACCATCGAGGGCAACGATCTCGTCACCTACGGCAAGGCCCGCAGCTGAAGCCGGAGACTCATCGGCAACCTGTGAAATAACAAACGGGCCGAAAGGTATTCTTGCATCGATTATATCAGGGTTCTTAAGCAGGACAGGTATGAACTCTCGGGCAACCGGAATGTCAACCATTGCCCCTTCACGCTCCACGGTTATTACCTCCCGCTCATTCAGCAAGATGTCAGGGATGATGGCGTAAAAATTGTCAACCGGTTCTCCGTCAACAGATATTATCCTGTCACCGTTGCGAAGCCCCATTGCATAACCGGTTGAGTCAGTCAGTATCCCGTACTTAACGTTGGAGGCAGAAAGATAGGTCTCACCCCACAGGCTCAGGACGCCGACATAAATTAGCATAGCGAAGATGAAGTTGAAGAAGACTCCTCCCAGCATGATCATCAGCCTTTGCCATGCCTTCTTTGACCTGAACTCGTACGGCTGCGGAGGCTGCTTCATCTGCTCCCGGTCCATTGATTCATCAATCATACCGGATATCTTCACATACCCGCCCAGCGGTATCATCCCGACTCCATACTCAGTTTCCCCGAATTTCTTTTTAAAGATGGCAAAAGGCCAGTCGAAAAAGAGATAGAATTTTTCAACCCTCGTTTTAAAGAGGCGGGCAAAGAGATAGTGTCCGAACTCATGGACAATTACCAGGATTGAGAGTGACAGCAGCAGCTGAAGTATTTTTATCAGAACGGTCATTTCTTAAGTACTTTTTTTATGTATTCACTTGCCAGACTGCGGCTTACTCTGTCAGTCATGGCATAAACGTCAAGAGACGCTTCATTGTTGAAAGATGTTTTGTCCAGCACATGTTCAACCGTGCCGGCTATATCATTGAACCCAATCTGTTCATTCAGGAATGCTGCCACTGCTTCCTCATTGGCGGCGTTCAGGGCACAGGGCATGTTTCCTCCGGCTTTAAGGGCGGAACGTGCCAGCGCAAGGCATCGGAAACGAACCGTATCCGGTTCGCCGAATGTAAGCGAGCCTATGTCTGCCAGCGACGGACGGGGGAGCTCTGTAATAACCCTTTCCGGCCAGGTGAGTGCGTAAATAATCGGCAGACGCATATCAGGCACGCCCAGCTGTGCCTTTACCGACCCGTCAGTGAACTGCACCATGGAATGGATTATCGACTGAGGATGTATAAGAACGTCAATATGGTCAGCGGGGGTACCGAAGAGCCAGTGTGCCTCTATCACCTCAAGCCCCTTGTTCATAAGGGTAGCCGAGTCAATGGTGATCTTGGAGCCCATGGTCCAGTTCGGATGACGCAGGGCTTCAAGCGGGGTTACCTTTGCCAGCCGTTCTGCCGGCATATCACGGAAGGGGCCTCCTGATGCCGTGAGGATTATCTTTTCCACCGATTGGTCAGGCTCGCCGTTAAGGCACTGCATGATAGCCGAGTGCTCCGAGTCAACCGGAAGCAGCCTCGAGCCGGTGACGGCAGCAGTGCGGGTTATCAGGTCACCGGCAACTACCAGCGTCTCCTTGTTTGCCAGCGCAACCTCCCTGCCGGCGGCCACAGCCGCAGCGGTGGGGCGAAGACCGGCAAAACCCACCATGGCCGCCACCACGGTGTCAATTCCGTCAGATGAAGCCACCTCCTCAACAGCCTTTTGCCCGGCCAGAACCTCAATGCCCAGGCCGGCCAGACCGTCCCTGACAACCTGGTAAAATGATTCGTTGCCTATGACCACCCTTTCAGGACGGCACAGCCTTGCCTGTGCCATAAGAAGTTCGGCATTGCTGCCTGCGGTAAGTGCACTGACAGTGAAAAGCCCGGGGTAACGGGCTACTATACCCAGTGTCTGGGTGCCGATAGATCCTGTTGAACCAATGATTGCCAGTCGTTTATGCATCTGCCAATCTCCTCTCAGAAGAATACGTACTGCGCCGGGTCAAGCGGTTCCCCGTTATACCAGAGTTCAAAATGAAGATGAGGCCCCGAGGTATACAGCTCACCCGAGTCACCGACAATTGATATCGCCTCTCCGGCCCAGACCCTGTCACCCATCTCCTTCAGCAGCCTGGCGTTGTGCTTGTATACCGAAACAAGGTTGTTGGCATGCTGGATCATTATCACGAAACCTGTCTCCATTGTCCAGCCGGTCATGATCACAGTGCCTTCCAGGGTCGAAGATACAACCGCTTTGGGCTGGGTGACGATGTCAATGGCATAATGGCGGGTACGGGGATCATAGTTGCTGGATATGATTCCCTTAACCGGCGGGAAGAAATGAATGTTGGCCAGGTTTGAAACCTCGCCCGGACTTTCAGATGACGAAATACCGGCCGCTGAGAGGCTGTACTTCTCCTCCTGTTCCACCCGGGCCCTGAAGATTGAATCCTCGGCAGACCTGTTGAAGACTATATTGCTGTAGTCACGTGTACTGTCACGCATTGTTACCGAACCTATCGGCTGCCTTCCGGAGATGACATCATTAAGGTCACGGAAGTACTTGTCCCTGATCTCCAGCTCATGCTCAAGAGAGTCAAGCATGATGGCGTTCATCAGTATATTTCGCCGCATCTCCACGTCAGGGTAGCCCGGTATGAACTCCCTGAGATTGGTGAATGCAATCAGTGAAGTGTTCGCCGCCAGTGTAGCCACCAGCAGCAATGCGGCTGCCATAAGTGCGTTGGCCTTTGACAGGCGGATACGCCAGAGCTCCTCAAAGGTGGTATCATTGAATACAGCCAACCGGAACCTGTCACTCCACTTACCCTTCCTTTTTTCGTTCTTTGCCATCTGATTATCTGACCGAGGGCACAAAGATAAGAATCATGTTGGAAACTAGGCAATAGGCAATAGGCAATAGGCAATAGTGATTTCTAATAAATTATTGATCAATCACTTAGACTGCAAGACCTTCAGATTGAGACCCGGAGGGTCGAACCAGGCCACCTTTGGCGGTGAGCCCGGCGAAGCCAAACCCCGCATCCGCCGGCTGGCAGATAGGGGCCTTCAGACCTCTGCCTACCACCCAATGCCGTAATCTTCGCCGTGGTTGCTTGATCCGCCCCAGAAGGTGCCATGACCCCGGTCAAAAGCTATCGCATTCACCGGCCCGGAGGTCCTCTCCTGGAATGAGAGCCTGTAACCCATTCCTGCCAATTCCTTCCTGACCCATGATGGCATGCTGTTGTTCAGTACAAGTCCGCCGGCAACCTTTTCATGATCACCGAAGCTGGAATACATCTGCAGTGTCTTGAACGAAGGTGCCTCACAGGCCTCCTGGACGGTCATGCCAAATTCAACCACATTCAGGAAAAACTGCAGCAGCAGCTGGTCCTGCTCATCTCCGCCCTGCTTGGCGAAGGAGAGAAACGGTTTACCATCCTTCATTGCCAGGGTCGGGGTCAGGGTTACGCGCGGCCTCTTGCCCGGTTCCACCACATTGAACGGGTTTTCTTTTTCATCAAGCACAAAGCTCTGCATCCTCTGGCTCATGCCAATGCCGGTGTTGCCTGCAATGCATGCAGGCACCCATCCTCCGCTGGGAGTGACGGAAACAACCCATCCCTCCTTGTCGGCTGCCTCAATAGAGGTGGTACCCGACCGGAAAGCAGCAAGGAAAAGGTCGTACTGGTCCGGATCATCAGCCGGGTAGATATTCCGTGCATCTGCCTGCCATGAATTCAGCAGGGTGGCAAAAGGATTCGCCTTGCCTTCAAAGGGATAGGGATCACCGGGCCTCACAGCCGGGTCATTGCGGTCAGGGTTGATAAGTTTGCTTCGTTCAAGCGCATACTCCTTTGAGAGTAGCCCCTTCATCGGCTCCTCAGGCGGGAAAGCCGGATCACCGTAATAGAAGTCCCGGTCGGCAAATGCGAGGTTCATAGCCTGGTAGAGCGTATGGATATACCTGGTTGAGTTATACCCCATCTCCTTAAGGTCGAAGTTCTCAAGGATATTGAGAGTCTGGAGCATCGCCGGCCCCTGTGTCCATTGTTGCAGCTTGTAAACCTCAATGCCCCGGTATTCAGTCATCAGCGGTTCTTCGATCTTCACCTGCCAGCTGGCCAGGTCCCCGGTGGTTATAAGACCCCCCTGTTCCTGGCATCCGCGGGCAATCTCAGCCGCTATGTCTCCCCTGTAAAACCTGTCATAGGCTGCGTAGATGGCATCTCGGCGCGACTTGCGCTTCTTCAGTGCCTGCTGTTCAGCCTCAACCAGCTTTGTCAGCGTTTCAAGCAAGTCACTCTGGACGAATATTTCCCCGGCTGAGGGAGCTTCACGATCCTGCCCTGCATGGGGGAGAAATACCTTTGCTGAGTATGGCCATTCCTTTATCCTGTTCTTTGATCTCTCAATGGAATTTGCTGTCTGCGCCTCAATCGGATAGCCGGCTGCCATCTGCATGGCCGGCTCCAGTACCTCCTTCAGGCTCATGGTGCCATACTCGGCAAGCATGACCATCAATCCGCCGGGTGTGCCGGGCGTAACCGCTGCCAGCGGTCCGTATTCGGGAGGATATTTATACCCCTTCGACTTGTAATACCCGGCCGTGGCACCCGTAGGAGCCACACCCAGTGCGTTGATGGCTATCACCTTTCCTGTATTGGGGTTATATATCAGGGCCTGTGTCTCGCCTCCCCAGCTGAGAACATCCCACATGGTGCAGGTGGCGGCCAGCATCGCACATGCGGCATCAACTGCATTGCCCCCGCGGTCAAAGATCATCGCTCCTGCCGTCGCGGCAAGGGGCTTTCCCGTAATGGCCATCCAGTGCCTTCCATGAAGCGGCGGCTTCTGGGTGGTCACGGGAAAATTGTTGAACGACTGTGACTGTGACATCATAAAAAGACTTAATAAACAAATGGTTAAGGCAGTTTTCTTCATAACGTTAAGTATTAAAATGCCGGCAGGATTGCATTCCTTACCTCTTCTGCAATTTCGCAAATAATCACATTAATCCGGGAAAAAAATGTTATAATTTCATGCCGGAGAGGAATGGCATCAGATGCTGATGCCCTCAATGGTGCATCATAAACAATATGTTACATCCTATGTTGTAACGCTATGTATAAAGAGAAAACTGCAGTATGAGTGAATTTGACATTAAGGCGTCAGGGTGGGACAGGAACCTGATGCACCGTGAACGTGCTGAAACAGTGGCTGCTGCAATTATCAGGCAAATACCACTCAGCCGTAAAATGAAGGCCCTTGAGTTCGGGGCAGGCACAGGACTGCTCAGCTTTAACCTCATGAATCACATCGGTCAGATAACCCTCGTTGACAATTCGGAAGGAATGGTGAAAATCCTTCGTGAAAAAGCAGTATAATTAACCTTACAATTAAAGATCCGGATTTTTATGGCTTCAATGGAGATAACACTTGACGGCGGCAAGGTGATAACCGCCCATTTAAACGGCAAGACAATCAGAACAGACCAGTCAGTCAGGAACGGAGGCGGAGGTTCAGCCCCCGAACCGTTCGAGCTCTTTCTTGCATCGATAGGCACCTGTGCCGGCATTTATGTCAAATCATTCTGCGACCAGCGGAATATCCCGGCTGAAGGGATCAGAATCATCCAGTCAATGGAATTTGACAGTGAGAAGAGGGTACCTTCACGGTTTAAGCTTGACATAAGGCTTCCGGCCGACTTCCCCGCAAAATACCGTTCAGCGGTGATCAACGCCGCAGAGCTCTGCCTGGTCAAGAAGACGATCAACCATTCGCCGGTTTTTGAGGTTATAACTTCATCAGATCAGGACTGATGCCAGAACGGGGCAAGGAAAAGCTCATTTGCACGGAAAGAGATGGTCTTCCTTCTCCAACCGGATATGGGCGGCTACTACCCCCATAAGGGGCAATGATCTATGTTGCCGTTGTTTATGCTATCTTTACTTATATAAATGATTTATATGAAGGACTGGAAATTCACTCAGACAGACCCTGCAGAAATTGAAGACAATCTTATCAGGCTGATTGCATCTGACTGGATGCTCCTAACCGCCGGAACACCGGATAATTTCAACACCATGACAGCCAACTGGGGCGGGATGGGATACCTGTGGAACAGGAATGTGGTCTTTGTTTTCGTACGGCCTGAGCGATATACCTACGGGTTTATGGAGAACACACCTGGATTTACCCTTACGTTCTTTGACGACCGGTATCGTGATGCCCTTGACCTTTGCGGCACAAAGAGCGGAAGGGATTGTGACAAGGTTTCGGAGGCCGGACTGACACCCCTTTTCTCCCCGGATGGGTATCCGGCTTTTGCCGAAGCACGGCTGGTTCTTGAATGCAAAAAGCTTTATGCTGATCCGCTCCGGGAGGGAGGATTTATTGATACGGTTCCGCAAAGAACACATTACGGCAACAATACCGGGATGCACAAACTGTACATCGCAGAAATAACCGCAGCCTGGGTGAAATAAGCTTTAGTACCGGACCAGCCTGTTTGAGTCCCATATAATCTGTTCAGCCCGTGCAAAACAGTCATCATTCCCTCAGCGGTTCAGGGCTGTTGGCCATTCTGACCACGGTCATAAACAGGAGCTGACTCAGGTCTTCCATTATCTCAGGCTTAATGATGTCAATATTGTCAAGCGGTATGTGATAATAGTTCTCTGAACCGTAAGTGGAAAAGCTGAGTGATGGAACGCCGGCTGACAGAAACCGTGCAGCATCCAGTCTCGGCCTGCCGAGATTTGAAAAGTAGCCGGTTGAAATCGGCCTGTGTATGTACTTGTCATTCGCCTCCTCAACAAATGACCAAAGCTTCGGGTAGTTGGTTCCGGCGGCGGCCCTTATTGAATGACCTATACCCACTCCGTCCATATTCAGAAGAATGCTTTTCTCAAGCGGCATCACCGGCCTTCTGATATATTCAAGTGCACCCATAATGGCCTGTTCCTCTGCGCCAAAGGAGAGAAACATGACTGACCTCCTCAGGGGAACCTTATTGACAGCAAGTGCCTTTGCCACACCCATCATCACTGCAACGGCGGAAGCATTGTCATTTGCTCCCGGGATCATTTCGTAGCACAGGCCGAGGTGGTCGAGATGTGCACCTATTATTATTGTCTCATCCTTAAGCACGGGATCTGTTCCCTTCAGCATGCCGATAACGTTGCTCCCCTTTCCGTCAGGAAAATGCTTCGTGCTCATTCTGACAGTAACGGTCTTTCCGGTGTTGAACGAGCCGGGTCTGAGAGTAGAGTCAATCTGCTTCACAACCTCCCTGTGATCATATCCCGTTCCGGCAAAAATATCCCTGACAACCGTATCTCCTATATGGACGTACACAAAATCTTCAAAGTAGCTGTTATTGGGGTTTGCGATAGGACCGTAGTTGTAGATCATCCCCACGGCTCCGTGTTCCACGGCATTGGCCAGCTTGTACTGGTGGAATGAGTATTCATACCAGGGATTGAATTTCTCCGGGCCGTCTGAAGGATTGACGGGTGATTCACGTTCAATCAGAACTATTTTACCCTTCACATCAATGCCCCTGTAGTCATCATAGTTGAGTTCGGGAGCAGTGATACCGTAACCGGCGTATACCACTTCTCCGGTAACCTCTCCGTTCCCGGAAGTTGAACCGGGCATATACTCGGTCATGTATTTATAATGTTTCAGCAGTACTCCATCCTTCTTCAGAGGCACATGAAGTGTCAGTCCGCAGTCAGGGTATACCATTGTATATGGAATCTTAAACCACTGGAACCAGCCTCCGTCGTCTCCGGCAGGCGTCAGACCCCAGCTCTCAAATTCTCCAGCCAGCCACTCTGCACACTCCTGGTATTCAGCCGTGCCTGTGAGCCGGCCCTGGTATTTCTCATCACACTGTATCTTCACATACCCGAACAGGTCATGACTGGAGATTGAATGCATTGCCCTGAGTAGTCCGGCTTCAGAGACTTCCTGCGATATGCAGGGCAGTGTAACAATCAGCAACGTGATCAGTGCGGTAAACTTTCTCATAGGTTTAAGTATTAGGATAGTTGAATGTCAGGTCATTTTGAGGATTCAGCCGGCTCAGCTGGCAGCTCCGAAATGAGGATGCCTCTCTGCAGCCATCATAACAATTCTTTTAACCATCTGACCATAGGAATAGTTTTTCATCCCCGCTGCAATGGCAAAACTGGTGTCATGACTGATATCATTGTTGGGATTAATGTCAAGAAGATAAAATGTGTCATCCCGGAGCCTGAAGTCAAACCTTGCATAATCCTTGCACCCGAACCCGTTCCAGGTGGCAATGGTCTTCTTTTCAAGTTTTTTATAGAGTCTCTCATCGAGCGGAGCAGGCATCAGGGTTTCTATTCCATCATAATGTCCTGAGCCCGGGAGGAATTTCGATTCATAAGTACAGAGTCTCTCCCTAGCTTCGCTGAAGGCGGAGAAGTCCATCTCTGCCACCGGGAGTATCTCTGGCGGACCATTGTTCCAGACAGAGACATGGAACTCGCGGCCGTCAATGAAATCCTCAACAAGTGCAGGCTGGTTCAGTTCATTGTTTACCAGCATTATCTGCTCCCTGAGGGAGTTGGTGTCAAAAACCACTGATTTCTCAGACATGGTCAGGCTGCAGTGTTCGCGTGAAGGTTTGACTATGGCGGGAAAAAGGGTCCACCTGTGAGCCTCCTCAGGCATGAGGACGGCTCCGTCAGGAACCCGGATCCCCAGCGACATGAGTAACTCCTTCGTCTTCTGCTTGTCGTAACTGAGATCTATGACTCTGGGCGTATTGCCCGTATAGGTGAATCCTCTCTTCTCAAGGATCTCTGTAACTATTCTCTCCCTGTATGACGTCCCCGGCAGGGTCTCACAGAGGTTAAATATTATCGTATGGCGCGGGTCATGTCTCTCCAGTATCCTGTCGAGATGCGGGTCGCTCAGTTCTTCGAGGTACGTTTCAATCCCCTCTTCCCTGAGCGCCTCGAAGAGAATGCGGTTTGAGCTCCGTGTCTCTTTGATCTCGGTCGCATCCCATGAGTGATCAATGTCATATACTATTACAACCCTCAACAAAATTGCTTTGTCACGAAACTAAAATAAATGTTCGAAAAATGAAGGATTTTTTATAAAAAGTTGTACCATTTTAATCAAGAAAATTCCATAAGGCCGGGCTGATTTTTCAGTAACCCCATTTATTCAATATCCCAAGGTTTTTCTGAGCGCATTCCATGGGGGTTTTTCCATGGTATGCCTCCTGCTCTATTATCACTACCTGTGCTCCGCCGGTTTTTCTTATCTCATCCAGAACATTCCTTACATCGGCAATTCCCTCACCGATGATCGTACTCTCAAATCTGCCGGCCTCGCTGGCAGGAATAACATCTTTTACATGAACATTCTCGAATCTGCCGGGATACTTTTTAACAACTTCCATCGCCACCGCTCCCCCGCCAAACAGGTTACCCGTGTCAAGCTGAACAACAACCAGGGCAGGGTCAATGCTCTCCATCATTATGTCAAAAAGGGATTTTTCATTAAACTTCTGGCTGAACTCGAAGTCGTGATTGTGGTATCCGAACTTCATTCCATACTTGTTGCAGAGCTCCCCGCACCGGTTATACACATCCATGAAATACCTGAATTCATCATAGCTAGCCCTTATCCCCTCCTCAAGCCATGGGGTTACAACGTAGGACTGACCCAGGGTGGCTGCGTCTTCCACAGTGTACTTCCATCTGTCTGAAAAATCATTAAAGCTCCTGTCCCAGTCACGATTTACAAATTCAACGTGTCCGCTGACCATTTTCAGGCCGAGATCATCAAGAATCTTCCTGAATTCTGCTGCCGGATATCCGTAAAAGAGTCGGTCAGAATATCCTGCATGTTCAACATTGACGTATCCCATGTCTGCAAGCTGCGTGAGTGAACCCAGCGGATCAGCACGCATGTCATCACGGACTGAATAGAGCTGTAGTCCGGTTATCACTTTTTGTTGTGCAGAGGTGCAGAAAGTGTTACCCAGTACTGCCGTGCCGGTCAGCGCAAGGGCCCCGGTTTTAACGAATCTTCTCCTGTCGCATTTCATATGGTGATTTTTTTAATGAATGGTCTGGTTCTTTGTTGCATTGTCCTCCAGGCATTATTCAGTCCATCAATATGATTATCCGGGATTTTCAGCAAGATCCCGGTATTTGCAAACAATTATTTCCCATAAATTTATTATTTTATTCCATTGCTCAACCTTAAATCCGATGAGAAAGGAATTCAACGAGAACAGGCAGCTCCGTTTACGGTTCCTGATACTTATTATCTGCGGCGCGGTTATTTCATCATGCACAGACCGGATGTCGGCGGATATACTGGTTGCCGGAGGCGGCACCGGCGGAGTGGCGGCAGGGATACAGGCTGCACGGATGGGGGTCAGTACAGTAATTGTTGAAGAACACGAATGGCTCGGAGGGATGCTTACCAGTGCCGGTGTAAGCGCAACCGACGGCAATTACAACCTGAGGAGCGGTATCTGGGGAGAATTTGTCAATGCCCTCGCCGATCATTACGGAGGCGATTCCCTGTTGCGGACAGGGTGGGTAAGCAACATACTGTTCGAACCATCGGTGGGTAATATGATCTTTTCCCGTATGGCCGAAGCTGAATCATACCTGAAAGTAGTTAATGATGCTGTTATCACGAAGGTGAAACGCCGGGGTGACACATGGAAGGTAACGGTGCGCAGAGGAAACTATCGGATAAATTATACGGTAAAAATATTAATCGACGCCACTGAACTCGGAGATATTGCCGCAAGATGCGGTGCGGATTATGACATTGGGATGGACTCACGATACGATACCGGTGAAGAAATTGCACCGGAGAAAGCCAATGATATTGTACAGGACCTGACATATGTTGCTATCCTTAAGGACTACGGAACCGAAGTTCAAATGGAAAGGCCGGAAGGATATGACAGTTCACTTTTCGCCTGTGCATGCATAAACCCTCTGTGCACCGGCGCGGATCAGGCTGATGCAAGGTGGCCGTGCGATAAAATGATTACCTATGGCAAACTGCCGGGGAATAAATACATGATCAACTGGCCAATATCGGGAAATGATTACTATGTCAACCTGATAGAACTTGACAGGGAAGGAAGGGAGGAGGCGCTCAGGCTGGCAAAACAGAAAACCCTGTGCTTTCTTTACTTCATAAATCATGAGCTTGGATACAGCAATCTTGCTCTCGCCGATGATGAGTTCCCTACCCCTGACAGGCTCCCGTTCATTCCCTATTACCGCGAATCCAGGAGAATAAAGGGGCTGGTCAGATTCAACCTTAACCACATAACCCATCCCTACGGCAATGACAGGAAACTTTACCGAACCGCTATAGCTGTCGGTGACTACCCTGTTGATCATCACCATTCCGCCTATTCGGGAACCGAAGAGCTTCCAGATCTTAGCTTCCGGCACCCTCATTCCCGAAGATGTTAAAGGCCTTATTGTAGCAGAGAAATCAATCTCTGTCACAAACCTTGTCAACGGAGCCACACGGCTTCAGCCGGTGATGCTTCAGACAGGGCAGGCAGCCGGGGCGCTGGGAGCCCTGGCTGTGCTGAAGAAAGTCCAGGTTTCCGAAGTTCCGGTAAGGGATGTACAGAATGTATTGCTCGACGCAGGAGGATACCTCCTTCCATATCTTGATGTCACGGTGAATCATCCCTGGTTCAGATCCCTTCAGCGAATCGGCGCAACAGGGATTCTGAAAGGTGAGGGCAAAAGCCAGGGCTGGTCAAATCAGACATGGTTCAGGGCATATGATCTGACCCTGCTGTCAGACCTCGGGGGGATGGGTGAATTCTGGAAGACGGAAGGAATGAGAGGATTCAATGACACACTCTCCGTAGGGGAGATAATTGACATTATCCGGATGGCAGGCCAGGCTGACAGCACAGTTGTAAACGAACAAGCCCTGCAAGACGCACTCGAAGTCATTTCAGGAGGAAACCCTACTGACCTCGACCGTAAGGCGCTGAGGGGTGAGACGGCCCTTCTCATTGACATGGCACTTGACCCCTTCAACAGATTCTGTGTTGATATTTATGGCTCACTGATTAAAACGAATGTCTCACGGGTCCGCTGACGGATGTCACACTGTCGTCATGAGATGGATGCCCTTTCATCTTTTCTGCTGTAACTCATCTCAGGATTGGATCTTATTGCGGTGAAAGTTGTGGTCAGCGCATTCACCAGGTGAACAAGGAATGCTATCCAGATGGTTCCTGACTGAAGAGTCAGGATGCAGAGGATTATACCGAACGGAATTGCAGCAACCGTTTCCGTTTTACCCTTGGGCAGGTGTGCGGCCGAATAAAGTATGACATTAATTACAGTTGCAGCTACAGGTCCGGTTGTGTGTGCCAGGCCGAAAAGCAGAACCCCCCTGAACAGTATTTCATATCCAAGCAGATAAACAGCCCATGTGGTTGTCTCAGCCAGAAGCAGCCCCCATGTCCATCGTGAGGCCCTTATTTCCGGATAGATTGTATAAACAGCCGGCTTCCCTGCACTGAAAAAGACAATGGGTATGACAAGCAGGGATAGTAAAGCAATGCTGAGAACGGTAAAACGCATTGTCTCAGGATTTGACCTTATCCCGGCATCGGCAGGAGAAAAGTTTTCACTCAGAAGAGCCATCACCACAAGTGGCAGAACTCCCAGAAGCAAAAAGCCGGCCGATCTTTTCAGAACCACATGAATCACATTTGCACTCAGTTGCTCATATCTGCTGTAGACTCTCTCCTTCAGTCTGCCTGAACTAGCAACAAACCAGTAGAGTGAATAGAAAACCACTGTCAGCATCACCGGGAGGACTGCGGATATTGCTTTCATCTGAAGCAGGGAGTCTGGTTCCGTAAAGTATGACATAAACCTTTGTTGATTTTGTATATCAGGGTTTGAGTCCGGCACTAAGTTATGAATACTTCCGTCTGACCCTCCCCGGTATTTCAAATTCATTTAAAAGTTAGGCGATTCCCTGAAAATGGAATATCTTGCTTTCTCAAATAAACTAATCCATGGAAAAAATGAAAAAGTCCCTGTTATTTTTTGCAGCCCTCCTCCTGGTCAGCGGAGGTGCAGTCATGTCCCAGACACTTGATGAGGTCCTTGCCGGCCACTTTTCGGCCACGGGCCAGGATAACCTGCTGAAGATCAATTCACAGAAGATCACGGGAAAAATGATCCAGAGTGGCATTGAAATTCCCTTTGTACAATATGCCAAAAGGCCGGGAAAGGTGCGTCTTGAGGCTTCGCTTCAGGGAATGACACTGATACAGACATTTAACGGAACAGAAGGATGGATGATCAATCCGTTTGCCGGTGTGACGGCTCCACAGCCGATGACCGAAGACCAGCTCAGAAGCGTAAAATACCAGGCAGACAGTGACGGCATGCTCTGGAACTGGAAGGAAAAGGGTTACCAGGTAACCCTTGAAGGTCAGGAAGATATGGAGGGAACATCCTGTTATAAAATAAAACTGGCGACTGAACCCGGAGATATCTTCACCTTCTGGATCGATGCAGACACCTATATATTGCTCCGGCAGAATACCAAAATGACTGTAATGGGCAATGAAAGCGAGAGCGATAATTATTTCAGCAACTACTCAATGGTTGAAGGGATTGCCATGCCCGGCAAGGCAGAAACAAAAATGCAGGGTCAGCTGGTAATGACCCTGATATTTGAGAAGGTGGAGTTTAACCAGGAACTTGAGGACACACTGTTTGACAAACCCTCCGTTTAGGGATCCTGCAAAAAACTAATCCTGAAAAACAAGTTATTATGAAGCTGAAGAGTCTTTTTTCAGGCATCGCCTGCCTTGCCCTCGTGTCGTCTCTGAACGGACAGCTGAACGAGGCCATACTGGGTGATATCCAGGGAAGGCAGATAGGACCCGCCAGGATGAGCGGGCGGATATCATGCATTGATGCTGAACACAAAAATCCGGATGTGATCTGGGTGGGCGCCGCAAACGGAGGCATCTGGAAGTCGATCAACAGAGGCACAACCTTCAAACCGGTGTTTGAAGAATACCCTCAGTCCGTAGGGGCAATAACCATTGACCAGGCACGGCCTGACACCGTCTGGGCAGGCCTGGGTGAGGTGTGGACCCGGAACAGCGTTTCTGTCGGGACAGGGATCTACAAAACCACCAACGGCGGAGAAAAATGGGAATACATGGGACTTCCTGAAAGCGAACGGATAGGCCGGATACTAATTAATCCCGTCAATCCTGACATTGTTTATGCCGCCGTGCTGGGTGCCCTCTGGGGAGACAGCGGGGAACGGGGCGTGTACAAAACCGCTGACGGGGGCAAGTCGTGGACGAAAGTGCTTTATGTGAGCCCCTCTGCCGGTTGTGCCGATATGGCGATGGACCCCTCTGATCCCTCAGTGATTTACGCATCCTTCTGGGATTTCAGGCGGCAGGCTCACACCTTCAGATCCGGAGGGCCGGGAAGCGGCATTTACAGGTCAACCGACGGAGGAACAACCTGGAATAAAATCCATAACGGACTGCCGGCCGGCACACTGGGTCGGATTGCACTTGCTGTATCACCGGTAGCTCCGCATACTCTTTATGCAGTGGTGGAATCGGAAAAATCAGCCCTGTACCGTTCCGGTGACCGGGGAGACTCATGGGAAAAAATGAGCGACCAGTACATGATGGGCGACAGGCCGTTCTACTACAGCCTGATCGTCGCTGATCCGGTTGAGAAGGAACGGATCTACAAACCCGGAACCATCCTCTGGGTAAGCAATGACGGAGGCAAGGTGTTCCAGAGCCCCGCGGTGACCGGAGGCAATTACCACAGTGACACCCATGCCCTTTGGGTCAGCCCCCTCAATAACCGGTTCATGTACCTGGGAACTGACGGCGGGGTTTACATATCAGAAGATAAAGGGAACACATGGAGATTTATTCAGAACCTGCCGCTGTCTCAGTTCTACCACGTGAGCGTTGACAATGCATCCCCCTACAATGTCTATGGCGGCCTTCAGGACAACGGGTCGTGGATGGGCCCTTCCAGAAAACCGGGAGGGATTACCAATTGCGCATGGAAAAATGTGGGCTATGGTGACGGATTCTACACCTATGCCGATAAGACAGATCCTGACCTGATCTATTCACAATACCAGGGAGGCCGTATCAGCCGTACCAATATTAAAACCGGCGAAAGCAAATACATAAAACCCTTCCCGGCTGAAGGGACGGAAAGACTCAGGTTCAACTGGAACACCCCTACGGTCTTCGGAAAGAAATCAGGGTGGCTCTATGTGGGAGCCCAGTACCTCTACCGTTCAAAAGACAAGGGCGACTCATTTGAAAAGATCTCGCCTGATCTGACAACCAATGACCCTTCGCGTCAGCAACAGGAAAAATCAGGCGGGCTGACCATTGACAACAGCACCGCAGAAAACAATACCACCATTTTCACCATCTCCGAGTCCCCCATTGATGAGAATATAATATGGGTGGGTACCGATGACGGCAATGTGCAGCTTACCACTGACGGCGGCAAAAACTGGACGAAACTGAACGATGCCATTCCGGGTCTTCCGCCGCTGGCATTCATCTCAAATATTGATGCGGATAATTTCAACCGCGAGGCAGCATGGATTACCGTTGACGCTCACCGGAACGGTGACATGAATTCCTATGTCTATTATACCGGTGATCTCGGCAAAACCTGGAAGTCGCTGTCAACTGATGCCGTAAAGGGCTTCTGCCATGTCATCAGGCAGGACCTCATAAATCCTGATCTGATATTTCTCGGAACTGAGATGGGCCTGTTTATAAGCAATGACCATGGCTCCTCATGGGTAAGGTTCAAGAACAAGGTGCCACAGACAGGAGTGTATGACCTTGCATTCCAGGAACGGGAAAATGACCTCGTGATAGCCACCCACGGAAGAGGCATAATCATTATTGATGACATCACACCGCTCAGGCATCTCACACCGGCACTGATGGAACAGGAATTTGCCTTCCTGCCGGTCCGGCCGTACTTCTTCCCGTCAGGGGCAGGCACGCAGGATTTCCAGGGTGACTCGGAGTACACAGGACCGAATCCCTCTGTAAGCGCTACAATATGTTACTACCTGAAAAAAAGGCACGTCTTCGGGGAGATGTATCTTGAGCTGTTTGACTCAGACGGTAAATTTCTCAAAAAGGTGCCGGCCGGCACCCGCAAGGGATTAAACATGGTACGGATCGCCACAACAATGGATCCTCCCAGGGTGCCAAAATCACCCAACATTCTGGGTGAGGCAATTGTCGGTCCCGATTATCCTGCCGGCAAATATACAGTCAGGCTGACCAGGGGAACAGAAACGTACACCACTGACCTGGTATTAAATGACAGTCCTGACTGGAAACACCCGGAAGCCGACAGGAAGCTTCAGAGAGAAACGCTGATGAAAGCCTATAGCCTCCTTGAGGAACTGGCAGCCATTGACCAGAAGATCCTGGACGCAACAGATGCCCTTAAAAAGAGGGAGGCAACCGCCAGGGGATCAGCCCTGAAGAAGACGCGGAACCTGATAGCAACATGTGAAGGTATGCGGGAACAGATCTCTGCCACCCAGGCAGGTGAGGGAGGTATAACCGGCCAGGTGAGGCTCAGGGAAAACATCGGGGAAATCTATGGAGCCGTGGCCGGATATCCCGGCCGCCCGGCAGAACTGCAGATAAAGGCACTTGAGAACTATGCCGGGCAGGTAAAGGATTTCGGAAACCGGATTGATAACCTGATTATGAATAATATCCCGGAAATGATGAAATAGGCATTCCTGAACGCCGGCCGGAAGTGCAGCATCCGGCCAAAATTCATGTCTTTAACTTAAATTTATTCAACCGGGATCTGATGATAAATTTCAACTTCATTCCCCGGCAATCATACTTTATTTGTCATAAATCCTTTAACCATGAATCCTGAAAAAACCTTCCGGACAAAAAACGTAAAACCGTATGGCAGCCGCAATGCGGCATGGTACTCCATGACCCTGGCACTGCTGATGATCTCCTTCTTCATGTGCACAACTGATCTCCTTTCCCAGGGGACCAGGTTGCTCCGGCAGCCTTCCATAACTGATACTCATGTGACTTTCTCTTACGGAGGAGACATCTGGATCGCAGAGCTTGACGGCAGCAACACGGAGCGTATTACCAGCACCCCCGCCGTGGAGGGAAATCCTCATTTTTCTCCCGACGGAAAATGGATAGCCTTTAACTCAAACAGGTCAGGCAACCAGGCTGTTTATGTAGTATCTCCCGAGGGAGGCACCCCGAGGAGGCTTACATGGCATCCGGCACCTGCCACAGTCCGTGGATGGTCGACAGATGGCAAAAGGGTCCTATATGCAACATCTCGCGACAATGCCCCTGCATCTTTTTCCCGTCTCTGGACTGTCTCCGTTGACGGCGGGCCCTCAACCATGCTCAGCATGCAGTGGGCAGCAGACGGCTCCTTTTCTCCTGACGGCAAAAAGGTGTTTGTTGACAGGGTCCAGCGCTGGGATGTTGAATGGCGCAATTACCGCGGAGGCCAGAACACTCCGCTCGTGATACTGAACCTAGAGGACCAGGGTGAAACACTCATTCCGAATGAGTCAACTATAGACATACAACCACTGTGGCTTGGTGACAGGGTCTACTTCCTGTCAGACCGTGACCACATTTCCAACATCTGGTCATACACTCCGGCAACCGGTAAACTCGACCAGATCACCCGCCTGACCGGCTCAGACATTAAATGGCTCGACGGCTATGGCGATAAACTGGCCTATGAACGCGACGGTTACCTGTATACACTTGATCTGCCTTCAGGCGAAACCCGGCAACTGAATATAACTGTGAAAGGTGACTTTCCCTGGGCTGAAACCAGCTGGACCGATGTAACCAGAAATGCAAGGGCTGTCTCCCTGTCCCCGACAGGCAAAAGGATTATCCTTGAAGCACGCGGGGAGATCTTCACAGTACCGGCAGAGGAGGGTGACGCAAGGAATATGACCCGTTCATCCGGCGCAGCTGATCATGCTCCGGTCTGGTCTCCGAAAGGAAATGAAGTTGCATGGTTCTCCGATGCAGGGGGAAAAGGTTACAACCTGCTGATTGCTTCACAGGACGGATTGTCAGATCCTAAGGTTATCTCAATCGGCGAATCAAAAATGGCATGGGAACCAGCCTGGTCGCCTGACGGAAAAATGATTGCCTTCGCTGATGATAAAGTGAGAATCAGGATAGTGGAAATTGAAAAAGGGACCATTAGGACCGTGGACACAGCCGGAGTTAACACCGAAAGGGGGAATATGGGACTCACATGGTCACATGACTCACAATGGCTTGCATACACGAAAACAGGAACAAACAACTTCCGCCAGATAAAGGTCTGGTCATCGAAAAGTGACACCCGGCATGCACTCACAGACCCCTTCGCAGACTCATTCTCTCCGGCATGGGACAGGGACGGCAGGCATCTTTACTTCCTTGCAAGCACCAACCTTGCACTGGGCTCCGGATGGGCAAATACCAGCGCCATCACCTCCGACCCCGATTACACATCGTATGTAATCAACCTCAGAAAGGATGACCCTTCTCCATTCAAACCACTCAGTGATGAGGAGAGTGTGAAAGAAGAGAAAAAACCTGAACCGGAGGCAAAGAAACCGGCGAAAGGTAAACAACCCGAAAAAGCGGATACAGACAGTACTGATGAGAAAGGCAAGGGACCCGTAGCAGTAACAATTGACTTTGCGAACATAGGCCGGAGAACCATCACGCTGCCCGTGCCCGGAGGCAATTACCGGATGCTGGTGAGCGGACCATCAGGTACCGTGTTCATTGGTGAAAGCAAAGAGGGGGTTCCCGGATTTGTTATCAAGAAATTTACCCTTGAAAAGCGGGAGGCAAAGGATTTTGTGAGCGGAGCAAGCCAGGTTTCCGTTTCTGCCGATGGAAACAAGATGCTCGCACGTACAGGGAGTGACTGGAAGATAATGAACACTTCATCGGCTTCCGGGGCTGATGCCAAGGCAGTTAAGATTGACCTGAAAATGCTGCTCAACAGATCTGAGGAGTGGAAACAGATATTTGAGGAGGCCTGGAGATATGAAAGGGACTATTTCTACGATCCCGGAATGCACGGCAGGGACTGGAATGCAGTCTATGAAAAATATGCTCCCCTGATCCCCTTTGTTAAACACCGGGCAGATCTGACCTACATTCTTGACCAGATGAATGGCGAACTTTCAGTGGGCCACAGTTTTGTCGGTGGAGGCGACTTTCCCGAGGTGGAAAAATCAACCTCCGGGTTACTGGGCGCTGATCTTGTCGCAGAGAATAACCGGTGGAAAATAAGCCGCATTTATACAACCGAAAGCTGGAACCCCGAGCTTTCAGGTCCGCTCGACAGGCCCGGGCTGAAGGCAGAGGAAGGATACTACCTTACAGGCATTAACGGGAAAGAGCTCACTGCAGCAGATGACCCATGGCAATACCTTGACGGGACACTGAACATACAGACCACCATCCATATCAACAAAACCCCGGATTTTGAGGGGTCATGGAAAGAGGTGGTTAAACCGATCGCCAGCGAATCAGGGCTGCGCCAGAGAGCATGGGTTGAGGATAACCGGCGTATGGTTGACAGCCTCTCGGGTGGCAGACTCGCTTATGTATGGGTGCCAAACACCGGCGGCCCCGGTTTTGTCTCATTCAACCGTTATTTCTTTGCCCAGCAGAATAAGAAAGGGGCAATTATCGATGAACGATTCAACGGTGGCGGACTGCTTGACGATTATATGGTAGACCTTATGAACCGCCGGATCAGGGCAGCACTCACCAATGAAGTCCCCGGTGGCAGGCCTTTCCGCCTGCCTGCAGGCATTCTCGGCCCTAAGGTCCTCCTTATCAATGAGATGTCAGGCTCGGGTGGCGACTTCTTCCCATGGGTTTTCCGCCAGCAGAAAACAGGGCCCCTGATCGGCACACGTACATGGGGTGGACTGGTGAAATCATCCGTACATTATGCCATGGTCGACGGCGGTACACTTACGGCTCCTGACAATGCAGTCTTTGACCCCGTTGCAAAAAAATGGATTGCCGAAAACGAAGGTGTAGCCCCGGACATAGAGGTACGCCAGGATGCAGCTTCCCTCTCAAAGGGAATCGACCCCCAGCTCGTAAGGGCTGTCAGTGAAGCACTTAAACTGCTCGAACAGGAGGGAGAGACGGAGATTACACCTCCGCCATTCTCCACCCCGGCAAAGAAGTGAGAAACTGACTGTTTATAATACAACCCACAGGTCTGGAGCATTCCGGGTTTACGTTTTGTGAAACCCGGATGCTCCGGTTTTTTTTCAGGTAATGTCCGGATTTCTGCAGGCGTCCTGCCAGACCGGATTTACAGGGATATTAATTTTAATCTTATATTTCCAGAACCTTTTAAGACTGATATTGTTGTAATTCTGTCAAACAAACCAAATAAGAATGAAATCGAGAAGCAAAGCATTAATGATTGTCGTTGCAGCACTGGCAGTTGCTGCCGTCACATCCTGCAATCAGGCCCCTGCGAAAAAGGAAGCCGATAAAGGTATCGCTCATTACCGGACCCTCCTCTTCAGCGAAACACCCTGGGATACGGAAAGAGGCTTGCACGAGCTGACCCCGGCACAGGCAAAGGAGATCAACAACTACAAATTCACCTATGACGATGCGGGCCGGCTCGTATCAGTCGAGTTCGTAAGGGGCGATGAGCCTCTCAGCTATGGTTCGCTCGGCGGAGCCGCAAAAATAACCTATGAGTATATTGATAACCTACAGATCAGGAAGTTCTTTGACAAGAACGGCGAACCCATGGAATCAGGAGGTGTCTTCTCCGCTGAATACACCCTTGACGACAAGGGTACCAGGACGGCACTCAGGTTCCTCGACAGGGACGGAAACCCGGTTGAAAACAGGAATAAGATACATAACTATGTCTGGAGAATCCTCCCTGACGGCAAACTCCAGGAAAAACGCTACAACCTTGCAAAGGAAGAGACCATCATGAACCCCTTCTGCCCCTTCTATGAGCTCAGGTTCACCTACAACGACAAGGGATATGTCACCGAGATGGCAAATTACATGAATGACCAGCTCTACAACTGCACCGCTGAAAACTGTGGTGACATAGGTGTATCATACTTCGAGTTCGAATCCAATGAGCATGGAGACCTGCTGAAGTTTTCGGTCTACAACGTGACCGGACAGATGTCAAACCTCTACTGGGGATGGTCGCGCCGTGTCAGCACCTATGACGAGAACGGCTATGTGCAGGAGACAGCCATGTTTGACCAGGACAATGAATATGTAGCCGGTAAAATGATACCCGTTACAAAGTATTCCTATGACAAACACGGAGCGGTTATTGAAGTCAGGAATATGGACAAGGACAGGAATACCATCAACCATCCTGAAAGTGGTGTTGCTGTCACACAGTATAAATACGACGAGAAGGGAAACCGTACCGAGACCCTGAGGTTTGATAAAGAACTTGTGGCGGTAGCCCAGTAATTCAGGAAACGCTTTGAATATGAAAAGCAGATTTTTTACTGGTTTCCTGGCCGTGGCCCTGGTGGCTCTCCTGACTGCAGGGTGCGCGGGTAAGGGAGCTGAAAAGAAAAAAGAAGGAGCAGCTGTTCCTGAAGCACCGGCGCCGGTGATTGATAAGGAAACAACACTGCTGCTCAAGGACCTTGAGGAAAAAGGCGATTATGTCAACAGCCAGTACTTCCCGAGCCTCATAAAGGCGTCGATTGTATTTGAGGAGCTTGATAAGAACAATCTGGTCATTGATCTCAGGCCTGCGGATCAGTTCGCTGCGGGTCACATAAAAGGCGCTGTAAACAGGCAGTTCACAGAACTCCCTGAGTACTTCGAGGCAGGTATCAGGCCTTTTGAATATGACAAGATCATTCTCGTATGCGAAGAGGGACAGCTCTCAAGCTACACCACAGCCCTTCTCAGAATGATGGGATACGGCAACGTCTTCGCCATGCGCTGGGGCATGGGAGGCTGGAACAGGCAGTACGCTGAGGCCGGATGGATGAAGGGATTATCACCTGCCTGGGAGGATCGCCTTGAAACCGCCGTAAATGAGACCCCGGCTAAAGGCGAAATGCCCGTGCTCGGAACCGGACTTCAGACCGGAAGTGAGATAAGCGATGCCAGGTTCAGGAAGCTCTTTGAACAGGGAACGGAAAACATTATTGTCACTGCGGATGATGTATTTGCGGATCCGTCAGCATACTTCGTGATCAACCTGGAGCGAAAGGACAAGTATGATGCGGGTCACATCCCGGGGGCAGTGCGTTACAAGCCCGAGGCAACACTGGGCTTCCCCGATATGATGGCCACCATACCTGCAGACAAGATCACCGTAGTCTATTGTGGCACGGGACATAACTCTGCGTTCGCTTCGGCTTTCCTGAGGCTCTTCGGTTATGATGCCAGGACCTTGAAGTACGGGAACAACAGCTTCATGTACAACAAAATGGTGAGTGAACGAAGCACCCTGTCATGGCTGCCGTTTACCCTTGAGGAATCAAATGATTTCCCGGTGGTGAAGAAATAGCTACACCGGAAGAAAATCCGACTGGTAGTGGGGTTAATAATAATGATCCGGCCAATTTATTCAGGCCGGATCTTTCTTTAGTATATAGAGCTCCCTGATCCCTGTCTCGCTGAGAATAATCCATATCCGGGCTGAAACCGAGGCATCTGCGGAACACAGCACAACCGGACCTTTGTTTCGCCTTATTTTTCTGATATTGTCCCGTGTCAGAAGATTTCCGGGACCAGCTTGCAGTATACCGGCGCCCTGCAGATCCGGGACCGGGAAATCATTGTCAAGGATGACAAAAAGTATCTCATCCGCTGTTTCAGTAAGCATTTCAGGGGTGATAAGATTCCCGCCGGAAACAGATGGTTTTGCCCATTTTACAGCATCATACCTGAATATTCCGGGATTAAATGCCCTGGCCACTGTGAGAGCTGCCAGCAAAACAACCGCTGCCAGGATATATTTATATTTCTTCACCGTTTTCATCCTGATTGTTTTTACTGGCAACCGCCGTCAAGTTTGCGTGCTGAAAATTTCATCGATTCAAGATATTTTGCCTTCAGGCTGTCAGGGAGGCTTCGCAGTTCGTTGTACATCCCGGCAGCCCTCCTTCGGGTCTCCAGGAGTGCGTTCTCCCTTGCCGTGATTCTTTCTCCCCCGTACTCCGTGGCAGAAACGGTTCTTATCCATTCTTCAATCCCCCCCCTGAGGAAGTAAGTGTTGTCATAACCCAGCCCCCTGGCATATGCCATGGCAGCTGCTGCCTCCGTGTCATCCGAGGAATAGAGAATCATCCTTTTGTTCCTGTCGCGCAGCCAGATATCCGGATCGGATGTGATGAATGCAGCATAGGGTACGCTGACTGCACCCGGGATGAATGCCTCACTGTACTTTTCGCCAGGTCTCAGGTCGAATAGCTGAACATCTTCTGCTTCATTCACAATGAATCCTGCCACCTGGTCAGATGAAAAGGATGTTTCGCTTTGCAGGACTTCCTCAAGCAGTTCAGCCGGACTGCCCCGGAACGACCGGTTGGCGGTCAGCGGAAGAAGGGCCAGGATGAGGCTCAGCAGAAGAAGAAGTACGGTAATTTGTTTCCTGGTTTCCATGACAGGTCATTTTATTTCATCTGTGATATCAGGTCTTGCAAACTTCTTCTCGGCCAGCTCCGCAAGCCAGAACATGGCCCCTGCGGCAGCAACCAGGAGCAGGGTGAAGAGGCCGGCAGAGATGCCGAGCGCTTCATTGATCTTTACCGGTCCCCTGTAGCTGGCTGTTGCCATCTTTTCAATCAGCGGGTAAGTCTCGGCGAACAGGAAAGCCCCTGCCAGGCCACCGAGTATATAGACCATCGCGTCAATCTTGCCGATTGACATGGCGCAGAGACCAGTTCCCGGGCAGAAGCCGCCCATGATAAAGCCTGCTCCCATTATCACTCCGCCAACAATTGAGGCAGTTACGTAGAACTCATTCACATAGACCTGGTTCAGGTTCAGAAACCCGAAGTACCCGAGGAACTGTGCCCCGATGAGAGCGACTATTGCAGCCGTGAAGAATACCTTCAGCACGGTGGTGTCGTACCCGTAGAACATCCCTGCCAGCTTGCGGCTCGATGAAAACCCTCCCTGTTCGAGGGCAAATCCGAATCCCGTGCCGATGATAAATGCCGTCAGCAGGTTAAGCCATTCAGGGAATTCATATAATGATGATAATGGTGCCATTTTCCTTTACAAATGTTATTTGGTTTCAATAATCTTCTTTCTGCAAATTCTACATCCATCTTTATCCTTACCTTCAGATTGATCTCCTTCCCGAAGGGAGCGCAACCCAGAACAAGAAGTGTCGGGGCCTCTCATATCCAGTTCTTCCTGAAGAACCATGCAAATGCAAATGCCGAACCGAATATCGCTATCATTGTGACGAATCCGGCCAGTGAGAGTACTGCCATCCCTGAGAGAGCGGCACCGCTGGTGCATCCCCGTGCGAGCTGGCCTCCGTAGACAAAGAGCATTCCACCCAGGAATGCAAATACAAGACGCCGCGTATTGGTTATCCCCGGCGATTTCTCGACCTTCAGTTTAAGCCTGCCGGACACTGCTCCGGAAATGAAACCGCCCAGAAGCACCCCGAAGATCTCAATGGTAAGCCAGTTGGTCAGAGGCTTCTTATTATTGTCAAAATACCCGGAATAGTACTCCGTCTGATTTACGTGTTCAGGGCTGACCGCACCGACTATTGAGACGACACAATACTTGATTCCGCCGCTTGCGCCCAGCCCCCTTCCGGCCACCACCATCGCCAGCAGCAATACCATTCCCAGCAGCACTCCCGCCAGGTACGGATTCATATATCTCTTTTTCATATTCAGGATTTCTGTATTAACAAGGTACAGCAAAAATAAGTTTATTGGCGGTTGCCATGCAAGGCGTCATGGTAATAATGATCACCCTGGTTCAAAAGCTGTCACATGCAAAGGCTGAGCGCTGTGATTATGTATCATGACCCGGAAATGGATACCTCTGAAAACTATATTACAACCGTGTCGGTGTATTCTCCGGAAATCATTTCATTGCCCTCAGCCTGATGATATTCCGGTTGGCGGTGCGTGTGAAAGACTGGAAAACCTTAAGCTTGAATCCGCTCAGGGAAAGGTATTTGTCAGACGCCATGTAATCTGCAAAATCATCCCAGACCCCATGATCTTCCACCACTGCACCCATATGTACGAACCCCTTTTCGCCGAAGTTGAACTCGCAACTGGCCGGTCCTTTTTCCATGGAAATGGAATAGCCGGTCTTTCTTCCTGATGACTGAAGCAACTTCAATGCGGAGTCATAGAAAAGTTTATCATTTATGTAGGAATCAACCGGTATCCATTCGCCGTTAATCTCAACCTCAATCCAGGAATGTCCCCCTGCACCGGGCATTATCGGGAAAGCATAAGCAGGAAAGATACCTTTGAGAATGTTAATATTTATAAGACCCGCGTGAATACGCGAAGGGATACCGGCAACTCTGCAGAGAGCGTTGAACAGGGTGGCTTTGGTGTTGCAATATCCGATTCCCAGTCCGATAGTCCCGGAAGCCCTGACTTTATCCCATTCAGGAGGAAACCCGAATCTGATCTCATCACGCACGTAAAGGAAAATTCTTTTCAGGTTTTCTTCCCTGCTTGCTCCCAGGCTGATCAGTTCCCCGGCTTTTCCCTGTACCAGAGGATGATCAGCATCCGACAATTTCATTTCTGCCTCCATTGTTCATTGATTCAAATGTTCACATTCCATGAAAAAAAACATCGAATTACAAAAAAGATCGTTTCCATGATTCTGATTATGTATCCACCCTCAAAGTTCAGCAACAATCAGCCAGTTGTCAAATAAATTTTAACCCAGATAAAAGTCTAACTCAAAGCAATACGTGCAATAAGATTTGATTTGAGTTAATCTCTTTCATAACTTTTTGGAGAAATTTAAACCCCTGCTATGAAAATCATTCATCCTGCGACAACACTCCGATGCGCAGCCAACGGAACAGTAGTTTTGCTTTTTCTCGGAAGCCTGTTCTATCATACTGATGCCCATAATTCCTCCTCTAAACAGGTCACTGATATCAGGGAGGTAATGAGAGAACATGCTGCCATTTCGGAAATCAGCCTCTGGCCCGGCTTTGACCCCGGACAAATACCTGTTGCCGTTTATGACAGTGTCAATACGTGGTTTTTCTTTTCTGACCACCCACCGGAAGGATTCCGCCCGGCCGAAAATTTTGAAGGAGTCTTTGTTTTTGACGGACAGTACCCCTCTGTCCGGGGTAACTCTGTTGTCCGTCTGGGAGAAACCTGGACTGCCACCAGTGTCCTGAGCAATTTCTCGCGCAGAACCGATGAGAGGTATACGTCCAGGGACCTTGCCGGCATTATAGTGCATGAACAATTCCACGTATTCCAGAGAATGAAACATCCCAGCTGGCGACAGAACGACGGCGTGCTCCTCTTCTACCCGCAGGAATCCGCAGAAGCTCTTTTTCTAAGGAGGATTGAAAAGGAAGCATTTAAAAGAGCCGTAGTTTCTGAAACTGGCGAGGAAATAGCAGGGTGGGCTCTGACTGCCATGAGCTACAGGAAAGAGCGGCTGAATATGCTCCCGCCACAATATGGTACCTATGAAAAAGATCTGCAGCATACCGAAGGATTGTCTGACTACATTGAACGGATCGCCAGGGGTCTTGATCCGTTGAATGCCTCCAACATGACAGACGGGATTGCCCCGGCCGGGGTCAGGGACCTCGGATACTGGGAAGGAAGATGGATTGCCATGATCCTTGACAGGCTAAATCCGGATTGGAAAAACCTGCTTGAAACCAATGACTCCCTCTACCTTGAAGAAATACTTGAAACTGAACTGCATGATGTACAGGCTAAGGAACTGCCCTTTTCAGACAGCGAGGTCAGCCAGGTAAAAACCGGGGCAGAGAAAGATTTTGATAAGTGGCAGATTAAAAAAGCAAAGGAGATCGAAGGGTATAAAAACCTTCCCGGGTACCGGATTGAGATAAACTCTCTGGCAGAGCCACTGAATATCAGAATATTCGAGCCGCTGGAAATAGAGATACTGCCTGAAAGGGCAGTCTTTCACCGTGTGATATTTTCAGCTGCCAACCAGAAGGGAAGCCTTAGGGTATTTAATCATCCATGTATTACCTGGTTCGACGAATTATACCGGCTGACCAGGCTGGACCTCCATGGATTGGAGGAAGCCCCAGAAGTGAACCTGGAGGAGAAGAAAATCATCCTGAAATACCGGGACATTTCCCTGGAACTGAATTATTCGGAATTAAAGATGAATGGCACTGACTATCTGGTGACGATATAAGGTTATTCTTCATATCTTTATTTTATAGGGTTTCCCTGATTTAAAAAGTGATACCAATGAAAAAGCAATTGCTTCCTGTCATAATGACATTGGCCTTTGTAACTACAGGTTGCCGGCAGACTTCAGAATTTGCTATAACAGACCTCCATGTACATCTGAAGGGGAACTTTACCATTGAAGATGCAATACGAAAATCAGAGGCTGAGAACATTCAATACGGGATTGCCGTAAACTGCGGACTGGGATTTCCGGTTCATAATGATTCCCAGATAGACTCCTTCCTCGTCATAATGAATGATTACCCTCAGTTTTACGTGGGAATGCAGGCTGAAGGCCGGGAGTGGGTGGACCTGTTCTCGAAGGAATCAATCGAAAAGTTTGATTATGTTTTTACAGATGCTATGACATTCACCGATGAAAAAGGGAGAAGAAACCGCATATGGTTGCCTGAAGAGACCTTTATTGACAATGAGGAGGAGTTTATGGACTATCTGGTTAAAAGCCTGATCACTATATTAAATACAGAGCCCGTGGATATATATGTAAATGCAACATTCCTTCCGGAGCAGATGGCTGACAGGTATGACCATTTCTGGACTGAAAAGAGAATGAATGAGGTTATTAATGCTTTGAGGAGCAATAATATAGCGTTGGAGATCAATAACAGGTACGAGATTCCTTCTGCAGATTTCATTAAAAGGGCAAAAAAGGCCGGTGTCAGATTCACTGTCGGCACCAATAATGCCGACGAAAACTTTTCCGGCGCGAAATATGCACTCTATATGATAAAGGAGTGCAACCTGACGGAAGGTGATTTCTGGCTGCCTGTCAAAAAGGAGAGGCGCTGAATTAGCCTGAGGGAAAGTGCGTAACGTAAATTGCGTAACATGAAAACTGATTGCAGTCGTTTCCGGAGATTCCCGCTAGGTAACCTGCTCCCTTTCAGCTGAATATTTTAAGTAGAGCTTGTTTTCAACGATATCCCTGATCTCCCTGACAGCTATGAATATCTCCAAGTAGGTAGTGTATAACGGAGTTATCCCCAGCCGGATATTGTCAGGATCCCTGAAATCCGGGATGACGACAGTTTCTCCCACATCAGGATCAATAAGTGCCTTGCAGATACGGTAGGCTTCCGGATGGCGGAGGGATACATGAGATCCCCGTTTTTCAGGATCCGCGGGTGATCCGTACCGAAAACCCAGGGGCCGGAGAAATTCTTCGGCAAGCCTTAACAGAAACTCAGACTGCGAGACACTCTTTTGCCGGATTAAAGTCATTCCGGCTTCGTTCATCATATCAAGCGTTGGTTCAATGGTTTTCAGGGATAGAATGGGTGGCGTTCCCGCAAGAAACCTTTTTATCCCCTCCCCCGGACGATACTTCAATTCAAAATCAAATGGATTCTTCTCTCCGAACCACCCCCATATGGGTGAAGTCAGTTTATCCTGGAGATCCTTCCGTACATACAGAAATGCAGGTGAACCCGGCCCACCGTTGAGGTACTTGTAAGTGCAGCCCACTGCAAGGTCGGCATCTGATTGGTTCAATTCACCAGGAACAGCACCAATGCTGTGACTCAGGTCCCACAGTATCATGGCTCCTTTTTCATGCGCAAGGGCGGTAACCTCCTTCATGTTGTACCTGAATGCGGACTTGAATGCGACATGCGAGAGTGATACCAGTGCAGTTTTTTCATCAATAATTGCCTTGAGATCCCCCGGATCGATCGTCATGCCATCCCGGGAGGAAACAACCGCAAGTTCATATCCCTCCCCGAATTCCTTCACCAGCCCCTGAAGTATATAAAGATCGGAAGGGAAATTAAGATCATCTGTCACTATCCGTCTCCTTCCCGTCTGAAACTTCAGTGCCGCATGGGCCAGCTTGTAGAGATTAACTGAAGTGGTGTCGGTAATAATCACTTCGCCATCGGATGCTCCGGCAATCGCGGCAATTTTATCACCCAGCTCAATGTTCTTTGTAAACCAGTCCTCGTTCCAGCTCCGGATCAGTCTTTCCCCCCACTCGTGATTTACTGAATGCTCAAGTATGGCTTTGCTTTCCACAGGCAGTCTTCCAAGTGAATTCCCATCCAGGTAAATCAGCTTTTCATCGCCTGAGAAGAACCTTGACCTGTATGAGGATAGCTCATCCTGTCCATCCAGGGTAATCGCCTCCCTGTATGCCGATTCCATGTCCATGATTAGTCCTCTTTCAGCATTTTAACAATCTCCGGTAAGGCCAGCCTGACCCATTCGGTATACATCTTTCCTGATGGATGAAGTCCATCACCGGCAATGAGAGTCAGATCTGTCTCTGCAAGCCTTGATATGCCTGTCACATCAATCCAGACAATACCCTTTGACAGTGTTATCTCCTTGTTTATGGCATTGTACTGGTCAATCTCCCTTGCAATTTTCTCCCTGTCCATGCCGGATGCAAACGGGGTTACTCCCCAGTCCGGGATCGAAAGGACAAAGACACGTCCGGTGTCTCTCCCTGCAAAGAGGATCGACTGATCTATCAATTCCCCGAACTCCTTCCTGTAGATATTGATATCCTGCCCCCTGTATTGGTTATTTACCCCTATCAGCAGGCTGACCAGGTCATATGGTCCTTGCGGATTGGCGGCTGTTATTCCTGCCTGCAGGTCTGATGTCGTCCAGCCGGTAACTGCTATTATGCGGGGATCTTCCACAGTGTATCCCCTCTTTTCCAGGGAATCGTGTGTTATGTCAACGCTTTGACCAATAGTATAAGAGTCTCCCAGCGCAAGGTATTTCAGTTTATCCTGTCCTTGTTCCATTTTATCATTTTTTTCATCCTTTTCAGGAATCGTGTGCTTCTTTGAATCGCTGCTGCAGGAGAACGCAGTAAAAACAATTATTAGAGCAAATGCATGGGTTTTCATAGATCGTACGAGCGTGAATTGAAGGTCAATATACTAAGAATAAGAATTGATGGCAGGAAAGTGGGCTGAATTTAACAGGGGCATTATTTCCCCGATGCTGTTTCCGGATGATATATATCACCATGGTAACCGACAATAATCCTCTCACGGTGCGTTTTATGGTGAAGAAGTATTGAAGCTTCCACAATCAACTTAAATTCAGGAAAAAATGAAAAAACTCACATCTTTGAAGTGGGCGGTTGTTTTGGTCATGGTTGCTTTTTTCATTGGATGTGAAAAAACAAATGATACAACCCGCAATCCTCCTGCAGATCATACTATAAGCCAGGGGGGATATAAGCATAAGAGCGGACTTACCCAGCCACTTACAAATTGCGTTTCATGTCACGGCGCAGATTTAAGGGGAGGAAGCACGGGAGTATCCTGCTTTGAATGCCACGGCACCAAATGGTAAACATTCCGGAGAGTTAATGGCCCTGGAGGCAAATCCTCCGATGTCTTAATATCCTGTACACCAATCTATTTCATGCCATTAAGTGGTGTTTGAGCAGGGGTTTATTATGATCCTCATAAAGGGCAGCGTTTCTACAATGTTGCAGATAATGGGTCGCTGTTAATTGAAAGTTTGATTCCACCTGGATCCAAATGCAGCTAAATGACAATTTGACCGTCTGTTAGTATCATAATAGCCTCTGGGGCTAACTTGACAGTCAATTGATTATCCATGAAAAGTGCAATCCGGTCAAACGCGCTGGCTTTATTTCTAAGCCATTTCAGATTAGCTGCAAGAAACCTGGTTAAGTACAGGAATATGACTTTAATAGGCTCATTCAGCCTGGCTGTGGGAATGTCAAGTTTTATTATCCTGATGCTGTTTGTCAGGTATGAATTGAGCTATGATTCATTTTTTAAAGAAAGTGACCGGATTTTTCTTCTTGGACAGTCAATTCTGGACCAGGAATCAGGCGGATCCAGCCTCCATAGCAGTACATCAGGTATAGTTGCTCCAACACTGAAAAAGGAATTCGAGGAAGTAAAATATGCTGTACGTGTTAAAGAAGTTGAATCGCCACTGGTATACGAGAATAAAAGTATGGTGGCAAAAGGATTGTATGCCGACCAGGATTTTCTTACGGTTTTTACCTTCCCGATGACAGATGGCGACAGAGAAACAGCATTAATGGCCCCTTTTTCTGTGGTTCTTTCAGAGAAACTGGCCGGGAGGCTGTTCGGCAACGAAGATCCCATCGGGAAAACGGTCAGATCCGAAAATCAACGGGCTTTGACAGTAACCGGAGTCATAAAAGACATTCCCGGCAATACTCATCTGAAATTTGATTACCTGATCTCCTTCCTGACAATGTATTCCCTGCGAAATGATATAGACAGATCCTGGGCGATATTAAATTATTACAGCTATATCCAGCTGGAAGACGGGATTAAGGCAGGCGATTTTGAAAATAAACTACCTGCCATCATTGAAAAATATCATGACAAAAGTTCAAAGAACAGAAAGTATTTCCTGGTTCCTCTCAGAAAAATCCACTTCGCAACAGACCTGTCCAATTCTTCAATTCCCACTACCGACAGAAAGCTTATTCTGATACTTGTGTCGATTGCCTTCTTAATTCTCGTCATCGCATGCATCAATTATATCAACATTGCTACTGCCCGGGCAGATGCAAGAGCCAGGGAAGTTGCAGTACGGAAAATAAACGGCGCCAGCAGGCTGCTGCTGATAAGGCAGTTCATGACTGAATCCTATGTTCTGACGTTTATCAGTATCATATTTTCTCTTGTGATTGTTGTACTGTTAATGCCTTTTTATCCAAAGATTTTCGGTTACGTGATTTCCCTTGATTTTATGCTTGACTGGAAAAACATAGCAGGACTTGCAGGGTTGTTTCTGGCAGTGGGCTTGCTTGCCGGAGGCTATCCTGCTTTTTATCTTTCATCACTCCGGCCGTTGAATATCCTGAAATCCTCCTTTGGATCCCGGTCCGGCAAAGGTCAGTGGAATTTCCGCAATATACTCACCGTTTTTCAGCTAGGAGTGTCAGTCATACTGATAGTGATTGCAGTGACCATTCAAAAACAGCTTACTTATATCAAAACCAAGGATATAGGATATAACAGGGAGAATGTATTGGCCTTGCGGATGTGGAATGAGGAAGACCGGAGGAATCAGCAGGAGATCAAGAAAGAACTGTTGAATAATCCCTTCATTTCAGCAGCTGCGGTAGCAAATACCCTTCCTCTTTTAATGACCGAACGCAACAATATCAGCGTTGAGACTGAAACAGGAGAAAAGATAGAACTTCCAATGGTAACCACCTATTTTATTGATGAAGACTATATTGACCTTTTCGATATGCAAATAACCGCAGGAAGAAATTTTTCATTTGACTTTTCATCAAACATTGCCAGCCAGGTAATCATTAATGAAACGGCTGCTCATATGGCCGGGCTGACTGATCCAGTAGGGAAAAAGATCAATAAATGGGGACGGGAGATGGAAATAATCGGTGTTGTCAAAGATTTTCACTTCACCTCTTTTACAAAAAGTATACAGCCGCTTATGTTTTCATATAATCCGGAGTTAAGCAAAGTGTTTCTGATCAGGCTCTCGGATCATAACATCGGGAATACTCTGCAATACATAGATTCAACCTTTCGCCGGTTCGACAGTAATTTCACCTTTGACTATTCCTTCATGGATGCAAAGTACAACAGTCTTTATAATAACGAATCGAATTTAGGCAGGATCATACTGAGTTTCTCAATACTTGCAATGGTCATTGTAGTAATAGGAATGTACGGTCTGATATCCTTCATTATCCGACGTAAGAAAAAGGAAATCGCAGTCAGGAAAGTAATGGGATCATCAGTTTCTTCAGTTATGGGGGTGATCCTGAAGGACTTTTTCATGCCCATTTCAGTATCAATGCTTGTTTCACTTCCGGTGGCATATTATATAGCCCATGAATGGCTGAACGACTTCGCCTACCGCATCAATCTGACTTTCTGGCTGATAGCTTTCTCGATCCTTATTATCCTGGTAATTGCTTTTCTCAGCATTGTTCAGCAGACAATAAAGGCTGCAGTTACAAATCCGATCAGGAATCTCAGTCTGGAGTAATGCAGTGACACTGTCCGGGGGAGGTTCTTTTTTATCAGAATTAATAAATGAGTGCAAAAACGATCAAATTGACCAGCTGACCCCGGACTAAACTGACAACCCTGCGATATAGATAACTCTATAACCTGCAGATAAACATAAAAAAGTCCGGTCGTTTCAGCGTAAAGTGGTCAGGGACTCTGGCTTTTGCTATCTGACTCTTGTTTTATAGGATTTCTGATGTCCCCGCTCTATGATTTTTCATATGCTTGTTGCTGATTTTCCGCAAGTCTTTCTATATTAGCACTCTATTGTTTGTAACCAATCCTTTCTTAAAAATGATATATGACTATATCGTTATAGGATCAGGTTTCGGAGGAAGTGTTGCCAGCCTGAGACTTGCTGAAAAAGGTTATAAGGTACTGGTACTTGAGCAGGGCAAACAGTATGATAATGATGATTTCCCGCGTACCAACTGGAACCTTCCAGGGTACCTGTGGTTCCCTCATTTAAGGTTTTTTGGATTTCAAAAGCTCTCATTCTACAGTAAGGCAAGCATATTGAGCGGAACCGGCGTCGGCGGCGGAAGTCTTGTATATGCAAATACCCTTTACGTCCCTCCCGATGAATTCTTCAAAAATCCGGCATGGTCCCGCTTCGGGAATTGGAAAGAAATTCTCAGCCCTTTCTACAATAAAGCTTCCTTCATGCTCGGAAGACAGAAATATCCAAAATTGAACGTTGAGGATGAAGTTCTTGAGGAAGTCGCAAAAGAAATGAATGCCCATAGTTCATTTGAGACTGTCTATGTCGGAGTTAATCTTGGAGAAAAAGGAGATCCGGTTGATCCGTATTTCAATGGACTGGGTCCTCTGAGAAATAAATGTACCGAGTGTGGCGGATGCATGGTCGGATGCAGGGAAAACGCCAAAAACACTCTTGATAAAAACTACCTTTGGTTCGCTGAAAAGCTTGGTGTTCGAATACTCCCTGAAACAAGGGCAGAAAAGATCATCCTTCAGGACGATCTATACCATATTCATGCCAGAAAAGTTACTTCCTTGTTCGGGGCAAAGGCAAAAACCTTCACTTCAAAAGGTATTGTTGTTGCGGCAGGCACACTGGGAACGCTTGAACTGTTACTTAAGCAGAAGTATAAATACGGTACATTGCCTCTGTTATCCGAAATGCTTGGTCATGAGCTCCGGACAAACGCCGAGACACTGTGTGCAGTCTCCGGGGCAGATCGGAAACTTAATAACGGGCTTGCCATAACTTCAGTGTTCAGTCCTGATCCTCATACTCATGTCGAGATCGTAAAATATCCCGATAACTCAAATGCGATGAAATTGTTCTTTGGTCTATCGGCGGAAGGGGCGGCAACTTCGATTAAAAGATCATGGAATCTTATAGTTAATACGATAAAGCATCCGGTGCAATTCCTTAAAACCGTCTTAAACTTCAGGTGGTCCTCCAGCCTTGTAATACTTCTTGTTATGCAGACGGTAGACAATGCCATGAAGATGGTCTGGAAGAAGACTGCGTTCGGCGGCAGAATGGTTATTGATAACAGTGGTAACAAGAAGGTACCTGCATATATTCCTGTCGGGCAGGAAGTAATGTTCAGGTATGCGGATAAAGTAAAAGGCATTCCCCAGAACATTCTTTTGGAAGTGTTGTTTAACAGACCAACTACCGCCCACATACTGGGAGGGTGCCCGATGTCGGAATCAGCTGAATCAGGGGTGGTCGACAGCAACTTCAGGGTTCACAATTATCAAAATTTCTATATCACCGACGGATCTGTTGTTCAGGGAAACATCGGCGTAAATCCGAGTCTGACCATCACAGCAATAGCAGAATATGCGATGAACGGCATCGAGCCAAAGGACAAACATCACATTCAGGATATATCCCAAAAACTAAAACTCCTGGAAGAGGAATGGAATCAGAAGAAATAAATAAGATTCTGGAAGGCCAGAAGAGATTTTTTGCTGAAGGCAAAACCCTGGATGTCCGTTACAGGCTTGAAGTTCTGAAAAAACTCAGGAAGCTGATCGTTAAGAATGAAAGGGAAATAATAAATGCTTTGCGGCAGGATTTTCATAAGCCTGAATTTGAATCTCTGGCGACCGAAACAAGGTTTGTGATAAAGGAGATTAATCTTGCGATTCGCAGGCTTAGAAAATGGTCCGGGAAAAAGTATGTCTGGACCCCGCTTGTACACTTTCTTGCTTTCAGCTATATTACTCCACAGCCATACGGTCAGGTGCTCGTTCTCTCGCCATGGAACTATCCGTTCCAGCTTTCATTCATGCCTCTTGTTGGTGCCCTCGCGGCTGGTAACTGTGTTGTAATGAAGGTATCAAGGCAGGTACAGGCTGTCACCAAAGTGATGGAAAAAATCCTCGATGAATTTCCAAAAGAGCTTATAGTTATGATGAACGGAGATCATTCTGTAAGCGAATACCTGCTCAGTTACAAGTTCGACTATATTTTTTTCACAGGCAGCTGCAAAACAGGTAAATATGTTATGCAGAAGGCTGCTGAGAATATGACTCCCCTGTCGCTTGAACTCGGAGGCAAAAATCCCTGCGTCATAGCTTCAGATGCAAAACTGAACTATGCAGCAAAAAGGATTGCCTGGGGTAAATTCATGAATGCCGGTCAGACTTGCATCTGCACCGATTATGTTTTGATTGACAGAGTAGTGAAAGACAGGTTTCTTGAATTGATTACAAATGAATTACAACGGTTCTATGGCTCTGATCCGCTGAAAAGCACTGATTTCGCAAGGATAATCAGTCGGGATAATGTAAGAAGATTATCCCGACTGATGGATGCAGGGAAAATAGTTACCGGGGGTATTATCGATGAAGAGAACTGCTTTGTTTCTCCGACTGTTATAAAAGATATTAAACCGGACGATCCGATCATGAAGGAAGAAATATTTGGTCCATTGCTGCCGGTAATTGAATTTGACAGGTTCGAAGAAGTCTACAGCATAATTGAAATGAATCCAAAACCTCTCGCTACATACATTTTCACAGATAATAAGAAGCTGGTACGTGAATTCCTGAACAGGACCCAAAGCGGTACGGCCGGGATAAATGATACTGTCATTCAGATTGCATCGCCGTATCTGCCATATGGAGGAGTTGGATGCAGCGGTATCGGAAGATATCACGGAAGGAAATCATTCGAGACATTCTCCAACATGCGATCAGTTATAAGAAAATCAAATCTTCTCGATCCGGGTCTTCGCTATCCGCCATATAATAAACTCAAAGAGAACATCATAAAATTGATAATGAGGTAGGCGATAGGCGTCAGGCACTGACGACGTATTGACAATTAACACCCCACACACAGGATCAGCTGCAGCAAGATTCTTGTTGGAAAGATGAATTGAGTATTGTAAATGCTTTCTCAGACTCCCTTCTTATTAAAGTTGCTTTCCGGCAAGCAGTTTTAACATATTTCCCATCATCTTTTGTTTGCTTACTTTGTCGCTCAATATGCCCAGGTACAGCATCGCCGCATTCCTGGGAGGGATAGTTTTTTTAGCTTTCCCAAGCAGACTCAGTGCTTCTTTTTTGCATGTAGTGACACAAAGGCTGCATCCAATGCATCGGTTCAGGTCAATAAATGCTTTTTCATTTTCTATTTGGATAGCCTCCATCTGGCATCTCCTGATACAAAGCATGCAGCCATTGCACAAATCTTCGTCTACTTTGGCATAAAAGTTATGCGCAATCAATTCAGCAGGTTTTTCGTATTTCTTTGCGGAGGTTAAAACGCCGCAACAACACCCGCAACAAAGGCATATACAAAATGGCTGAAGTGAATTCCCGGGTTGCAGGACCAATCCTTCCCGTTCCGCCCGGTCAATGATTTCCAGGCACTCGTCCTTGGTTATAGTCCTGGCCTTACCCCTGTCCAGATAACTCTTCGCATCAAACATCAAACATACTTCGATATCTTTTGTTTGTTTGCACGGCTTTCCAAGTATTGCTTCACCTTCCTTGCATACGCAGTTTGCCACCTGTATCGACTTATCTGTCTTCTCCACAATCTTCCGCATGTCATCGTATGTGGCGATATTAAATTCAGGGACAATAGCCTTCATATGGGGACTTGTGCGTAGCTGTGGCAATGAAGACCTGAAAAATTCATCATTAAAACCCTCATCGAAATACTGATGCACCAACTCCATCATCTCCTTGCTTAAATCACCTACCTGATGTTCAAACATCCCGATTGCAAGCATTGCGTTGCTGTATTTGAAAGGCTCCTTACCGGACCTGTTAATGGAGCCTTTCATAAACATATCATGAAGTATTGTTGCCACTTTGGCGGGCTCGTAAGCAATCCCGAATTTTTTATCCAGCCTTTTCCTTACCGTTTCCACGGAAGCATTTCCCAGACTCAGGCAAAGAGCAACTTTTGCCTCGATGGGTGTAAAAAGCAATTGCAGGATTTTTATTTCTACCCCTGAATTTGTTTTAGGATATCCAATGGGCAGCTTATCAAGATGTTCCTGTAACAGCCTGTAATATGTATTTTCTGAATCCATCGGTTAATAATACGAAATAAAAGATAAAGGTCAAAAAGAGCCCCGGCGCTTTCGTTCCAGGGTTTTTGACTTTGAGCGGAGGGAGGATTACTCTCTTCGCTCGTGATCCTCTTTGGGGGCTTGACAAAGAAAAGCCCCGCATCCACCTTCGGCGTCTGCTATGTCTTTTTATTTTCCATCCCTCCAGAAAGCGAGCTTTCTTCGGTCCGGAAAACAAAAGACCCTGATCATCCTTTCGTATGATCAGGGCTTTTTCTTTGTAGCGGAGGGAGGATTCGAACCTCCGACCTTTGGGTTATGAGCCCAACGAGCTGCCACTGCTCCACCCCGCAATATGGGTGCAAAGATACAACCATTTTCATTAATACCCAAAACAAAATATTTTTTTGATTCATGTCATTACTGAATGCCAGGCAAGAAAGTGACCTCATTTGTTTGAATTGAGCGTCCAGATTTGCAACTTTAACGCAAATTATGATACCATGAAATACGCCAATCTAGGTACCAAAGGCCCTGTTGTATCCACCGTTGGTTTCGGAGCCTGGGGTATCAGCGGCCGCGACTGGGGAACAACAGATGATGATAAGTCTCGCAAGGCAATAGAGGCAGCTCTGGATGCCGGCGTGACATTTATTGACACAGCCGATGTCTACGGTTTCGGCCACTCAGAGGAGCTTATCCGCGAAGTGCTTGACCACCGGCCCGACAGGGACAAAATAGTCATCGCAACAAAGGCGGGAAATAACTTCTACCCATCTCTTGGACAGAAACATAAGACTACACCGATAAACCACGATTATTCCGTTAAGCATCTGCTCTTTGCCGCAGAACAGAGCCTCCGGCGACTGAACCTTGAAGTAATTGACATACTCCAGTTACACAGTCCTGACCTTGATATACTTGAGCGGGATGAACCATGGCTGGCCCTTGAAAAACTTAAAAGGGAGGGTATAATAAAACATGCCGGCTGGAGCGTGCAGTCATTCAAGGAGACTGAACAGGCTCACATTCTTGAACGTCACCATGAACTTCTCGATGTCATCCAGGTCAGGTATAACCTCCTGGAACGTGAGGCGGAAAAGGTACTGTTCCCGATGGCCCAACGGTACGGTACCGGAGTGATTGTCCGCATCCCGCTTCTCTTCGGGCTCCTCTCCGGAAAATTCAAACCCGATGCCCGGTTCGGCGACAATGATCACCGACGGTTTAACCTCTCACCTGAAAAGCTTGAAGCATATCTTGCCGGCCTCAGGAGATACCAGCCGCTCTTCGATGAATACCATGATTGCTCAATGGCACAGCTCAGCCTTCGGTTCTGTATTGCACACCCGGCATGCCATACGGTTATCCCGGGAGGCAAGACCCCCGAACAGGTCAGGGAGAACGTGGTTGCATCAGATCTCAGCTTTATCCCTCATGAAAAATTCAGTTATTAAAAACTGACCGGAATTCTTTCTAAATTTACACTTGCCCGGATGATCATTCAGGCCGGTTATATTGTTATTAAAAACAAAAAGCCATGCCACGAGTATTCAAAGCAATTGAAATAGAGAAGGAAGAAAAGGAAATAATGCGGGATTACCTCGACCGCCACATGCCTCATGTCATCTGTACTGACAGTGTCAAACGAGGTGAGAAGTTCAAGGTAAAGGTCCGAATGGGTGAAGAATACCCTCATCCCGATGAGGATGACCATTATATCAGCCTCCTCCAGCTGTGGAATCGCGAGACCCTGCTGGCCGAAGCCCGATACACTGCCGGTGTCAACGGCCACCGGCCCAATCATGTGGAGGTCGACTTCTTCATTGTTGCACCTGATGTATCAATGAACCTCAGCGCCATGGCCGTCTGCACCAAGCACGGACTCTGGCAGAGCGAGGACAAGGCTGTAAAGGTGACCGACTGATCTGTTAAACGAACAATAACGAAACCAAATAATGGGAAGCTACGTCAACGGGCACCTCATCAGAGATGAGTCCGTGGTTTATGAAACCAAATATCACTGGGTCATTTTCTTTACACTGAAATCGATATTCACCCTGACAATCTATGCCTGGATGAAGAGATGGCTCTCGGAATTCGTAATTACGAACCGTCGCATAGTCATCAAGGAAGGGTTTATTGCCCGCCGCACCTTCGAGATGAACCTCTCGAAGATCGAGACTGTAAACGTAGACCAGACTGTCATGGGACGGATCCTCAACTTTGGCTCAATAACCATAATCGGCACCGGGGGCACCACCGAAACATTTCACAACATAGCCCGCCCGATGATCTTCAGGCAGAGGTTCCAGGAGTTATGCTAGACAGTCTGAAGGTCTCAAGGTCTGAAGGCCTGAAAGGCTGAAAGTCAGGGTCTTGTAGTCTTGCAGTCTTAAATTTCCTCGTGATGCCGACTGATCAGCGCAGCGCCCCCAACGCCTCCTCCACCGCCTTCGCCAGCTGAGGATCTGCGCCCTTCTGCATGTCACCGAAAGTGGTACGCACATAAACATCAGGCTTCACGCCGGTGACCTCCAGGTCATTACCCTCAAGGTCATAGCAACCCCATGCAGGGAGGCGCGTTGATGAACCGTCAACAAGCATCCTACCCGATGTGAATATAATCCACCTGTAGGTCTCCGTGCCGACAATCGTCCCCAGCTTCAGCTGTCTGAATGCAGCAGCAGTCATCTCGGCATCGCTGAGTGACTGTTCATTGACCATCAGTATAATTGGTCCGCCTGACGGCGCAAAATTTGGCTGAGGTGACCGCTTCCCGTTGCGAGCCTGCCACTCGAGGTATGGTTTCTGCGACAGGAACCTGATTACATCATCATGAACGTTCCCTCCCCTGTTGTTGCGGATATCAAGTATCAGAGCCTCTTTGCCAAGAGCTATCCCGGTCATGTCAATCAGGAACTTTTCAAGACTCGGGGTACCCATATCCTTCATATATACATAACCAACCTTTCCTCCTGACAGGCTGTCGACTATCCTCCTGTTATCAGCTATCCAGCTGTCATAGAGCAGTGTCTTCAGGGCGCCTGAACTGACCGGTGACAGGGTCATGTCAAACTCTTTCCCCTTCCGCCCGAAGCGAAGCGTGATCTCCTTCTCAAGCTGAGGCAGGGTGAAGAATTTATCCCTGTCAGCAGAGGCAGTCACCGGGGTGCCGTTGACAGCCACCAGCCTGTCACCTGCCTTGAGTGGTGAGTCTGTCAGGTCTGCCGGCGAACGTTGTACCCATCCTTCAACAACATAGGGATCATCATTACTGAAGATTATCCCGGTTGCATTGGTCTGAAGCCTGTAGAAGGGCCTCCCCTCCTCGCCCTGGCTGCTGAAGCCGAGATGAGAAGAATTCAGCTCACCCAGCATGTCATTCTGGATTGTCCTCAGATTGTCCCTGTTGCGTATCAGCGGAAGATACTGCTCGTAACGCGTGAGCATCGCCTTCCAGTCCACACCGTGGTAATTCAGGTCATAGAAGTGTTCAGCCAGCGTAGCCCAGTTCTCGTAGAACATCTGCACGAACTCATCGTGGAGGTTCTTGCTGAAGGTGGCAGACAGCGTGATCTTGTCAGCCTTCCCCTCTGCCGGTTTCACCTCGTGGACATCACCCGAGATCAGGGCATAGAACTTGTCTCCGGCCATGATCAGCCGGCTGAAACTCCTCTCTCCAATGGCAGCGCTCTTTGGTGGTTCAAACGGCGAGAGCTCCACCTTCGTCAGCACCCTGTCACGAGGGTTGGGAGAGTTGTTGAAAAGCACCATCGTCTTGCCCCTGACACTGAACACATGAGGCGACGACTGGTCGTTGCCTTTTACATCTATCTGTTCCCAGCGGTCAGCTATCCCTTCGGTCTCAATTTTTATATCCACCTTCAGGCTGTCTTTAGAAGGTTTTTTCGCGAAGAGCTTGCCGTACTCCTCGGTCCGCAGCGACTCGCTGAAACGGTAGAGCGGGATACGGTAGAGCTTGCTGACCCCGGCCCCTCTCGGGAAGCCGGCATTGTACCTGTCGGCACTCACGTAGATGTATCTGCCGTCAGGTGACCAGTATGGGTCTGATTCGGCCACACCGTTATTGGTGATTGTATGAGTTTCTGACTCTTTTGTGTCATAGATGAAGATATCCTGCTCGAAGTTCCGGTAGGCGGTATAGAGTATATACCTGCTGTCAGGCGAGAATCGCGGTTGAGAAGCCCTGAACCAGAACTCATCCTTAATGATACCGGTCACATTGAAATTCTTCAGGTCGATGAGGTCGATGTAGCTGTCGCCACTGCTGACAAGGGCCTTCTCGCCGTCAGGACTTACGAGTAGGTTCTGAAGAGTGCGCTCATAGCTCGTGATCTGTTTCTCGGCAGAAGGTGCCGAAGCGGAGATTGTGAACAGGTTCGCCCACCCTTTCACTGTGCGGGTGTAGAGGAGCGACTCGTTATCCTTCATCCACCTGACCTCCTGTACCCTCTCTCCCCTGTCGGTTGGCATCTCCTTTATGAACTTCCCGGCAATATCTGAGACAAACAGCCTTCCGCGTGAGACAAAGGCAATTTTCTTGCCGTCGCCTGATACGTCGAAGTCGGTGATCTTCCCGGCGCTGTTATATCCGATTTCCGTTGCCAGGTTCTCATTTGACCAGACGCTGATTTCGCAGGGCGAACTCTGGCCGGAGGCAACATCATAGGTCCATATACGGTAGTCACGCGCAAAAACCACGAATCTGCCGTCGGCGCTCACCTGCGGACGGCGGATGGACGTCGAGAACGAGGTTATCTGTTTCTTTGCGCCATTCTCAAAAGTGTAAAGATTGTATTCCGCATTGCCTTCGTCGGATGCGAACCACAGCTTTCCGTTCCGGTCAACCGAAGGCCACAGGTCCTTCCCCTCCCACTCGGTGAGACGCTTATATTCACCTGTACTCTTGCTGTAGAACTCAATATCAGGATCATTTTCTCCCCTGTATCTCTTCCTGTGAGAGGACATCTGGCTCTCCCGGGAGGTTGTAAAGTACCATTCCTGGCCGTTGCTTCCGGGTAGTTCAATCACATTGTGCGCCTGGACAAAGTAGTTGTCAGAGAAGAGGCGGACAGGGGTGCCACCTGTTGCTGGAACAGTGTATGCACCAAATGTATTGAACCGGTCAGAGGTGAAATAGACTGTCTTTGAATCCCATGACCAGCTG
>JALONR010000094.1 GCA_025454815.1 Bacteroidales bacterium | reverse complement strand
GATTGATTCGGGGGAATCTCCGGCCTCAATTCTCTGTGCGGTTCTCAGCACCAGCAATCCAAGTGACCCTGAAAGGTTTTTTGAGTCGATAACATGTACCGGTTTGTTGAATTCCGCTGAAATTCGTTTGCCGGCCTTCTCGCTGTTGGCATATGTCCCGCTGAACTGGCCCGAAAGATGTATTGCAATAATGGCATCATAATGGGAAGCCAGGTGAGAAAACAGGTTTGTGAAGGCCTGTTCGTTTATCTGGGATGTTTTCGGGGAGTCTGTGCTTTTTTCCAGCAGGTCGTAAAACTGGTCCGGCTGGATTGTCACCTTATCAAGGTAATGTCTGTCGCCGAAATTCAGGTTAATGGGAACCATATGAACCTGGTAGTGATCTATCAATTCCCTTGACAGGTCACATGTGGAGTCGGTTACCAGTGCAATGTTCCATTTACGTCTGAAGGCTGCCTCCTGCTGCCGCACCATGTCATCAACCTTCTGGAAGGTGATGGTACCCAGGTCATTCAGCTGATGGAAAAGGTCTGCCGGGTTATTTGAATGGACATGTATCCGGCACATGGTTCCTGAACCGGCAACAACCACCGAATCACCGTTGGCATTGAGAATATCCTGCAATCCGGGTATGCTGATCTTCAGGTTTTTGATAATTGCTTCAGTACAGAAGCGGTGTGTTATTTCCTCTGTACCTGTTTCTTCAGTATGTACAAGCGAGATGCTTTCTTCCGGCGGTACAACGAGGTTGCGTACATTCCGGTTTATAATGAAATTGATAATCCCCTTGATGAATAAAACAAACCCTTTTGCCCCGGCATCAACGAATCCTGATTTATTAAGGGCTTTAAGTTTTACAGTCGTTTCTGCGAGTGATTTTTCGAGCACTTCGATGGATTCAATGATCACTTTTTTAAAATCGTGAATGGCTTCTTTCCTGGCCATAAGAAAGTCAGACCAATCCCTGATAACCGTCAGCATGGTACCTTCAACAGGATTGGCGATAGCCTCGTAGATGTAAGGAATTGATCTTCTGACACTCTCGGCAAATTCAGGAAGTGTGATAATTGGTTTGTTTATTGTTTCCCTGCTCAGGCCGTGCAAAAACTGGGCGAAAATAACACCCGAGTTTCCCCGTGCGCCAATCAGGGCAGCATCAGCAATATTGCCCACCGTTGTTTTATAGGATTTGTGTGGCCTGATATTGTCTATTACAGACCGGATGGTTGAAGCCAGGTTGGTGCCGGTGTCATTGTCGTTTACCGGGAAGACATTGATCCTGTTTATCTCTTTCTGATTCTGAAGTATCTCTTTTCCCCCTGCGATAAATGCATAGTAGAGGAACTTCCCGTTGATATGAGGTGCTGCTGCAGTATACATTTTCTGGTCAATCGTTCATGTTACATTTTTAGCATCCACTTCTTCCCTTTTCCGTTCAGGAGCCTTTTCACTATTGCCTTGTTCATCCCGGCAACCCGAAAACGGGTTTGTTTTGTGGATCAGACCTTAAACAATAATCGGCCATTAAAGTTCTGTAAATGACCGGTTGTTTAACTATTTTAAACTATCAATTATCTCCCGGGTCATTCAATTTCAGTTCCTGAACTCCTGAACCGGCAAGTACAAAAGCCCGTATTTCTCCCCTGGTTACCGAGACAAAGAGTGTTTCACCTGCTTTTTCGCCACGATGCGGGGAGCCGGAGATGAACACATCATATCCCTGCCGGCTGTATGCATCGATCTGGTGATTATGTCCATGAAAAATACCGGATATCCTTGAATCATGCAGGGCACTGAAAAACCTCTCCTGTTCGGCCTGTGTCCACCATAGCATGCTGAAGTCGTCCCAGCCGTAATGGAAGAAAAGAAACACGGGGAGGTTGCGGCCTTCACGGTTGGATTTCAGGGCATCCTCCAGGAAACCGAGGCTTCCTTCAGCTTCCCTGAAGGATTCCCTGAAGTAATGGCACCACTCACATTCAGGATCCCACCTGTCACCGGGGTAGCTTCCCAGCACAATGAAAAGATGACCGTATTTTTCCAGTGCATAGTGCAGCCCGTTTTCCGAGGTCATGACCACATCTTTCCTCAGGAGATTCCTTTTGCGTATCCCTTCCCGTACGGCACCGTTCACACCTCCGTCATGATTTCCGAAGGTTTCATATACAGGCATTTCAAGCCTGCCCTCACCGTTAAGCCCGAATATTTCTTCAAATTCCTTCCATGCTTCCGGTGTTCCGCTGTCAGTCAGATCCCCGGTAACAAAAAGTCCGAATGGCCGACTTACTGAGAGACCGGTGCTATCCCTGATAATTTTAACGGCATTGTTCGTCAGAAATATCACAGAATCCAGGATCTGACGCTGCTGAGGGTTTCCACCCTGCAGATGGACATCAGACATGACCGCAAACGAGAATCGTGTGCTGTGGCATCCTGTCAGGACGGCAAATCCTAATAATCCAGCTAATATTACCGTAGGCGGGGTTTTCATAGTTGAATCAGATTCTCCTGTTGCCCATTATGCTTAAAGCCTTAGAAACACATGCGGGCAGATCTGCAGGTGAGTCAGCGATCAGGTCAGGGGAGAGGGAGGCAAGCAGTTCCCGGCGGTTCAGTCCCCATGAGACTGCTATAATGGGAATTCCTGCAGCCCTGCATGCTTCGATGTCACGGATTTCATCACCGGCGTATACAATTCTCCCGGTTTCTATCTGCTCCCTGACAAGCATCTTCCTTATTACCTTTTCCTTTCCGAACAGGCTTCGTCCGCTATAGACAAAATCAACCAGGTTATTCAGGTGATTTGCCTGAAGAAACGCCCTGACATTTTCCGAGGAGTTGGAGGTTAATATCCCTATCCTGCAGCCGTCATTCCGGATTTGTTTTAGTGCAGCATCCATACCTTCGAAGATTTTCATCTCAGGTACATGCCTGCCCATCTCCTTCCTGATCCTCAGTGTCAGAGTCAGCAGCTTCAGTTTAGAGATACCATATGTACGAAGGAGTTCCTGGGGTTTTTTCGTCCGGAACAACTCAATATCGGCATCTCCTGCCTGAAGAAAATTGTATTCCGGAGCAATTGTATTATAGACCGAGAGAGCCATACCAAGGGTGTCGGCGATCGTTCCGTCGAAGTCAAGAACAAAGTATTTTGTATCTGGCATAGCTGCCAAAGATACTGATTATTCAAAGGAGAGTCGTGTCACACCGCTCTGGGCAGTGGCAAACCAGATGGTGCCTCCGGGTTCGATGGCAATTTCGGTGACCTGGTTTTCTGCAAGCCCGTCAGTTTCGGTATAGCTGGTCCATGTGATACCGTCAAACACAGTGACACCGTCGGTTGTACCAAACCAGATATTGTTGTCAGGACCGACGGCAATGGCATACACGGAATTGCTGACAAGCCCGTCTGACTCACGGAAAAAGCTGAAGCCGGAGCCGTCATAAAGGAGTGCACCGAAGACGGTAGCAATCCAAACATTGCCCTCGTGGTCCGGGGTAATGTCATTGATGATATGCTTGACAGGTCCGGCCGGCCTGGTAAAGTTAGTCCAGGAGGTACCGTCAAACCTGGCCAGGTTTCCGGTTACTGAACCAAACCACATATTTCCCCGTGAATCTTCGGCTATTGCGGTGATGGTATCACTCAGGAGTCCGTCAGCATCAGTAAAGGCCTTCCATTCATCGCCGTCATACCTTACCACCGCACCGCGGGTACCGAACCACAGGTTGCCTCGTGAATCCCTGGCTATTGACAGCACGTCGTTGCCGGGGAAGCCGTTCGAAGGGTTATAGCCTGTCCAGCTGACGCCATCGAATTTCACTGCTCCGGATCCCATTGTACCTATCCACTTGTTGCCGTTTTCATCAATCTCTATACCGAAAATAAACCCGCAAACAAGATCATTCGGGACTGTGTAACTGGTCCAGGTTCTGTTATCGTAATGTGATATCCTGTTTATCCCGCATGCAAACCACTTTTTACCTGCTGCATCGAAGGCTATATCATAGACCATGTTATTTGCCAGGCCATCCGCATTGCTGAATGTTGTCCACACCGGCTCCGCAGGACCCTTCCCGCACTGAACTGTTAAAACCGTTATTAATCCGCAGAAGATCAGCCTGAATACCATCTGCAGGCTCTTTACTTCCTGCACAAAATATAAGAAATATGACATTTTTTGAATTTTATCAGGCAAAATAGGGGCATAGTCCTGATAAAATCAAACAAAAAATGGCTCAGGTGTTATAGAACATAATCCGGTTACCTGGTAATTCTTACCCTTTTCTCTCCACGGTAGCTTTTGAGTTTACCCTCCTGTTTTAGATAACTGATCAGGGCATCGGCGGTTGTAAAGAAGAGCGACTGTCCGGGGTCAGCGTGATCATATTTATACACCTGTGTCATGTAGCTGTTCATGGCGACAGTGTATACCCGTTTCATATCCAGTGGTTTGCCATCATCGGTGAGTATCCTTATCTCCTCCGGATCACCCTGGCCGTCAATCCTTGTCTCTGTGGTTATACCAGAGGTGTAGACAGGTGATTTGTCGTCAACAGGCCATGCGGCACGCAAAAGTGAAAAGATCTCTTCTCCGGTTAGTTTTGTGACCACCAGTTCATTTCCGAACGGGTCAAGCTGGTATACATTCTTGATAGTGACAGGGCCTTTGGGGAGCTGGTCGATGCGGACTCCTCCCGGGTTCATAAGCGCAATATCAGCTCCGGCAGCAGCACGCTGGGCATCGGCCATCAGGTAGCCCAGCTCCTCATATGATGAAAAGTCGTCGGTG
>JALONR010000056.1 GCA_025454815.1 Bacteroidales bacterium | reverse complement strand
TTCCTGAGGCAGACAGGTGATGCCACAATGGGTGTTGAGAGGTTCACGGTTGATGAAGCCGGGTTTAAAGCCGGCCTTAAGGCTCTTGATTCAGCAGTGTACCACCACAGTGACGTAATCATCATTGATGAGGTAGGTCCGCTTGAGATGAAGAGCCAGGGGTGGCACAGCCGTATAGGTGACCTCCTTAATAAACCAGGGACGACAATAATCCTGGCAGTGCGCAGGAGCCTTACCCGGGAGGTTTCTGAAAAGTATAACCTGGCCGGAGCGGTTTTGCTGGATGTTGCCGCCGGTGATGTGGTAAAATGCGCCGGTGAGATTGCAGCTTTAACCATAAAACATCAGGATAATGAAAGACATTCTTGAAAAGGTAAGAAGGGAACTGAAAGAGGCATCGGACGAAAAGACAAGGGAACAGGGGCTTAGATATTTCAGGGAGGAGGTGAAACTATACGGAATAAGGGCAAAGACAGTCTCTGAAATTGCAAAGGCGAATTATCCCCTGATCAGAAAAGCCGGCAAGGATGAAATTCTTGCCATGTGCGATTCCCTCTGGAAGTCAGACATGATGGAGGAATCGTTCGTTGCCTGCATGTGGTCGGAGAAGCAGGCAACGGCGTTTGTTCCTGCTGATTTTTCCATACTTGAAAAATGGGTTCATAATTATGTCACCAACTGGGCTTCATGTGACACGCTGTGTAATCACACCGTGGGAGATTTCATTCAGAAATACCCTGAATACATCGCTGAGCTGAAAAAATGGGCACGGTCAGACAATCGCTGGGTAAAGCGGGCCTCTGCCGTGTCACTTATTATCCCTGCACGAAAAGGGAAGTTCCCTGAGGACATTTTTGAGATTGCAGACATACTGCTACCTGACCGTGATGACATGGTTCAGAAGGGTTACGGCTGGATGCTGAAGGAAGCCAGCAAACCGTATCAGAAAGAGGTTTTTGATTATGTCATGGATCATAAGGCTGTCATGCCCCGCACTGCCCTCAGGTATGCCATCGAGAAGATGCCACCGGATATGAGGGCAGCTGCAATGTCGAAATAATCCCGCAGCTCCTGTCCGGGAACCAGACTGTCATAATTGACTTGATTCACTGCGCTACGGAGTGCCTGATTCCGGAATTTCATGTTTTCTCATTTTTCCTCCATTTCATGTTGTATAAAACCTTTTTCTGCCATTGATCAATAACCTGGAATGATATTTTTACAAATAACGCTTACCTGATATTCAATTTTCGATTTTATGAAAAAATGCTACAAACAATTCCCTGGAATAAAGGCACTTGCGGTGCTTTTTTTTATTGCTCTGACCGGTTGTGAAAAGAAGCCGCCTGAAACGGTACCGGTGATCACCACGGCCACAGCTTCAGATATAACTAAGAGTTCTGCCGTCAGCGGTGGAGAGATTACCTCTGACGGAGGTTCTCCGGTGACTGCCAGGGGAGTATGCTGGAGCACTGATTCAAATCCGTCACTCGACGATAACTTTACAACTGACGGTGCCGGTACCGGGACTTTCACGAGCAACATAAACAACCTGAACCCGGGAACGTCGTATTATATAAGGTCTTATGCAACCAACAGCATCGGGACTGCTTACGGTGACGAACTGAGTTTCTCGACAAACCCTCTGGCTGTCGGCGATGAGCATCAGGGAGGGAAGATTGCATACATCCTGAAACAGGGGGATCCGGGTTATGTTTCAGGTGAGGTTCACGGAATCATTGCGGCTCCTGCTGATCTTCCTGATCCTTATCAATGGTATAACGGCAGTGCGGTTGCCACCGGTGCAACTGCAACAGCGATCGGTTCGGGCAATGCAAATACTGTGGCAATCGTAAATGCCCAGGGTAACGGAACCTATGCTGCAAAGGCGTGTTATGATTATGTCCTGGGAGGTTATTCCGACTGGTTCCTTCCAAGCCAGGATGAGCTTCACATGATGTTTCTGAACCGGGCCCTCATCGGGGGGTTCGATACCACCTATGATGTTTATTACTGGACCTCCTCTGAATATGACAATGACATGTCTTTCATGGAGACCTTTTTCTTCAGTGACGGTTTCAGGGGGTTCCAGGGCAAGCATGTCCCACTTAAGGTCAGGCCTGTCAGATCATTTTAAGGAACCCCGGTTACCTTTTATTCCTGCGTGCACCTTCCGGATGTTTATCTGAGATCAGCCGTTCTTTCCCTCCAGAAGTCATTGAAGCTGGTCACCGGATCTTCACAGAGCCAGACGGCCGCCCCGTATTCACGGGCATGGGGATCTGAGATCCGGCCTATAAGCCTGATAGTGGCGAAAAGCTCTTCCACATCTTCACCCAGGGTATGGTTGATGTATATGAACGATTTGATTTCTGCAGGAAACTCGCGCGGGAACCAGTACCTGAAGCTTTCGTGGAAACTGACGGCTTCAGGTAAACCATATTTCATGCCGATGATTGTTATGGCTCCGGCCTGTCCGTAGTTTTCGGCGTAGATCAGAGCTGTGTTTTTATCTTCTATCATCCTGTAAGCTCTGTCGGCCAGAGAAGCAAATTCATCCCACCCGATCATGTCAGCATAATCCTGGGGAAGTGAGTGGATTGAGCCATCTTCAAAACGACGTCCAAGGTCGAGTCCGTATTTCTTGTCAAGTACATCGAAATAGGTTACCAGCCCCTCCTTATCCCAGACCGGCAATCCGGAAGGAATACCCGGTATGGCAACCATGACAACTGCAAGCGGGAGGGCTGCGCGGAGGATCCTGTTCCGGAACCACTTCTCATAAGCCGCACCTCCTGCTGCAATAAGCATGGGCATTACTCCGAGGGTATAATAGCTTTTACCTTTAAGCAGCAACAGTGCAACAATGACGAAAAGGGCCAGGAATGCCAGGAACCTGAACCTTACTGCCTCACGTGATACAAGCAGGAATACCAGGCCTGCCACGGTGAAAACTGACCCTGCGAAAGGCATGAAGAGCTGTTCTGTGAAAAACAACCCGGCATTCATGTGGACAAGCTGTGTGTCATATAGTTCGGAAATATGATTGAATACCGGAAAGCCGTGCCATGCCTGCCAGACCAGGTTTGGGAGGAATATCAGGCCACCGGAGACCAGCCCGATCCAGAAATACCTGTTGGAAAATACCTTTCTGTACCTGGTAAACGGAATGATCAGCAGCAGTCCCATGAAAAGGAGCCCGGCCAGGTATTTGTTCAGGAGTGCAAAACCGGCTGCAATTCCGAAATATATGAGAAAACTGTCTCTTCCGGTATTGATGAATTTGATTACCATCAGAATGCAGATAGTCCAGAGGAATACCTCGAGATGAACCGGATGAAAAAGAAAGAATGTCCTCATGAAAAAGCCGGAGACAGTGAGTCCTGTTGCTGCCAGGATGGCGCCGTAGCGTGTGGCTCCCAGTTCGCGGGCCATTGAGGCAACCAGGAAAATCATAATACCACCCAGAGCTGAGGCGAACAACCGTATCGCAAAAAGGCTGTTTTCAAAGAGGTGTTGCAGCAACCAGCTGACCCATCCTATCAGCGGAGGCACGGTGGCGTAGCCGAAATCAGGGTGTTGCCCCAGTGCGAGATAAAGAAGTTCATCACGGTGATATTCCAGGTTATCATATACAAGTAACCTGATTGCGATATTGAAAAGTGCAATTGCCACTATTACCGGGTCAGCACCCTTCCATCTCCCTTTGAGCATATTTCAGAATAGTTACTTCAGAAAAATCATTGAAAATTTACTTCTGTGGCTGTTTCTTGTAGCCTTTGTCCTTTCTCCCGAAGTGGCCCCTTATGAATAAAGAGCTTCAGCGATTGACGGTGCCATGCACTTTGCCGACCCATTCAGCGACAGAAATAACTGTTCCGTAGCTCTTCAGGGTTGCAAGGGTTGATGCGTGCACATCGGCTGCAGTGATCTCCCGTTCCCCGAATTTCAGGTTGCGGGTGGTGCAGGCGTCATGAAGCAGGATTACGCTGTAGCCATAGTCATGAGCTGCTCTTACTGCTGCCTCCACGCACATCTGGGTCTGCATACCGCATATCACGAGGGTGTCAATGGCGAGACTGTCGATATATTGCTTCAATCCTGTCCCCAGAAAGCTGTTCACCTCCTCCTTTACAAATATTTTTTCACCTGTTGCCGGTCTTACAATATCATTTATCTCCATACCGGAAACCGACTTATGCTGAATGTAAATCACCGTATTGTCCGTTTCCCTGGCCTGCCTGATTGCCAGTGCAGCCTTTTCAGCAGCCTTTTCAGGTTCAACCAGCTCCGACCTGCCACCCGGGAAATAGAAGTTCTGGACGTCTATGACCAGAAGTGCATAGTTGTTTTGTCCTTCTGCAAGGGTTATTGAAGAAAAGAGGATCAGGGCAAGGATGATTTGCTTCATGGCAGTCAAACAGTTGGTCACCCAAATTTAATGGTTATTCAGGTTGTCAGACGGAACATAACCCGTGAAAAATTGTTTATTTTTCACAAATGAAAAACAGCTATCAGTCCTGATGAAGATCTTCAGATTTTTTGCCCTGGCGGCTTTTGCCGCAATTCTTTGCTCATCCTGCAGCAGCCTTAAACCTGAACAGGACAAGCCTTACGTTGTAGTGGTTTCACTGGATGCCTTCAGGTGGGATTATGACTCAATACACGGCACCCCTGTGCTGGATGACATTGCCAGGAAGGGGGTAATGGCCGAACGGCTGATCCCTTCATTCCCGACCAAAACCTTCCCGAATCACTACACAATAGCCACAGGACTGTACCCTGATCATCACGGGCTGGTAAACAACAGCTTTTATGCTCCTGACCTTGACCTTGTATACAGGATCGGAGACCGGGCCATGGTCTCCAACGGTGCTTTTTACGGGGGTGAGCCGATGTGGGTCACAGCCCGGAAACAGGGGATGAAGTCAGCCTCATTCTACTGGGTAGGGTCTGAGGCGCCGGTACAGGGTATGCAACCTGATTACTGGAAGGTATTTGATGATGAGGTTCCGTTCGGAGACCGTGTTGACACTGTACTTAAGTGGCTTGCACTGCCTAAAAACAGCAGACCGCACCTGGTCACCCTTTATTTCGAGGAGCCTGATGCCATAAGCCACTCTTATGGACCCTTATCACCCGAGACCGGGACTGTGGTAAGGAGTCTTGACAGTCTGCTGGGAGTTCTGCGGACCGGGATTGCCAGGCTGCCTCATGCCGGCAGAGTAAACCTGATAGTCCTTTCAGATCACGGTATGACGGAGGTAGATGAATCACGCTACAACTATATTTTTGATACTCTGCCCCAGGCGATGGTGAAGAGGATCTACGGGGGCAACCCTGTCTGGGCTGTTGAACCTTTCGAAGGGAAGGAGGACAGTGTTCTGATTCTGCTTAATGCCCAGAGGGGAATGAAAGCCTATGCCAGGGAAAATCTGCCTGCACATCTTCATTACGGGACGCACCCTCGTATCCCTGAGATTGTGCTGGTTGCCGACCTCGGCTGGACAGCAGGACTGAGGGCTGAGCCGGGACGCTATTCAAAGGGTGATCACGGGTATGACTGGAAGTGCCCTGACATGCATTCAATCTTCTATGCTGAGGGGCCTGCATTTAAGAAGGGCTTCAGTGCAGATACACTGTATAATGTTGATATTTACAATATTGTGACAGGAATTCTTGGACTTGTCCCGGCTCACAACGACGGTGATCCGGAACGGATATCAACGCTCTTCAGATAACCGGGGAAACTGATCGCATCTTACATCCGGAGACCAGGAGCGGATATCACCTCTCTTCAGATATCCCCGGCCTCGCAAAAAATTTTCCATCTTCTGAAAAAACCGGGCCATGAAGCCTGAATTACTTCTCTCCGGGTGAACGGTGATCAACGAAATCGATGTTTCTCCTGATCTTTTCAAAACCCGTTCGTCTGACAGGTGATGCCCGGAATATCCTTTTAAATTCTTCCGGTGTAAGACCAAGCCACTCTTTTCTTGTCATGGAGGTGACGGGAAAATCAGGAATCAGTTCCTTATCAGTATATGGTACTGTCTTTTTGTTCCAGGGGCAAACCTCCTGGCAACGGTCACAGCCGTAAATCATTCTTTCTGTCTTACCCCTGAATTCTTCAGGGATATTTCCGTCATGTTCTATGGTGAGGTAAGAGATGCAACGGCGGGCATCAATCGTTCTGTCACTGCATATGGCCCCGGTCGGACATGCATCGATGCATAGGGTGCAATCTCCGCATCTGTCTCTTGACGTTGCATTGTCATAGATGAATTCTGCCGTTGTAATGATTTCTCCAAGGAAAAAGAACGATCCGATATCCTTGTTTATGACCAGGCTGTGTTTGCCGCGCCAGCCCAGTCCGGCTCTGATTGCCCATGTCTTTTCAGTAACAGGGCCGGCATCACAGAAAACCCGGCAAACCGCATCAGGCAATTCTTTCTTAAGTATTTTCTGTACACGGGTCAGCTTTTCTTCGATGACCTGGTGATAATCCTTAACCCGGGCATAACGGCTAATAAAATAGTTTTCCTCGCCTGCTGCGGAGTCATTGCTGTAATAGCGTATTCCGGCCACTATGACTGACCTGGCGCCTTCGACGAGTGTGGTTATATCTCCCCGCTTGTCAAGGTTTCTCTCAATGAATCCCATGGTCCCATTTTTACCTGCTGCAATCCACTCAGATATGTGGCTGCTGTCTTCGTGATGGGCTGCCGCCTGGGCAATGCCGTAAAGATCGAAGCCTTCCATCCGCAGGCTTTCGCGGATTTTCCAGGTCAGTGCTATTTTGCGGGCATCAGTCATGGTACGGATTTCAGAGAAGTCCCAGTTCCAGCTTCGCCTCTTCGCTCAGCATGCTGCGGTCCCACGGCGGGGTGAAAGTGAGCTTGAGGTCGCAGTCCTTAACCCCTCTGATACCGGCAATCTTGTAGCTGACCTCCTCAACGAGATCCTCAGCCATAGGGCAGTTGGGTGCAGTAAGCGTCATTGTAATGTGTGCAATCTGCTCCTCGTCAACCCTGACCTCGTAGATGAGGCCGAGGTCATAGATGTTCACCGGTATCTCGGGGTCATATATGCTCTTGAGTACACTTACTATGCGTGCTTCTGTCTCCTGTATCTCCTGCGTGTTCATGAGTGTTACTGTTTTGATTTATAGGCCAGTGCATACAGACGCATCTGCTTCATCATAGCCAGCAGGCCGTTTGAACGGGTTGGGGAGAGGTTCTCCCGCAGGCCGATTTTCTCGATGAAATAGATATTTGCCCCGACTATCTCTGCCGGGGTGCGGCCCGAAAAGACCCGTACCAGCAGTGCCACTATACCCCTGGTGATCAGTGCATCGCTTTCGGCGGAGAAGGTGATGATGCCGTTTTCAAACGACGGATAGAGCCACACCTTGCTCTGGCACCCCTCAATCAGGTACTCCGGGGTCTTGTGCCTCTCATCAAAAGGGGCGAGTGACCTTCCCAGGTCGATGAGGTACTCATACCTCTCCATCCAGTCACCGAACTGGGCGAACTCCTCAACGATCTGGTCCTGTATCTCGTTTATATTCATTTCAGTATAATCATGCGAACATTTCGGTCACCTTCTTCACACCTTTAACCAGTGCTTCTATCTCCTCTTCTGTATTATAGAAGGCCATAGATGCCCTTATATTGCCGGTTATGCCGTATCGTTCCATCAGCGGCTGAGCGCAGTGTGTTCCTGTCCTGACAGCAATACCCATCTTGTCAAGAATCATGCCGGCGTCATACTGATGGATCTGGCCGGGGAGGAATGAAATAACCGAGACCTTGTGGGGAGCGGTACCGTATATGCGCAGCCCTTCTATGGCTGACAAACCTGCCGTAGCTCCTGCCAGAAGCACCTGTTCCCTTTCGGCGACGGCCTCGCGGCCCAGGGCAGAGAGGTAGTCAAGGGCAGTGCCCAGACCTATAGCGCCGGTGAAGTTGGTTGTCCCGGCTTCAAACTTGAACGGAAGCACGTTGTATGTTGTCTTTTCAAAGGTGACGTTTGCCACCATGTCACCGCCTCCCTGGTAGGGTGGCAGCTCGTTGAGCAGTTCTGCCTTGCCGTACAGCACTCCGATGCCATTCGGACCGTAAACCTTATGCCCGGAGAAAACGTAAAAGTCACAGTCAATGTCAGTAACATCAACCAGCCCGTGCTGTATCCCCTGTGCACCGTCAACCAGCACCGGGATCCCTTGCCGGTGGGCTTCAGCCACTATCTCTTTTACCGGATTGACAGTGCCGAGCACATTTGAAACATGCGTGACAGCGACTATTCTTGTGCGTTCTGACAGCAGCGATCTGTATGCTTCGAGATCAAGGACCCCTTCTTCTGAGAAGGGGATGACTTTCAGTCTGGCTTTCCTGCGTTCGCACAGCATCTGCCACGGAACGATATTGGCGTGGTGTTCCATGCCGCTGATTACGATCTCATCTCCCTCGCCGACGTATCTCTCACCGAATGAGAATGCAATTGCGTTGATTGAGGCAGTGGTACCTGCGGTGAAGATGATCTCCTCCCTGGAGCGGGCATTGATGAAAGCCCTTACCGTTTCACGGGCTGCCTCGTAGCGGTCGGATACCCTGTCTGAAAGGTAATGGACACCGCGATGCACGTTTGCGTTTGTGGTACGGTAGAGTTCCTCCATCACGCTTATGACCTGCAGCGGCTTCTGTGTTGTTGCGCCGTTATCAAGGTAAATGAGGGGCTTCCCGTGTGCTTTCGTGGAGAGTATCGGGAAATCGGATCTTATCTCTTCTATGCTCTTCGCAAGCTTCATTGCCCTTTTCAGTTGCATTGTATGGCGCATGAGGCGCAGCGCGACAGTTCGCCGCGCAGGCGCTGCAGCACCAGGTGGTCTATCCGTTCGCGCAAGGCTTCGATGGAGATGTTTTTGATGACATCATGTGCGAAACCGAACATCAGCATCAGTTTTGCCTCGCGTGCATCTATCCCGCGGGAGCGGAGATAAAAGAGAGCGTTCTCGTCAAGCTGGCCGACGGTTGCCCCGTGGCTGCACTTCACGTCATCAGCGTAGATCTCAAGCTGCGGCTTGGTGTCCATGCGGGCAGTGTCTGACAGGATGATGTTGTTATTGCTCTGATAGGCGTTGGTTTTCTGGGCATCCTTATGTACCATTATGCGTCCGTTGAAAGCGCCGGTGGCGTTTTCGTCAAGTACTCCCTTGAAGAGCTGGGTGCTGTTGCAGTTGGGGGCAGCGTGGTCAACCTTCACGAAATTGGCGATATGCTGGTGCTTATCAGCCAGGAAGAGCCCGTAGCTGTGAGTCTCGGCGTTCTCGCCGTTGAGCCTGTGCCACGTTGCATTGCGCACCAGCCCTCCGTGGAGGGTGATATTGTTCGAAGAGGCGTAGCTGTCACGCTCTTGGTGGATGAAGGTATGGGTGATCTTGCCTGAATCATTATGCTGGTTCTGCACCCTTATGATCTCGAACCGGGCATTCCGGCCCACATAGACCTCTGTTACGGTATTTGTCAGGTAATGCTGCGGAGAAATGGCATGGTCACAGACAAGCAATGACATCTGGGCCCCTTCCTCCACAACCACCAGGTTGCGGTCCTGCGAGAAGATGTCCTGCGTGGTATGCAGTAGGTTTACTATCTGGATAGGTTTTGTGTATACGGTGTTCTTCGGTGCATAGAGGAAGAGCCCGTCTGTTGCCAGGGCGGTGTTCAGCGGCACGAGGCCGTCTTTTTCGTTCTGTGCATATCTGTTGTAATGCTTTTCCACCAGTGAGGGAAACTGTTTTGCAGCAGCCCTCATGCTTCCGACCCAGATCCCTCCGGGGAGCATTGCCAGTCCTTCATCGCCCCGCGGGAAGAATCCGTTGAGCAATACCATGTTCCATACGTCAAGGTCTTCCACCTCGCAGTGGAATCTCTCTGCCTCCCTGAAATCATCAGGCCTGGGTGAGAAGTATTTCTCATACCTGTAACCAAATGACTTTTCGAGGTTGGTATACTTGTAGGCTTCGTTTTTCCTGTCGGGAATGCCGAGGCGGAGGAACTCGGTGAAGGCTTCGGCGCGGTACCTGTTGTACAACTCGGGTGATCCTTTCAGGATTCCCTTATCCCTTCCTTCCCATAGTTCGGTGAGCCTTTCTATTACTTCCGGTCTGTAGTCCATGTCTCTTCGCTGACGTCTGCTTCCTTCCTTATCCAGTCGTATCCTCTCTCCTCAAGTTTGAGAGCCAGTTCAGGGCCGCCCGACCTGACTATGCGGCCGTCGTATAGCACGTGCACGTAGTCAGGAACGATATAATCGAGCAATCTCTGGTAGTGCGTAATGACGATGACCGATGTGTCGGGTCTGCGTATCTTGTTCACGCCGTTGGCGACGATACGCAGTGCATCTATATCGAGGCCGGAGTCTGTCTCATCAAGTAATGCCAGTCTCGGTTCGAGCATCGCCATCTGGAATATCTCGTTCTTCTTCTTTTCGCCGCCGGAAAAGCCTTCGTTGACGCTCCTGTTTGTCAGGGCTGAGTCAATTTCGACCAGCTCCTTCTTTTCGCGCATCTGGCGCAGGAATTCAGAGGCCGACAAGGGTTCCAGACCCCGGTGCTTTCGCTGCTCGTTGATGGCTGTCTTCATGAAGTTGACCATGCTGACGCCGGGGATCTCGATGGGGTACTGGAATGAGAGGAAGATACCCTCCCGGGCACGATCCTCGGGTGACATCTCAAGGAGGTTCTTGCCTTCGAAGGTGACGGTGCCGGCGGTGACTGTGGCTATCTCGCGACCGGTAAGCACGTTGGCGAGGGTGCTCTTGCCGCTGCCGTTGGGACCCATGATGGCATGGATCTCGCCCGGTTTCACTTCAAGGGTGAGACCCCTGAGGATCTCCTTATTGTCAATTGAGGCTTTTAAGTCTTTTATCTGTAACAAAAATTCGCTTTGCATATCTTGTTTTCTGTTATTATCCTTTCTTTAACCGGTTCAGTCCGGACGGTTAACCAACACTTCCCTCCAGGCTTATCTGCAACAGTTTCTGCGCTTCCACGGCGAACTCCATCGGTAGCTTGTTGATCACCTCGCGGGCATAGCCGTTGACGATCAGCCCTATGGCATCCTCGGTTGAGATGCCTCGCTGGTTGCAATAGAATATCTGGTCTTCGCCGATGCGTGATGTTGTCGCTTCATGTTCAACTATGGCCGATGGGTTGTCCACCTCAATATACGGGAAGGTGTGTGCCCCGCACTTGTCGCCGAGCAGGAGCGAGTCGCACTGCGAGAAGTTGCGTGCCCCTTCGGCCTTGCCCAGCACCTTTACAAGTCCTCGGTAGCTGTTCTGGCCGAAGCCGGCCGAGATACCCTTTGAAACAATTGTGCTCCTGGTGTTGCGGCCGATGTGGATCATTTTTGTGCCCGTGTCAGCCTGCTGGTAGTTATTGGTGACGGCCACCGAGTAGAACTCGCCGGTGGAGTTGTTGCCGCGAAGGATGCATGACGGGTATTTCCAGGTGATTGCCGAGCCGGTCTCCACCTGCGTCCAGGAGATCTTCGAGTCGTCACCCTTGCAGATTCCTCGTTTGGTGACGAAGTTGAAGATCCCGCCCTTTCCGTCCTTATCTCCCGGGTACCAGTTCTGCACGGTGCTGTATTTGACCTCGGCACCCCGTTCTGCAACTATTTCAACAACAGCGGCATGGAGTTGATGCTCGTCGCGCATCGGCGCGGTGCAACCCTCAAGGTAGCTGACGTAGGCTTCTTCGTCGGCGATGAGCAGTGTGCGCTCAAACTGGCCGGTGTTGGATGCGTTGATACGGAAGTATGTAGAGAGTTCCATCGGGCATCTGACACCTTTCGGTATATAGCAGAAAGAGCCGTCGGAGAATACTGCCGAGTTAAGTGTGGCAAAGAAATTGTCGGTATATGGTACCACCGATGCCAGGTATTTCTGCACCAGCGACGGGTGTTCCTTCACCGCCTCGGAGAATGAGCAGAAGATTATGCCCATCTCGGCGAGGGTTTCACGGAAGGTGGTTTTCACGGATACCGAGTCCATGACGGCATCAACTGCCACTCCGGTGAGACGTTTCTGCTCCTCGAGGGGAATTCCGAGCTTGTCAAATGTCTTTAACAGTTCCGGGTCAACATCATCGAGGCTGTCAGGCCTTTTCTTCTGTTTGGGCGCGGCGTAATAGATAATATCCTGGAAGTCGATCTCCGGAATATTCAGGTGGGCCCATTTGGGCAGCTTCATCGTCTGCCAGTGGCGGAATGCCTTGAGGCGGAACTCAAGCATCCATTCAGGTTCCTCCTTTTTGGCAGAGATGACCCTTATTACATCTTCATTCAGGCCTTTGGGAATAACCTCGGTCTCAATATCTGTAACAAAGCCGTATTTGTATTCACCCGATGTTACTTCACCCAGCAGCTTATCCTGGTCATTTTCCATATCTGTCTCCTTCAACGGTATATCCACTCAACAAATGGCACCGTTTAAAGTTTGTGCACGTTTCAGAATCGTGCAAAATTAATCAAAAATGGCGAGATGGAAGGTTACTTTTTGTTATTGATAATGAGTGCGCCAATCACTCCCGGTACCCATCCGGCAAGCGTAAGAAGGAGGATGATCAGGAATGAGCCGCATCCCTTGTCTACCACTGCCAGGGGAGGAAAGAAGATGCATACGAGAACACGCCAGAAGCCCATGGATATTTGCTATTTGAGATTTGCGGATTTCGAATTGGGATTATAAAAGTATGAAATATTTTTCTTTTGTCATTCCTGCAATCTGGCTGCCAGGTAAAAATGCCACCGGGCATTTTATTTGCGCCCGCCCCTCTGTTGCCTGCCGGCTATTGCCTCTTGCCTTAATAAATGATCTGCGGCCTGAAGGATCTTCAGCTTCAGATCAGCCGGATAATCCGGTTGATCATCGAGGAATTTCTCAACGGTTTCCCGGGCCATTGGTGAGCGGTGACCGGCAAGGGTGGTTGATATCCAGCCTCCGGGGAAAAAGATGTCACCGGTGCTCTTGATCTCCTCCAGCATTTCAAGAGAGGGCAGAATGTAATGTTCAGAACGTTCCGCAACCAAAGGATGGTGGAGATAGCCGAGGGCTTCAAGCACCCATGGTTCACGCTCCCGGTTTGAGGGGTCACGGAGGCTCTCAAAGAAGTGGTCACGGACTGCGGCATCTTCAGACACTGCCGGTATCACGAAGTCAAACCGTGCAAGCCTCTCTTTTCCCGCGATGCGTTCGCGCTGCTGCGCAATGATCGGGCCGGCTTCGGGGTGACCCTTAAGGGCCAGTGTCAGCGCGAGGGTGCATAACTCATCCTCACTCAGCCTGACGGCGGCGGCATGAGTTCCTGCCTGAGTCACATTGCCCGGCAACTCCCCGGCTTTCCAAAGTGACACCAGGTAATCCATCCCTTTCGGTGTGACGGTTACATTTCTCAGCGTACCGAACCATGATCGTTTTTCAGCCGGAGTTTCCGCTGATTCCATCTTTTCTCTCAGTATCGCTTCTGTCTCTGTCGCCCGGACTGTCCTCTCCTCATCTGAAAGGTAGTTCCACCATACCGACGAGAACCGGCCCGCCAGGTAGTTACGCAGCTGCAGATCGGTGATGACCTGCAGATCACGGATTGCAGTTTCGCTGAAAGCGACCGGACTGATTGTCCTGTTAACCAGGTTTTCATACATGTTGATCCAGATGATACCTTTCAGAAGCGGATCACTCATTGCGGTAAGGTGCCTCGCCAGGTATTCCGCGCTGGTGCTGTCGAACAGGAAGGTGCCATAGGCTCTTCCCGAGATATCTGGTATGATGCACAGCGGTCTATCCGGTGTTGTGATATAGGAATCACGTTCGGCCGGTTGCAGGTCGGCGGTAATGGTATCAGATTCGGTGATTACCATTGTTTTAACTGACTGTGGCCAGTGCCTGAGTGTTCCTGCCGGGTCATCCTCGCTGAGCGATATCCTGTAACCGCCATCTTCTGCAATAACCGGTTTTATGATCGGCATGCCGGCTTCCCTGACCCACATCCTGCTCCACTCTTCCAGGGGCTTTTGCGATGTCTCCTCCAGTATTGTAACAAGGTCATCCCATCGGGCATTGCCCCACGAGTATTCCTTGAGGTAGACCTGCAGGCCTTTCTTCAGATCATCCTCCCCTGTCAGCTGTTCAAGCTGACGCATCACTATCGGCGCCTTGTTGTAAATGATGCCTCCATAGAGCGAGCCGGCATCCTTCATATTGCCGAGCTCCTGTATTACGGGATTCGTGCCGCGGGTGCGATCCACCTCATAAGCAGCAGGATAGCGCGTTAGAAGGAACCGGAGATCATGGTTTATATCAGGGAAATCAGGTCCTGCAATCTTGTCTGACATGTACCCGGCAAAGACCTCCTTCAGCCAGACGTCGTCAAACCACTTCATTGTCACCAGGTCACCGAACCAGATGTGCGATGTCTCATGGGCAATCAATGAAGCCCGCGATAGTTGTTCGTTCAGGGTGGGAGAGGCCTCAAGCATCAGTGATGAAGCCCTGTAAAATATTGATCCCGGGTGTTCCATACCGCTGTACTGGAACGGTGGCAGAAGCACAAAGCCGAACTTGTCAAAGGGATAGGGTATCCGGGTGTACTCTTCGAGCCACTTTATAGCGCTGTAATGAAGACGGAATATCTCATCTGAGTTGTTCTCAACATAACCGGGCCGGGCCTCACGGTGCAGCATCTCCATTTTTACCCCCTCAATCTCCTTCTCCACAAGGTCAAATTTGCCTGCGGCGAAGGCAAACAGGTATGTGCTGACGGGCTTGGTCTCGCTGAAGCGAATGGTGACCCTCCCGTCAGTTGTGTCTGCCGAAATGACGGGATTGTTTGACATGGCGCGGTAGGATACCGGAATATCCAGTGCCAGCGTGAACCGTCCCTTGATGTCCGGCTGATCGAAGCACGGGAAAGCGGTTGAAGCCCTGTCCGGAACGAACAGCGTATAAAGATATTCGTCGTTCCTGTTCAGGGAAATATCCCCGGCACGGAAGCTTACCTCCACGCGGTTGTATCTTCGCGACAGAAGGTCACGTTCAATTATGATATGGCCATTGGTCAGTGAGGGTTCAACCTGTCTGCCGTTAACAGAAACCGACCGGAGGTGATCTGCCGGCACTTTGAAATCGATCACCAGCGGTTCACGTCCTGAGGTGCGCTCAAACTGAATCACAGCGGTTCCCTCCACCGGGCTGCTGCTTCCGGTATCTATTCTGAAAGCCAGGTTGTACCTGACATCCTTCAGGGTCTCATACCTGTAGGTGGCCAAAAGCTTTGTGACTCCGGTGGCAGTATACTCCGTGGTGTCAACGCGGCTGCAGGAGGATATAACCGCCATGGCCGGCATGATAGCTGCCGCGATCAGCACAAAAGGGTACATTAGGCTGGCTGCCTGCAGAATATGAACATGCAGTCTGTGAAGGAAAACAGGTCCGGATTTCATAATAGCTCCATATTATCACCAAATATAGTGAATCGCCCAGAACAGACTGTTCTCTGACCCTCATAATAAGCCCACCGCGGAAGGCCCTGGCCGGGCGCTTTATTATTGGGGTGGCCCGGTTTCCGACCCTGACGGGATCGGGTATTGATTAATCCGTAACGCACCTTGTCAGTGCTGAAAAACATCCGGCGCTGCAAGGCCGGATTTTATATCTTTGAAATATTATCAGTTAATCTGTAAGCCATGAAAAAACTCCTTTACATCCTGATGGTTGCCACAATTGGCGCCAACGTCACCGGCCAGGGGCAGTCTGCATTTCTCTCTGACCCGGCAATATCTCCGGACGGGTCAAAAATTGTATTCGTGTATGAAAGCGATCTCTGGATGGCTGACCGCGCCGGCGGAACGGCACACCGCATCACTGCAATGACCGGGGAGGAATCGGTTCCGCGCTTCTCTCCCGACGGCAAATGGCTGGCGTTTGCATCCACGCAGAACGGCAACGCCGATGTATACATCATGCCTGTGGAAGGGGGCAGCCTGCAGCAACTGACCTGGAGGGATTCCAATGACTCCCCTGACAGCTGGTCATGGGATTCAAAGACAGTCTATTTCACCTCTGACCGGTTCAATACATTTGGTGCATACACTGTTCC
>JALONR010000055.1 GCA_025454815.1 Bacteroidales bacterium | reverse complement strand
CCGGATACGGTTGTGTACCCGGGTCATGGTCCTGCCACAACCATCAGGGAAGAGATGAAGAGCAACCCCTTTTTCTCATGAAACATGATGAATATGGTTTTTTTTGTTTTCCCCTTTATGCTATTTTCGCTTTCTCGTGAGAATAGAATAACCAACTGAAAATAATATGACATCCGATCATTTTGTAAACCGTCACATCGGGCCGCGTGAGAGCGATACCGCTGAGATGTGCAAGGCTATTGGCGTTGATTCACCCGAACAGCTGATTGACCAGACAGTGCCTGCATCCATCAGGCTTGAGAAGCCGCTGAACCTGCCTCCTGCAATGACCGAGTTCGAATACCTTGCCCATATCAGGGAACTGGGGAAGCGCAACAAGCAGTACCGGTCGTTTATTGGTCAGGGTTACTACGGTGTGGCTGTCCCGCCGGTAATTGTCCGCAATGTCCTTGAAAATCCGGCATGGTATACATCGTATACTCCATACCAGGCAGAGATCTCTCAGGGAAGACTTGAGGCGCTGCTTAATTTCCAGACGATGGTGTCGGGGCTGACGGCCATGGATATAGCCAATGCCTCCCTGCTGGATGAGTCTACGGCTGCAGCCGAGGCGATGATCATGATGTACAACGCCCGTTCAAGGGATAAGGTAAAGGGAGGGGCTAACCTGTTCCTGGTTGACAATTCAGTCTTCAGGCAGACCCGTGATGTACTCATCACCCGGGCCGCACCTCTTGACATTGACATACAATTTGTTGATTATAAGCTAATTGAGCCAGAGGCGAGGTTGTTTGGAATGATCGTTCAGTACCCGGCCGCCTGCGGAGAAATACGTGACTACCGCGAACTTGTTGAGAAGGTTCACGGCGCAGGTGCGCTGGTAGGTGTGGGTGCTGACCTGATGAGTCTCACCCTGTTGACTCCTCCGGGAGAGTGGGGCGCTGACATCGTCTTCGGATCCAACCAGCGTTTCGGACTGCCGATGAGTTATGGCGGCCCGCATGCCGGTTTCTTTGCCACCAGGGATGACATGAAGCGCAATATGCCGGGACGCCTGATAGGTGTCTCCATTGATGCCCAGGGTAACCAGGCCCTTCGCATGGCGCTGCAGACACGCGAACAGCATATCAAGCGTGAGCGTGCAACTTCGAACATATGTACCGCACAGGCACTGCTTGCAACCATGTCAGGCATGTACGCACAGTACCACGGACCTGAGGGACTGAAGAGGATAGCGCGTAATATATTCTCTGCTGCATGCACCCTTGCAGGTGCCCTTAAGAAGCTTGGATACACCATAAAGCATGAGCAGTTCTTTGATACGGTAAGGGTACAGGCTGTTACCGGGGTAACCGCCGAAATGATTGAAAAGATCGCGCTGCGTAAGGGAATAAACCTGTGGTACCCGTGTGCAAACTGCGCAGTGATAAGCACTGACGAGATTACCACCCTTAAGGAGATAAACGAGATTGTATCTGTTTTCGCCGAGGCAGCCGGGAAACAGGCAGAGATGGTCACATCAATGTGCGACTGCTTCTGCATAGATGAGAAGTTTCACCGCAGGTCGGCTTTCCTGCAGGAGCGCACCTTCAACAGTTACCACAGCGAGACCGACATGATGCGCTATATCAAGATGCTTGAGCGCAAGGATTTCTCCCTGGCAAACGGCATGATACCCCTTGGGTCATGCACGATGAAGCTTAACCCTGCTGCTGCGATGTTTGCCATGAGCTGGCCTGAGTTCGGGGGGATTCACCCGTTCGTTCCGGCTGACCAGGCTGAAGGCTACCATAGGGTTATGGAAGAGCTAGGTGAGGCACTGAAGGAGATAACAGGGTTTGAGGCAGTATCATTCCAGCCCAACTCGGGTGCAGCTGGTGAATATGCCGGACTGATGGTTATCAGGCAGTATCATATAAGCCGCAACGAGGGTCACAGGGATGTAGCGCTGATACCTTCATCGGCGCATGGCACCAACCCCGCCAGTGCGGCAATGGCAGGCATGAAAGTGGTTGTTGTGGAGTGTGATGAGAAAGGCAACATCAGCGTTGACGACCTCAGGAAGAAGGCGGTTGAACACCGTGATAACCTCAGCTCAGCGATGATAACCTACCCCTCCACCCACGGTGTTTTTGAGGAGGCCATCAGGGAAATGATCAATATTGTTCATGAGAATGGCGGTCTTGTCTATATGGACGGCGCCAACATGAATGCACAGGTTGGTCTGACAAGCCCTGGTCACATAGGGGCTGACGTCTGCCATCTCAACCTCCACAAGACTTTTGCCATACCTCATGGCGGCGGCGGACCAGGCATGGGTCCCATCCTCTGCAACTCGAAGCTTGCCGAATTCCTTCCATCACACCCGGTGGTAAAGACAGGAGGCAGCCACGGCATTACGGCAGTGGCAGCAGCGCCATTCGGCAGCGCCCATGTACTGACCATAAGCCATGCATATGTCATGATGCTTGGTGCTGAAGGGCTTACAAAGTCAACTGTCTATGCGATTCTGAACGCCAACTATATCTCCTCGAAACTTGAGGGTAAGTATAAGGTGCTCTATAAAGGCACCGGCGGCCGGTGTGCCCATGAGATGATTCTCGATTGCAGGGGATTCAGGGATGCCGGCGTGGATGAGTCTGATATTGCCAAGAGGCTGATGGACTACGGTTTCCATGCTCCCACACTCTCATTTCCGGTGCACGGAACGCTCATGGTGGAGCCTACCGAGTCAGAACCCAGGGCTGAGCTTGACCGGTTCATTGATGCGATGAAGAGCATCTGGAACGAGATCGAGGAGGTGAGGAGCGGCAAGGCTGACAGGGAGGATAACGTCCTGAAGAATGCCCCCCATACAGCCGTTGCAGTTATATCAGACAACTGGAAACATGCCTATCCTCGTGAGAAAGCAGCATACCCGCTCGCCTGGATAGCCGAGAATAAATTCTGGCCAACGGTGGGAAGGGTTGATAATGGTTACGGAGACCGCAACCTGGTGTGCACCTGCGCACCCATTGACTCATACCGCTTCGAAAATCTAAACTTCGAATAGGATTTTTTTGTTTATCTTGTAGCGACAGCCTCTCAATTCAATGTCAGGCTGGATTCTGTGTCGCATTCTGACAGCGGCATCATTATTTAATTATTATGACTATGGGTTCCATTCACAAGTATGATATGGGAGTGATAGGTAATTGTTCATTCCTCGCCTATATCAGCAAATCAGCAGAGATAAAATGGATGTGTCTCCCCAGGTTTGACAGCAGTTTCCTCTTCGGATCACTTCTTGATCCTGAAAAGGGAGGCGAGTTTTATGTCAAACCTGTTGAGAATGAATTCTACACATTCCAGTCTTATCTTAAAAACACGAATATCCTTACAACCGAGTTCATCACATCTGACGGCAAGTTCAGGGTGACTGACTTTGCCCCGAGGTTCTACCAGTATGACAGGTACTACAGGCCGCTCATGCTGATCCGGAAGATTGAGCTGCTTGACGGCAATCCGTTCGTCACGGTTAAATGTGAACCGGTTGGAAGTTACGGTGAATTCAGGCCACAGATAGTTGCGGGCAGCAACCACATCAGGTACCTCAACTTTGATACCCAGGTCAGGCTGACAACAAATATCCCCCTGACTTACATCATCAACAACCAGCCATTTATTCTCAATGACACCTGTTACCTTGCCTTTACCTACGGTGTCCCGCTGGAGGCGCCCCTTGAATCAACGGCTGATGATTTTCTTGAGAAGACAACCAAATACTGGCTGCAGTGGATCAAGAACACCTCTATTCCCAATATTTTCCAGGATGAGATAATCAGGTCAGCACTGGTGCTTAAGCTACACCAGTACGAGGATACCGGGGCGATAATCGCCTCAGGCACTACCAGCCTGCCTGAGGCCCCTGATGCAGGGAGGAACTGGGACTATCGCTATTGCTGGATGAGGGACTCATATTATACACTCAATGCCTTCAACAACCTCGGTCACTTTGATGAGCTGGAAAAGTACTTCCTCTATATCCAGAACATAATCCTTTCTGAAAAGAAGAAGATAAAACCGATGTACACCATAGCAGGCACCGGTGTTCCGAAGGAGAAGGAGCTCCCGCTGGCCGGCTATCTGGGTAACCGGCCTGTTCACCTGGGGAATGATGCCTTCAGCCAGGAGCAGAACGATATATACGGCCAGGTACTGGCAAGCCTTCTTCCCCTTTACATAGACCGGAGGCTTAACTACCTGTCATACAAAAAGTCGAGAGAGGTTATCTACTGGCTTCTGAATAAGGTAGAGGAGACAATGGAGCTTCCGGATGCGGGTATCTGGGAGTTCCGGAACAGGATGCAGGAAAACTGTTACACATTCCTGTTTCACTGGGCCGGAAGCAAGGCAGCAGAAAAGATTGCCACCCATTTTTCTGATAATGATCTCAGGGTCAAAGCCGGAAAACTGGCTTCCAGGGCGGCGGAGAAGATGGAAATGTGCTACAGGCCTGATCTCAAGGCTTACATGCAGGCTATCGGCAATGATAATTTCGACGCTGCCACCCTGCACCTTGTAAACATGAATTACCTTGATCCGTCAGGGGAGAAGGCCAGGGAGCATCTTGATGCACTGGCCGGGCACCTGAAGACGGATGACGGACTGTTTTACAGGTACATACATGAAGACGACTTCGGGAAGCCCGAAACAACATTCCTGGTGTGCGCCTTCTGGTATGCCGAGGCACTGGCAGGAACAGGCCGGGTGGAAGATGCCATTCAGACCATTGAAAAGTTGCTCAGTTACTCCAACCACCTGGGTTTGTTCAGTGAGGATGCAGGCTGTGACGGCAGTCAGTGGGGCAACTTCCCGCAGACATACAGCCATGTCGGGCTGATGAATGCAATCTACCGCATTGCAGCGAAACTTGACAGGCCGGTCTTCCTGTGACCGTTATCCGGGTCTCTCCCAGTGAAATAATTAATAACAAGAATATGGATGACTTCAGAAGAATAGTAATTGTTGCCTACAGGCTGCCCTTCACCATCAGGATCCGCAACGGAGCGCTGACGGCAGTACAGAACAGCGGAGGACTGGTCTCGGCAGTGCTGTCACTTACTGAAAGAATGAAAAAAGCAGCGTCCGGTACCCCGGCTACCACTGTATGGGTAGGTAAGGGTGAACATGACGCCGGGCAACTGAATTCCCTGCCTGAGGTAAAGGAGACCTTTGAACTGGTCCCTGTGAAGATTCCCGATAATGTCAATGAGAAATTCTACGGCGGTTTCTGCAATGACCTGGTATGGCCCTTGTTTCATTATTTCCCTTCAATAACAGTATTCGGACAGGGTTATTATGAGAACTACCTGAAAGCCAATGAGCTTTTCTTCAAGGAGTTGAGAAAGGTGATCCAGCCCGGTGACTTTATCTGGATTCATGATTACCAGCTATTCCTGCTGCCGGAGATGGTTCGGAGGGAGTTTCCGGATGCTTCCGTTGCCTTCTTCCTTCACATACCTTTCCCTTCATGGGAGGTGTTCAGGATAATGCCCGACGGCTACCAGCAGGCTATTATCAAGGGGTTGCTGGGTGCTGATCTCATTGGATTTCACACACATGACTATGCACAGCATTTTCTCAAATCAGTCAGGAGGTCAATGGGTTATGACATCTCCCTCAACACCGTTATGGCAGACAACATTTATTCAAGGGCTGATGCTTTCCCGATTAGCATCGACTTCAATAAGTTCCATGATGCCGTTTCCCTTCCTGAAACAGAAAAATATCTCACCAGGATCCGGAAGCACAAGAGAGACAGGCTGCTCATCTTCTCCGTTGACAGGCTTGATTATACCAAGGGTTTCCTGAACAGGCTCGCAGCCTTCGAATTGTTCCTTGAACGGTATGGACAAATGAGGGGCAAGGTTGTTTTCAACATGGTTATGGTACCATCCAGGGATACCATCGTTCGCTACCAGGAGATGAAGAAAGAGATAGAAGCAACAGTGGGGAGAATTAACGGAAGGTTTGGCACCCTTGACTGGAATCCGATTGCTTATCAGTACAAATCGCTTAAGTTCAATGAGATGATTGCGCTGTATACTCTCAGTGATGCAGGGCTGCTGACACCTCTGCGTGACGGCATGAACCTTGTTGCCAAGGAGTATGTGGCGGCCCAGTCAGAAAAGCACGGCATGCTTGTACTGAGTGAGATGGCAGGAGCTGCCGCGGAGATGAGTGAGGCAATCCTGGTTAATCCTTCTGACATATCACAGACTGCGGATGCCATCTACCAGGCTCTTGTAATGCCTGATGACGAAAAGAAGAAACGGATTGAAGCCATGAAGAACCGGCTTCGTAATTATGATGTTTTCTCGTGGGCTGATGACATACTCAGGACGACTGTCAGGGTCAAGAATGACAGGAAGAAATTCAGGGTAAGGCTCATCAGCAGGGATATCGAGGAGAGGCTGACGGAATCGTTCCGCAAGTCATCCAAACCGTTGCTTTTCCTCGATTATGACGGAACACTGGTTCCGATCAGGGAGCTGCCCGAGCTTGCCATACCTGAGGCTTCCCTGACTGATCTGACCGGGAAGCTTGCAGCCACAGCAGATGTTGTGATCATCAGCGGGCGGAAGCGGGAGTTTCTTGAAAAATGGTTTTCAGATATTGATGTTACCCTGGTGGCAGAACACGGGGCCTTCATAAGACATCCCGGAGGCCGGTGGGAGTCTTCACTTGATCATGATGATGGCTGGAAGGAACGGTTTATGCCGCTTCTTGACAGGTATACCGCCCGGTGCAAGGGATCATTTGTGGAAGAGAAGATGGCATCGCTCTCCTGGCACTACCGGAATGCCGACGAGGATCTGGCTGCATTGCGTGCCATTGAGCTTAAGAATGAGCTGGAAGAGTCGATTCAGAACATGCCCCTGCAGGTCATTGAAGGACACAAGGTGGTGGAAGTAAAGATGTCAGGTTATAATAAAGGAAGCGCTGCCAGGAAACTGATGACTCAGAGGAGGAGCGACTTCATCATTGCGATAGGTGATGACAGGACCGACGAGGAGTTGTTCGGGGCATTGCCGGAACATGCTGTTACAATCAAGGTCGGCAAGGGTCAGACCCGTGCGAGATACAGCTTCCTGAAACAGTCTGAAGTAGTTGCGTTCCTTACGAGGCTGGCGGGGGTGAGGAAGGCAGATTAGGCAGGCGACAGGCCACAATCAGCAGATCTTCGTACCGCAAGACAACATCCCTTACCTTCAGACCTGAGACCTTCAGACTTCAGACTATCATTCAACAGCCGGTAGTCAGAAGAGGTCTTCTATCACCATTGAGTAGAGGTCAGTCTGCGAGATGCCGAAAACGGCTGCCTGGCGCGGGATTATGCTCTCAGGGGTCATACCCGGGATGGTGTTGATCTCGAGGAACTGGGGACCGTCGTCGGTGACAATGAAGTCTACCCTTACAATTCCGCGGCATCCAAGTATATCATATATTTCTGAAGAGAGTTCCTGGATCCGTGCTGTAATTTCCTCTGGCATACGTGCCGGGGTTATTTCGTCTGACAGTCCGTCAGTGTACTTGGCCTCATAATCAAAGAATTCCTTTTTCGGGACTATCTCGGTCACCGGCATTATTATTTTCTTCTGCTTTGTCCTGACCACACCGCAGGCCACCTCTGTCCCTTTCATGAATGACTCCACAAGTACTTCATTGCCTTCGGCGAATGCATGTTCCAGCGCCACATCGAACCCGGCAGTCTCCTTGACCTTGGTGACCCCGAAGCTTGAGCCGCTGGCATTGGGCTTGACGAAGCAGGGGAGTCCGGTCTGTTTGACAATGCTTTCTGCATCATATTTCTGGCCCCTTCTGAGAAGCAGCCCCCCGGTCATGGGTATGCCATATTCATTCAGGTAGAGTTTGCAGGCCTGCTTGTTGAAGGTAAGAGCTGAAACAAATGCGTCACAGCTTGTGTATGGTATTCCGGTCATGTCAAAATATCCCTGAAGAAGGCCGTTTTCACCAGGATTACCGTGAATGGCAATGAAGGCAGCGTCAAATCGAACATGCTGATCATCAAGGGCCAGGGAGAAGTCGTTTTTGTCGATGGGAAAGATTCTTCCTTTAGGATCTTCCCAGTACCAGTCAGTATTTTTGATGGTAATGATATAGGTCTGGTATTTTCCCTTCAGGGCTTTGGAAACACCTTCGGCGCTACGTACGGAGACCGGATATTCGGATGAATTTCCCCCAGCAACAATGGCAATGGTTCTCATAACAGGTAAGTTTTGCGCAAAATTAGCACATTTCACAAAGTCATGCCGTTCAAATTCAAAAACAAATTTCATAATGCGGCAAAGTGGTTGAGCAATGCCTTTTTAGGAGTAATATTTTGTTTATTTTTGGAATCAAATCAAACAGAAAGAAAAATGAAAAAAGGTATTAGCGGACTTGTAGTTCTTATCATTATTGTTGTGGCCATCCTTCTGGTGGTATCATGGGGTGTGGGCATCTACAACAAGATTGTCCCGATGAATGAAAAGGTTGCCACTGAGTGGAGCAATGTTGAGACTCAGTATCAGAGGCGAGCTGACCTGATACCAAACTTTGTGAACACTGTCAAGGGTGCAGCTGCCTTTGAGCAGGAGACGCTGACGAGGGTGATAGAAGCCAGGGCAAAGGCTACCCAGGTCACTGTTGACCCGTCAAACATCACCCCTGAGCAGATGCAGGAGTTTCAGGCTGCACAGGGCGAAGTAAGCTCAGCCCTTTCCAGGCTGATGGTTGTGGTGGAGAGGTATCCCGAACTGAAAGCCACACAGAATTTCCGTGATCTGCAGGTTGAGCTTGAGGGTACGGAGAACCGGATTGCGGTTGCAAGGAACAACTTCAACGAAGCGGCCCGTGCATATAACACGTTTATCAAGCAATTTCCCAATAACCTGATTGCTTCCTTTACGAAATTTGATGACAGGCCATATTTCGAGGCCCAGGAAGGCACCGAGGTAGCGCCCACGGTACAGTTCTGAGGATTCGGTCATGAAGGCTTCAACTTTTTTTACTCCTGATCAGCAGGAGGCTATCATAAGAGCCATTGGAGAGGCAGAACATGCCACCTCGGGGGAGATAAGGGTCCATGTTGAGACCTCATGCAAGGTTAATGTCCTTGATGAAGCTGCATGGCTCTTCAGAAAGGCCGGAATGGATAAGACGGCTGACCGCAATGGTGTACTGATCTACCTGGCGCTTAAGGAACGGCGTTTCGCCATTATCGGTGATACGGGAATCAATGCCGTGGTACCACCGGGATTCTGGGACACCATCCGTGACCACATGCAGCAACGGTTCACCGAAGGGCTTTTTGCAGAAGGACTGACGGAAGGTGTGCTTATGGCCGGAGAAAAGCTGAAGGAGCATTTCCCGAGGGAAAAGAATGACGTCAACGAACTGTCTGACAATATTTCTTTTGATAATGAAGAAACGGGGGTTTAATCATGAAGAGACAACTATTCCTTTTATTGCCGCTGATATTTTTTGCATCGCTTCTTTCAGTTGCGGCACAGAATCTTCTGCCAAGACCTGAACCGCCGCGACTGGTAAATGACCTCGCAGGCGTCCTCTCTTCAGATGAAGTACAGTTCCTTGAGAACAAACTCGTTGCTTTCAATGACTCCACCTCGAACCAGATTGCAGTTGTGATTGTGAATGATCTCCAGGGTTATGACCGCTCCGATTTTGCATACAGGGTGGCACGCGACTGGGGAGTGGGGCAGGGTGACTTCAACAACGGGCTGCTTGTCCTGGTGAAGCCCAAGAGTGCATCCTCAAACGGACAGGTTTTCATTGCCACCGGCTATGGGCTGGAGGGCGCCATACCTGATATCGCCTGTGCAGAAATCATAGACCGGGAGATCATCCCGAGATTCAGGGAAAATGATTATTACGGAGGGATTGATGCCGGTACAAATGTACTCATGGCCCTTGCTGCCGGTGAGTACAATTATGAGAAATATGCCGGAGACCCGCCCTCAGGAGCAATTCCAGGTGTAATCATATTCCTGTTGATTCTCGGCTTCATTATTATTATATCTGCAGGTAGCTCCAACAATAAACACTTCAGGAAGAGCGGGACATCCAACCTTCCTCTCTGGCTTCTCCTGAGCATGATGGGAGGAGGCCGGTCACACGGTGGCAGCTGGGGTGGATTCTCGGGTGGCAGCGGAGGCGGCTTCAGCCGCGGCGGAGGCGGCTTCGGCGGCTTTGGCGGAGGCAGCTTCGGCGGCGGAGGAGCAGGAGGAAGCTGGTAGTTTAGTCTCTGCCGGAGATGTAATTCCTCCACTTATCTATCACGGCTGACATATCCGGAGGTACCGGTGATTCAAATGAGAGTCTCCTGCCGGTAACGGGGTGATCAAAGGCCAGTGTCCGTGCATGAAGAGCCTGGCGGGGGAGAATATCAAAGCAATTACGGACGAATTGCTGGTATTTGGTGAATGTGGTTCCCTTGAGTATCCGGTGGCCACCGTACTCCTCATCGTTAAAGAGAGGATGACCCTTCCAGGCCATATGAATCCTTATCTGGTGGGTGCGGCCTGTCTCAAGCCGGCATTCAACAAGTGAGACATAACCAAGCTGCTCGACTATCCTGTAGTGGGTAACGGCGTGCTTTCCCTGGCTGCCGTCAGGAAATACCTGCATTATCTTGCGGTCACGCACGTTACGGCCCACATGCCCTGTTATTGTCCCTTCGGCCGGATCAGGAGTACCCCATACAAGGGCTATGTAAAGCCTCCCGGTGGTACGCCTGAAGAACTGACGGGCGAGCCTGTTGTGGGCATACTCGTTCTTGGCAACAACCAGAAGTCCCGATGTATTCTTGTCTATGCGGTGCACCAGCCCCGGGCGCAGTTCCCCCGTGTTGAACAGCGGCAGGTCCCTGAAGTGAAACATCAGGGCATTCATCAGGGTGCCGGAGTAGTTACCGTATGCCGGATGTACTACCATGCCTGCGGCCTTGTCAACAACAACCAGGTCATTATCCTCATAAACAACTGTGATGGGGATATCCTGGGGTATCAGTTCAATCTCGCGGGGCGGGTTGGGGAGCAGTATCTGGATGACGTCAAGAGGTTTGACCCGGTAATTAGGTTTCACGGGATTGTCATTGACCAGGATGTTTCCGGCCTGGGCTGCGGCCTGAACCCGTGTACGGGACACATTCTCTATCCGTGCAGAAAGGTATTTGTCAATCCGCAGCATTGACTGGCCGGGGTCAACCACGTAACGGTAATGTTCAAAAAGCTCCTGCTCCTGGCCTTCCTGGTCCGGCTCCCCGTATTCTTCATGTTCTCTGGTACCAGAGAATTCTTCTTCTGTCATCACTCCTGTTCAGTTGATCTTAATGAAGCGCAGGAGTGACAGCGGCCGTCCTTCCCTGCTTCTGACCAGGAGGAAATAGCTTCCGGCAGGCAGCGGGCTCAGGTCCGGCCGTTCAGTTTTTCCGAGGGACATCACCCTTGACCCGGTTGATGAAATGACATCAATTACGAAGTCGTCAGGCGCCCTGTCTGACGGAATGAGTGTAACATATCCGTCTGTGGGGTTTGGGTAGAGGGTGAAGAGGTCATTGACCAGTGTACCGTTTTCTGCGGAGGTAGGTGATCCGCTTCCCTTCATTACCGGTCGCATCATTATCACGCCCGGTACCTGACTCTCCTGCCACTCTCCGCTGAGCAGGTAATATTGACGGCCTGAAGGAGCGGTGTTCATGTCAAGGCCGGCGTTGAGGAACTTTTCGGTGTCCTGCCGCCAGCCTATCCAGAAGTTATCAGTCACTCTTACAGGTTTATCGAACATATAGGTTGTGAAGCCGTTGATTTCTCCTCCGTGGGCAGCCACCGGGCCATCGGTGCTGCCTATCAGGGTTCCCGGCCGGCCGTTGTCATCAGCCCAGACCATTATGTCAAACTCGCTCCGGTTGGCATTCTCATATGCATCATTGAAGCAGATTCTTATGCCTGTGACCGAATCAGGCAGGAATGACCTGAAGCGAAGGGCGGTCATTGCATTGCGTGATCCCTGTCCGTTTATTCCGTATCCGGCCTCTGCAGTGCCGTCGTCAATGGCAAAATAGTCAGAGAAGCGCTGGATGTATTTCAGGGTGTCATTCTGTTTCGGATCAAAGTCGTCTGTGATAAGTGAGACAGTCAGCTGAAACAGGGCGGTGTCTGGTGATGAGGCGGTATTGTAGGTATACAACAGGGCAGCCTCGTACCGAACATCGGTAAGAGGCTCCGCATTGGCTGCCCCGGCGGTGAATTCGCGCACAACGGTATTATTGGACAAATCCCTGATACTGATACGCCTGGTTACGTTACGTACGATGGTGTCGTTGTTCCGGTAATTGATGGTTGCAACCGGACTCATGGCGGAGAGGGATGCCTGCCTGAAATGGCGCCATGGCATGGCTTCATATTCTTTTACAAGGGATCTCTGGGGGAGCGTCAGGGCAACGTCATGAATAACCGTATCGTGGACTGAGCGCCCCATGTCAAGCAGCACGTGGTCAATATTCCACTGATCTGCATTCCCGGCACGGGAGGGTTCCGAGCCAATTCCGGCGAGTGAGGCATATCCGGTGAACATGAACCGGAATCCGGAAGCAAGGAATTTCGGGTCAGTAATAGGGATAATAACATTGATGAATCCGTTGGTAGGTCCTCCTTCGGCCTGCCAGATACTGTACCATTTGTCTTCGCCAGGGGCCCAGAAGCTGAGTGTGAGGGTGTCATCGGCTTCAGGAAGGTCAGCTATTCCCCCTGCTTCATACAGAAAACTGAGGAATATGCTGTCAGAGGGCTGGTACGCGAGGTCTATTGCGCGTGACGTAAGACGGTCAGCGGCGAAGACAGTCTGTGAGGCACCGGGGTGGAGGTTGCCTGATTCATCCAGGCAGTCGAGTGTGGCGATCCCTGCCGATGGTTGCTTAACGGAAAAGGTGTTATTGACAAAGGCCTGCATGTCAGACCATCTGGCTGTTGAAGGGAAGATAGTGTCAGCTGAGAAATCATCACTGAATGGCAGGGGAACCGGCTCCTCCGCCGTGGCGGCTTTAAGTACGGAGGCAGCAGCCCGGGGGCTTGTTGCCTGTGCTTCGGCCACCTGTCTGTTGCGCATCAGCCCGGTGATGATTTCCTGTGCTGATGAATTGATGGTTAACAGCAGAGAGAGGAGTATATATATGACCCTGGTATTCTTCATCGGGAGTCAGAGGGGTCTGTTACCGGTTGACCGGAATCATCATCATCCGGTATAGTCAAAGTATCTGCGTTTATTGTGTCAGCCGGCATCTTTAGGCTGTCAGTGGTAAGCCAGATATAAACTGCCGAACCGAGCTGTACTGTGGCCTCACTGCGGTACTCCGGGTTCTGTTTGAAGACGAAGGCATTGAGGGAGTCATCGTGTGTCAGCACCGAGGCATCGAAGACATATGCACCAAGGTTGAGTGATGCGCTGAGGATTTCATTTCTGGCCTGTTCCAGGGTGTATCCTGTCAGCCTGGGGAGGGTGGTTCGCTGGCTGCTGAGTCCGCGACCGAGCACCAGGTCAACAACCATTCCCTTCTGTACGGAGTCGCCTGGAGAGACTTCGCGACCGTGGATAGTTTGTTTCAGTACGTAGTCAACTGTCAGGTCAGGCACATAATTCAGTTGTCCGATCTGAAGACCCGCCGTCTCAATCATTGACAGGGCCTGTCTGCGGGGCAGGCCTACCAGGTCAGGCACAGCAACCATTTCAGGATTGAAGGCGTTGATGGTGGCCTTTATTGTACGGCCCTTCTTCACGCGGTGTCCGGGAAGGGGGTTCTGTTCGGCAATGCATCCGCGCGGGACCAGGGTGGTATAGACCGAGTCAATTATCTGGAGCTTCATCCTGTTTTTGTCGGTCACACGTTCTGCCTCACTGATGGAGAGTCCCCTGATCTCGGGTGTGGGTCTCGACTGGCCATGGCGTGTGTAGATGTTCAGCCAGATGATGAGGATGAGTATGACGGCCACGCCGATGACCATTGCCAGGCCGAGCTGTCTCCAGAAGACCCGGCTTTTAATAAATTCCCTGAAGCTCATCGTGTGATGATGTATTAGATTAATAACGCTGCCCCAAAGATAAAAATTATATTGCGAGAGCGAGGGTTTTCTACCACTCCCTGACAGCAGCGTAGCTGGTGTCACGTTCAACAGGCCGGAATCCTGCCGAGCGGATCATTGCAATCAGTTCGGTGGTGGAGAGGGAAGGTCTGCTTTCAACGGAACCGGCCATGGAATAAATCCTTGTCGTGTCATCAATAGTGCCGTCGAGGTCATCGGCACCGAAGGCCAGGCTCATCATGGCGCTGCTCTTGCCAATTGCGGGCCAGTATGCCTTGATATGGTTGAAGTTGTCAAGGAAGATGCGCGAGAGGGCATAGTTACGCATGTCTTCAGTGACAGGCACCTCGCCAAGTTCTGACATCCGGTTGTTTTCACGCTTGAATTTCAGAGGAATGAAGGCATTGAATCCCCCGGTGCGATCCTGCAGGTCCCTTAGCCTGAGCATGTGGTCTATTCGTTGTTCAGGGCTTTCGGCATGACCGTAAAGCATTGTGGCATTGGAGTTCAGTCCGAGGTTGTGAGCAGCCTCATGAATAGCCAGGTACGTTTCGGCGTCAGCCTTTTCAGGACATATCCTGCGGCGGAGTGCGGGATCGAATATCTCTGCCCCGCCACCTGGGATTGAATCTAATCCGTAGCTGTGCAGGAGGCTGATCCCTTCAGTCCAGCTCATTCCCTCCTTCCTTATCATGTAAGCGAGCTCCACTGCCGAGAAGGCTTTGATGCTGATGTCAGGCCGGGCTTTCCTGATGGCGGCCAGCATCCTGCCATAATAGTGTATGTCGCGCGACGGATGTACACCTCCGGTTATATGTACTTCCGTCACCGGAACCCCGTCAAAGCGTCTTACTAAGTCAAGTATCTCGTTTTCGGTCAGTTCCCAGCTGTCAGGGTCGCCCTCCGGTTTATGGTATGAGCAGAACCGGCAGTTATAAAGGCAGATGTTGGTTGGTTCGATATGGAAATTGCGGTTAAAGAATACAGCATCACCGCTTTTCCTTCTCTTGACGGTTGTTGCCAGCAGGCCCATGAGTGACAGATCTGCATTCCTGTATAGAGTCAGGGCATCGTCCGGGGTCAGCCGTCTTCCGTCAAAGACTGCAGCGGCAATCCCTGAAAGTTCCCCGGTCACATTCTTAAGTATCAGCTCTTTCATCTCATGAAACATGTGCAAATTTAACTGACTGCCGTCATTACAGAAATAAAAAACCGCCTTAATTGTTCATTAAGACGGCAATATTATTGTCTGTCAGCCTCTCAGTCCTTGTGACCCAGCTCGTCGGAAACGGTCAGTTTCTTTCTTCCTTTGGCCCTGCGGGCTGCGAGAACGCGTCTGCCGTTGGGGGTTGACATTCTCTTCCTGAAGCCGTGAGTGTTGGTCCTTTTTCTTCTCGATGGCTGAAATGTCCTTTTCATCTGCTGTTATATTACGTAGTTTACTATCCGGTTTTTAAGACTGCAAAGGTAGTCATTTTTTCAAATAATGAAATCAACAGGTAACTTTTTTTACCAAAGGTGGTCAGATGAGTTTTTGAGGGATCAGGTCAGGGCCGGGTGAGAGAGCTGGTAAAAGGTACCCGGGATCAGGTCAGGGTGGTGTTAAGGAAGCTTATCAGCGGGTGGCGGTCCCGGTTATTTTCAGAAGGGGATGTATACCACCTTCTTCGTTACGAAGTATGGTTCGTCAAACCATGAGCTGATCTCTGTCACCTCGGCCTGACGGCCAGTCCCGGATCCTGCCGGCTGGCTTTTCTCTCTGCCGGTCCCGCTCCCGGGGGGTATTCCGGTCTCTCTGCCGGTACGGTTTCCAGTGGGTATCCCCGTCTCTCTGCCGGTCCCGCTCCCGGAGGCTATTCCGGCCTGGCTGAGTTCGCCGGTCAGGTCACCCCCCTTGAGGAGTATCCATCCGTTACTGATCTTGTTGAATGAGACCGGAGAAGCCAGGTGGAGTGTCAGCCTCACAAACTGATCAGTCTCAGTAACCGCCCTGCCGATGATGAAGTGGTACTTACCGCTCAGGTTTTCCGCCCGGGCGGTGATGGTTTTTATGTTGGTGATTTCTGCGGCGGATGCTATTGCCTCAACAACTTTTATCTTTTTGGCGATTGAATCGAC
>JALONR010000054.1 GCA_025454815.1 Bacteroidales bacterium | reverse complement strand
CCATCTTGGTGTCACGGTCGATCTTGAGTACCACGAGCATCTTGGTCTTGTCAGCCTCATTAAGCTGCTCACGCTCCTGGGCGATGAAGTCCTGGATGTACCTTAAATTCTCCGGCGGATATCTTGCAGACACATACTCAAAACTGGCAGAATGAGAATATCACATGGCAGATTATTTTGCCTTTTCAGTACCAGGTGCGTCATCTTTGATGAAAAAAGATGAAGCTTTCGCTTTTTACAATTTGTTTTTGCATTTATATGGCTGTCAGCGGTCAGCATACGGGCCATCAGTCCGGAGGAGGTATAGCAGGTTCTTCAGTCTGGGAGAGGGATGAGAGGTGGATGTGGCAGCTCCCGGGACATGTGCTTCGGAGCCTGGAGCTGGATAGCGGAATGACTGTAGGAGATGTAGGATGTGGTGAGGGTTATTTTACCTTTTTACTGGCCCCTCAAGTAGGGGACGCAGGAAAAGTATATGCTTCAGATATAGACCGGGAAGCTCTGGAGAACCTTAGAGCCAGTGCCGGAAAGAACACTCATGGGAATATTGTTGTAATACAAGGCACTCCCGGTGATCCCTGCCTGCCGGATAAAGTGATTGACCTGGCTCTCCTTGTCAATGTCACCCACCTTCTTGATAACCAGGCGCTTTTTTTCGAAAACCTTGAAAAGAGTCTTCGGCCTGGAGGGCGGCTGGTCATAGTCCAGTGGGATGCCGGGAAGCTGAATATCGAAAATCCATGGACCCCGGGCCCTGAGTTTTCCGAAGATACTCTGCTGAGCAATCTTGAAATGGCTGGCTTCAGATTGCAGAGAACAGAAGACTACCTCCCCCTGCAGAGAATATATCATCTGGCAAGGAAGTAGATCAATGACTTCATATAGTGTAAAACAAACAATGTCTTGCTTATAATAGGCACAGGAAAAATGAAGAAGTATATAAAACTGAAATGTACACTTTCCCTCGTCATACTTGCACTATTTTATTGTATTGCAAGTGGCAGGTCGTCCATTGATACATTATTGCTGAGCCTCAAGGTGGATTCAATAATGAAGGAGTTTTCAATCCCGGGTGTGGCGTTGGGAATAGTCAGGCTGGGGGAGCCTGACATTATTATCTGCAGGGGTTTTGCTGAAAAGGAAGGATACGTACCGGTTACTCCTGAAACTGCTTTCAGAGTCAGCTCAATCACGAAGACTTTTATCGGTATTGCCTTTCTAGAAATGGAAAGGAGGGGTCTTATAGACCTTGATCAGCCTGTCATGAGTCTTGTCCCCGATGTGTCGATAGATAATCCGTGGGAGGATACGGACCCCATACTGGTCAGGCACCTTCTGGAACACACGGCAGGCTTCGATGATCTCCATTTCAGTAATTATGATACCGGTGATCCTGAAGCCCCGCTGGCGGAGGGTCTGAAGCGTACGGAAAAAGCCCGCAGGGTCCGGTGGATTCCAGGAACAGTCTATTCCTATTCCGGGGTCGGGTATCTCCTGGCAGGGTATATTATGGAGAGCGTCACCGGACTCTCTTTCGAGGATTACACTGAAAGCGGAATACTGAAATCGCTCGGTATGAATAACTCTTTCCTTAGATTGGATCCGGAACGGCAGGCAAGGCTTGCACGCGGCTACGGATATTCAGGCGGACCCATACCATATCCATACGTTTATGCCAGGCCCGCAGCCTCCTTACACAGCACGGTTGAAGACATGCTGTCATTTCTTCATCATCTGGCGCGAGGATTTGAAGAAGAAGGTGATTCCGTACTTTCACCGGGTTTGATGAAGAATCTTTTAAATCCTGATAGTTCGCATGCAGGCCGGTTGAATTTTCCAATACGGTACGGAACCGGTATCGGAAGTTATTTGTCTGATGGATTTATCTGGTACGGGCATAACGGGTCTGACCCGGGATATGCCTCTGTATATATGTATTCTCCCCGGCTTAAGGCAGGGTATGTGATAATGACCAACATGTTTGACCGTTCAGGGACGACAGGTATCAGGCTTCTTAAGGCAGCGGTGGAATCTGCAATTATTCAGTCAGTCAATGTGCCGCCGGTCACCGGAACTCCGTCCGCTGTTGCTGAGAAATATGTCGGGGTCTATCGCCGTGTGGATTCCAGGCAGCGCCTGTTTTCATGGATGGAATATCTGTTCGGATGCCGGAAAATCAGTACAGACAGTGAAGGATCATCCCTGGCAAGCATACCCGGAGGCAGCGGTGAAAGGCTTCTGCTGACACAGGGTAACCATTACCTGGCTGGTGATGATGGTAACAGGCTACTGATGTTCGGAACCAATTCTGAATCAGGGAATGAGATGTTCCTGCTTAATCACGGCCAGTACGAAAAAACATCTGCCGGTGCACTATATGCTTCACTTACGCTTGCATTTCTTGTAGCAGCCGCAGTTACCTTCATTCTTGTACTTTACCCTGTCATTACCGTAATTACCCTGGTCAGACTGGTTTTAAAGAAAAGTCAGGTGACATTCTACAGGTTTCTGCATTTTCCTTTCTGGGGACTTGTTGCACTTATTGCCGGAACTATTGCTTACCTGGGCCTAGATATGACAGAAATGGGACAGAAAAACATGGAAGCCATCATCTTTCAGTGGGGCTCCATAATTTTCATGATTTTTTCCCTGGCCGGGGTTATTCATCTTGTAACAAACCGGAAGCGAATCAGGGTCCGCGGAGTCAGGGCAGGCCTTGCCGCAATGACAGGACTACAGTTTTCCCTGGCGGCTTTTCTGCTCTTTGAAGGGATAATCGGGTTAAGATTCTGGGCATTCTGAAAAACTTACCACGTGACAAAATTCGGAGATAAGAATGGACTTAAACCTGAATTGGGCTACTTCTCAGCCACAAATATTGTTATTGCCAATATAATAGGAGCAGGCATTTTCACTACTTCCGGGCTGTTGATGGAAGATCTGGGCAGTCCGCGGCTGATGCTGTCATTATGGCTTTTAGGTGGCATTATTGCCCTGTGTGGTGCAGTTTCATACGGTGAGCTTGGTGCTGCAATGCCACATTCAGGCGGAGAATATTATTTTCTTTCAAGGGTATTTCACCCTGTTCTCGGATTCCTGAGCGGCTGGGTATCACTGATTGTCGGGTTTTCGGCACCGGTGGCAGCATCAGCTCTCGGCTTCGGGGAATATCTTTTGGGCGCATTCCCTCAAATTGCAAATACACTCATGGGTGGTTCTGCAGAGGTTGTAAGGATATTTCCTAAAATTGCCGCACTGCTGGTTATAGCAGTTTTTTCTGCAGTGCATCTGAAAGGTATCAGGCTCGGCTCCAGGGTTCAGAATACCTTAACAATCATCAAGGTTTTTTTAATTGCAGCAGTGATAACAGCGGGTTTATTATCCGGAAATGGTACTCTCTCCAATCTGAATAAGGGAGAGTCCCCGGGATCAGGGTTAAGCGGTCTGAGCACTATAGGCCTGGCATTAATGTGGATAATGTTTGCCTTCAGCGGATGGAATGCATCTGCTTATCTCGGATCGGAGATCCGGAAACCAGAAAGAAATCTGCCAGCTTCACTATTAACCGGAACAGTAATAGTGACAATCCTGTATCTGCTCATGAACCTGGTGTATGTCAAGGCTTTGGAACCGGATGAGATGAAAGGAGTCATATCAGTCGGAGGCCTGGCAATGGGCGCTCTTTTTGGCCGGGGTTCAGAGATCCTTTTCTCATTGATAATCTCGTTTGCTCTCCTCTCATCATTGAGTGCCTTTATTATTATCGGACCGAGGGTATATTATGCCATGGCCAGGGATGGATTGTTCTTCAGGACTTTTTCCCGTGTTAACCCGCAGAAGAATGTCCCTTCAAATTCAATAATCCTTCAGGGGATGATGGCTTCCGTATTTGTTGTTACCGGGTCATTTGAACAGATACTTACCTATATGGGATTCTCACTGGGGATCTTCCCTGTTATTGCTGTGGCCGGACTCATTAAACTGAGACTGTCAGACAGGGTGCCTGTCAGGCTCCCGGGATTTCCGGTGGCCCAGATAGTATTCATTATTGCATCTTCTGCCATTCTGGTACTTGCCTTCATTGAGCGTCCTGCAGAGTCCTTAGTTGCACTTGCCACGTTGCTTGCCGGCATTCCCGTCTATTTCCTTTTCAGAAATCGTAAACCACAGAATCAGAAACAATAAATAATATCAAACTGATGAGAACAATAGGACATTTAAACATTCTTGGGGCTAAAAGGTTGATTACATTTACTTTAGCCTTATTCCTGGCCTGCCCGGTATCATTTCCCGTTTCACACCAGCCTGGTTCATCAAATACTAAAACTGATGAAAGAATCGAGGCACTTGTAAAAGCTCTTCATGGAGAAGTTGAGGGTTACATCGGCAAAGGAGACGTTGTGGGAGCGGAGTTGCTTATAATAAAGGACGGTAAAGCCCTGGTGAACGAAACTTTCGGATGGAAGGACAGGGAGGATTCGCTTCTCATGACCCCGGGAGTTCTGTTCAATATCAGGTCTATGAGCAAGGTACTGACCGGAGTGGCTGTAATGACGCTGATAGATGAAGGGAAAATCAATTACAATGACAAACTTGGTGAATTCTTTTCATCCCTTGATGGAACGGTGCTGGAGAAGATAACCATCAGTCAATTGCTTTCACACACATCAGGACTGCCACTTTCCCTGATCACTGACGCAGGTTACATGACAAAATGGGCCAGCCTGGAGGAGATGGTGCTTTCAATCAGGGAGTCGGATATCATCCTTCCTCCAGGATACAGGTTCTGGTACAGTGATGCAGGAGCCGATTTCCTGGGAGCTGTAGTGGAAAAAGTCACAGGGGAGTTGATTGAGGATTACATCGGAAGGAAGGTGCTGAATCCTCTTGGAATGACTTCAACACGGGTAATAACATCCGGGAAAAAATACAAGGGAGATGTTGTTTCTCTTTACCTTAAATACGGTGACAGGTGGGTAAAGGGCTGGTCACAGGCCAGTAATCCGCTATATCCCTTTGCGTGGGGTTCACAATCATTCTACAGCACGCCTTCCGATTACTCCAGGCTAATGATGATGATCATGAACAGGGGTGAAAAAGATAATGTCAGGGTTTTATCCCGCCGCCTTGCAGACAGTATGCTCAGCCCCCTTAACCCGATGAATCAGCTCGGTGGCGACCTTCCTGTTTCGAGTGGTTTCCCTGGTTATTCGGTTAAGTACGGGCAGATGATGATAATATATGAACCCGGAGCAATAGATAAAGGGCATCCCTTAATCTTCGGGCACAGCGGCTCTGACGGTACTATGTCATATATGATCCCTGACCTTGGCCTCGCAATCCTGCTTTTTACACAATCAAGAAATAACCCTGTCAGAATAGGTTTTGAGAAAGCAATTTTTAAATCATTATATGGCTCTGCACACAGCAACGGAGAACAGGAGTCATCTGCAACTCATCATACAGGCAGATACATAAGCCGCGCTGATGGTTCATGGTGGGAAATTCATCATGAAGGGGGATTTCGTGTCCTGAGTGATTCCTATGGCAACAATTACCTGCTTAAGGACCCCGATGATGAGCAGATAGCTTTTATCTCAGGCAGCAATAACCTTAAAATACAATATGTAAATGCTTCAGGTGCCAACCCGGGCGGTATCCGTATTTACAGGACATACGAATGGTTCAGGGATCTGACCGCTAAACCGGATGAATACTTGAAAACCGATGTTGATTCACTGAAAAAAAGTCAGTTTGCAGGCAGGTACAGGAATCCGGTTGGCGGCGGTTCAATCGAGGCCGTATATAAAAATGATCTCCTTCTTAAGCTTCGTGATGGTTCTGTGATTGACCTTTTGCCAGCCGGCCGGGAGCTTGAGTACGTTGAAAAGGATAGTCCGGAGAATTATGTCAGTTTTGAATACTGCAGGAATGCCGGCTATATAATGCGTACAACTGAAGTAATGTTCTTTGAGTCTGATATTGCATCTCCATCCGGCAGGGTCAGGGAGTAGATTCCTTTCCAGGCGGGTGCCCCAGCCAGTAATGTGATGTCAGGAGGATAAAATTGAGTTGTTTCGCAGGAACATTATGAAACCGTCATAGTAGGTATTGCTGATAGGAAGGTATTCTTTCCCGATTACAGCTCTTTTCCTGTCAATGGCATCAACCTTGTTTATGGCAACTACATAAGACTTGTGAATCCGGAAAAACCTGTCCTGCGGAAGAACCCTTTCGAGTTCAGCAAAGGATGTGAGAGTCATGATCTTCCCCCCAGTGGTATGAATCATAATATAATCCCTCATGCCCTGGAGATACAGAATGTCGTCAATTTTTACCCTTTTATATTTATATGAGGTCTTGATGAAGATATATTCCCTGGGATTTGGTTTTGTCTCCACGTCGGGAGATTGAACAGCGCCTCCGGAGGTAAAGGCTATATATTGATTCAATGCTTTGGTCGAGGCCTGAAGAAATCGTTCAAAGTCAAATGGTTTAAGAAGATAGTCGCAGACGTTAAGCTCAAATCCCCGAACCGCGTATGAGTCATATGCTGTAGTAAGGATGATAATGGGTTTTCGAGATAACGTATCAATAACCTGTAATCCTGATATGTCCTCCATATGAATATCAAGGAACATCAGGTCAACCCTTTTATTCTGGATGAATTCAATGGCCTCAAGGCCTGAAGTGAATTTGCCTGTTAGTTTCAGGAACTGTACCTTACAGATGAATTTTTCCAGTTTTTCAAGTGCCGGAGGCTCATCATCGACGGCAATGCACGCTAATCTTTTCATATCACTGAATCAGGTTATATCAGGTCTGTTTGTGCTTGTCGGCTCTTCTGCTTCTTCTGTTTCAAGGACCAGCAGGACTTCAAAGCTTTTTTCATCTTCTGTTATTTTAAGTCTGTGAGTATCGGGATAGATAAGCTGCAGGCGTCTTCTTACATTTGATATCCCTAATCCGTCAGGGTTTGAGGTGTGTCCCTCCTTTTTCTGGTTTGAAGTCCGGAATGTCACAACATCTCCCCTGAAGTCAAACCCGATTAAGATTGACCTTTTCTGACTCCTGTTGCCATACTTGAGGGCATTCTCAATGAATGGGATGAAAAGCATTGGTGCGACAGTAATCCTGGAATAGTCTCCTGTTATTTTCAGATCAATCAAATCAGGGCGTTGCATCCTGATTGTGAAGACATCGATGTAATTCCTGATATACTCTATTTCCTGGAACATTGGCACTCTGTCATGGTTTGTTTCGTACAGGGCATACCTGAGAAGACCGGACAGATTAACCACAGTCCGGGAAGCTTTATCCGGATCATAATAGATCAGGGAATCAATATTATTCAGGGTATTGAAGAGGAAGTGCTGGTTAAGCTGGTTTTTGAGCAGGTTGAGTTCATTCTGGAGATTTTGTTTGGCCAGGTCGGCCATTTTTGCCTGGCTGATGATCCACTTCCTGATAAGATGCATTATTGAGAAGAAACTCAGCGGGAAGAATATTGAATAGAGAAAGTAAAAAAAGTCAACTGAATTAAAGATTGCCTCTATATCCTGATCCTTATAGAATAATACAAGAGTAAGATAAAAAACCTTCCTGTAAATGAATATTTCAATCAGTATTGTAGCCAGAGCAGCAATGAAGAATTGTACTATTCTCCTTTTTAGCAAAAGTTTGTCAATCAGGAATAAGAAAGTGTAGGTGAAGATAATGTCCAAAGCTGTGAAAAAGGCGTCTTCCCTTATTAATTCCCAGACAGAGTCCCTTGCGTTGGCATTCCACTGGTAAAGCACTATGCCCCCGAACAGCATCAGCCAGACAGCAGAGTGTATCAGGACCCTGTGCCATCCGGATTTATAATATATCCACTGTGAAATTTCTTTCTTCATCCAGGAATTTCAGCTTTTTCATACCGGTCTGCCGGCACAGATATTTCATTCTTCTACGGTTGTCTGATGGTCATAAAAGGTTTTTGTCACTATTCTCCATCCGTTTTTGAACCTGTATAAATTTAAGAAATCCGTATATAACTGGTTTTCCCCTGCGAAAATTTCCACGATGGCAACGGCAGCAGTGCCAGTCACTGCAATATGCTTATATAGTGCTTTGGCCTCAGGCATTGCAGGCCTGTCTGCGCCACTGGCGGCCATCCTGATGAAGCCCTCTATTTTTCCTGTAACGCATGTGTCCCTGGCGGCCAGAAATACATGAATATCTGCTGAATGATACCACCCGGATCTGATCAATTCCACATCCGGGGCATTAAGCATGCCGGCAACGTAGCTCCTTTCAATTACACTGATTATTTCTTCCTTGTCCTTTTGAGGGAGGGAATCAGTATTTGTACCGGTAACCCTGCCTGACATGCTGATGCTGTTCAGTATCACGACGCAAAGTAAAAGTGCCATTCGTTTCATATGCTTCTTGTTTGAAACAGGGGTCACCCTTCATCGGTGACCCCTGTTATTAATAATCAATATTTCGGGTTCTGAACCAATCCGGGAGAAATATCAATTTCCCTCTTTGGTATGGGCAATATTATCCTGTAGTCGTTATAAGGCAAAGGTGCCGACTGCACAATCGGGGCACTGATGTTGCGTTCGTTCCTGACGAGGTCAAACATCCTGTGATTTTCACAGAAAAGCTCCCTTCGCCGCTCACTTAGAATATCATCAATTGTTACCTCCGATACAGGAGTGTAGCCAGAAATTCTTCTTTCCCTCAGGGTATTGTAATAATCCGGAGCTGTAAGGGCACCGGTAGCTGTTCCTCCTTTCAGGCGGGCTTCAGCAGCAATAAGGTAGACCTCTGACATGCGGATGATCTTTGGATTATTAACATAAGATGGGGCTGTGGCACCCTCCTGTCCGGTATATTTGAGAGGATACCATGCCAGGTAGTTGCCGTTTGACGATTTCTGTTGAATCATGGCTGAACGGATATCATTGGCGTCTGCCCTTAACCAGCCGGCAAAATCATCGGTGACGGCACATTCTGCATAACCATCCGGAATTGTATAATAACCAATTGAATTTCTCTGGGCATTGACAAGATCAGTGGTAACGATCTCAAAAAGAGACTCTGTGGTGGCTGTCTTGCTCCATACCGACAGATATTCTGAGCGGGAGTAAAGAGAATAACCCCTGTCATTGTTTATTACCTCAATGGCAGCGGCAAGCGCGTTACTGTAGTCTTCAAGGTAAAGGTACATCCTTGCCTGCAATGCCTTTGCTGCCCAATAGTTGAGCTTTCCGTAATTTTTTTCCTTTGACAGGCTTGTGAGAGCAGCCCTGAAATCCTCGCTGATCAGTTCATATGTCTCACTGAGAGTTGACCTGGTAAATGTTGCATCAGGCTGGTAATACGCTGTTGAAAGCACAATTCCTGAGTTTGCGGCATTCATGCCTTCAGAGACACCAGGCAGCCGGGCAAACAGTCTTGCAGCATCAAAATGAAGGAGGGCCCTGAGTGCAAACAGCTGTCCTGTCAGGTCACTGAACATTTCTTCTTCACCTGGTTCAACAAGGATATTGTCAATCACATCGAGAATATTGTTGACGCGTGCCAGTCCGGTATAGAAGTTATCATAACTTCTTGCAGGAACGTCTGAGGTGGCATCATGTTCATACCTGGTAATTGGCGCAAAGTGGTTGAATGAGCCCATGTAGCGTGTATCTCCTCCCTTCCCGTCGGCATACAACCCGAAATCACCCGCATAAGATGACCTGGAGGTGTACAGAAGATAAACGCCATTCACTGCCTTTTCAAGGTCTGATACGGTTGTGATGGCAGATGATGAAGGAAGCTGGTCAGAGGGCATCTGATCAAAGAGATCAGTGCATCCAACCAATAATACCATTGATAAGAATATTATTTTTTTCATTGTATGATAATTAGCTTAGAAGTCAATATTAAAACCAAGGGTGTAGGTCCTGGCAAGTGGAGTATCTACTGTCCTGTATCCGTTGAGAGACACTTCCGGATCGACGTGTTTTTCTGCCTGGTACAGCAGGGCAAGGTTATTTGAAGAACCTGTCACGGTCAGGTTCTCGATTCCGATACGTTTGGTTACGCTTGTCGGAATGCTGTAGCTGATTGAAAGCTCCTTAAGTCTGATGAAATCAGTGGAGAGAATATGCATTGTTGACCAACGGTCAGGTCTTGCTGACCAGAATACAACCGGTCTTGGATATTTTGCCACGTCGCCTGGTTTTTTCCAGTAGTTGTCTGCCACCTCCTTTGCATAGTTCCAGGTTCCATGCCTGATTCCATGGTTTTTCTGAAAGTATCCGGGATAATCGAACATATTTCCACCGAACTGGTATGTGACAAGTACATTCAGGCTGAAGCCGCCTATTGAGAAACTGTTGTTGAACCCACCCATCAGGTCAGGATAGGCTTTGGCAACCGGTCCCCTCTTTGCTGCCGAGTAATAATAAGTGAAATTTTCTTCAGTGGCCGGAAGTTCAGGGTCAATCAGGTATCTTGCAAGTCCGCACTCCGGATCAACGTCATGCCAGACAGGGAGATAAAATGTATACAGATCACCGCCTTCCCTGTATATATAATGATTCCCGTCACCCAGCAAAATGTCTTTTCCTCCCGGAAGTTTCTCTACGGTCGATTTAAGGGTCGAGACTGATAAGTCAATGTTCCAGACCAGCTTTGACCGCAGAAGATCACTTACGTGAACTTCAGCTTCCATTCCCCTGTTGCTTATCTCACCGGAGTTCTGCAATGCTTCTTCAAATCCTGTTGCGTAGGATGTTGGAACCGATAGCAGAAGATCACGGGTATATTTATAGAAATATTCTGTTGAAAGTGTTATCCTGTCAAAAAGTGTAAGATCAGTCCCGATATTCATATTATGGCTCATTTCCCATCCAAGGTTCTTGTTTTCAGGCTGGGAGAGATAGATAGCCGATTCAGAGCCGTATATACCGCCAAAATCGTATAATCCGAAATGATCATAGCTATTATCAGGAAGGTTTCCATTGGTGCCGTAGGAGAAGCGCAGTTTCCCGTCGCTAAGCCAGTTGTTTTCAATGAAGGCCTCTTTGGAGAACCTCCAGCTTGCTGAGGCACTGTAAAACAGAGCCCCTCTCTTATCAATCCCCAGCTGTGATGACTCATCAAACCTTATGCTGCCTGCCAGGTAATATTTTTCCGCAAGGTTATAGTTCACATTGGCAAGCCATGACTGTAGATAACGGCCGAATTTGTGGCTGTATGCCTGCCTGGGCTGCCCGACAGACAGCTCTTCAAGCTTGTCAGTAGAATAATTGCTTGCCGAGGTGAATATTGAAGTATTGTTGTATAATTGTGCCTCAAAACCTGCGATGGCGCTGATTGAGTGTGATCCGAAGGTGTCACTGTATGTGAGCAGGTTAGAGGTAGTCAGCTGTGAAGTGAGTTTGGTCGGGCGCTCTCCAAGTCCATTTAGGCTCGCGCCATCAATCGATGTGGGACTCCACCTTCTGAAACCCTCAACAGTGAAAAAGTCAACCGCATTTGTTGACTTGAAGGAAAGCTGATCATTGAACTTCACGCTGGCTGCCCCGCTTGAAATTACCCTGTAGGTCTTGTTGTTGGTATATGATTGTTCCGGAAGGAGCGCATAGAGTCCGTTTTTTACCCGTGTATCAAAACTGGCAGTCAGGTTCAGGCTGCCGTCTTCATTGTATATCCTGCTGGTTGGATTTCCTGACATTATCAGGTTCAAAGGACTGGCAGTATTGATCCCCTGTGACTGTTCTGACTGGTCTGTCCTTCCGGTCTGGTCAGTGTAGGATAGCATGGTATTGAAAGAAATGTCAATCCATTTTCTGTGTGAAGATTCAATGTTGATTGTTCCTGTATACCGCTTGAACCCGTACATTGCCACAATTCCGTCCACATCCTTGTACCCGAGGCCGGTATAAAACCTTGCCTTCTCATTTCCACCCGATGCGGAGAGCTGATATTCCCTGTCATATCCCTTGCCGTAAATAGCAGACCACCAGTCTGTATCAACTTCCGGGTCATCAACCAGAGACCAGTCTGCAAGGTTTTCGCTTACCCATGTTTCTGCCTGAGCAAGAACCTCCGCGTTACCGTAGTTGGCACCTCCCGGAACCAGTGCGTCAAGTGCCCTGAGCCTGTATCCCAGTATTGCAGCCCTCTCATATTCGATGTATTCCGGTCCTGACATCTGTTTGTATGAATCAGTGGCTATCTCAGATATACCGTAGTTGGCTCTGAAGTTCAGCTTTGTAGTGCCTTCCCTTCCTTTTTTTGTAGTAATAATCACCACTCCGTTGGCAGCTCTCGACCCATAGAGCGAAGCTGCTGCTGCATCCTTGAGTACGGTAAGGGATTCAATGTCCTGTGGATTGATTGAAGACAATACATTACTGCTGATGCCTGAGTTTCCAAATTTACCGGTTACGATGGGTACACCATCTATAATGTACAATGGTGTTGTTATACCGGTTATTGATCCTATGCCGCGGATCTGAATGTCTCCGCTTGATCCGGGGTCCCCGGTTGCTGACGTCACTCTTACTCCGGTGGCTTTGCCGCTCAGAGTTTTTTCGATTGATTCTCCACGGGAAGAGGAAAGCTGGTCAGCTGCTACCTTTTGGGCTGACCCTGTGTAACTTGACCTTCTCGTGGTACCATAGGCTACAACAAGGACTTCATCCATTGCAACGACATCAGATTCCATTGCAGCGTCAATGCCAATCTGGTTGTTTATCCGGACCTCAAGTGTCTTGTAGCCTACAAAACTGAACACCAGTGTCTGACCGGATGAAGCCCTGACCGAATATCTTCCTTCAGCATCGGTAAGTGTTCCATTGGTGGTTCCCTTAACAGATACCGACACCCCGGGAAGGGGAGTGCCATCATTTGCATCGGTAACAAGGCCGGAGACCTGACCTGACTGGGCAAGTGCAGCTCCGATTGTCACCACGAGAAGCGCAACTGTAAACATTAATTTTTTCATACACGTTTCTTTAAGTTAGGGTAATGAATGTGTTTCGAACACGTGGCAAATTGCTGATTCAGGGCAAACCCGGGAAAAAAAATCTGCAAATGATGAGTAGTTATATTCAACTTTAAACAATCTATCTGCAATATGATTTTGACTTCAATTGTCAGTTGAAACGTGCATATGCGTAAATTCTTTACCCCTGAAAATGGATATTATGCAGAGAAGATTATGCATCTGGCAGAGTAGATTTTCACATACCTGCATGAATTCAGATGTTTGGAATTAAAAAGCAGATTATGAAAACGAAATTATTTGTATTGTTTACTCTGTTGGCGTTGGTCCCCTCCTTACAGGCAAAGCGGATCGTCCTTGAAGGTCAGTCAAATACATTATTTGGTGACTATAGAGTTGAATCATTTGACTCTCCATGCACCTTTTCCTCGAAGGATTGCATGTGCTACCTTGCAACTTACAACAATTCTGACATCGTTGTTAAAATTGTCGTTTGGAAGGAACCCCTGGTCACTAAGTATCTGGTACTTTCAGATAAACTATCAGTCCAGTATGTGAATAACCAGAATTACCTCGGAGTTGAGAAGCTTGAAAACAAATTCAGCGGTGAAGGATATTCGACAATCGATCAAAATATGGATAGATTAGCGTATTTCCATCAGAAGGTTATCAGACAGGGCAAGCTTAATGAAATGGAGAGTCTTTTACTGATAGTTTCTTACTTCCCGCAACTTATAGTAAAAGGAAGCGGGGATCATTCTCTCTGAGTCCGGGTCTCTTATTCTGTTCTGGTGTCAAAGGGAGGTGGCTGCAGACCATCTCCTTTTTCTTGTGATTCAGATATCGTACAACAGGCACCACGAAAAAGAAATGTGCCTATCGGTAGTTCTTCAAGCATAAAACGTATTGTTAACCTAAACTAGAAAAGATGGACTTGCTTCAACAAAAGAACCGAGTAGAGCACACTTCTTACTTAAAATCTGATCTGTTTGCAAATAAAGAGACAGATTATTATTGAGTAAAAAGAAATCGGTTACCTCCATTAACTTATCTGCCAATCGATACTTTAATCCTGCATCCCGTGGATTTTGGATTATTACGACAGCATCTTTCAACCGAGACTGTGATTAACGGGAAAAACAAAAGCCGTCTGTAAGAACGGCTTTGTATTGATCCATCTTGGTGTCACGGTCGATCTTGAGTACCACGAGCATCTTGGTCTTGTCAGCCTCATTAAGCTGCTCACGCTCCTGGGCGATGAAGTCCTGGATGTCAGCTATTTCCTTGAAGGTGTCATTCAGCTGAATCTTCGGTTCTGACCCGTACAGCGCCTGGAAAGCCTCAAGAGGTTCACCGATATAGATAAAGCTGGCGAGTGATTTCTTTTCCAGAACCTTTCCTTCGGTAGCGTCAGGGATACGGACGGTTACCATCACTTCGGTCTCACGCATGGTGGTAACGGCCATGAAGAAGAAAAGGATCATGAAGACGATATCAGGAAGCGAGGAGGTATTAAGCGCCTTGACTGATTTCTTTCCGGTTTTTACAAACTTTGCCATTATTGATCTCCTCCTATCCTTTTGGGTTCGGCTTCCGAAATCGGCACTTTGAAGAAGTCATCAATTGCCCCTTTGCGCTCCTCGTCAAGTTTTTCATAGGGTATCCCGAATTCCTGCCTGGAAAGGTTATCACGCAATTCCGTCCTGGCTGCAATTAGCTCGTTCTGCACTGCTATATAGACGCCGTACTTGGTGCCTATGTCATTCTGCAGAGAAATAACCGCCTTTGTTATTGCCACATTACCGAAGAAGGGGATGTTTACAACCTCTTTTTCCGGCATATTGGGTTCATCAGTTGCGTTGAGGATAAAATCATGGGCAATCTCTCTCAGCTGATTGAACTCTGTGAGCTGACCCTCAACGAGGAGCAGGTTGTCCTTGTTGACCTTCACCTCGAGGATGTTCCTGTCATTTATCTTATTGACATCCTGCGGGACGTTTGGATCCGGTATGGCAGGCAGCTGACGCATCAGCCCCGTATCGGAGTCCATCGTGGTGGCAGCCAGGAAGAAAATAAGGAGCAGGAACGCAATGTCAGCCATTGAGCCTGTATTTATTTCCGGTACTTGCCTTCTTGACATTTGGTAATTAATTTGTTCCGCCAGATGGCGGACAGTTCAGTTATTTCTTAAAATACTTTGATATCACAGAGTATATTATCGTCAGGAATGCACCTGCAAGAAGAAAATATGCTACATAGAGGCCTATATCAGTCCAGAAAAGGGTACGAGGTACATTATCCGATCCCTTATAGTGGGGTAGATCCAGTACCGTATCATCAGCCAGCAGTGCAGCCAGTGCGACCAGTACGGCCGCAACACCAAGGGCAATCAGCACACCTCTGAGGCTTTTCGGGTTAAGAATATAGTTTCTGAGTGCGAAGAAAACCAGTGTCAGCACAGAAAGACCGAGGAGAATATAGGCAAACAGGATGAAAGAGTTGGTTACTTTCGGTTCTTCGTATCGGGTTCCCTCAGTGCCTGGCACAACACCTCCGACATAAAACAGTATGGCAAAGACCACTGTAAGTCCCATCAGGACCCACAGGAGGATCGTTGTTAACCTGGTAATTTTTTCAGACATATCCGGTTATTTTTGATTGTATTTGGCAAGCATATCAATGAGGGTGATGGATGAATCTTCCATCTGGTTTGATATACCATCTATCTTTGACAGCAGGTAGTTGTAGAAAACCTGGAGGATGATAGCCACCACAAGACCGAATACGGTGGTTATAAGAGCCACCTTGATACCGCCTGCAACGATGGTTGCTGAAACCGTGCCGGCCTGCTCAATGGCGTCAAATGCAGCGATCATACCGATAACTGTTCCGAGGAATCCGAGCATGGGGGCAAGAGCTATGAAGAGAGAGATCCATGAGAGGTTCTTTTCAAGAAGTCCCATTTGTACTCCGCCATAAGCCACAACTGATTTTTCGGCCATTTCCACCCCCTCATGCGCCCTGTCAAGGCCCTGGTAGAAGATACTTGCCACAGGTCCACGGGTATTACGGCAAACCTCTTTGGCAGCATCCAGACCTTCTTCCCTGAGTGCTTTTTCGACGCTTGCAAGGAGTTTTTCAGTGTTTGTGGTTGCCAGGTTGAGGTAAATGATTCTCTCGATGGCTATTGCGAGACCGAGGATCAGGGTAAGAAGGATAACGCCCATGAAGCCTGCTCCACCCTCAATAAACAATCTCTTGATCTCTTTGCGGAGAACGGTTTCGTTTGATACGGGTGTTGTAGCCATAGCCGGATCATTAAGTTGCTGGGTTGTGGCAGTCTGTGCCTGCTCAGTTGCAACAGCCTCTTCGGTCTGTGCCTGTGATGTCTGTGTTGTGCCGATAAGCAGCAGCGCTGCAAATGCCATAAATACAAGAACTCTTTTCATCATGTCAGATTATTAATAGGAATATTAGGACAAAAATATAAAAAAATGGAAAGCGAACAACCAGGGATTATTTTTAATAAAATTTAAGGAAGGGAGAGGGACTGAGAAGGTGGGGATTGCCGTCGGTGATCCCTTCAGGAAGATACATCAACGATTAAATGAACCCGGCGGGTGGTTGGGATTACCTTCGGTGATCCCTTCAGAAGAATCCTGCAACGATTAAATGAACCCTTCGGGTTTTCATTTATTTTCCTTCAGACCCCTCAGAGAACAAGCTCTCTTCGGGTCTTCTGTAAAATAAATGATCCCGCCTGCAGCGGGATTCATTTAATCGTTGCGGAGAGAGGGGGATTCGAACCCCCGATACCCTTTAGGGGTATACTAGCTTTCCAGGCGAGCCAGTTCAACCACTCCTGCATCTCTCCAAAAAACGGCCGCAATTTACGAAATTTTTCCTTCCGCCAACAGCCTCAGCTCATTTCACCGCACAGCGGCCTGGAAAGCAACTCACAGATCTTCTCACGCGGCAGGCCGCTGCCAAAAAGGTTCATCATCTTTGTCACCGCAGCCTCGGTGGTGATGTCCCTGCCGCTTAAAACTCCCGCGCTTATCAGTCCTGCCGAGGTCTCGTACAGTCCCATCTCCACGCTTCCGGCCTGGCACTGCGAGACATTCAGTACGATGCCGCCTCCGGCGATATATGACTGTATCTCATCAAGGAACCATTCCGTGGTAGGGGCATTCCCTGTACCATAAGTCTCAAGAACCAGACCACGTATCCCTGCGGTTCCGAGGATGGCATGAACGGTCTCCTGCCTCAGGCCGGGGAAGAGCCTGAGTACAGCCACTGCGGTGTCAAACTTATCCGATACAGTCAGCGGGCGCCTCACAGTAGGGTACCGGATGATATTCCTGTTGTAACGGATCTGGAGTCCTGCCTCTGCCAGCGGCGGCAGGTTGGGGGAGACGAATGCATTGAAATGCTCAGCGCTGTACTTGATTGTCCGGTTTCCGCGCAGCAGCTTGTTCTCAAAATATATGCACACTTCGGGCACAACCGGCAGCCCGTTCTCGCGGGCTGCGGCAATCTCTATTGCCGTAATCAGGTTCTCCTTGCCGTCGGTGCGAAGCACTCCTATCGGCAACTGTGCCCCGGTGAAGATCACCGGTTTCTCCAGGCCACGGAGCATAAAGCTGAGGGCTGAGGCTGAATAGGCCATCGTATCGGTTCCGTGCAGCACCACAAAACCGTCGAATCTGTCATAATTATCTTCAATGGTCCGTGCGATACGCACCCAGACATCAGGACTGACTTCGGAGGAGTCGATCACGGGTTCGAAGGTGACTGTCTCCAGGCTGAATCCGAATCGGCGGAGCTCCGGAACCTGATCGGATATATGCCTGAAATCGATAGGTACCAGTGCACCCGAGACCGGGTCATTCACCATCCCGATGGTGCCTCCGGTATAGATTATAAGAACTGATCTTCTGATTTCCATCACTTACAGATTAAACAGCCTCTTCGCATTTTCAGATGTTCTGTCAGCAACCTCTGCGGGGGATACTGCAAGTATCTCTGACAGCTTTTCAATCACATATTCAAGGTAGGCAGGTTCGTTCCTCTTTCCGCGGTAAGGCACCGGGGCAAGGTAGGGTGCATCGGTCTCCAGGACAATGTTATCTAACCCTGCTGCGACAGCTGCCTCACTCTGCTTCCCGTTGCGGAATGTCACCACTCCGCCGATACCGATCATGAATCCCATCCCCGCAACCTGAAGGGCATCACCGGCTGATCCCGGGAAAGCATGGAAGACTCCCCTTACCCTTCCGGCACCGAAATCGTTAATCTCGTCGAAGATAAGACTGAGTGATTCTCTTGCATGAATCACAACCGGCAGGTTGTACTCTTCAGCCAGGATGAGATGCCTCCTGAATGAGATTACCTGCTCCCTGATATAGGTTTTATCCCAGTACAGGTCGATGCCTGTTTCACCTATGCCATAGTATTTGCGTTCCCTGAGGGCAGACTCAACAGCCTCTATTTCGACCTGGTAGTTTTCCTTCACTGAAGTGGGATGAAGGGCCATCATCGGAAGACATATTCCCGGGAACTGCTTCTCGGCGGCAAGCATCGGCTCAACCGAGGATGAGTCGATATTTGGCATCAGGATGGTCCGGATTCCCGCGTCCGTCGCCCTCTTCACCACCTCGCTGCGGTCGGCATCAAATTCAGGCAGGTAAATGTGGTTATGAGTGTCAATGATTTGCATGGGACAAAAGTATATTTTTTCTTAACTTTATCGTGTCTCGCTAACATTACATAAAATGTCAACAGTTCCCCTTCATTACAGGATTGCTCTTGGCATGATACCAGGTGTCGGTGACATAACCGCCCGAAGGCTCGTATCATACACAGGCAGCGTGGAAGCCGTTTTCAGGGAATCGTTCCGCAATCTGACCCGCATCCCGGGGATAGGTGGGTCTCTCGCCTCGGCTGTGGCCGGACAAGAATATATGGCGGCAGCGGAAAGAGAGGCCGAATTTGTGACCAAAAACAACATCAGGGTTTATTTCTATCTTGACGATGACTACCCTGTCAGACTCCGGCAGTGCGAGGACTCACCGGTAACTTTCTATTTCCGAGGCAACGCTGATGTTGACGGCCCGATGATTCTCAGCATTGTGGGAACCCGTCATGCCACACAACATGGTCGCGACCTCTGCCAGAAGATGGTGGCGGAACTGGCTCAACATTATCCGAAACTGCTTATTGTCAGCGGACTTGCCTACGGCATTGACATCTCCGCTCACAGGGCAGCGCTGGCAGCGGGTCTTCCTACCGTAGCGGTACTGGGTCACGGACTGAAAACAGTCTATCCTTCAGTACATGCCGGAGTGGCAAAGGCGATGCTTGAAAACGGCGGTCACCTGACTGACTTCATTTCAACAACACTCCCGGAACGAAACAATTTCATCAGGCGAAACCGTATAATTGCCGGGATCTCAGACGCTACATTCATAATTGAATCAGGGATTAAGGGCGGGGCCCTCATCACGGCAGACATCGCCGCGTCATACAACCGCGATGTGATGGCTGTCCCGGGCCGACCCGGAGATGAGTGGTCAGCCGGCTGCAATGCACTCATCAGGTGTAACAAGGCTTCACTGGTGGAGAAGAGTTCTCACATTGAATACCTCATGGGATGGAAACCGGCATCCCTCGCGGCACCGGTACAGCCCATGCTGTTCACAGGGGTGACAGACAATGAAAGGAAGATCTGCGAGGCACTTAAGAATGAGGGCGATCTGACAATGGATGTCCTGGCTCGCATGCTTGAGATTCCCGTCTATAAACTGTCAACCACCCTGCTCCAGATGGAGCTGGCAGGAATGATCACACCCTGTCCCGGGAATGTCTACCGGATCAGGATATAGAAAGAGGCAGGTACGGTGCCCTGCCTCTCTGCCTCATAAAATTATCCAGATCAGGTTGTGCTAAACCAGTCCCTGGTCAACCATTGCATTGGCTACCTTCAGGAAGCCGGCAATGTTTGCACCCTTTACATAATCAACATAGCCGTCTTTGCCGGTTCCATGCTTGACACAGGCATTGTGGATGTTGATCATGATGGAGTGGAGTCTCTCGTCGACCTCTTCCCTGTTCCAGTTGAGTTTCATCGAGTTCTGGGTCATCTCCAGGCCCGAGGTGGCCACTCCGCCGGCATTGGCTGCCTTGCCGGGAGCGAAGAGCAGCTTCGCATGCTGAATGACTTCAATGGCTTCCGGAGTACAGGGCATATTTGCTCCTTCGCAAACGCACATTGCTCCGTTTGCAACGAGATGCTCGGCATCTTCCTTGCCAAGCTCGTTCTGTGTTGCGCATGGGAGTGCGATATCTACCTTAACTTCCCATGGTCTTCTTCCCTTAAAGAATTTTGATCCCTGGAATTTCTTCTCATAAGGCTCAACGATATCCATGTTCGATGCCCTCAGTTCAAGCAGGAAGTCAATCTTCTCGCCGCTGATTCCTGCAGGATCATGTATATAACCATCAGGACCCGAGATGGTAACCACTGTTGCACCCAGCTGTGTGGCTTTTATCACTGCACCCCAGGCCACGTTACCGAAGCCCGATACAGCCACCTTCTTGCCCTGGAAAGACTCGTTGCGGGTCTTGAGCATTTCATTGGCAAAATAGACGCATCCGAAGCCGGTAGCCTCAGGACGGATGAGTGAACCGCCCCAGTTCAGCCCTTTGCCTGTGAGAACACCTGTGTGCTCTGAAGCAAGTTTTTTGTACATACCGTACAGGAAGCCTATCTCACGTCCGCCGACACCGATGTCACCTGCAGGGACGTCGGTCTCAGGACCAATGTGCTTCCAAAGCTCAAGCATGAACGACTGGCAGAAACGCATAACCTCGTTTTCTGACTTGCCCTTGGGATCGAAGTCAGATCCGCCCTTGCCGCCACCCATGGGAAGGGTGGTCAGTGAGTTCTTGAATATCTGCTCGAAGCCGAGGAATTTCAGGATCGAAAGGTTTACCGTGGGGTGGAAACGGAGTCCGCCCTTATAAGGACCGATTGCTCCGTTGTACTGCACCCTGTAACCGAGATTGACCTGCACATTGCCCTTGTCATCCATCCAGGGTACCTTGAAGGTGAATACCCGGTCAGGCTCAATAAGCCTCTGAAGAACACCGGCCTTGGCAAACCTTGGGTTCTCATTGTACACTTCCTCGATTGATTCAAGGACCTCCCTGACTGCCTGATGATACTCGGGTTCACCGGGATGCTTCTTCTCGAGCTCAGCCAGAATCTCTTTTACTTTCATTTCAATGTATGTTTGTGGTTTATGATTTTTGATAAAGGAAAATCAATTCCCAAAGGTCAGTGAACCGCCAGTCATGAAAAATGACTTTGCTCATGTTTTGTCAGGCGGGATCTAAATAACTGATTTGTAGTTTTTAAGAGTCTCCTCGATCTGTTGAGTCTGCGCCCGCGAGAGAGCTGTTATGCTGACCGGAGGATATGCTGCCTTCCTTCCCTGCACCAGCTGGTAGAGAACCAGGTATCTGTATAGTCCCATGATTTTTTCCTGGATTTCATATCCGGCCAGCCTGTCGGATGGGATCTCTATACTGCTGCTTTCGCCCGGCAACACTCCGGGTTTGTACCATCTGAGGGTGATCGTCCTCTCATCAGCTGAAAAGAATATATACCTGTATTTCTTTATCGATGGCCAGAACAGGACAACCAGGAAAACAAAGGTTACAGCAACAGTAAGCAGTGTGAGGTTCCTGTCAGTCATCACGTTTCTGAAGACCTTCGGGAAGTATGCCAGGAAAACATACAATACGTAAACAAGTGTTGAGATGAAGCCTATAAGCCTCAGCAGAATTATTCTCTTGCCGTTTTCGAGGGTCATGACCGGTCTGTTTCTGACAAACCTATGAATTTTTTTTCAATTGGTTTGCGGGATGGCAGTGGCTTAGGTTTCTTTTTGTCTTAATGGGGGCGGTGCGGTGTTTTTAAGTCCTCTTATCGACTGGTGTTGCAGGCTTAATCTCTCTTTTTCCTGAAGAACTTTTTCATCAGCGCCGAGCACTCTTCAGATAATATGCCACTGCGGACCTCCGTCTTCGGGTGCAGGATGTCAGCCCCGGTTGTGGTGTACCCCTTTTTCTGGTCCGGGGCGCCATAGACCACTGCAGATATCTGGCTCCAGGCAAGTGCCCCGGCACACATCACGCAGGGTTCCACAGTGACGTAAAGGGTGCAGCCAGTTAGGTACTTGCCTCCAAGGTATGAAGCCGCTGCAGTGATTGCCTGCATCTCCGCGTGGGCGGTCGGATCATTAAGTGTTTCTGTGAGGTTGTGCGCCCGTGCTATAACTATTCCGTCCGCAACCACAACTGCACCCACGGGCACCTCATCGCGCGAGGCTGCCTTTTCGGCTTCAGCCAATGCCATCCGCATATAGTTTTCGTCGTTTCCCGGTTCCATGGCAATTCCTCCCTGATTCACTTAACCCTGCTATGCTTGTCCCTCATCCGCTCTTTGCTCGTTCCTGATTCACTTGTTACTCATTCACCTGTCCCTGATCTGCTTTTCCTCTTTCGCTTATCCCTCATTCACTTGCTGGGTTCCGGATGGATTATCACACTTATATCCCTGAACTCCCTTCCGAGCCTTTCCTCAATCAGATCGCACTGCCGGTGGATTGTCTCAATTGTCTCCTGTGGCTGAACGTCAAGATGAAACTCAACGAACCTCTGGTGCCCGGCAGCCCTTGTGCGCAGGTCATGGTAGTCGATACCCATCTCGGCAAGGATGCCTGTCAGCTTCTCAAGCTCTGTTGCCGACAGCGCTGTGTCAAGCAGGGGTGAGAATGCCTTCCTGAGAAGCATCCATGACTCATAAATGATAATTACCGCCACCGCCAGCGCTATGATCGGGTCAAGCACATGCCAGCCGGTTATCCAGATCAGAAGGAGTCCCAATGCAACACCTGCCGAGGTGATCACATCGGTCTTAAGATGCAGTGCATCAGCTTCCAGTGCAACCGAGTCAGTCAGCTTTGCTACCCTGTAAAGCCTCCTTGAAACGAAGATGTTGACCAGGGCAGAGACAGCCATTACCATCACGCCGAGCCCCAGCGCCTCAGTTTCACCCGGGTGCATGAACCTTCCAATGGCCTCGTATATGATCCATGCCGAGGCTGCAAAAATGAGAAGGGCCTCAATAACCCCTGAAACATTCTCCATCTTGCCATGTCCGAACGGATGCCTTTCATCAGAGGGTTTCCCGGATACTTTTACTGCGAAAAAGGCAATGATTGCAGCAACCAGGTCTATTGATGAATGGATGGCCTCGGAGATGATGCTAACAGAGCCGGTTATGACACCCACAGTAACCTTCATAACAATCAGCAGGCTGTTTGAAATTACTGATAACCTCGCCGTTTTTGTTTTCAGGGTGGTGGTCATTGCCGTCAGATCCTTGGGTGAGTCACTGCAAGTTTAGAAAAAAGGAACGAGACATCAGTGCAAAGTTATTACCGTTTTTCTCGGGAATAGCTTATTTTTGTCTACTCAAAAATCGGATATGTACAGAACACACACATGCGGGGAACTTACACTCGGCAACAGGGGCAGGAAGGTGACCCTTGCCGGATGGGTGCAGCGCTCAAGAGACCTCGGGGGAATGACTTTCATAGACCTGCGCGACAGGTACGGCATCACCCAGCTGGTCTTTAACATGGAGACTGACGCTGACCTCTGCATGAAAGCACGCAAGCTCGGGCGTGAGTTTGTCATCCAGGCAGAGGGCGTTGTCGCGGAGCGAAGCAATAAAAACCCGAAGCTCGCTACCGGTGATATCGAAATAATAACCGAACGGATTGAAATACTGAATACCTCGGACGTGCCTCCGTTCACGATAGAGGAGAACACTGACGGCGGCGATGAGCTGAGGATGAAATTCAGGTATCTCGATCTGCGCCGTCAGAACGTCAGGTCTAACATCATCCTGAGGCACAGGATGGCCCAGGAGGTGCGCCGTTACCTCGACGGGCAGGGATTCATCGAGGTGGAGACTCCGGTGCTCATAAAATCAACTCCCGAGGGGGCACGTGACTTTGTAGTTCCGTCAAGGCTTCACAATGGAGAGTTTTACGCTCTTCCACAGAGTCCCCAGACGTTCAAGCAGTTGCTGATGGTGGCGGGATTTGACAAGTACTTCCAGATAGTGAAGTGTTTCCGCGATGAGGACCTGCGGGCCGACCGTCAGCCGGAGTTCACGCAGATAGACTGCGAGATGTCTTACATCCACCAGGATGACATACTTAATATGTTTGAAGGACTGGCACGTCATCTCTTCCATTCGATAAAGGGTATGGAGTTTGAGGGGCCGTTTCCGCGCATTCCCTACGATGAAGCGATGAGTCTTTATGGCACAGACAAGCCGGACATACGTTTTGACATGCGGATCACCGAGATTACGGAGGCCGTTAAAGGCCGCAATTTCCCGCCCTTTGAGCTGGCAGCCTATGCCGGGGCAATATCTGCCCCGGGCTGCGCCGGCTGGTCACGCAAGCAGATTGATGAGCTGACTGAGTTCGTCAAACGTCCTCAGATAGGGGCTGCAGGCCTCGTATGGGCCAGGGTTGAAGCAGACGGCACGGTTAAATCTTCGGCAGACAAGTACTATAGCCCTGATGACCTCGCGAACATCGCGCTGATGACCGGTTCGGATGCCGGTGACCTTATCCTGATGATGGCCGGGCCGCGGGAGAAGACACTTTCCGCCCTTGGTGAGCTGCGACTGGAACTGGCCAGGAGACTTGGTCTTCGCAACAGCGTAATTTATGCACCACTCTGGGTGGTTGATTTTCCGCTGCTGGAGTGGGACGACGAGACACAGCGCTTTTACGCCAAGCATCACCCCTTCACTGCACCGAAACCTGAGGATATCCGGTATATGGCGAGTGACCCGTGGAGGGTTCGTGCCAACGCCTATGACCTTGTAATTAACGGAACCGAGATAGGAGGGGGCTCGATACGAATCCATGACCCGGAGACACAGTCGCTGATGTTCCGCACCCTCGGATTCACAGAGGAGGAGGCACAGAAACAATTCGGCTTCCTGCTGAACGCCTTCCGTTACGGCGCTCCGCCGCACGGTGGCATCGCCTTCGGCTTCGACAGATGGACGGCTATCATGGGCGGTTCTGATACCATCCGCGACTATATCGCTTTTCCGAAAAACAACCAGGCGCGCGACGTCATGATTGACACCCCCTCAACCATTAAGCAGGAGCAGCTTGATGAACTGGGGATAGAGATCAGAAAGGAGAAATAGCAGAAGTAACCTCTTTCTTTGGTGACCTTCTATGCCTTCAACTGGGATGGCTTCCGGCAACCCACTGAGTTTTATTTCCGTGATGTTTTGCGTTGCTCTGCTGCAGATTCGTGCGGTTTTTTGAACGGGATTGAGAAGCAGAACAACGAACCCTCTCCAGGAGCAGAGATAACCCAGATTTTTCCTCCAAGAAGCTCGGCGTACGCCTTCGATATGCTCAGGCCAAGTCCTGTTCCGCTGTACTGCTTTGAGCTGGGTCCTTCCACCTGGAAGAACCTTTCGAATACCTTCTCGTGATTTTCGGGGGCTATCCCGATGCCTGTGTCCGAAACGAAGAACTCAACCATTTCCCCCCTTACAACGTATCCCAGCTCGATCCTTCCCTTTTTGGTGAATCTCAGTGCGTTGTTGAGCAGGTTTGAGAAGATCTGGATCACTTTTGTCTCATCAGTCATCACAAATGCCTCGCTGTCACCAAGGTGGGTGGAGAAGTTAAGCACAAGGTTCTGCTGCTGGGTCCTGAGGCGATATTGTTCAAACAGGTTCCTTATAAGTGTATTAAGATTTACGGCCGACTGGCTGATTTTCACCAGCCCGGTCTCAATATTTGAAATGTCAACGATGTCAGTGATGATCGAGAGAAGCTGGTTGCTCGACTGATAGATGATATCAATGTATTGCCGGCGGCTTTCATCCGTGGTGTCTGGTGTGTCAAGCAGGGTGGTGAATCCGACTATGGCATTCATCGGGGTGCGGATCTCGTGTGAGATGTTGTGAAGGAAGGCAGTTTTCAGCCTGTCGCTCTGTTCGGCCTTCTCTTTCGCCCTGATCAGCTCCTCCTCAATCCTCTTCCTTTCGGTGATGTCAGAGATGAATCCCTCCAGGGCAACCAGCATACCGTTCTCATAGTAACCTCGTCCGCGCTCCCATACCCACTTCCTGTTCCCGGAGGAGGTGATGATCCTGTATTCAATTGTATAAAGATACCCGGTCTCGAGGGCATCTTTAATTTCATTCCATATCGTTTCAACATCGAGCGGGTCAATTATCGACTTAAAGGTACGTATCTTATTGTTTATAAACTCGTTGGGGAGATATCCGGCCAGCTCGTAGATACCGTCGCTGATGTACTGCATCGTCCAGTTTTCGTCATACTTGCAGCGAAAGACAACTCCGCGGAGGTTGTTGATGATTGTGCTGAGCTTCTTGTTGCTCTCTCGCATCTCCTCTTCTGTACGCTTGCGGTCGGTGATGTCACGGCCGATGCTCTGGTAGAACCGTTTTCCCTCCACCTCTACGGTATAGGCGCTGATCTCAATAGGGAAGGTGGTGCCGTCTCTTCGAAGGTGAACTGTTTCAATATATGACGAGCCTGCCTCGTTGAGTGTTCTGACATGATCGGTAAGCAGCGGTGCTTCGCCCGGTGTCCTGATCTCCGACAGATTCATCCCGATAAGCTTTTCCCTTGGGTATCCATATGTGGAGACAGCGCGCTCATTTGCTTCAACGATATTCATTTCGCTGTCAATCAGCAGAATAATATCATTCCCATGTTTCATCACGAAGTCGAAGTGCTTCATGATGGCCTGCCTGTTAAGTTCCTCCTGCTGTTTTTCCCGGATATAGCGCGCCCTGGTAGCCTTGACTATCAGCCATGCCATGCTTATCAGGGCGATGTAAACGATGCCCATGATCATCCAGAGCATGGTTATTTCGCGCATGAACCTGGCAAGTATTTCTGATGTCTCCTTCTTTGCAATGAGGTACCAGTCGGTATCGGGAACTTTTATCACTGATGCCACTACATTGGCACCGGTATAGTCAGTGTATGTGGTAGCTTCCTTGCTGTCAGTGCGCGGGTTCATCACGCTCAGTTCCATCTCGCCTGCGGGGAAGGTGATAGTTTTGTCATATCCGGCAAGGTGTGAGCCGTTAAGGTAAATGACCGAATCACCTTCAAAACGGAAGAGGATGCACTCGGCTGTTTTGCCGGGTGTGGGCCAGGTTGAAAGCATGGGAAACAATTCCTTCTCAGGGTCAATCCTGAATACAAGCACCCCTGCGAGGACTGTATCACCCTCGTATGGCATCTTCATCGGGATGAGCAGGTCCAGGTGGAGGTACTCAATAACTGAAGCGGTATGGAAATCTGTTATGGAGATGACCGGATTGGAGATGGCTTTGGTGACATTGGCCCTCAGGAATTCGCCAACCACTGCCTCTGAAGGGGGAACAGCTATTCCGGGATTGCCTCCCGCATCCAGCAGGACTGCCCCTCCGAAGTCATAGTTTTCTATCAGGGTGTTGAGAAACTGGATAAGTCTTGTCTTTTCGCGGGCAGAATTGTCTTTGATGAACATTGCATCTATATGTTCCACCAGTGTGACGTTCTCATGGATCAGGATCGCATCATTGAGTCTTTCATTTTTCCAGTCTGAAACCTGGTCTGACTTGAGATTGGCAACTGCCTCCATCTCGGTGGCAGCATCACGAAGGATTCGCTGTTTCTGACCTTTGGAATAGATGATGATGCTGGCAGTGAGAACTGCGGCAGTGAAAAGGAGCGCACTCACAGACGTCCAGGGGAACGGTGACCTTTTATTGTTCTTTTTCATCGGGTTCCTTAGGAAACTTTTCAGCCGGGCCATTAAGATAAGAAAATGTATCTATTCAACCTTCCGGTGAAGGCGATTATTGTGTCACTGACGCGAAAAAACTTACTCCTCCCGGAGGTGTTATCCGCGGCCTGAGAAAATACTTGCGGCTGCAGGCGGTCACCGGATATTATTCCATTTCTGCCGGCAGGGATGAAATAGCAGCCTCTGAAGGGCACACACATAGGTTCCGGGTGCAGGTCTGCCGGTGGCCATGAAACCTGGATAAAGTTTCCTGATGCGGGCAGCCACTCAACCAGGTAAGATTTTAGCCGGCTCCGGTAAAAGAATCCTTCCAATGACAGGCCGATTCCAGACCTGCATCAATAAAAAATCCTGCCTCAACCAGGGGCAGGATAGAGCCGTCAGCCGTGAATTCTATTTGGCGTTTTTCTTTTCTTTCTTTTCCTTACGCTTCTCCTTCAGGCTCTTTGTCGGCTCTTTCTTTTTGTCCTTCTTCGTTACGAGTCCTTTTGTCATGGCTTCAATATTTTGATTTACACTAATTTACGGAATCAGCGCCATATGCGTTTCCGATGATGTTAAAAATAGTTTACTGGATTTAAAAATACAACCCTTGTTGATTAAAAAGTGAAAAGTTACGGTATCAATTGGTCAGTTGTTTCCGGAGGGGTTCAAAAGGCCTGTTTTTTGAAAGTACCCGGTGCCAAAAAGGTTTATCATGGGAAGAATTCCTTTCGTCTATGCTGAGTGCTTTTTGGTCAAATAAAAGCCTCGTTGTGTTTCTTTATTATTAATTTTAGAGTTGTATTTAAAGGCTGAGCATATTTTTATTCAATAAGGATTACTTGTTGGCGTTGCCATAAGTTTGATCCTTCTTCGCAGTGTGAATTTAATGTGCCCGGCTCCTTTCAGTAAGCCGGGTTCTCTTTTTCCCGGCTAACCGGTACGGAAAAGTCAGTGTGACTGACGAAACGGAGGTCTATTTAATAAATATCGATCATATTAGCTAATATCAAGATATACAGCACTTTGTTAATGTCAGTCTGTTGTAAATTGCTGCATCTGCATAGTGCAATCCCAGTTATCTTTTCAGGAAAAACCTGTAAAGAAATGAATAGTTAAGCCTGCAGAATTTTAAATCTGAAAAGGATAGAAATTTCAAGGCTATACTGATGCTTAATGTATTGTGGTCAGAATTAAGGATGGTTATATAAGAGATTGATTATGGATAGATTAATCAATTCGAATGCTTGTGCCATAATGGTGGTGCTTATGGCCCTGTCGATCACGCCTGCACGAGCAGATGTTGACGATTACGTATTGTCAGTAAGAAATCTGACCCAGACCACAGCGAGCACGCTGGAGTTCGATTTATATCTGTTGGACGGAGATAACACCCAGACTTTTGAGTTCGCTGCCCTTCAACTCGGAATGCTTTTAAACTCATCTATTTATGGAAGCGGCACACTGACAGTCACCTACAGCAATACCGGATCCGGATTGGATGGAGATCAGCAATTCGTAAATATCCCTGGTGTTGTAGCACCTCTGGCTGGGTATGATGGAAAGACTTTGATCAGGCTCATGCCAAACAGTATACCGCCGGTTCCTCCGGGCGCAGGCTCAGGGACAGTTATTTCTTCTATGGGTTACGGGACTCTCCTGGCACATTTCACAATAGAGAGCACCGTCAGCTTCACCGCCAATTCCCGAGCAGGGCTTGAGTTTTGCTCAGGAGCTGCAGTTTCTCCTCTTTATCCCACAATCCTTTATTCCTATATCAACGGAGACAATACCCCACTGCCTGTTACACCAGGAGTAGATGCCATAGTTGACGGAGATCCGCTTCTGAATGCAACACTTCCGGTAATATTTAATGTAACCGGGGGAGGTACTTACTGTCAGGGTGATGATGGTCTGCCCGTTGGACTGGATGGATCAGAACTTAATACAACATATACGCTTTACAGGAATAGTCTGGAAGTGTCAGATTTGACCGGAACAGGCAATCCGCTCTCATTCGGCAACCAGACGGCCGGTATTTATACAGTTATTGCCACAAATGAAGCTGGTGACCAGCAAATGAACGGTACGGCTGAATTAACAGCCGTCATCAATACGGTTACTCCTCCTTCATCCTCACCAACCTTATGTATCAATACCCCGCTGACAGCTATTACCCATGCCACAACAGGAGCAACGGGTATTGGAACAGCGACAGGGTTACCAGGAGGTGTATCAGCAAGCTGGGTATCAAATACAATCACCATCAGCGGTACACCGACGGCATCAGGCATCTTCAGTTATACCATACCCTTGACAGGAGGCTGCGGTACAGTCAATGCCACGGGAACCATTACGGTTACTGCAAACATGACGGCTGGACCTGCATCAACAACGCCGACACTGTGTATCAATACACCGCTGACAGCTATTACCCACGCCACAACAGGCGCCACGGGAATAGGAGCTGCACTAAATCTGCCATCAGGAGTCACTGCAAGCTGGGCATCAAATACAATCACCATCAACGGCACACCGACAGCCTCAGGCATCTTCAACTACACCATACCATTGACAGGAGGCTGCGGCACGGTCAATGCCACGGGAACCATTACGGTTACTGCAAACATGACGGCTGGACCTGCATCAACAACGCCGACACTGTGCATCAATACCCCGCTGACAGCT
>JALONR010000053.1 GCA_025454815.1 Bacteroidales bacterium | reverse complement strand
CTCCATCGCAGCAATGGCGATTCACTGCTGACCTATGAAAATGTAAAGGATATTTTCACCGGGGCCGTTAAAGACTGGAAACAGATCAATCCCTCATCAAAACTTGGTCAGATCAGTATAGTCTTTGACAATACCCGTTCAGGCAACATAAGATATTTCAGGGAGAAATTTGAACTTCCCGAAGAACTTGGTCCCAATTTCTATGCAGTAAAATCAAATCCGGAGGTTATTGACTATGTCTCACAGACTCCCGGTGCACTCGGTATAGTAAGTGTCAACTGGATCAGTGACGAGGATGACCCCAGGAGCTTCAGCATGCTGAACAAAATAAAGGTGGCTGCAATTTCACAGCCTTTTCTTGACAGATCTTCATACTATCTCCCTTTCCAGGGACATATTTACGATAAATCATATCCCTTTGTACGTGAGGTAAATATGCATTCGCGAGAGTCATTTACAGGACTTGGCTCGGGATTTGTAAGCTTTGTTGCAGGAGAAAAGGGACAAAGAATTATTCTTAAATCGGGTCTTGTACCAGCAACGATGCCGATAAGAATTATACAGGTAAAAAATGAGTAACTAAACTTGATAACGATGATTAAGAGAAGCTTTAAACTTGCGTTGCTGCCCGCAGCGGTATTTTTAATGGTCTTTGGCACTGGGCTCAGGGCTCAGACCCTCGACGAGGCAAGGACTTTCACAAAGAATGAACAGTATGATAAGGCAGAGGCACTGTTCCAGCAACTTGTTAAGAATGAGCCGGCAAACAGTACAGTTTTTTTCCATTATGGTGAAAACACCATGCTGAACTATTTTGCTGACACAATCTCCAACGCATTGAATATTGCAATGAAGGAGGCTGCCGATATCTTCAACCAGGGTGTTTCCGCCAATGCAGCTGATCCTCTGAACCATATAGGGCTTGCAAAGGTTGCGTTCTATAACGGGGAAGATGCAAAGGCCGAAGAACTCAGGGTCAAGGCCAAAGGGCTGCTCCCCCCCTACAAGAAGGTCACCAAGATAAAGGATCCGAAAGGATATGCCTATGCCCTGGCCAAAATAGCCGAATCATATATCAGGTTTGACCAGGTTGACACCGCCAAAGCACTTCCGTTCATCAGGGAGGCCATCTCCATTGATCCGAGGAACAGCGAGGTGTATATCATTGCCGGTGACATCTATATCCTTGTCAATGACGGCTCCAAAGCGATCAAGAACTATAACCTTGCCCAGGACTGGGATCTGCAGTCGCCGGCAGCTAATATGAAGATAGGCAGTATATACGTCAAGGGGCGTAACCTTATGGCTGCCATACCATATTATGAGCAGGCAATCGCACTCGATCAGAACTATGCCCCCGCTTACAGGGAACTGGGCCAGCTCTACTCCATGGCAGGCAGATACAACGATTCCAAGAAGTACTTTGAAAAGTACCTTGAACTGACGCAGGGTAACATCCCGGCCAAGATCAGGTATGTCAACGCACTTTTCTATTCCAAGGAGTATGACGAGGTCATCAAGAATGTCGAGGAAATATTTGCCGTTGACCAGTCAAGAACCTACATGAACCGTATAGCCGGTTACTCAGCTTACGAGGAAGGCAACTATGACCTTGGAAAGCAGTATATGGACAGGCTGTTTGCAAATCTTGAAGCTGACCGACTTATCAAGAAAGACTTTATTTATTATGCAAGGATACTGGCAAGGAAGAACCAGAACTTTGTCAAGATGACCATCGACGCCGATAATGATGCCGATGAACTCAGCAAGCTTCAGGCCCGTTATGCAACCCTGAAGAGCCCTGCAAAGGAACAGACCAAGGCCTCCATTGATGCCCTCCAGGCAAAGGTAGACGCAGCCCGCGCCCAGATCAGGCAGGCTGAAGCTGAACTGGCAAAGGCATTTGAAGCATATGACAAAGCCATCAGCTTTGGTGAAGAGGAGGACCTTAACCTCGTATATGAAAAAGGAACGGTTCAGTACGCAGCACATTATTATGCTGATGCAGCCTCAACATGGTCACACCTTCTCGAAAAGGGAAGAGACGGTGAAAATGACTACATCCAGGTTGGAAGAGCCTACTACCAGGACAAGGCATTTGCAAGGGCCGATGAAGTCTTCAACAGGATGATTGCCAAATATCCTGATAACCTGCAGGCATACCTCTGGAGGGCCAACATCGCTGCCGCACAGGATCCTGACTCCGAACTCGGCATCGCAAAGCCGAAATTCGAGGCTCTTCTTCAGAAGGCTGCAACTGACTCGGTCAGGTATGTGAAAGAGATGTATGACGCTCTTCGTTTCCTGGGCTATGAGGCTCTTCAGGGCAAGAGATATGATGATGCCAAGGCATACTATACCAGGATGATGAACCTCTCTCCCGATTACAGGATCAGGGCTCACAGCTCTCTCAGTACGATGTACATGACTATGGGCGAATATCCCAAAGCAATAGAGGAGAATAATAAAATCCTTGCCATTGAACCGGGAAATGAGGGGGCAAAATCAGCCATCCAGTACATAACCCAGCTTCAGAAGAGCGCCCAGCCAAAGGCACATCCGAACGAAATCACCGGCGTGATTGCAGATGCCAACGGCGACCCGATTCCCGGTGCATCCGTCAGGGTTAAGGACACTGCTGCCGAAGCCTGGACAAATGCCAGGGGTGAATACAAGTTTGTGATGCCCGAGGCATCAGAGACTCTGGTCATCGGTGCCAAGGGGTACAAATCGATAGAAGTCCCTGTTACAAAAAGAAGGATTTACAACGCCACCCTCGATAAATGAGGTGATTTCTATCCATCATCTTAAATTTGAATGAATAAGTTCCGACTATTGTAAAAGAAATTGAGAATAATTATTTTTGCCAACTGTTTACTTAAACCAACTAAAGAATACTGAAATGAGTAAAAAAACCAAGTCGTCCAGCGGTGTATGGCAGTCGCTTTTTGCACCTCTTGCAATCATTCTTGCATTTATTGTTGCTTATTTGATTTTCACCAGGGTTCTGGGTAACCCGGTTAACTTTGAAGGCGGTAACCCAAAGGGGCATCCCCTACAGGGCAACCTCCTCGGCCTGATGTACAAGGGCGGTGTTATCGTGCCAATCCTTATAACGATTGTTATCACGCTGCTTATCTACACAGTGGAAAGATGGATCACCCTTACAAGGGTTAAAGGGAAGCAGAGGCTCAATGCATTTGTCTCCAATATCCAGGAAATGCTCGCACAGGACCGGATTGAAGATGCTATCGTTGCATGCGACAAGCAGAAGGGTTCACTGGCCAACGTTCTTAAGGCAGGTCTTTCACGCTACCGTGCCCTTGAGAATGACAAGGAACTTGAAAGAGACCAGAAAATCACTTCAATGAAGCAGGCAATTGAAGAGGCTACTGCCCTCGAGCTCCCGTCCCTCTCCAGGAACATGGTGATGCTGTCAACCATTGCTTCAATCTCAGTGCTTATCGGTCTTATCGGAACGGTTATCGGGATGATCCGTGCATTCGCAGCTCTTGCTCAGTCAGGTGCTCCTGATGCCCTCGCCCTCTCAACCGGTATCTCCGAAGCACTTGTAAATACCGCATTCGGTATCACTGGTTCAACCCTGGCAATCATTTTCTTTAACGTGTTCTCATCAAGGATCGACGGTTACGTCTCAAAAATAGATGAGGCAGGCTTCAGTCTGACCCAGACCTTCGCCGCATCCATAAGGAAGTAATTTGCCGAATTTATTCTTTTGGTCAAAAAAAGAAAGGATTTAAAAGATGCCAAAGATTAAATTAGGAACCAAGTCCCCACGAATCGACATGACGCCAATGGTGGACCTGTTCGTGCTGCTGCTCACCTTCTTCATTCTGACAGCAACATTCAGGCCCCAGGAAACGGCTCCTGTTGATACGCCTTTTTCTGTATCGGAAAAACCTATGATGGACGCCAACGTTATGACAGTGCTCATCGCAAAGGACAACCGGATATTCTTCAATGTTGACAACGGTCCGGATACCATTCTTAAATTCCGCCCGAAAATCCTTGCCGAAATGGGCAAGCGGTACAACATTGAGTTTACTGACGAAGAGCTCCGGCTCTTTGAAAGAACCGGAACATCCGTTGGTGTGCCGATACAGGATATGAAAACTTACCTTTCTCTGAAAGAAACGGATGACAAGATTGCACTTGAAAAAGGTGTTCCGATTGACTCCGCCGACAATCAGCTGGCATTGTGGATTCTCTTTGCCCGCCAGGTCAACCCGGCAGTCCAGACACTCATCAAGGGCGATGCAGACGTGGATTTTCCAATCGTAAAGGAAGTACTTGATATATTGCAGGATAAGAATGTGAACAGGTTTAACCTGATCACCAATCTTAGAGCTGTTGAAGTTACTGACACAGAGATAACAGAATAAGAGATGGCAGATATACAAGTACAGGAAAAAAGCAGAGGCGGTAAGAAAAAACCAAAAAAAGGTGACGCCCGCGTGGATATGACGCCGATGGTGGACCTTATGAGTCTGCTCATCACGTTCTTTATGCTCACAGCAGCTTTCAGCAAACCAAAGGTCATGGAAATCGTTCTTCCTGAGAAAATCAAGAAGGATGAGAAAGTTGAACCCCCGAAAATTGCTGACAGCCGTACTCTCAATATCATCCTCGGTCCCGAAGACAAGGTCTACTGGTACCCCGGCAAAGCCGACCCGGACGTGACCATACTCCAGGAAACCGATTTCAGCGCCGAAGGCATCCGCCAGGTACTGCTTGACAGGAACAGGGCACTGTTCCGCAAAATCGATCAGTTTGAGAAAGACGTTATCGCAGGCAAGATCGATATCAGGCAGGACTCAATGCGAGCCGCCATCAGCCAGCTGAAAAAGGATGATGATACAGGGCCTATCGTTCTTATTAAAGCCTACAAGACATCAAAATACAAGAACTTCGTTGATATCATTGATGAGATGTCTATAGTGGGTATTGCCCGTTATATTTTCACTGACATAGACTGGGTTGAAGAAAAACTGGTAGTTGACGCCATTAACAGGGCTACAGCCACCTCTTCAGGCTCAGCACAATAGGAGGATACGCCATGGCAAATGAAAAGAAACATTACCCAAGCTTCGACGACATAGTATTCGAAGGCAGAAACAAGGAATACGGCGCATATGAGATCCGGAGAAAATATTCAAGGACAATGGCCTTGTCTATCATTGCCGGAATAGTAATAGTACTCACAGCCGCCATCGTACCTTATATTAAGGCCAAGAATATCGCTCAGATCAAGCAGAGGGATGCCAATGAGGTTATTGCCGAAATGGCAAATGACATCAACCAGGAAGAGGCCGCTCCTCCTCCACCCCCGCCACCCCCGCCACCGGCTGAACAGCAGACAGTGGTGAAGTATGTGGCACCTGTAATCGTGGATACCATCAAGCCTGAGGAGGCAAGCCAGTTTATGACCGCTGACGACGTGGCAGAAACAATTGTTGACGAAGAGGTGGTTGAAGTGATAGAACAGGTACAGGAAGAGGTCCAGGAAGAGGCTCCCCAGGAAGTGTTCGTGGTGGTTGAAGAGATGCCCTCATTCCCCGGCGGGGATACCGAGCTCTTCAGGTTCATCTATGACAACATCAAGTATCCTGAAATTGCCAAGGAAAACAATATCCAGGGCAAGGTGATACTTCGGTTCTGCGTAACATATAAGGGGACTGTTGACCAGGTTTCAGTGGTCAGGGGCGTTGACCCGTCCCTCGACGAGGAGGCCATCAGGGTCATCAAGATGCTCCCGCTGTGGAAACCGGGCAAACAGGGCGGTAAGCCCGTGAACGTCTGGTACAGCGTGCCTATCAGCTTCCAGCTCAAGTAGAACTGTTGTACAGATAATTAAAAAGGTGTCTCACGCGGGACACCTTTTTTTTATGCCACTCCTTCCGGATGCTTCACTTTGTATACTTCTGTTTATTTTTACCCTTACCTTGAAAGCATCCTTTCAATGTACCTCTCAGCCAGCGGCGTCTTTTCAATTGAGAGGCCGCTGACCACTATCAGCCTGCCTCCCTTCCTGGCCATATGAATCACGCCATTGAACCCGTCTTCAAATGCATACTTGAAGGGGTCCTCTTCTTCTGACCAGGCATCACCTGCAAGGGCTGCTGCCATGGCAATGGTAACAGCCGGATCATCCGAGCTGAAAAGATAGATGTCAAACCTGTCACCGTCAACTTCGTAGGATGCCCTGAATGCTCCACGGAGAAATTCATGGCCCAGCACACTCTCAAGCAGGTATGTCTCCTGGTTCTTCAGCAACCCTTCTGCAGGAAAAAGTTCCAGAAGAGAAGGGAATTCATTCCTGCCACCAATTCCCGAGGCAATAAGCCGGGCCAGCTCCAGCATGCTCTCATTAACCTTTTTGGAACTCGCATGACTCATTATCTTTACATAGTAGCGGTCCTTGTAAAAGTGTACGGCTCCCTCCTCATTGTATCCCTGCACCCCCACCTGGATAAAAGCATAACCTGGTGAGCGCTCCATTGAGTACATCCCGAAAGCCCTGGCATCATCACCGAAACGGTAGATCTCGGCCTTGATGCTCTTTTTGCCTTTCACATACTCCCTTATGTTAAGGTCAATAAACCCCAGCATGAGATAAGCATCTGCGGCCCCGTTAATATAATTCCAGAGATCATCAGGAGTGTAAACCGGATAATCATCGCTTATCCTGTAGCCTTTCAGTTCCGGGAAAAGCTGCTGGCCCTTCAGTCCGGTTACCGATAGTGCCACAAATGCTATGGTCAAAATATGCTTACCCACCACTTCTGTTATAAAGTTATGCTATTAGGTCATAGGGAACATTCACCAGCCTGGCGATGTCAGAAATCTTATCCTTCAGGTCAAAGCCCCTCACACAGCTTGCTGAGCAGGTTTTACATGAAGCGCATGGATCGGCCTTAACTGCTGTCTCACTGAGTAGCTCTGAAGCCATTGCGGCATTCCGGTAACCATAAGCATACATATAAGCCCTCATCAGTTCAGGAATCGGCAGATTGTTCGGACAGCCGGGAACGCAATTGCTGCAGGCATTGCAGAACAGACCTGGGAATGACGCATCAGCCACAAGTTCTGACTTTTCCTCGTCTGTCAGGGCAATATCCTTCATTACAGTGAGGTCTGTCTCCAGCTGATCAAATGCAGTTATCCCCGGAATGGTCGTGTGAACGTTGGGATTTGAGATAACCCAGCGGAGTGCCGCCCGGGCATTGACAGGCTTTGTTCTCTCCCTGTCGAGCCACCCTCCTGCCATGGTCTTCATGGCCACAACACCCATGCCTGCCGCGGCAGCCTTATCGATTGCGTCGTCTAACTCCGCACGGTATGTGTGGCGGTAATTGTAAGAGGTAAGAACTACATCCCAAATCCCGTCCTCAGCCATAGTATTTATTACCAGTGCCTCATTCTTGTGGGTTGAAATTCCGATGAACCTTACCTTACCCTGTTTCTTTAGGTCGAGCATCGCCCTGACAATTTCCTTATGCCGGACCATTTCCACACTCTCGGCAGAGTGCATGTAAAGGATGTCAACATAATCCATCTTCAGCCTGCTGAGACTGAGGTTGAACATGGAAAGGAAAGCTTCAGCAGTAGTCTCCTTCGAAGGAAGGCCGGTGCGTGAGTCCACCCCTGCCGGCTTCACTTTTGTCGCAAGCACGAATGATTCACGCGGAATGGTGCTGAAGTAGTTTCCGAGCATCTCCTCATTTCTGCCGTTCATATAACCGTGAGCCGTGTCAAACATCTTCATACCCCCTTCGTAGGCTGCCCTTACAAGCGAAGGATTGTCAGACCTCATGACTCCGAAGCTGACAACAGGAAGCCTGAGGCCCGTTTTACCCAGTGCCCTGTATACTATCTCTCCTTCGTCACTCCTGCTGCCGGGGGCAATTGCACTGCTGCCCAGCACGGTTATGCCTGCTGCGCCGGCTATGCCCGATCTGAAAAATGTTCTCCGTTTCATGTTGTGGGGATTGTGTTGCGTAAAGATATTCTATGATTCTCTTTTAACTTTATGTTGATAAAAACCCGGTGAAGCCCCCCGCCGGAAAGGTGATAATGAGCCAATATACAAATATTTTGTCTTATTTTCGTGTAGCTGTCCCGCAGCATAAAATCAGGCAATAATGGGGCGATATATCCACAACCTGATCTCAGGCGGCGAAGGGTTGTACCTTGACTTCAAATACTGCATTTCTGACCCGCAGAAGATCGCACGCACACTCTCAGCATTCTCAAATACCGCCGGAGGAAAACTGCTTATCGGCGTGAGGGACAACGGTTCACTGGCGGGAGTCAGGTCAGATGAGGAATACTATATGATTGATTCTGCCGCCAGGCTTCAATGTGACCCCGAGGTATCAATCAGAACAAGGACACATACGATAAACGGAAAAACCATCCTTGAAGTAGAAGTGCCGAAAAGCAGCACTATCCCCGTCAGGGCCAGGGATGAACATGGAAAATGGAAAGCCTACTTCAGGCAGAATGACCAGAACTTCATGGCAGACAAGGTAATACTGCAGGTTTGGAGACGCAGCGGAAAAGCAAGGGGACTCCTGCTTCGCTTCGAGGAGACTGAAAACCTGCTACTCAACCACCTCAGGGGCGGGTCAGTAATAACCGTGGGAGAATTCCGTAACCTGGCCGGGATAAATACACGTCGGGCCGAAAAGATTCTGAGCGACTTTATTCTCTGCGGACTGATAAAGTATGAAGCAAATGAAAAAGGGATCTTTTACCGCCTGAGCGATAATTTTGAGACAGGCAGTTAAAGGTCCTTATTCAATCCTTATGCCGACGATCAATATATCATCTGTCTGAGGTGATTTCCCCATCCACGTGACGAGCCGCTCCTCAAGGATCTCCTTTTGCTTGCTCATATGATAATTCTGGATGTCAAGTATCAGCCTCCTCAGATGCTTCCTGAGAAACTTCTTCCCGGTGGCTCCGTTGAACTGATCTGAATAACCGTCAGTGAAAAGATAGTATGATGATTCCTTTTCGAGTTTCCATCTATGCTGGGTAAAGACATGGTCTTCATTCAGGTGCATTCCCAAAGGAATCCTGTCACCATAAACTGTCTCCAGGAGGTATTTCCCGCTCACCATTGTCCCTTCATTTGGTTTGAACTCACCATTATCCCATCGAGCCCTTTCATGGTCACTCATCTCCCTTACCCGGAAGCATTGTGATGCAGCTCCGGAAAACTCAATGGTGTTTGCCGACCTGTCAATTGTCAGCAGCGAGATGTCAATCCCTTCCAGGTGGATATCGCGGGCAGGCAACCGGCGGAAAGTGTCCGATAGTTTTTTGCGGAATTCACTCAACATTTCTGACGTGGACACTGGCCCGGAGTCGGCGGCTATATCCTCAAGGAAACAGAGGGCTGTGATTGTCCTGAATGACGAGGCGACACCATGTCCGGTACAATCACCTACCGCCATGGTCAGTCTTTCACCTTGATTCACCATCCAGAAGAAATCACCGCTTACTGACCCCTTTGGCCTGTTCAGAACGAAACTGCCGGGGATTGCCTTTGCCAGTTTTTCTTCCGAAGGAATTACTGCCTGCTGAACAACCCCGGCATAGTTCTCCAGCTCCGTTATTTCATTTCTGCCCCTGGCCGTTGCCTCGTTCCTTTGCCTGAGAAGACTCTCCAGCCTCCTCTTCCTGGCTCCCAGCCGCCTTGCCAGATCACGGATAAGCATGAAGATAAGCCAGGCTGCAACAGCTGAGTATACCAGTATCGCTGCGGTGGATCTGTACCAGGGTTTTGAAACAGAGAACGAAAAGGCAAGCTCTTCTCCTTCCAGGCCGGTAATGGTCTTTGCCCTCAGGACAAAACGGTAATCGCCGGAAGGAAGGTTGGTGTAATCCCTGTAATTCCTTATTTCCCAACCAGACCATTCTTCATTGAAACCCTCAAGCCTGTGTCGGTACTCCGTCTTTTCCTCTTCAACATATGAAGTTGTGGTCCACCTGAAAGTAATATTATTTTCCCGGTGCGAAAGGATTATCCCAGGCTTTGGGGGCTGAAGAGGCACAGGGACTCTTACCCTCCCGGGGGCGATGGTGTAAAAAGTACCATCCATGATGACATTACCCCTTCCCGAGATGATTTGTGTGAAAACGGTTTTGAAGGACCCATACCTGAATGCCAGCTTCGACTTGTCAAGGACAAAGAGGCTCTGACCCTTTGAGAGCCAGATAGTACCTTCGGCAAAAGCTATTCCTGCAGTGGCAATGTCCGGAAGGAAATCAAACTGCCGCCTGAAGACCACGTGACCCTGGCTGGTGCTGGTTACCAGTGCATCAAAATTCCGTGCATCATAACCTGAAAGTATGATTTCGCCACCAGGAGCAGCTGATATCATTTTGATGCTGACATCATCAAAGCTGTCTCCCACCAGTTCATGATCCCTTGCAAATGCATCATTATCTGGAATGTACCTGTAAATCCCCCGGCCGGAGCACAGGTAGAGGGTTTCATTGATGATTGTGATGCCGTTTAAAGTATCACAATCCAGTCCCTGTTCCCTGCCGAAACGGAAGAAGGTTGTGTCATCAGGATGACAATTCATTCTGAGGAGGGCAGAGGGATTCTCCGTCATGATCCACCATTCGTCTGGGGATGTTTGCTCAATATACCTGATAGTTCCGGCAAATTCTCCGGCGATGGTGTGGGTTACAACCCATTCATATCCGTCATACTTCAGAGTTCTGACAATCCCGTCTCCGGAACCGGCAACCATTACATCCCTTTTGTCACCTGCCTCCCTGACCGCTGAAAAGGCAATACCGGGAAGAAAATGATCCAGGTAACCTTCGTCATCAACCTGAAGTAAACCGTTCACGGTTGCAGCAATCAGCACAACCCCTTCTGACAGCTCAGCATTTATGATTGCATTCACAGTGACATTATGGTCTCCGGCCCGTCTGAACCGCCTGGTGCCTGAACCATCTGTGTAATTTACATATAGACCGTTATCAGTTCCTGCATAGACTGACCCTGCATGCCCTGTTATGGTACCCGGTACCGGGATTAAACCTGATGCCTGGCTGAATTCAGTTGCAGGAAGGGATACAAAAGCCCGGTTAATGTAGCCCCTCGTACAGAACCAGAGCTGAGAATTTGACTTGTAATCACAGTACATAGCCGTAACCGATGATTCCCTGAGGGCGGTTGTCCGTTCAGATATGTGCTGAACCAGTGCTCCGTCACGGCTGAATATATAAATCCCTCCCCTCCCTTTGAATCCGGCTGCGATCATATTGCCGGGGATCAGTGCGAGGTCAGACAGTGATCCGTTTTTCATCAGGGATGCTGCTGCCTTGTCAGAGAAACGCTCATTGAGTGCTCCTGTCCTTATATTGAAGAGCATCAGTTCCTTCCCCGATGATCCGACAAGAAGATTATCCCTGTCATACGGAATAAGCTTCACAAAGCGGGCGGGAACCATCGCGTCTCCCCCTGCAATCCGGTCAATCCTCCCTTCACTGTAAGCAAAAATCCCCTCCCTGTCGTCAGCTATTATTATCCTGTTGTCAAAGGCAACCAGTGCTGATAAATTTCTGAATCCATAGTCCGTTTCCATGTCGGCCACCATGACCGAGTCATCATCTCCATTCAGGCAGTACAATCGCTTTCCGTCAGTAAAAAAGACTGCATTGCTATCCGCGGCCGATGCCTTTATTATGCCAATTGATGATGCAATCAGAGAATCTCCTGTTCTGGCTGCCAATGATCGGTAGGTCATCCTTCCGGCATCATCGGGCTGCAGCATCCCAAAGTCGTTTTTTCCTCCGGCGAATACTATTCCCCTGGCATCAGTGACCAGGGATGTAATTGCTGTTGTTCCAGGCGTTCTAATCAATCCCCACCTGCTTCCGTCATACGTTACGATGCCGCCGGCTTCATTGCCAAAATACATCACACCACTGTGATCCATGGTGATGCACAGGTTACGGAGCTCTCCCGGTGTCTGGGCAGCATCAAACCAGCCAATTAACGGAGTACCATGACGGTTAACCTGCGAATTGACTGTTAATGTGTATATTAAAAGGAATACTACCAGTTGAAGCCCCTTCTTCATTCCCTGAACAATTACCCCAATTTAAGGTTAAATATACGAATTCAATTTATATAACGGCCATGACAACCTTCGGCATATAAATTGAGGTAATTTTTAATTATATTGGCTTCGCATATTCAGGTAATGAGGGTAACCAAGAGGGCAACCGCACTGCTGGCAGCGGCACTGATGCTGCTTAACCTGCCCGACGCAGAATCGCAGGCCTATGCCGGAAGATCTGCAAACGATAAAACCGGGGGGATGCTTTTACGCCGGCCCTCATCTGTGATCTACCGCCATGAAGACCCCCGCTTCCTTAAAGTAAGTGATCCTTCAGGTCTGTATCTCAGGCTCAATCTCCCGGGACATCACCTGACACACGAGGCTGGAAAACCAGAGCTGCCGGTCTGGAGCAGGCTGGTAGAAGTACCCGACGGGATGGACCTCGTTGTGTCTCTCTCCGATGTTGTCTCCGAAAGAATCAGGTTTGAAGACCAGGGGGCTCCGGGAGCTGAAATCTTCCCGGCACAGCCGGCCAGGACAAAAAACGAACCTGTCCAGGAAAAAATCACTCTCAAGGACCGTAAGACATATGAATCCAGGGAACTCCTGATGCATGATACAGTGGTGGTGACCCACGAGGGCATCTTCAGGGGAAAGAGGCTTGCAAATATTGCAGTCTATCCTGCATTCTACAATCCCTCAGGAAAATATATTGACCTCATCACTTCGATGAAACTCAATATTGACTATCAGCCTTCATCAACCAAGGGAGAGGAAGAGGTTGCAGATCCATTCAACAAGGGGGGATTCTCCTCTGATTCCTATATTACAGGTTATACTGACAGACCTGTCCATATGATCATTGTCACTGATTCACTGTTCAGGAAGCATCTTGAGCCGCTGGTGAAATGGAAAATGCTCAGGGGAATTGAGTCTACTGTGATCCTGAAGGGTCCGGGACCGGCGGACACGGTATATAAATACCTGAAAAAAAGAATATCTGACCTTTACGCCACCCTTCAGTCAAACGATGTTCCGGTACATTATCTGCTGATAGCCGGAGACCCGTCCGTGATCCCTACATCGCGCGGAACAACCAATGTATCTGATCTTTACTACGGAGAGTTTGACGGCAACGGGGATTATATTCCCGAACTGTTCATCGGACGGCTTCCGGCTGCAGACACCACCCAGCTTAAGGGGATGGTCAAAAAAATCATTGATTACGAAACGTTGCAGTACGGAGCCGTAACTGATTTCTGGTCCTGGGCCCTTGCAACCGCGGGGAATGCTCCGGGATTTGAGCTGTACATGAACGGACAGGTCTCCTACATCTACAACACTTACTTTAAACCTGACACATCGCTCAACAGTATAAGATGGCTTTATCCGGAGGCACCACAAAAGGATGACTCACTGAAGACCGTTTTCAACAAGGGCCTCAGCATAATGAATTACACGGGGCACGGAGAGGCCACGGGTTTCAGCGACCCTCAGTTCAGGACTTCAATGATGGGCCAGTTCACGAATGAAAATGAATACCCGCTCGTGATTGCCAATGCATGCCGGACAGCACAGATCAATGTGGCTTCGTGTTTTGGCACCGCAATGGTAGCCACACCCGGAAAGGGAGCAATTGGTTTTATAGGGTGCACCAATGATTCATACTGGAGCGATGATTTTTACTGGGCTGTCGGGCCCGGAACACCAGGACTTAATGCCAGTTATGAATCTACCGGAGCCGGAGCCTTTGACAGACTGTTCCATACTCATGGAGAACCACCTGGTGACTGGTATTACACCATGGGGCAGATAAACTTTTCAGGAAACATGTCGGTGTCCGCAAGCACCAGCCCGAGGAAGAAATACTACTGGGAAACCTACATCCTCCTTGGAGATCCATCACTTGCACCTTTCATTGGCAGACCAGATACCTTCAGGATCGATATTCCTGACAAAGTTCCTCAGGAACTGACATCACTCAGTTTCTTCACCAAACCATTCGCATATGCAGCATTGTCAGACTTCGACACCCTCTGGGATGCAAGATTTGTAAGCCCGTCCGGCAATATTTCCCTTTCAATCCCGGCCGGCACAAAGGATTCCTGCCTCCTGATAGTTACGGGGCAGAACATGGCCCCTTTCTACAAAACAATCCGTTTTGGAAATGTTGAAGAGGCCTTTATGACAACAGGCAACATTGTGTTTGATGACAGCGCCGGTAACGGAAACGGGGTCCCTGACTATGGCGAACAGGTGAACCTGAAGGTAACTGTGAAAAACATCGGCAGGACCCGCACCTCAAAACTTACTGCACTGCTTCAGGTTTCATCCGGAATGATCACCGTTGAGGCTGACACAGCTACAATAGGAGTGCTTTTACCCGGTGAATCAAAAACTATCTCAGGCAAATTCCTGTTCCGGGTATCTGACAGCGTGGAGGACGGAGAACTGGCATCACTTCTGCTTAACCTGAAGGACAGCGGAGAGGAGTACCGGTTCGGAATTGATATGACTCTCCTGGCGCCCAGCCTCAGGATCATGTCAGCTGTTCATGATGACTCCTCAATCGGCAACTCCAATTTTCTTCCTGACCCCGGAGAGAAACTTCACCTCAGCGTCAGGGTCAAAAATGAAGGCTCTTCCGCTGCCACAGGGACTGTGACCATCACGCCGGCAGGCCAGCATCTCACCATTGAGGAGCCTCAACTCCCGACAGGCACAATTAACCCGGGGGAGGAGAAAGAGCTTAAATTTGAAGCAGATATCTCGATACTTGCCGGCTCAGGGAGAATCATTCCGTTTGATGTAAACTTCGCCTGCGGTAACTATCAGACCGGCGGAAGATGGTCATTGAGTTCCGGCAAAACACGTGAGACGTGGGAATTCAACAGGTTTGACATTTTTCCATGGATTCAGGAAGGTAATTATCCATGGATAATCACCTCTTCAGCTTCCTTCGAAAACGTACATTCAGCAAGATCAGCCCCGATCCCCGACAAGAGTGAGTCTGTCCTATCCATTTATGTAAACAATCCGGTAGCCGATACTGTCTCATTCTATGTCAGGGTCTCTTCTGAACCCACCTATGATGTGCTTACATTCAGGGTTGACACTGTCGTAGACATGCAGATTTCTGGTGATACACCATGGGCCCAGAGAAGAAAGGTGCTGAAACCGGGGGTTCACCTCCTTGAATGGATATATTCAAAGGATGTCTCCCTTTCCGGAGGACTTGATGCAGCCTGGCTTGACCAGGTTACATTCCCTGACATCTCATTCCTTGAGGCTGACCTTCACATCGATTCGGTCTACCCGCCCCCTGCTTCCGCAATGGTGACAGACGTGTCCATAACGGGCAGAGTGATCAATTTCGGGCGGACAGCCCTCACCAGTTTCCCCCTTGCCTACCAGGTAAACGCAGATGATCCTGTAAACGAAACCTTCTACAAAAAGATAGACCCGGGAGATACAATAGATGTGACCTTCACCCGGAAATGCATACTGCAGAAGGATGTTCCCTACCGGATTTATATTTTCAACCGGCTCCCTGAAGACGGTTACCCCGGAAATGATACGGCATCCGTCTCCTTTGTGCTCTCAGCAATCGGACCGGAATTAACCGAAGGTAAGGTGACAATTCAGCCCAATCCTTTCAGGGATGGCTTCACCCTGGAAATTGATAATGATGGGAGCGGACAAGCTGATTTTGAACTGATTGATACGGGAGGCAGAGTTTTATTGCGGACTTCGCGGGAACTCCTGCCCGGCAGGAACAGGATCCCGTTCAATACCCGAAACTTTGCTGCAGGAGTCTATACCATGCGAATCAGCTACGGAGGGAAAACCATGACCATGAAAGCAGTAAAACATTAACAGAAAGCCTGAGAAACACCATTCACAAGAATTATTCACATTGTAATTATGTCAGTCAGTAAACCCACCCGCGAGGAAGCGCTGATACTCTTCCGGAAATACAATAAGTCAGACAGCCTCTTCAGGCATGCCCTGGCAGTTGAGGCAGTAATGAAATACATGGCACGAAAACATGGCGAGGATGAGGAGATGTGGGGTGTGATAGGGCTGATCCACGACCTTGATTATGAGATGTACCCTGAACAGCATTGTACTATGACCGAAAAGATCCTGAAGGAGGAGGGCTGGCCGGAAGATTACATCAGGGCGGTTATAAGCCATGGGTATGGAATATGCTCCGACACCGAGCCCAGGAGTCTGCTTGAAAAAACTCTATTTGCTGTTGATGAGCTGACCGGCCTTGTTACAACCAGTGCCCTCGTCAGGCCCTCCAGGAGCATACTTGACATGGAGGCAAAGTCGGTGCGGAAGAAATGGTCAGACAAAAGATTTGCTGCCGGAGTGGACAGGGACGTCATTGAAAAGGGTGCCGCCATGCTGGGTGCTGAGCTCAATGACCTGATCACTGACACAATCATGGGTATGAGAGAGGCAGCAGAAGAGATCGGGTTAAAGGGCAATCCTGCCGCATGACCTT
>JALONR010000093.1 GCA_025454815.1 Bacteroidales bacterium | reverse complement strand
TGGCTTTCAGGCCATTACGGGATAGTATTCTTTGACGGAAATAGCTTTACACCCTTTCGTTCAGCCCCGGCGCCGGCCGAGATGGTCTGGGGGGTTGTCTGTGATCATATGGGCAACATATGGAGCGCAGGATCTGACGGAGTCTTTATCTGCAATCCTGACGAGCCGGAATTTAACCAGGCCCTGCCTGATGAGGTGAACCTCCCTGCCAACGTAATCCGTGACCTCGGTGACCACCGTCTGATCATAGGCCGAATGACGGATATATGCATCATCGACCTCGATAAATACTATTCCGGACATCAGGACTATTATAAGATTATTGACCGCAGCCGGGGATTCCAGGGGCATGATTGCCAGGATAACGGAATAGTCAGGGACAGTGAAGGCCGGTGGTGGATACTGGCCAACAACAAACTAATACGGTTCGAACCCGGCAGGCTGGAGATGAATAACCACCCCCCCATGAATCACATAACCATGGTGGATGTACCGGGAGACAGTACCGGATGGGATACAGTGCTTGAATCCTCACTTTTCTATGATACCACAAGTTTCCTGAAAATACGGGGAAGGAAGAACAGTATCAGGATCTCCTATACGGGCATCTCTACAAGCAACCCTGAAAATGTAAGGTACCAGTACAGGATGGCAGGCCTTAGTGACAACTGGTCCGGCATGACATCAGAGCGGTCAGTAACATATACCGACCTCTCCCCCGGCAACTATACCTTCGAGGTTCTCGCCATTAATGCTGACGGTGTCATGTCAGCAAAACCCGACTCGATTCAGATCAGCGTTGTCCCCACGTTTATCCAGTCGACCTTCGCAATTGCGATGTTCGTCCTCCTGACCCTGTCGCTGATTGTATTTCTCTCCTGGCAGATCCGGAAGAGCGTCCTGGAAAGGAGAGTCGCTGCAGCCCGGCTACAGGCAGAGGCATACAGGATGCAGCTGAATTCGGTAATCAAACAGTTTGACCCTCACTTTACATTCAATGCCGTCACCTCCGTGGGATCCCTGATCATGAAGGGCGAAAAGGAAAAGGCATATAACTATTTTATTAAACTGTCGAATCTTCTGCGCTCCATCATTACCGACAGCAACCTGCTCCTTAAACCGCTGGAGGAGGAACTGGAGTTCGTCAAAAGGTACTGCGAATTGCAGAAACTGCGCTTCGGGGAGAGATTCCGGTACAATGTAGAAGTTGCACCAGAAGTCAACCTTAAGAGCCCGGTCCCGAAGATGATAATCCAGTCGTTTGCCGAGAATGCGGTCAAGCACGGCCTTGAAAACAAGACCGGACAGGGTACAATGGATATCAGTATCAGGAACCTTGACGAAGGAGTGGAAGTCGCCATCCGGGATAATGGGATCGGAAGAGCAGCGGCAGCCAGGCTGCATACTGACGGCGCGGGGACAGGGATTAAGAACATCAGGGGGATAATTGATGCCATCAACAGGGCCAACAGGGAGAAGATAACCTTCAACCTTACCGACCTGTATCATGGCGGCAGGCCTGCCGGAACGGAAGTAAGGGTTTTCCTGCCACATAATTACTCTTTTAATTTCCAGGCAGAAAAGACAAATTGACCAACCTAAACCGGGAAAATATGGACCATCAGAAAATCAAGGCAATGATTGTTGAAGATGAGCCGGAAGCGCTTGATCTTCTGTCAGGACTACTGGAATCAACCGGGCTGGCTACAGTGGTTGCCTCCACCACTGACCCGCAGGAAGCTGTTGACCTTCTCCTGCTGCATGAGCCGGATATGCTTTTTCTTGACATCAGGATGCCGGGAAAGTCCGGCTTTGATATCCTGAATGAGATGAACAACCAGACTTCACTTAACCCTCACGTGGTATTTACCACCGCTCATGATGAGTATGCCATCAAGGCATTTGATTATGCTGCATTTGATTATCTCCTGAAACCAATTGATCCCGACCGCCTTCTCGAAACCCTTCGCAGGTACAACATCAACGGTACCATCACCAGCACAGTTACAGGAAGCAGCATGAAAACAGAGGCCGGCAGACAGCAGCCGGTCTACAACAACGAGAAGATCCTGATCTTCCGCGGCATCACAGGGATTACCTTCATTGATACGGATGAGGTGCTTTATATTACAGCCGACGGTAACTACTCAAGCTTTCACTTCATATCGGGAAGGGTTGAGACAGTAACTGCCCTCATAGGGAACGTGGAGATGCACCTCGGAAAACAGTTCTTCAGAACCGGCAGGTCATGCATTGTCAACACCTCCTTCCTTGCCCGCATAGACATGAAACAGATGGCCTGCGTCTTCATCCTGGGTGAAAAGGAATACCGTTGTGAGATATCACGAGACAAGGTAAAACTGCTTATGGATCACATGAAAAACCGTATTTCGGAAAGCTAAATTTACACCTCTGTTTTACTGGTCAGGCAAACCGGTTCATCCGTACGTTAGAAGCGGCCATCCATACAATGGTGGCTTTTTTGCATCGGGCTTATACATAATTATGCAATATTTAAACCATATTTTAATGGACGGCAGAATAGGGTTTAATTGAAAATAGTTGACAGGTGGTTCTTCCCCCCCATTTCCCTGTCAGGCCACACAGATCACGAGCCAAAGAGGTCTGTGTGGCGCGTTTTAGGGGGGTCCGGGCCGTCTGCCATGTTTTTTGCGGGCAGAAGAAACAGGGCCTGAGCATGGTATCAGAGGGCTATCTTCAGAACATATACATAGTCAGAGGGGGGATTCTTCCTCGCCTGCTGCGGTGGCGTGACGGTAAAGGAGTCTGTTCCGTTCTTCCATTTGCAGAGGGCTCCTGATCCCATTACCGTGACCCTGGCCCCGGCAGGAAGCGTCATTCCTCTCATAGTAAACGATTCGGGCATCTGTTCTCCCTCTCCGGCCATGTAGTAAAGGTACCAGGTATCATCGCCCTTCCGGGTAATGCATGTCTTACCGTCCTTGTGCGGGGCAATTGCCCTGGTGCCGTATATTGCCTCACCGTTGACCTTCATCCACCGGCCCATCTCCTCCAGCAGGGTGTAAGCCTCCTCAGGCCATGTTCCGTCAGGAGCCGGTCCGATATTCAGCAGCAGGTTTCCCCCCTTGGCTACGATGTCAACCAGCAGGTGCACTGCCTCGCGGGGTGACATGAACTTCGGGTTGGGAACCCATGCCCAGCCTCCTCCGGCTATGATGCACGACTCCCACGGGTATGGAAGCGCCTTATCCGGCACCCTGTTTTCCGGAGTGAGATAATTCTGGTTCTTTCCGTAAACAGCCCTGTCAACAACTATCAGTCCCGGCTGCTTTTCCCTTGCTTTTGCCACAAGCTCATCCATCCGGATATCCTGGCTCTGCACCCTGGTCATCTTGTTGCCCTGCGCCATCCTGTAATTGAGCACCTCCTCATCTGTCATCTTCCTGACCCAGCCGCCGTCAAGCCAGAGGATGTCAACCCTGCCGTAATCACCTCCCAGGAGCTCCATTATCTGTCCGTGGGTGAACTGCACGAATTTTTCCCACCTCTCCGGATAATCCGGTATACTGTAGTTGACATGGCGGTCAGGGGTGGCAAAATTGGGCCACCAGTAGTGCTCACTGTGCCAGTCGGGCTTGGAAAAATATGCCCCGGTCCAGAAACCCTGATCCCGGAAGGCTTTAAAGATCTCTTTTGTGACATTTGCCCGCGGGTTGACGCTGAACGGACACTCAGGATCGGTGATCCTGTAATCGGTCAGTTTCGTGTCAAACATCGAAAAGCCGTCGTGGTGCTTGGTGGTGAATACCACGTATTTCATCCCGGCGTCACGGGCGGCCGCGGCCCATCTTTCAGGATTGAACCCGATGGGATTAAAGCTCAGCTTGAGTGCTTCATATTGCTTCTTATACTCAATGTAGTCGGGATTTTTGCGACGGCACCAGCCTTCATCCTCGGCACATATTGACCACGATTCCACAATCCCCCACTGGCTGTACGGTCCCCAGTGCATCAGGAGGCCGAACTTCATGTCCTGCCACTCCTCCAGTTTCTGAAGGACAAGAGGGTCTGTCTCCGGAACATATCTCTCGTCATGATCCTGGGCAGCCAGGGGATGAAGCGCAATGACGGCAAGCATGACAGATACAACCAAAGTGTGTCTCATTGACGACAGCCCCGGTGACAACGCGGGTAAAAGATATCTCCTGAAGTGCATCCCAAAACCGGACAGGGATTCGGGAATTGGACAAGTCACGCCGGAATTCTCAGTCTTCATCATAATCATTTTTATTCAGTTACAAGCTTCCCGTCAAGGGATATTCCGATCACCGTCATCGTCTTGTCAAGCACCGACCCGGGTACTTTAATAAAGTAAACGCCTGCGTGACTGCTCCACCAGGGCCTCAGGTACTCCTTAAACTCAAGGCTTGTGCCGTTGCCCACCACGAAGGCCTTGTTGATCCTGTTCTTCACTCCCTCAATCATCAGCTCGCCCCCTCCGTTACCTGGGAAGAAGAGATAAAGCATCGTGCTGTCAGGGCTCATTGCTGACGGCCCTGCAAAGTGTCCCTCAGGCAGTCCTGCCTTTGTTCCGTATATCGCCTGCCTGTGTTTTGAAGTCCACCGTCCCATCTCCTTCAGCACCTCAACCTGTGCGGCAGGAATTGTTCCGTCGGCCATCGGGCCGATATCCAGGAGGAGGTTTCCTCCCATCCCGATGCACTCGGCAAAAATGCGAATCACCTGCGAGGGATTCTTGTAGTTGCTGTCATTTCCCTGGTAGCCCCAGGAGTCGTTGATGGTCATGCACAGCTCCCAGTATTTCTCTGGAGGGCGACGTGACGGAAGGCCCTGTTCGGGTGTTGCGTAGTCACCGTACCCGGCAAGGCGGGAGTTGATTATCGCGGAAGGATTGCGGTCAAGGATCTTCCTGCGGATTTCCTCTGCACGCCATTTGGCTGCGTTCTGCTCCCAGTCGCCGTCAAACCACCACAGGTCAGG
>JALONR010000052.1 GCA_025454815.1 Bacteroidales bacterium | reverse complement strand
GTAACTGGTAACACGACGGATTTTGGTTCCGCAGAGTCCTGGTTCGAGCCCAGGTGGGTCAACAGGGAGCCGGCTGCAAAGCCGGCTTCAGTTTTTATGCCGGGCCCGAAGCCGTATTCAGTTTTTATGCCGGGCCCGAAGCTTGCGCTGCAGACCGGCTATTGCCGGTACCCGGTCCACAGTCCGGTTTCTTTATCTGAATTCTTCAATGAATCAATATCAGTCTTTTACGCACCTTATGGAATAACCATAATCAAGATCGTAACTTGAGCGTGAGATTCCTGTAAAATAGTACCCGATGTAACGCCGTATCAAGTGATTCGCGTCCGGAGCGGTTGAAGTATAATAGCCAGTCCATAGTCTGAACCAGTTAAACTCGCCCGTGGGCCTGCGATAACCTGTTCCTATGGCAGTAAAACCCGAGCTGTTGTCTGCTCCGGAATTAGGGGCATCCCAATATTGGGTGCTTATTAAATGCCCGCCTACATTGCCTGCCACACCACGGTCACCGTCGAAATAAGCCTGAGACTGGAGTAATCCGGATGATGTTTCCAGATCAATAAAGTCAGCATCTGTTACCACATGCCAGCCGGTAGGGCATAACCCCCGGGAATCCCTGACCGCATATCCATTATATAATCCGCCATAAACAGACTTGTTTGCAGTATTGTTATCATACCAGCAGAATCCGGGAGTGGTCAATGCAGCCCAGGCTGACTGGTCTGTAATAAGCGGGACCTGTGAACCATCCCTGAATTTGGTTGTTTTGAGGTTTTCCACAAGCCAGGTCTGTGAACCAATAGTAACCATGTGGTACACATTTCCGTCAATGTCTGTAACGGTATCAGCGTTGTTATTCTCCTTTTTTCAACTTACCGAAAGAAGTAAGATTGACCTCCGATCAGGCTCAGGCAGACTGCTGATTTGAGTTGTGCTTTCATTTCTTGGGAAGTTGGTTTTGGTTAACAAGTACCAGCTAAACGTCATGTTATTACTGATGTTTTCCTGCTGGTAGTAACTAATTTACGATATAAAAAATGAACTGACATTCAATCACACTGAGTATTATTAAGATGTTACGGGCAGGTACCTCATTTATGCCAGGCGGGCAGCTTCGTACCTATAGAAGAATGGGGTTTACTATTCTGTTGCCCCGGACCTCTTCCCAAGATAATTTATATTCAATAAAATTCCTCCCCGTATCCAGGTTCCGGGCTGGATCAGACCGCCGAAGTCATAATACCGCGAGTTGAAAACATTTGAAGCCTCGATATAGACAGAAATATGCTGCTCCTTCCATGTAAACCTTGTATCGGACAACCAGAACGGTTCATAGGAGACAACCTCACCGGTGACATCCTGCCATGCACCGCTGCGGTTACGCCAGGTAACCGTGGTTGAATTATACAGCCTGGCAACTATTCTGAAATCAACAGAAATATTAACCTGGTGCCTCAGGTAATCAAGCGCATATCTTGACAGCATATCTCCTTCCACCGGGTCTGCCTTAAGGAAACTGGAGGATACTCTCAGGGACTGAAACCTTCCGTTGTGATTTTCTGTTTCAGGTGTCAGGCTCAGGGAGGCTTCAATCCCGGCAAAACTGATATCCGCATGGTTCGCAGACCTCCAGATGAGGCTGTCCGCCGACGGATCCTTGACCCAGTCAATCAGGTTGTTTCCCCGTCGCCGGAATGCACTTATGTCACCTTTGAGAAAGGTGCTGCTGTATTTGATTCCGGCTTCCCAGGTAACTGCCTCTTCCGGCTTCAGTTGCGGATTACCCTGCTGAACCGGGCTTGTGTAAAACATATCTGTAAAGGAGGGCATCCGCAACGTTTTGTTTACCGAAGAATAAATCCTGAGACGATCATTAAAACGATAACTTAAGTCCATTCCCGGGTAAAATCCGAAAAATGAGAGGTCCGGATTATGATAAGCCATGACCCCCGCGGTGCCCGTAAACTTTCTCACCGAGATCGTCTGTTCGGCATAGATGCTGGTATTGAACCTGTTGTAGGATTTCAGGTAGTAAGTGTTCTCGTATCCACGAACCTGAACAGGACTGCTTAACAGGTTTCCAAGGACATTGCTCAGGATATTCTCATTCCGGAGGTCAGCACCAAGGCTTGTCCGTCCGAAGCGGTGAACCATCCAGATATTCAGGTTAAGTCCGGCCGTTAAGGTCCTGTGATGGTTAAACGGAACGGATTCATCATCCCGTTTCAGCTCGAACCTGTCACGGTTTCGCCTCACATAAATGACAGGTACAATCCTGATTGCTGACCTGTTCTGGTACTTTATACTGACAAAATCGGTTTTTACGGATTCAAACTGATCAGGATATTTTAAGGAATAGAAACTGTTTGCTCCGAAGTTCCTTGCGCCGTACCCGGTTTGTAAATCAATTATTCCGGATTTCAACTGGTATTTTGCCTGGTAGAAAAAGGAGCTGTTTGAAAAATCGGTATTTTCAATATAGCCTTCTGATGCCATCCGGCTAAGGCTCAGGAACTGCTCCAGCTTTCCTGAAGTGTTTGATATATTGGCTGATATCCTGGACAGGCCATATTGTCCGAGCAGCAGTGATGCCCTGATACTGTTGGGATTGCTGTTGCCGGTGATGATATTGACTACTCCGCTGAAGGCGTTGGGTCCGAATGATTTTGCTGCCGGTCCGTTGAGTATTTCAATTCGTTCTATGCTTTCAATATCAACCGGAAGGCTGAGGTTGTGGTGTCCGGTCTGCGGATCGGTGACGTTGATGCCATTCAGTAGTATCAGCGTCTGATCAAAGGTTCCTCCGCGGATTGAGATGTCAGCCTGTGTACCCAGTGGTCCCCTCTGGCGGATATCTACTCCGGGAATGCTTCGAAGGAGGTCATTGAGGTTCTGTGCCGGAGCCCGGGCAATATCTGATTTTGAAATTACCGTTACTATCCTGTTGGCCTTTTGCGCCTCAATGGGTGTCCGCGAGGCGGTAACAATCACTCCGTCCGCCAGGAAATGCTGAATTTTCAGGGTGTCATCAGGATCCGTTGTTGCGGTATTTTTATCGGGGTCAGAGGCCACGGTACCCGTGCTGCTACCAATGTTCCGGGCACTTATGAACCCGGGTGCGACCAGGATGCTGTATGCAGTGCACAATGTAAAGATCCGGATTACCCGCCGAAGGGAGTTGAAGACGGCATACCTCTTCCTGCTCCACATACGGAAGCCGGTTATTGCAATGGCCGTATTTTTCCTTTGTTGTCTCAAATTGCCCTGGTCAGATCATCAGGGCGCCAAAGATAATATGTTTTCATCTTCGAATGATACAGGTGATAAACACAACCGCTATCATCATCCCGTATGGTGCAAGGAGCTTCAGTAACCAATCAGATGGACGTGTTTCAGATCTCCTTCCCGGTCTCAATGTATTCCGTCAGGTCACCGAGAAACCTGACCATGGGCGCTCCGTCAATTACATCATGGTCAACAAGGATCGTCATGTTCAGTATCTCTCTAGGCTTTACCTCGTTATTGATTACCACTGGCTTGACGAGCACGGATCCGACCCCGAATGAAATCGGATGAACCGATGTGTGGATGAACCACCCGTTTATTTTTCCTATCATTCCGACAGATGTTACTGAAACATTACCCATCGTCCTGAAAGCTGCCTTCGGATTTTTAAGCAACAGTATCCAGAAGAACCTCCTGATGAATCCGGGCAGCTGGTAGTACAGCCTCTCATACGAAGATGATTTTTTCTTTAGAACAATGTCGCCATGTCTTAATTCCTGGTTTTTGGCAGCTTCTATCTCCCCGGAGATTTCAGCGGCGGACTTTTTGTCCGCTTTTTCAATGACAAGAGGAATCGGAACCCTTTTTTCGCCGATCTTCTTTTCAATGATCACTGATACGTTTATGTCATCGAAGATTATGAGCTTCTTCTTATTACAGAAATAGGCCGCTGCTTCAGGGTACTTCTCCAGGACTGTTGCAATAACCTTAATAAGCCATGCATTGAATGAAACAGATACCCCTTTTTTCCGAAGCTCGCGAAGTTTTGCCCTGCTTTCGGTGACATCAAATTCAAGCATTGCGGAAATATGATGTTTCCACATGCCAACCGCGAAAATGTCAAAGGTTGCTATCCTCGAGCGGACGATTTTTTGAAACCTGTAGTTCGTTGCCATCATTTATCAGGCTTTTCCGGCTGTAACAATTTACGGAAGGTTTTATTTCGTGAAGTAGTCACCCTTGCTGTATATCCGTACATAGTCAATGTCGTGATGCTGAGGAAATACTGTTGTGGAGTCGGGATTGCCGGGCCAGCTTCCGCCGACAGCAGTGTTGAGGATAAGGTAGTGTGGTTTATGAGGTATTCCGTTTATTGTTGAATGAATAAGGTTGCCGTCAATATACCATCGGATTGAATCAGGTTCCCATTCCAGTACGTAAACGTGGAAGTCTTTTGTATAGTCATCCGTTCCGCGCCAGGTACCGGAGCTTGATCTTCTGGCTCCGTCAAATGCGCAGTAATGAATGGTGCCGTAAAGAACCGTCGGTTCATGCCCGAGGAACTCCATGATATCGATCTCTGTATACCATGGCCTTTCTTCCGGTATCAGCCGTTCTCTGCCGGCAGCAACGGCATCTTCCATGGTCTTCTCCATCAGCCAGTCGCGTTCCTGCGGGTATAGCCAGTGTGCTGGCCACAGTCCCTGTCCGCCCGGTAGTTTGGCGCGTATCTCAAACCGGCCATAAACGGGGGCAAATTTACCTTCGGTATCGAGCCTTCCGCTGGTATATTCCTTTGAACCATACTTGCGGACCCTGCTTCTAATGCGGAGCAATCCATTCTCAACGTAAACTTCATCAGGTACGTAGTACTGCAGCTCATTGTGTTTGCTGGTCTCGCGGATCAATACGTTCCATTTTGATGTATCGAGGCTTTTGCCGTCGAATTCGTCATTCCATACAAGTTGCCATTTGTCAGCCGCTCCGGCTGTTTTCTGCGCATCGACCGGGCAGAAAAAGACTGGCAGAATCATAATCAGTAGTGGGGAAATGAATCTTTTCATTGACTTGGTTGAATCGGGGTTCTAATTTGGCACCCGGATTTACCGGGAAATTCAGGTACAAGGTAATACAAATCAGTGACATCAGAAGAACTGACCGCTACAGTTAACACAATCAGCCTGTCAGGCTTCATGAGGCCTGAGGGTTAATCCTGTCAGAGCTTTTGAACAACGTAATAGACTGATCTGAAAGCAGCCGGATTAATCCTGTAGTATGCGATCTCTTCAAGATCATTTTTAAACAGTCCCCTGATGTTTGTATTTGATGGTGAGTTAATCTCTGCTTCAAGCTGCCTGTAATAATCATCCCACCATACATTCTCATCCAAAAGTCGTGAGTAAACCAGCTGGCAGTTGCATTCCCGGATGAGTTCAGTTTTAGTTTCCTGGTCCCTTACTTCGTCATGTATGACAAAGAAACCCCCTTTCCGGAGAAGCCCGTTCACCTGGCGGAATCCCTTTTCAAATCCGACTACGTTCAGAAAACCCTCTGCGATGATCAGATCGAAACATTCCGGGTACGGCATATAATCGAAAAAGGATGAATTCAGTACAGTCACCCGGTCAGAGAGGTTTTTGTCGCTGATTTTATATTTCAGCCATTCCAGTGCATTTTTATCCGGATCAATTGCAGTGATGGAGCCATCAGTATTTTCAGCCAGCCACAGGGTTGGCACTCCTGTGCCACACCCGATATCCAGTATATGAGGATTCTCCGGCAAGGGGATTTTCGAAAATGCATCTTCAAGATACCTGAGGAGCCCCTGGCGGCATGAGTCTTTTATCCGGAAGTATCTTTCCACTGGTTTAATGCTCATGTTTCTGTTACATCTATTGAATCTAAGGAAATAACAGTCATGTTTTAAAGTTCATAATGGCATCAGATCTTTTCAAACTTCATTCCCATAAACTCAAAGCAGTTTTTCCCGGGCTCAAAAATTACAGCTTCCCCTCCTCCGCGGCCGTAGCCAAGCACAAATGCTTCATTATCACCCGCTATATCCAGAGCCACCGTGACATTCCGGCCGAAGGTCAATGCAGAGTCAAATCCATATCTTAACAAGACAAAGCCGTTCTCTATGGAAATACTGACATTTTCCAGCGTCGGGATTTCATCAACGCCGGCACTGGTGACAGCATATTTCCCTGTTCTGTCTTTCCATGATATTGGTATGGGTTCAGGAGTGGTTTGGGTGCCTATGATAACCAGGCCTCCCCATGGCATTGCCTGTATAAGGTGCTTCTCCCCGTCGATTTCTTCCAGCATTAAATACATTTTCCGTGATTTGAGCATTAATCCCATAAACCTTTTTGCTGGGACAAATGAGTTGGAGTCATGTTGAACCAGGTAGAAGTTTTCTCCCTCGATAGTCGGAGAAAGATGTTCATTTTTCCACTCGATGCTGCATACCATTCCCGGCATGGCATAGGATCCTGTAAATGACCGGAGGTTATTACCGGATATGGGGGAGAGCTGCATCATTTTTTCGTGATTGAGGTTCCTGTCAGGGACAATTCCTTTCGCCCTGATGAATTCAACCATAAGTTGCTCATCAAGTTTCCAGGCATTATCCCTCCCGTTCGGTGAATCTGACAGGATAACGGATGCCATTCCTGCATCGGGAGCAACAACCATCTGGGCACGGTGGTACATGGTGGCTCCGCCATGTTCAAGGAGCCTTCCGAGTTCATAGGCCTTGTTTTTATAATTGAAACAGATGGCTGAGCGATGGTCAAGGTCGAGCAGGTTCTCTTTATTTTGCAGCATGAACATCTGCTCAAGTGTTTCATTTTTCAATAGAACTTCCTTCCCGTCAATGAATGCCCGCCCAAAGCTGATCATATCATCTGCTGTTGAATAAATGGCACCTGCCGGTTTATCAAAAAGGGGAAGTTCAGTTGCGGGGTTCCCCTTGCCATCAAAGGCTCCGGAGAGATGCTGCTGAGACAGGTATTCATTGTAAAAACCTGATGAATCCATTTTCAGGGGCTCAAAGATGTGCCTGGCAATATATTCCTCATATTTCATTCCGCTGGCCCTTTCAATGACAATACCCAGCAGTGCATAGCCAAGGTTGGAATATGCCCATATCTTACCTACCGGGTAACAGGTGTATCCGGTATTGAGATAATCAAGCACAGTATTGAAATCACCCGGATTTTTACTGAATTTATTAAGATAGCTGTCAGAAGGAATACCGGCATGATGTGTAAGAACTGCCCGGATAGTTATAGGTCCTGAATCAGGAAAACGCTGTGTGATTTTGAAATCCGGAACGTACTCGCTTACCGGTTTGTCCAGATCAATTTTCCCTTCCTCGCAGAGTTGCATGATTGCCACAGCTGTGAAAACCTTGGTAACTGAACCTATCAGAAACGGTGATTCTCCATTGGTTCCTGTTCCGGCTGCACTGAAACTGTCGTGGAGTATGACAGAATCCTTGCTGAATACCGCGTAGGAAGCATTTGAAACATTCAGTTTTGCCAGTTCCTCCTTAAAATCAGAATTGAATGTGCTTAAATACTCTTCAAATGTTTTCTGTTTAGCGCATGATATGCAAATCAGAGTCAGAAAGATCATTGAAAGAGATCTATACGAAAGTTTCACGGGATTTAATATTTATAGTTCAGGGTGAAATTATGATTTCCTCTAATTTGTCCAACAGGGAAGGACTATATATTTTTCCAGCCGTTTCACTGATTTAATGCAGTACAAATTATTGACATGCTGTAACCGGCTGCAGTCAAGGCAAACCTGAATGGCCCATCAAAGATCAGACCGGCGTTTAAAGAAAAATTCCCTGTTTGTTGCCAGTAAATAAATACAAAATACCAGCAGCAGGCCTGTCTGGATGACCTTGCTCATGGGGTGTGTCATAAAAATCTCATTGAAAAAACCGGCCGTTACATGAAATACGATAGGCAGGATGATGTTCCGGTTTGTTTTGTAATAGAGCCAGTTAATAATCAGCACAAAAGGGATCATACTGACTACAAAATTCAGGGTATATATTAATCCGGACTCCACAAGGTTACTGTGATAATAACCTTTGATAAATGACAGTGGAAGATGCCAGAAAGCCCAGAAAATTGCGAAGATCAGTGAGGCACCGAACAAACTGAACCTTGACCTGAGAGTATCAGTTCCGTATGAATGCCAGGCCATCTCTTCGAGTGCAGGGGCTGCCACAAGCAGAAACCAGACAGGAAACAGGGCGGAGGCAAATGTGAATGAACCTCTCAGTTCAAACTGCCCGGGACTGTAGCCAAACAGAAGTGAAATTGCCTGTGCTGCCAGGATACTGATCAACATCAGGAAAAATGCCACCATCCAGTACTCCCGCCGGATGTCTTTGAAATTAAAGAAGCGGGACAGAAAGTCCTCCCTCAATTCCTTGACCGGCAGAATAAGCCAGAGCGCTATGATAAACGGAGCCAGCAACCCTGTAAAACTTGTTATGCCGGTCAATGTTTCCATCGTCCTTGTGAAAGGAGTCCGGTGACTTAAGTATGCACTGAGAAACCATAAAGCCCAGGGAATGGCAATGGAAAGAATGTAAAAAAGTAAGGGTTTGTCGTACTTTTTAATGATCTGTTTTGTTTTGGTATCTGTTTCCATGATAAAAGGATTTGGATTTTTCCATGCAAAGGAACAGTTCATGGGAATGCCAGTCGACCAGACTTACAGGAATGGACCCCGAAGTGGTCTGAACCTATAATTTCAGACTCAGCTGACAGAATACATACAGGTTAAAAGAAGAGTTTCCGGGTCCCCTGGCAGATTGACTTAATCAGGGTTTGTCTTTTGCATTGACAGGAATTCTGACGGGGTATGCCCTTTATGTTTCCTGAATATCTGGTTAAAGGAGGATTTTGAATTGAAGCCCGATTCAAACGCCAGGGCGAGCAGACTGTATCTTTTGTTTTTCTGAGCACTATTGATGAAATGCTCAACACGGTACTCATTCACAAAATCGTAAAAATTGACGTTTGCTTTCTGATTGATTACCTGTGACAAGTTGTTTGGAGAAATATCGAGCTTTCCGGCCAGTTCACCGAGTGTGAGCCTGGGTTCAAGGAAAGGTTGTTCTTCATTCATGAGACTGATCAGCCTGTCAAATAACTGATCAGCCTTTTGTTCATCAATCCCTGAATGCTTGTATTTGGCTTCGGTTCTGTTACCTTCGGCCTTTGAATCATTTGTCCCGTAATTATTTACAAAGAGGTTTTCCTGTTTTATCCCAAAATAACCGACGAGGAAAATAAAACCAATAATAATAGTGTAAAATATGTACTCAGGATCAAACGGGAATCTGGTACCCAGGGAGTCCCGCATGAAAATCACGATGGTTGCTGTAAGGAATACCATCCCTATGCTTAAAATACAGTAACGCAGCCACCTGAGGCTGACACCCTCGCTGAACGAAAAGTATTCTTTGATTATTTGTCTGTGCTTTATTGTAAGACGGTAGGAGGCGATGGGATAGGAAAGCCCTGATACCAGGATGGCAATAAGCAGGAAGCGTGAGAAAAATTCAAAATCATTAATTACGCCGCTGTCAATGAGCCTCTTCTCTTCTGCTGAATAGAAGAAAAAGAATTTTGTCATATAAAGATATGCAGCAATACCCGGGAGGAAATGGAGGTAATCAACAAGCCGCAGGGTCCGGTCGGGGCGAAGTGAATACAGGCAGTACAGGTACAGGAATGGACCGTGAAACAGGACAACCGGGGCTGTAACTCCGGTTAAATGGGGGTATAGCTCCCAGTAGCCTGCCTGTTTCAGATAATAACCAAGCAGATGCAGGCCGATATTGAATATTAAAAGTGCAAGAAGCTTATCGGTCAGGCTTTTAGGCCTTTTCGTGAGGAGAAGGATAACAATAAAAAAATCGAGGAAAATTGCGCTGACAAATAATACGAGCATCCCGTTTATTAATTGATTACCTTGTAGTTAATCCGTAACATTATATTCTATCCTGCTGATTGTCCCCTTAAAGTATTCATAATCTCCGCCGGGGAGATGCCATACTGCCTTCATTTTTTCAGGGAACATGATCTCTCCCTGGCGTTTGTAGCTCTCAACCACGGCTGAAAACTTCACCTTTTTGTATTCGCCTTTGCCTTCTGTGTAATATCTGTCAGATGTTTCAACACTGGTAAGCAGGCCGTCTTCACCAAACCGGAATATGGCTGTGGCCCTGATACCGTTGTCGGTGAGGGAGCCGAGGACAGTCCTGTTATCAGTCATTGACCAGCTTACGTTATCCGAAAACAGGTACCCTGGCACGAGGAGGAATTCACAAAATGTAGTAAGCAATGCAGACTGGGCTGTTTCACGGCTGTTGTCAAAAATAACCCTGAAGAGCCCCAGCAGCCTGCCTTTCATCTCCCCGTAACCGTCACGATAGATGTCTCTCCCGGCAACCGGCATTTTCAGGAATTTCATGTATGCCACCCGGCCAATCGGATCAACGGAATTGAACTGAATGGTTTTCAGCTCACCCCACTCCCTGTCCGGAGAAAGTTTAAGAAAGCTCTCGGACCAGTATACGTCACCATTAAGGGGCAGCGGGGTATTTAAATAACCGCAGATCCGCAGGTACTTTTTAAATGGCTCGGGCAAACCACTTACCAGCTCATCAGTTATCAACTTCGTGGCACCTTTCCTGGTTCGCCTTATCAATTCGGCCCGGTCCTTCAGGTAAACTCGTTTCATGGTTATGATGGTCTTTCGCCGGAGTTAAACGGTAATTCCGGAATGATATCATTAATTTGACCTGATAAAATTACCCATATCGTTGTTAAAAGCAAGCTGAGGTCAAAACCATGATGCAAAATTCCGGCGAACCTTTCAGCCCCGCTTTTTGTTTATCTTGCATTAAACCAATAAGGACATCAAAACCGGCAATCATGGCTTATTATTATTCAAAAACGCTCAGGGCCTCATATGAGGAAGCCGTAAATATGGTAACAGCCGCACTGTCAGCGGAGGGTTTCGGCGTTATTTCGGAGATTGACCTTCATGAGAAGATCAAATACAAGCTGGGGATAGACTTCAAGAGATACCGCATCCTTGGGGCCTGCAACCCCGCTTACTCCTACAGGGCACTCATGGCTGAGGATAAGATAGGGGTGATGCTCCCCTGCAACGTACTGGTCATTGAACAGGGCGAGAACAACATTGAAATAGCTGCGGTTAATCCTGCTGATGCAATGGCTACTGTGAATAACGAGACTGTGTCTCAGGTTGCAGCTGAAGTGGGAGAAAGGCTCAGAAAAGCGCTTGACCGGCTATAGAATGATTTCCCTCGCCAGAGTATAAGTTCAGCTGTAAGATCAGTACCGGGAAAAAAGTAACAGGAAAGCATCAATGTGAATTCCGGAGGGCATCCTCCGTGTATCTCACGCATACGGAGATAACTCCTGGCTGCAGGGGATTAGTTTCACCTCAAACTGACTCCGCGGGGATATTATCCAATGATCTTTGCATACCTGTACTCGTCATATATCTTCCCGTTCTTTATAACGGCTGATTTCAGTATTGCCTCCCTTTCAAACCCGCATTTTTCAAGCACCCTCTGCGAGGCGGTGTTGAATGAAAAGACGCCTGAAAAAATTTTGATGACATTCAGCTCCCGGAAGCCGTATTCACAAATGAGATTTACAGCGCGGGTAGTTATGCCCCTGTTCCAGTAATGTTCACCGATAAAGTATCCCAATTCAGCCGTCTTGCGGTAGACGTCCTCCTGTTTGTGCAGTCCGATGTTGCCAACATACTCACCTTTATACTCGATGGCAAAGACCTGGTAAGGCTTTACCCTGAGGCACATATTTATGAATTTCCGTGCATCTTCAAGAGAATACGGGTATGGGAACGCATCTCGCAGGTTAATGGCAATTTTCAGGTTATTGGCTATCTCTGCCATCCGGTACTTGTCGTTTCGCCTGAATTTTCGAAGGGTGACAACGCCGTCAGTGAACTGCAGGGAGGTTGGTTTTATAGTCATGCAAAAGTTGAATCAGGATCATAAAGGTATTAATTTGAGTAATATTGTACGATGAACAGGGCAATTGCCGTGATATTGATGTTTCTGTGTACCGGGACCCTCCTCCGGTCACAGCCTTCGTTCCCGGATAACGGTCATCTTTTTGCAGACACTATTGTTCCGGAAGTTTACATAACCGTTCCTCCAGACACACTGGCATGGATCTATGCCAATCCATACAGCGACAGGGAGTTCCGGGCAACCTTTGTGTTTGATAACGGAACGGTCCGTGATACTGTACATCCGGTCGGTTTCAGACTCCGTGGCAATACTTCGCGGTCATCAAAAAAGAAATCTTTCAAGGTCTCCTTCAATACTTTTACTGAAGGGGGAAAATACATGGGGGTCGAAAAAATGAACCTCAACGGAGAGCACAATGATCCAACCGTGATGCGCTCCAAGATAATGTGGGATATACTCCGGAAATGGAGTATCCCCGCACCACGTGCAAACCATGTCAGGGTATATATCAACGGAAGCTATTACGGACTGTATATCAACGTTGAACATATAGACGAGGAGTTTGTCAAGTCACGCTTCGGGAACAATGACGGTAACCTTTACAAGTGTCTTTACCCTGCTGACCTGGCATACCGTGGAGCTGATCCGGAAAACTACAAAATATGGAACGGATCGCGATGGGTATATGAGCTTACAACAAACGAGGAGGAGGATGACTTCTCGGACCTTGCAGAGTTTATCGGGGTACTCCGTAACTCAACACAAGAAAACCTTTTATGTGATCTTGACAGGGTGTTCAATACCCCCGGCTATCTGAAGATCATGGCCGTGCAGATATTCTGCGGCGACTGGGACGGGTATATCTACAACAAGAATAACTTTTACCTCTATCACAACACCCGTACCGGCAAGTTTGAATACATTCCCTATGACGTGGACAACACTTTCGGTATCGACTGGTTTGGTATTGACTGGTCTACGAGGAATATTTACAACTGGCAGCCGGGAGGCGATCAGCAAAGGCCCCTGTATGAAAGAATAATAAGCAACCCGGTGCTTCGGAGCCAGTTCAGTTTTTATGCCTCGCAGCTTATCGGAAGCACGCTGGATACTGACTCTCTTGTACAGGCCATAGAGGAGCGGAAGGAGATGATCTCACCGTATGTTGCTACCGATCCTTTCTATCCTCTCGATTACGGGTACGATCATGCGGATTTCCTTAACTCCTTTACGGCTGCCATTGGTTCTCACGTAAAATGGGGACTCTATCCCTACCTGGAGGGGAGGAAGGAATCGATGGGGAATCAGATCGAGCCGGGTGACCCCGATCCTGTCATCAGGTATATAACTCATACCAGGAAAGAAGGTTCACCCCTCCGGGTGGCTGCATTTGTGGAAGCGGCTGACCCGCCTGTAAGCGTTACGCTGTTGTATTCAGTTGCGGAAGGTCCTTTCCGGCAGGTGGACATGACCGGCGACGGTACAGGCTATTATTCCGCAGAGGTTGACGGGGTACCTGAAGCGGATGCCATTAGCTACCATGTAAGGGCTGCTGACGGATCAGGAAGAACAGCCCTGATGCCCTGCAATCCTGTCAGCATAGCACCGGTGGCTGGTGACACACCGCTTCTGTTTATCAATGAGTTCATGGCTGACAATGAGGAGACCGTGGCTGATGAACACGGCACTTACAGTGACTGGATTGAACTCTACAACGGCGACACCCGGGATGTGTTCCTGGGCGATTACTTCCTGACGGACAATTTTGATGACCCTGACAAATGGAAGCTGCCGCCGGTCACGCTCACAACCGGAAGTTTCCTGATTATCTGGGCCGACGGCAGCACGGCCGCCGGCAGCCATCATGCATCCTTCAGGCTAAGCAAGGATGGAGAGGAGATCGGTGTTTATTCTCCGGATCTGCTGGTGGTTGACACCCTTACCTTCGGCCCTCAGCAGGAGGATGTCAGTATGGGTAGAAAGAGTGACGGGGCTGAAGAGATCATTTTCATGGCAACATCTACCCCGGGAAAATCGAACAATATCACATCGTCAGGCCGGGTCACGGAGGAAGAAAGGCTGAAAGCCTGGCCTAACCCCGCTTCCGGTGGCCATATAAGACTCAGCAGGAGGTGTGATTACCTCATTTATAATTCCGGTGGTATTTTGGTTTACAGTGGTACAGATACCGAAACGATAAATGTTGACGGCTTTTCGCCCGGGCTCTATATTCTTACCGATGACCGGGGCAATTACCTGAGACTGGTTATCCTTTGAATCTAATATCCCGGGCAATGGACGGTGAAGTTCCATGCCGTGTTTGTTGATCCCGAACAGTTGGGATTAACCCTTACCTCTATGACTGAAGTGTATCCTCCGAACTGTACCTGGACAGACTTGCTTTCGCCGACACATCCGGAATTGAAGATTGTCATTCCGCCCTGGGAGATGATGATCTGGTCTTTTACGCTGTAGGTCTGGTAATCAAAGCGAAACACTCCGCTTGTAATTCCCAGGTCAATGAGGTGAACCTCGGGTGCATCACCACCGGCTTTCTGGGTATCATTGCAGCGGCTCTGGTGAACAACTGGTGGCTGCTGGTTCGGGGGAAGGCTGGTTGATGGCATTGCACCGGGCATGTTGTTGTTCATTGCACCGGACAGGATAGTCATGAAATTCATCAGGGTATTCATGTCTATCGCAGGCTTCTTCTTTTCAGGCACACATCCGGTGTATGAGCTGTTCCATACAAAGCCCGGCATGCAGTCACATACCATCATGTCGCTAACCGGGTCATACACCTGCTGCGTATTGGGAAGATGTGAGCAGTCAGCATGGACAATCTGTGTAGCCGTGATCTGGTCACACCCGCTGAAATCATCTCTCCACTTATATCCCGGGAGGCAGTCGCACCAGGGCTCCTGCCTTACCGGATCCCAGACAGGCATGGTATTGGGGAATGCGTCACAGTTAATGGAAGTCATCTGGGCCACCGACTGGGGGTAACACTGTGTGAAGTTCTCATCCCATACATAGCCTGGCAGGCAATCACAGATCACAACCTTATTGACGTCATCCCAAACGGGTTGCGTGTTCGGGTAACCGGAACAGTCAGCCTGCGAGGCAAGGAGCCTGCCGGTCTCCTCGCACCCTGAGTAGTCCGGTTTCCATGAATACCCCGGAAGGCAGTCGCAGTATACTTCGTTCCTGGTATTATCCCATACCGGGTGGGTGTTGGGGTATGCAGAGCAGTCAGAGTTATTAAGTATCTGCTGAATATCAGGGTTGCACCGGCCTGTCAGGGGATCCCGCACAAAACCTGCCCTGCAGCTGCATACATAAACGCCAAGGGCGTCATTCCATGTCAGCTCTTCATTGGGATCATTGCATTCGGGTGTCTCCCCGGCAATTTCCTCCTCAACGCAGATTCCCCCGGCATTCCTAACATACCCTTCAATACAGGTGCATTCCTCCCTGACCGGGTCATATATTTCATTCGGCCCGCAATCCTGATTCATAGCCGGCTGATCCTTCTCCAGCCTCAATACCCCCAGGTCCATGCACTGTGTATAAATCCTGGAGGTTTCCTTAAATTCGGGGAATCCGGCTGCGGTAACCGAGATCTCAATGGGGGTTCCATTCCATCCTGCCTGTCCTGTCTCCATCATTATGGTGAACCTGCTGCCGGTTGTCATGTCTGACCTTGCATCTGAAGGAGTCTTTATTGTTACTGATGCATTCTGAACCCTGTTCCGGTCCTGATCTTCCACTGTGCCGGTGAAAAGCACATTGTTATACATGGTTCCGGTCAGTCTTTTTGTGGCCTCCCGGATACCCCCTCTGTCAAATATATACCTGGCCACAAAGGTTTTCCTGTCAGTATTGACTGACTCCATCAGGTCCATCCAGTCGTTATACATGTTGCGGAATTCGAGAAGCTGCTCACGACAGTTGTCAAGAGCTGACAGCCTGGCAAACTCTTTTTCTCCCTGGTTGCGGGCCTCGTAGTACAGCATGCGGTTATTGCACCAGCGAATAATATCATCGGCCGTTATGACTGATTCATAAGCCAGTTTCCAGTCAGAGAATATTGACGAGGCAAGGCCGAACCCATCCTGTAGCCTGGTCCACTTCCCCGAGCTCCAGATGAAGGCTGCATCACCGGAGGTGTTGCTCCAAATCTCTCCGCCGATGGGCCGGACACCAGTATAGCATATTTCCTCGCCGGTATTCAGGTCTGTGAATGCCTTCCTTTTCGGATCAGAACTGTCAGCCGTGGCATCACCACCCACAAAGCCTAAACAGTTCGCTGACCTGTCCCTGATCTGTTTCTGGATATTTCTCAGGCCTCCCAGGGCAGCGTCAATCCCTTCCCTGAAATACACTATCCCGGTTCTGATCATAAAGCTTATAGGAGATTTTATGGCTTCATACTCCTGTTCCTCCGGGAGCAGCTTTTCCACATCCGTAAATAAGTTGCTCAAAACTTCGAGCGAGCGGAATGGATTCTGGTCATCAGGAGCATAACGGTTGTAAAGGTTAATTGCACTCTCCAGGTCATCCCTGACATCCGTAACCTCCCCTCGAACTGTTTCAGTTTTCCAATTGTAAAATTTACCTTGGCGGTAAACCCCTCTCCCTCGATTTTATTTATTGCGTCCTGCAGCTGAGGAGGCAGGCGATGGAAGTTATCCTTCAGGATGCCCCAGTGATTGAGCATCTCGGTGAGCTTCTCCTGTGACTCTGTTACCATCGACTTTGAGAGTTCGAGGGCATCATTGAGCTTTTCCTTCTGCTCATCGGTAAGCTGCATGTAGGCAGGTGCGGTTGACTGGGCGGCTGTTTCACCGATGGTGAAAGCCCGGATAATGAATGCCATAAGGATTGCATATGGCAGGTTCCTTGTGATTTTCATGGGATTTTTCTTAGAAGGCGAACCTGTAGCCGATTGACAGAACGGTCATCTGGAATCCCTCTTCGGAAGCG
>JALONR010000051.1 GCA_025454815.1 Bacteroidales bacterium | reverse complement strand
CAGGCACTCCTGATTTGAATCCGGCCCTCAGCCTGGGCATTATATACCCGAAATAGGTCGCCAGCTCGGCAAGGGCAATGGTGACAGGGAAGGTAATGGCCAGGAGAATTGCCAGCCATTTCTCAATGGGACGGAACATCATAGCCACAGGAATCTCAGGGTCATTCCAGAGCCAGGCTGACAGAAGATAGTTTGGCCCGAACACCACAGGTCCGCAAAGAAGTGTAAGTCCCAGGAAAATCAGGATATCCTTCTTAAAGGTATCACCCCTGAAACGAAAGATTTCCAGGTAGTTCCTGCTCTCTGCTCTGAACAGGCGAACGAGAAAAAAGATGCTGACAATATTTGTAAGCGTGGCCGTCAGGAGCCAGTATCCCTCAGACCTGCTCCAGGAGCCCATTGCAAGTGCTATCAATGACTGGAAGAGCAGGAATAACATCATCCTGCTGACAAGAAGTAACATCAATGGCATCATTGCATGCTGCCTCCTGACTGACGCTGCTCTGTTACTACCAGGGGAAACAGTTTTCTCCATAGACCTGTTTAATGATCATCAGTCGTCCGGTAATGGACTGAATGTAAAAATAAACAGAATTCCTTTCCCCGTAAAGATTATGCTGATCTTAATGCTTGACGCCACTCCCTGAAGCTTACAAGCATTCCCCTCTTTTCATCCCACAGGCGCAGGATCAGGGACTCAAAAGCTGACCAGAAGGTAATGGGTTTGATCTCCCTGAATAAATCATTCTCATCGTTGCATTTCTTCAGGTTATAATTTGGAATGAGCGGGCTGAGATGATGTATATGATGATACCCGATGTTGCCGGTAAACCAGTTAAGTGCAGCCGGAAGCCTGAAGAAGGAGCTTCCGTCCAGGGCCATTGTCTTGTAATCCCACCGGGCTGAATCACTCCATTGCACATGCCTGTACTGGTGCTGGACATAAAAAAGCCATACCCCGTGTACTGTTGCAATAAACAGGACAGGAAGCTGGATCATCAGGTATGCTTTCCAGCCTATGATTATGATCATCGAAAACACCATCAGAACCAGGGCAAGATTGGTCAGTTGGACATAAATATGTTCCCTGACCGTCATATATTTTTTCGGAAACCGGTAGAGAACCACAAACAGCAGCAACGGAGCCAGGCCAAACAGGAAGAACGGATTACGGTAAATACGGTAAAGGAATCTCTTCCACCGGCTCCTGCTCTGATATTCTTCCACGGTCAGCGTAGCCACATCACCGATGCCTCTTTTGTCAAGGTTTCCTACCGTCTGGTGATGAATATGATGATCACGATGCCACCTGTGATAGGGAGTAAAAACAAGAAGTCCTGTTATGACACCCACTATGGTGTTCAGCCGTTTGGATCTGAAAAACGATCCGTGCCCGCAATCGTGGAAGATGATAAAAGTCCTTACCAGGAAACCGGCAGCAGGTATTGCCAGTGCCAGTGTGAGCCAGTATGAGATTTTGAGTGACCAGACCATGAGTACCCACATAAGAATATAGGAACCTGTGGAGTTGATGACCTGCCACCAGCTTTTCAGATTATCAGCCTTGTTGTACCTCGAGACGATGTCGATCCACTCAGGCCTGCTTTTGCTTTCTTTTTTCGTATCCATTCGTCCCTCCTTTCAGTCCTTCAGGATCATATTTCAAAATATTGTAAATCAGAATACAAAGATAATCCAAAATGCTTTACCAACAAAACAGTTGAAACCACCCTCCAGGCATCGGTAATCTTAAAAAAGCTATATTTAAAACTGGTCAACATTTAAACTTAAAGCCGACATGAAAAGAATTGTCCTTATTGCCTTACTGGTGCCTGTCTGCCTGGGTCTGAGAGGGCAGTCTTCCAACGCTCTTCCTGTATGGGACAAATCACGCATGATATTCAGTGGAGACTGGCTCATCGGGGGAGCAGGTGCAGAGGCGGCCCTGTACCGGACCGTTGACGGTCAGCTTGTTCTGAGCAACGGAATTGTATGCAGGACATTCTCTGTAACTCCCGACGGCGCAACAACCGGTCTTGACCTGCTGAACACAAACGAGTCATTTCTGAGGTCAGTGCGGCCGGAAGCGGAGGTTGAAATCGACGGGATCCGATTCAGTGTGGGAGGACTGACAGGTCAGCCGATCCATAATTATCTGCTTCCCAGATGGCTTGAGGAAATGAAAGCTGATCGTGCCGCCTTCAGGCTGGTTGATTACACCGTAAGTGAGATAAAAGAGCGCTTCCCATGGAAAAAAAGGGCAGAATGGATGCCGCAGGACATGCCCTGGCCTCCCCCCGGGAAGGAGGTAACCTTCAGCTACCGGCTTGATGATGAGGCAATAAGACTGACCGTGGAAAAGCTGGCTGCCATCCCTTCGAGGAGCGGCGGGGACTCCCCTGACCCGGATGGCATCGGTTACCTGAAAAACATATCCGTCGAGGTTCATTATGAACTGTACGACGGTATGCCTCTGTTCTCAAAGTGGATAAAGATTGTCAACGGTTCTGAACAGGAAATAGTCATTAATGCTTTCAAAAGCGAGATACTGGCACTGGCGGAGCCGGAGAGCGCTGTCGATTCAAAGATGCACTGGCTACTCCCCAATATTACTATTGAGACCGACTACAATTTCGGGGGGATGACCGGTGAGAGTGTCATGCGGTCAAGTGTCGCATGGAACATTGATACCCTCTACAGCACACAGGTATGCTACCAGCGTAATATGCCCTGCCTCCTTGAGGCTTACCCCAGGTACGGTCCCGACCAGCATTTAAAGCCCGGCAGTAATTTTGAATCATTCCGCACCTGGGAACTCATTCATGACAGCCGTGACCGTGAACGGAAAGGTCTTGAACACAGGCGGATGATGAGGGCGCTTGCACCCTGGTCAACGGAGAACCCGATACTGATGCATGTAAGGTCAGCTGACCCGGCAGCAGTCAGGAAAGCTGTAGACCAGTGTGCCGAGGTTGGCTTCGAGCTGATCATAATGACCTTCGGTAGTGGCTTCAATATTGAGGATGACAGCCCCCGGTACATTTCAGCTGTAAAGGAACTGACTGATTATGCTCACTCAAAGGGCATAGCTCTCGGGGGTTATTCACTGCTCGCCAGCCGCAGCGTGGGTGACGGAAATGATGTTGTCATGCCCGAAGGAAGGAGCCCCGTATTCGGTAACTCACCATGCCTGGGAAGCAACTGGGGCATCGATTACTTCAGGAAGCTTTACGAATTCTATGAGAAGACCGGGATGGATGTACTGGAACATGATGGGTCATACCCGGGTGACATATGCATTTCTGAATCCCACCCGGGTCATGCCGGCCTGGATGATTCACAGTGGAACCAGTACCGCACTATAACAGACTTTTATAAGTGGTGTCGCTCAGAAGGCATCTACCTTAACGTTCCGGACTATTATTTCCTCAGCGGGAGCAACAAGATAGCCATGGGTTACCGCGAGACAAACTGGTCGTTGCCCAGGGAACAGCAGGAGATCATTGAGCGGCAGAATATCTATGACGGCACCTGGGAGAAAACGCCGTCAATGGGGTGGATGTTTGTTCCTCTTGTTGAATACCAGGGAGGGGGTGCGGCTGCTACCATCGAACCCCTCAAAGACCATTTACCCCATTATGGCCAGCGCCTCGCAAACCTCTTCGGCGCAGGGGTGCAGGCCTGTTACCGCGGACCACAGCTTTACGACTCCCCTGAGACAAAAGCCCTGGTGGAAAAGTGGGTCGGCTTCTACAAAAAACACCGCCGGATACTTGATGGTGATATCATCCATTTGCGAAGAGCAGACGGACGCGATTATGACGCCATACTCCATGTTGACCCACAGGGTGTGGAAAAAGGATTGCTTATGGTGTACAACCCGCTGGATGAAGAAATACAAAGGGAAATAACCGTCCCGGTATATTACACAGGACTGTCAGGAAAAGCCGTTGTCCGGGAGCAGGATGGCAGAGAAATTATTAATGATGTCAGCCGGGAATATACGATCACACTGCCTGTGACCATTCCTGCCCGCGGTTATAACTACTGGATAATCAAATAATACAATCTGATTATGCAGTATCCGTGAATCAGATACCTGTTCGCAATCCTGACCTGCATAGGTAAGAACAGCAATTAATGATCCATGATCTGTAAACAGGGATGCTCAGTTCTGCTGACCTTTTTGGAACGAAATTTGTTTACCTTAGGCGGCCGGCAGTTAAAGCCGGCGGTGCGGTCCGCCTGATTATACCGGTCAGGCAAGGATCATACATGGCGGAACCGAAAAGCCTTACGAGTAGGAGAACATTAAATTATCTGAATCATGAAAAAACTGCTCTTTTTTGTTGCATTGATAAGTCTTACAGTCGTTGCCGGTGCACAGGTCAGCTCCAATGCACTTGGAGCCCGCTTTTACGGAGGTGATACATTCAGCGGTGCCGAACTTTCTTACCAGAAGGGATTGAACGACAGGAACAGGCTGGAACTTGACGCCAGCTTCGGTTTCAGGCACGACTTCACCAGGCTGGCGCTGGTAGGTATTTATCACTGGAACTGGAATATTGCAGGAGGATTCAACTGGTATGTAGGTCCCGGAGCAACCGTTGCCTATGACAATTTTGAAGGGAACACATACGTCAATGTCGGCGTTGGGGGGCAGATAGGCATAGAATATAAGTTCAGGGATCTGCCGGTACTTGTCAGTCTTGACTCACGCCCGATGTGGGACTTCCTCGGGGATGTCAACGGGCTCGGCTGGGGTGCTGCCCTCGGAATCCGTTTTACATGGTAAGACCGGTGCCGGGAACTTACCCGGCAACTCCTTAAATTTGTGAAATATCTCATTTACATACTACTCATCCTTCTGCCGGTGGCCTCCATGGGACAGTCGGCGCCGAAGGACGCCGAAGCATTGTTCGCCGTCACCCGCGTGGTTGACGGCGACACCTTCTGGGTGGATGACGGCAGTGAGAAAGGGCTTAAGATCAGGCTTATAGGAATTGATGCGCCGGAACCGCGAAACACCGGCACCAGGCCAAAAGGATATTTTGGCACTGAATCAACCGGTTATCTTCAGCAGATGCTGACCGGGAAGAGGGTCAGGCTGGAATATGATGTTGCGAGACATGACCGCTACGGACGAACCCTGGCGTATGCATTTCTTGAAGACGGCACCTTCGTCAATGCAGAGCTGGTAAAAAACGGCTACGCTATGGCGATGACGATACCTCCCAACGTTAAGTACGCTCATACATTCACCGAAATGGCTTCAAAGGCCCGCCGGCAAAACAAGGGATTATGGAAGGGAAATCCCTCCGTTCCAGCCAGTCCTGCATTGTTGCATCATGCCAACCCTCCGGTGCCAGGCCCCGGGGGTCATGAAAAGCCATCGTCCTCTCATAATAAATCGTTTTAAAGGATTGATAAATAGTCCTTCACGCCCCTTACAAAAATGTTTCGCAAATCTTCCGCAGGTATTTTGACGAAAGGGACATGATTCACGGGTTAATTTGCGTTATAAGCATAATCCTGTCTGAAACAACAGATGAAAAAAGCACTTCCCCTGCTGGCAGCAGCGATAATGCTGACAACCGGATCCTGTTCACGGCGCGCACATCCCTCCGGTTCAGGAAATCCGGGTACCGGGAAAAGCAATACAGGAGTCCTGCTTAAGACCTCCGGGATAACGCTTCGTATCCCCGAGGTAACAATCAACCCAACAGAGAAGAGACGTCTTGAACAGTTCGTGGAAGCCGGGGTGGAAAGCTCCGTGAATACGAAGGGTATCACTCCGGAAGAGATCATTCAGACTGCCAGGGGCTACCTGGGAGTACCTCATTGCATGGGCGGTACAACCACAAAGTGCATGGACTGCTCGGGATTGCTTGTCAGGGTATTTGCAGATCATGGCATAACACTGCCGCACAGCTCCGAGGAACAGGCAAGATATGGCGCGATAATAACCGACCGGAAAAATCTCAAGCCGGGCGACCTGCTCTTCTTTATCAGGACCTACAGTACCAGCCGCCTGATCACCCACTCCGGCATATACCTTGGAGATGCGAGCTTCATTCATACATCCTCCAGCCGCGGGGTGACAGTAACCTCAGTCAATGATCCCTGGTGGAGTGAGAGATATCTCTTTGCCACAAGGATCCTGGTTGATAACAGGTGACATTTCGGTAATTATAAACACCCCTTCGCCCCGCTCCTCCGGTGAGGTCACTTCAAGACCGGCCTCTGCTGCCAGCCTGGTCAGGCCTCCCCTATCCATATATTTCCTGAAATTGCGGTAATGGTCGCCGGAGGCGGCTCGTTCAATCGTCCGGGAAAGCCATGCAGCCGGTCCGTTTTTCATAGGACAGTTATAGTCTGCTATAATGAGCCGCTTCGCTATGCGCTTCATCTCACTGAGCACCTTTACACCTGTCTCCGGGTCAAACTGATGCATAGAAAGGGTGGTGACGGCAACATCGAAACTGCGGTCTCCATAACATGAAAGATCCGTGGCATCGAGCAAGTCAAAGCTGACATTCTGTACCCGGTGCGTTCGTGCCATGTTCCGTGCGGTGAAAATCATATCTTCAGAAAGGTCTATACCCTTGACATTCAAGGCCCTTGTGGCCATCCGCATTGAGAGTGCACCCGTGCCGCAGGCTACATCTATGACCTTCTCCCCGGAAATGATCCGCGAAGTGACACTTCGCCTCAGTCCGTTGATCAGCGGGTCAATGAAGACCCGGTAGAGAAGACCCTTGATTGAAAAGTTCATTCAGATATTTTGAATGATAAATATAGGACTAATTCTCTGTGCATCCTGATAATGCCGGGAGGGAGCCTGCCGGATGCGGCATCCCCCTCCCGGATTAACTGCTCAGACCTTCTTCCCTATATAGAAGACATAACCGTAATAATCCCTGTATTTTGAATACAGAAGGGCTTCACGCCTCTCGTTTTCAACAAGCTCCTCAGCTGATCTGTTGCCCCTGTGCTTTTCAAGGAAGAGTTCCTGCGCCTGAACCTGCTGTACATAAAAGTGGTCAGTCCAGCAGTTTTCGGGAAGGATAAAGCATGCAACGGGAACGAAACCTGCTTTCTGCAATACCGCAACCTTGTTCGGGATCGTATCAATTTCAGGATAGGCGTTTAGCCAGAAGGTTTTTATCTCTTCCGGCCTTTCCTCCGTGAACCACGAAGCCTCGGAGACGGCCACATATCCACCCGGCTTCAGGAATTTCCGCCAGTAGTTCAGCCCCTTTTTAAAGCCGATATTGTAGATTGCCCCCTCTGACCATATAAGGTCAAGTTCTCCTTCTGCAAAAGGAAGGTCATCCATTGATCCGACGATGCCTTTAACCCTGTCATTCAAATTCAGCCTCCGCGCGGCTGCATTGAACAGGTCAATGAACATCGGAAACAGGTCAATGCCCGTGATCCTCGCCGTGGTGTTTTGCGCCAGGGTCATTGTCTGGCCGCCGGTGCCGCAGCCCAGGTCGGCAATGCGTGATCCGGAATCCAGATTGTCAATGAAGCCGAGGGCCCTGAGTGTCATCTCCGGGCTTCCCGGCCCCTGCCGTTCCATTGAAGAAAAATATTCACAGATAAGGTTGAAATCGAATTCGTGTATTGATTTGTTTTCGTCACTCATGACTTTTACATTTTAATGATTTGAGTTTTTGCCCGGGAACAAATACGGTTCCGGGAAACAAAAAATGAAAGTTACTGATAAAATGGTGATTTCACCACCGATACAATCGCCGGGGTGAGATGGGGATAACCACAGGAGCATTCCTGATGGTTATTTACAATACACGATCCTTGTTAATCTTAAGCATCCAGAGTTTTAAGACACTGCAAATATATGAATTTTCCGGCATGGAGCGCAATAAATCAAGCCAACAGGCAAAACTTTAATGCCTTACACGATTATTCTTTCAGATCTTCTTTGCTATATTTATCTGAATTTCTTCTCCTTCAGGCTGACCCGGGGGGAACAGGGAAAATAAGGCAACACCTGGAATGAAACAATCTGCAGAACTGGCTACAGCGAGACTCTGCCTCCGGCCTCTCGATGCGGCTGACGCGAAGGAGCTGTACAGGTACCGGTCTGACCGGGTCATCAACAGGTACCAGGGATGGATACCTTCGAGCCTGGAAGAGGCAGAGGAATTCATAAAGACACGGGTTTCACCTGATATCAATATCCACGGCACCTGGTTTCAGTTTGCGGTAGTACTGAAAAAAACAGGGATGATGATCGGCGATATCGGCCTGCATTTCCTTGATGTTGATAACAGGCAGGTGGAACTGGGGTGCACCCTTGACAGGAAACACCATGGCAAAGGTTATGCACACGAGGCGCTAACGGAGGTCATCAGCTACCTTTTCGGCACACTTGACAAACACAGGCTGATAGCTGTCATCGACCCGGAAAACTCAGGATCAATAAAATTGTTTGAACGACTTGGATTCCGCAGGGAAGCTCACTTCAGGAAGTGCAGGTTCCTGAACGGTGAGTGGGTTGATGACCTGGTCTATGCCCTCCTCAGGGAAGAATTGTAAAAAATTGAATACAACATTCAGGGAATGTATCGGGGCAGGCAGGGCGAATGAAGCATTGCGGTACGACTGGCAGCAGGCTGAAATCCTGAAGCTTCACAGCAGCTGGGAGCCGGTGGCAGTTGAGACTGTCAGGGTTGACAAAAAAGGTCTCGTCAGAAAGATCATCGGAATCAATGAGAATGATGTCTGCATGCTCACCTGGAGCAAGCTGTGACCGGTTGGCACCGGCAGGATACTAATGGATTATCCGGCCAATGATATGAGCAGGCTCAGAGATTACCTCGCCAGTGACCTGATCATTGAATCAAGCATCTCTTTCAGCCTGATAAGATCATCAACCTGCAACTCTCCCTGAATAAGCCGGCCGGCCAGCTTTTCAGGTATCACCGAAGCCTCCTCCTGCAACCCTTTACCCCTGGCGGTCAGATGTACAATAACTTTCCTCTCATCCTCTTTCGAACGTTTACGCTTAATTATACCATCCTTCTCCATCCTCTTCAGAAGAGGGGTGATAGTGTTGGTATTGAGTACCAGCTTCTTTGCAATGTCATTGACCGGAACGCCATCCTCCTCCCAGAGTATCATAAGCACCAGGTACTGCGGGTAGGTAATACCAAGCCTGTCAAGAAAAGGCTGGTATTCCCGTGTTATAAGCCTTGATGCCGCATAAACGGGAAAACAAAGCTGATTTTCAAGTTTAAGTTGTTCGTATCCCATATCCGGTAGTATAAGTCAGAGACGGCGTCACTGTAAATCAGGAAGTGACACGTTCGCCCCCGTTTCAGTCATTATCGTGCTTCGAGCACCTTTCTGATGCTATCCTCCATGCTTTCCGGCTTCACTGTCGGCGCAAACCGCTTTACCGGCTTCCCGTTGCGGTCAATCAGGAACTTTGTGAAATTCCATTTAACCTTGCTGCCGAAAATACTGCCCAGTTCCCCTTTCAGGTACCTGAAGATCGGATGAGCCGTCTCACCGTTGACATCAACCTTTGAGAACATCGGGAAGGTAACACCGTAGTTCACCAGGCACCCCTCGGCAATCGATTTCTCATCGCCCGGCTCCTGGTTTGCAAACTGGTTGCTGGGAAAGCCAAGTATCACCAGCCCCTCGTCCTTGTACTTCCTGTACATGGCCTCGAGCCCTTCGTACTGAGGTGTCAGCCCGCATTTACTGGCTGTATTAACCACAACAACTGCCTTTCCCCTGTACTCTTCCATGCTAATCTCCTTCCCCTGGAGACTCTTTGCCTTAAACTGGTAAAAATCCTGTTTCATGATTTTATCTCTTTTTGTTTATTTACTTCATTTTGTGTCAACGAAACCGCAGCTTCATTTCCATTCCTGTTTTTTGTCTTCTGAGATTCTATCGCTCACGATACAAATATAATTGTTATTTTTTATATCGCAAGCGATATTGTTATTTTTTTCAAAGAGTTGAGAATACTGACTCACATGGCATAATCACCCCTTCAATGCCGCTAATTGACCAATGGGATTTAATTAGCCATGCCAGGAATTCCTGCAAGGCATATCCATAATATGCTGCTGAACAGCCATGAAAACAAATGACGGGTTAATGTCGGGTAAAATTCAGTCGAAATACTTGATTCGCTGTTTATCTGGTTGTAATATTGACATGGTTTTAATCACAGTACCATGAAACAACCGGAATTGGGCAGGAAGATCTCAGACCTCAGGAAGGCTAAGGGATATACGCAGGAAGAACTCGTAGACAGGTGTAATATTAGTGTACGCACCCTTCAGAGGATAGAAGCCGGGGAGGTGACGCCCCGGAGCTATACAGTCAAAACAATAATGGCAGCACTGGATTATGATCTCAGTCAGGTATCAGATGATGATGTTTCCAGGAAGAGCCTGGCTGGATGGCTGAAGGAAGCGTTCCTGATTGACATTGATCCCGATCGTCCTGCCAGGTTTCTGGTCAGTCAGTTGAACCTTGCCTGGATTTTTGGCCTGGTATACTTTGTTCTGGGCTTCCTTGAAGGTGCTGCTGACTATTTCCGGATGGAGGAGGAAAGGATGATCTTCAGCATCCCGTTTTATATTATTGTCAAGGCAGGCGTACTGGTCTCGTTTTTCTATTTCCAGAGAGGCTTCATACTGACAGGTCACCTCTTCAGGAATTATCTTCTCAAGATCATGTCGTATGTCCTGATATTCCTGGTTTTCCTGATCATCGCCTATGACATCGCCTCACTGTTTTATAATTCAGTGGAGCGTGAATTCATACTGGGAGCCCAGGCTCTGACCTTTGGAGGAATAGGAATCCTTTATGGAATTTCACTTATCCGGCTTCAGAAGTCGTTCGGCCAATTGCCTGTTGCAGCAGGCGTTTTCGAGATCTTTGCGGCATGTTTCTTCCTCACCCTGATTCTCTCTTTCATGGGATTCATAATGCTGATCCCTGCTGAACTGCTTGAGATAGTAATCCTGTACAAGGCAGCCGAAACGGTAAAAGCGAAGCAGAAGGAGGCATCCACGGTGGCGCCCTAGCTCCTGCCCTGCCAGAATTCCCATGCCAGCAAGTCCGCATTCAGTAAAACATCTGTTAACTTTACAGTGAGGGAGTCATTGCCAGGGTACGGCCTTCTGACCGCCTCTGCATGTTAATAAACAATCCTGATGGAAATTAAACCATTGTCGGGCACTGACCCCGAAATAATCTGGAACGGATTCAGCAAGGCATTTGCCGATTACGAGGTCAGGATCAACAGGGCACAGTTCATGGCCCTGATCAAAAGAAGGGGCTTTGATCCGGATGTATCCTTTGCAGCATTTGACGGTGATGATAACATTATATCCTTCACCCTTAACGGCACAGGAACATTCAATGGGATACCCACAGCCTATGATACCGGCACCGGCACGGTAAAGGAGCACCGGGGGCAGGGTCTGGCCACTAAGATATTCGAACACTCACTCCCCTTCCTTAAGGAGAGAAATCTGCAGCAGTACCTGCTGGAGGTGCTGCAACACAACACAGGGGCGGTCTCGGTCTACAGGAAACTCGGTTTTGAGGTGACACGTGAGTTTAACTACTTTGTTCAAAAGTGCAGTGAAGTAAGACCGGGAGAAGACCAGGCCGGCAACCGCTTTTCTGTCAGAAAGATTGATCCCATTGCGGCCGCCGCAACAGAAGGATTTGCTGACTTTCCACCTTCCTGGCAGAACAGTTTCGAATCGATCAGCAGGGTGCCTGACCACTTTGTCGCCCTGGGTGCATTTGAAGAAGAGAAATTGCTCGGCTGCTGTATTCTTGAACCTGCATCAGGTGATATTCCGCAACTGGCAGTGAAAAAAGAGAGCCGCAGGAAAGGAATCGGAAGCCTCCTCCTCCGGGAGGCACTGCGATTGAACCAGAGTGAAATAGTCAAGGTTGTCAATGCTGATATCCGTTGTGCATCTGTCACCGGATTCCTGCAATCAAAGAATATTCCTGTTACGGGCAAACAGTATGAAATGATCCGTAACCTGTGAAAACAGGAAAAACACCTGCAATAAGAAATCATGTCTGCCGGGATGAAGAAGGGTCTTCCCGGGAAAAATCACCGGTAATTGCTGTGTCCTGCCTGGTTAAGCCTCCTGGCTTTTCCCCCAGGTAAGGACAATGATCATCCCCAGGACTCCCGTGACTGCAGCACTGACCACGGTCTCAAGCACTACCGGCACCAGCGAGTTATACATTGTTGTCATTGAATAAAACGAAAGGTCGATAGTGGAGGTAAACAGAGCTCCGAAAAGGGCGCCGGTTATAAGTCCGTCAGCAACTCCCCGGGCTCCTGACCACTTCAGGAAAAGTGTCAGGAACAGTGCAAAAAGGAGATTTGAAAGGATCATTGCCCACCAGACCATTTCCCCTTCCGGCCGGTTGGCACATGTGTTGGTCATCGGTGAAAAGACATTGTAGAGCAGCACACCATAAACAAGCCAGCCAAGCAGGAAGTAGGCTATTCCCCCGAATAAGGTTCCCCGTAAGATTTTCATGATTAGTGTTTTTTAGATTAGCAATACAATTTATGAAAATTGCCAGAATTAAGTTTCATGGACCTTCATCCGGACTTATTGACAACAAGTAATTGCAGCAAATGTTCTCATTTTCTGTCTTTGGAGAAATCTATAATCATCCTGACACAATGAAAAGGCTTCTCATAATACTGATACTCTCCGGTTTTCCATTCACCCTCCCTGCCATCACCGTAACCACTGACTTCAGGCTTCCTGAACCGGTCACCCTTGACCATAACCGGATCACCGTTGGAGTGTTTCCGCAGGTTGAGCTCATATCGATTGTGCAGACTATCAGCAAATACCCTCAGACATTTGCTTTCCTGATGGCGAAGGATTCATCGGAATACAGGATGGATGCTGCACGGCATTTCGGACCGTACAGTGATCACCCCGCCGTGAGGATGCTCGACAGGCTCAGCCTGCAGCCGGGAATGCTGAACTTCAGCGCCCCGTCGAATATCATGCTCCTGGCTGATGAGTCGCTCCGCCTGAGAAGCGATATTGAAACAGATGAGTTCGTTATCAGCCGGGCAGGCGGCCCCGATTCACTCATGGTTTTCCTGGAGCTGCTTCGCGACTTCGCCGTCAAGTCCTCCTTCACTGAATTCTTCTGCGAACACAGGGAATTCTACCTGGCCATGGCGGAACAGACAGTGAACTCAATGGGAACAGTAAACTATATCGGCGAGCTTGAAGACTTTTACGGAAGAAGTCAGAGATCATATAATATTGTACTTGTTTACCTGTACGGCCCGGTGGGTTTCGGGAACTCCCTCCTTCATGCTGATCAGAAAAGAGATATCTACAATACGATGGGCCCCAGGTCTGTAAAGGATGGCCAACCCTTCTTCGGCGACGAGGAATATCTCAGGTACATGATCAGGCATGAATTCAGCCACCCGTACATTAATCCGCTTACGGAAAGTTACTGGGATCTTATCAGGGATTTCGCCGCCGGTTATGAATTGATTCCGGAGGTTGCCCGGAAGAATGTCTGCGGCGACTGGCAGGAGTGCATCAACGAATTCATGATCAGGGCCATCACAACCCACCTGGCTTATAATGACTCTGAAGAAGCCGGGAACAAGGCATATGCGAGGGAAAAATCACGCGGCGTAAACTGTCTTGATGAGTTGCTGAAAAACATACGGCTCTATGAATCTGAAAGGGATACATTTCCGACATTTGACTCGTTCTATCCGACGATCCTGAAGGTATTTCAGGATCGTGACTGAACGTTTTCCACTTCGCATTCATCAATGCAGCACAGAATCCAACGATATCCGGTCAGGCATCCGCTGCTTCAGCAATACATCCTCTTCTTCTGGGAGCTGAAGATTGACAACGCTGAGCTTAACCACTGGCTGGTGCCCCAGAGGAATATCAACATGCGGTTCAACCTGACCGACACGCCTCACTATCTCAGTTGCGGAAAAAAGGAATCAAAACTGGAAGATGTTTACTTCCCGGGCATGCAGAGCCGTTTTCTGAACTCCAGCCTGAAGGTGAGCGGAAAGGTTGATGTTATGGGGGTCTGCTTTGCCCCTGACGGGTTTCATCCCTTCCTTAAGATACCCGGTAAAGAGTTCAGGGATCAGGTACTTGGTGCCGGCGAAATTGGGCTGCGGGTGGCAAACAGGATTTCCGAACAACTGAAGGAGGCCAATGGCACTGATGCACGCCTCGATATCCTGGAACGTGAACTCCTGCTCCTGCTGAACCCCGCATGCCAGCCTCCCGGAAATTTCAGGCATATTTTTGAAGCACTGAAACAACCCCGCACCTTCCATATGATAAATACCCTGTGCAGCCGTTACAACATCAGCCTTCGCCAGGTTGAAAGGATGTACAACAGGTATATCGGACTGACAGCCAGTACATACTGTGCACTAAACAGGTTCCATTACAGCCTGAACCAGCTCCTGCGCGCCGACTATTCAAAACTGTCTGACCTTGCCTATGACAATGATTTCTTTGATCAGACTCATTTTATTAAAGAATTCAGAAGGTTTGCAGGAAACACCCCGGGAAAATTTGCCAGAAACGGAAATTCAATCCTTCAGATCGGAAAACTTGCCTAGATGTCGTTCTCATACTATTTTACAATTTCCGGCCGTGATAATTTTGCCTCATAACTTAAAACCAAATGCGTTATGAAAAACAATGTTATCACCGAGTTATTGAAAATCGAAGTACTTCCGGAAACCACACCGGAGCAGTTATTGGAAAAAGCCGATGTCATCAATTCATTCATCAGTCAGCAGGAGGGATTTATTGATTCTGAGCTTGTCAGGGCTGTTGAGGGAAACACCTGGTATTTCATATACCACATCGAAAACATGGAAAAACTGAAGGCAGTGGGTGAGAAGATACGCAGCCTCAGGCTCTTCGGAGATTTAATGCCCCTCATTGAATCTGACAGCATGAAGGTCTCATTCTACCAGAAGCTGAAGAGCTGGTAACTGGAACAGGGAAAAAGGAAAACAATAAACAAAAAACAGATAACTACCATGAAATTGAAAATTCTGGTCGGCAGCGGGAGGAAGATAGGGATATTCACCCTCCCCTTCCTCGTAACCGGAGTATTGCTTAATATTCTTTCCCCTCAGTTCTTCCGGGTTGGAGGTCCGCCGGATACCCTCAGATGGGTATCCGTTGCCATGCTGGTCCCAGGCATTGTAATCTGGATATGGTCGGTCGTTCTGATCCTGGTAAAGGTCCCGCGTCATGAGCTTATCACAACAGGGCCGTATGCGCTGGTACTGCACCCTCTGTATACAGGAGTGGCGCTGCTCGTGCTGCCCTGGCTGGGCTTCCTGCTGAACACCTGGCTTGGTTTGCTGATCGGACTGGTTCTGTATGCAGGGTCAAGGCTCTACGCTCCTGAAGAAGAGAAGATACTGGCCCGGATTTTCGGGGAAAAATGGGACAGCTATCGCAAAAAGGTATTGCTCCCCTGGCTTTAAATCCATCATCAGTATAAAACATTTTAAATATTCGCCTGCAATGGACAAATCAAAAGAACTGACAGCCACCATTAAACTAATCAATGACAAACTGAACTTTTCCGGCACGGTCGAGGGGAACACTCCGGTCTCTATTGACTACACCCCGCCCCTCGGTGACAACCTGGGATACACGTCACTGGAGCTGCTGCTGATGAGCCTCTCCTCCTGCCTGGGCAGTTCGGTGCTGACCTTTCTCAGGAGGATGGGCAAAACCATCACCGGTTTTGAAATCCGGTCACATGGATTCAGGAAGCAGGAGCATCCGACAGGCCTTTCGCTGATCATTATGGAAATGGATATCCGTGCTGACAATCTCTCAATTGCTGAAATTGACAAGGTCATTCAGATGTCAGAGGAGACCTACTGCCCGGTGTGGTCAATGGTTAAGGGCAATGTAACCATTGAGGTAAAGTACAATATAACCCGTTAGATTCTGATACCTGGAGAAGCTGCCCCGGATCAAAACGGGGCTGCCTCTCCGTTTTTTGATTCAGGCATCCCGTTTCCCCCGTGTCTTAATTTTTGACATTTTTTTTTGCAGAAAGTCTGAAAATGCTGCAACACTCGCCGGCGAAAACCGTCTATTTATTAAACACCTCCCCTATGATAAAAAGCTACCTTATTACCGCCTGGCGTAACATTGTCAAGAACAAATTCTACTCGGTTCTGAATGTCATCGGCCCTGCTATCGGCATTGCCTGTGCAATTCTCATACTTCTGTATGTGAAGGATGAACTCACCTTCGACAGGCATAGTCCCGACTACCAGAGAGTGTACCGTATTGAAAGTGACTTCAACATCTCAGGGAAGAACACCGTGGCAGGACTGGTACCAATGCCCATGGCCCCGACGCTCAAGGATGAGTACCCTGACATAGAGACCTTCACACGGTTTGCGGGATTCGGGCTCAGTGATGTCCTGTTTGAATACGGTGAGCTTAAATTCTTTGAGGATAATATTTATTTCACTGACTCCACAGTTTTTGACATTTTCAACCATAAGTTCATCCTCGGATCACCGGAGGGGGCCCTCAATGAACCCAATACCCTGGTTATCACCGAGAGCTTTGCATCGAAGTATTTCGGAAAGAAGAACCCGATGGGTGAAGAGCTTAAAACCAGTAATTTCGGCAACTTCAGGGTGACCGGCGTGATAGAGGATGTTCC
>JALONR010000050.1 GCA_025454815.1 Bacteroidales bacterium | reverse complement strand
TCATTCTATGGAACAAAGAGATTACCTTCTCCGGGAAATTGAAAAGATCGGGATGGTCCTCAGGGCTATCCGGCAGAGACTCTTTGGCGGTACCGATGAGCTGGCAATTTCAATCGAAACCCGGACTGAAACCCTCAGGGAGATGCTTCTGGATGAGGCATACCTCAACCTTGATGAGCTCGTTGCCCTGGACCCGGCGGAGACCGAAAGATACCTCGCCTCACTGAAAGGATTCAATACAGAGAATATCGAACTGCTGGCAAAAACACTTTCAGAGCTGAGCATGACCGGTGATTCCGCAGACACCCGCACCATGCTTGAAAAAGCACTGCAACTGTATGAGATCTGCAGCCTTCGTGACAGGACTTATTCATTTGAACGAGAAGCAGCTGTAAATCAGATAAAGGAAGTACTTCAGAAATGACCGGAAGCCCGCCCGGAAAAGGATACCAGATTAAGGGTCATCCGGAAGCGGACATTAAAATATCCTCTCCGTAAAGCTTCAAATGGCACGGAATATGTTGGGAAAATCCGGACAGATTAAAATATATCGGGTTTGCTGAATCTTCAGCATCATCAGTAAAAACCACAGCCATGAAAACACTAACCCTTGCTGCTCTCCTTGCATTGCTTTGCATCGGATGTGACAAAAACAGTTTCAATGTCAATAATCCTGATGTCACGGAGTTTGTCACTCAGCTTAAAAACGGCACCTATGACACCTATGCCCGGACCGGTAACGGTGAGCGGCTCTGGCCAATTATGCCTTCCTTTGACAGGGACGATGTACCTGCTCTTATCAGTCTCGCCGGAGATACTGACCTGGTATCACCCTGTGATCATTTCCCTGTAAACCCGCTCTCATCAATGTATCCCTGGAGACTTGTAAGCGGAAAGCCTTCAATAATGCTGGGTGAATACCTCCTCTGGTGTGCAGAGGCAGTCATAGAAGGAAAGGAATTTGCCTCCCTTAATCCGGTCCTCGTTGAAATAAATAACCCTGACCGCCGTCTTGACGGCAATGAAATAATGGCTGTCAGAGAACTTTACCAGAAATGGTGGGATGAAAACGGCCATCTTGAAAATCCACAGACCCTGCCACTTGACGGAAGCGGTTACAGCTGGCATTGATCACTCAGTATTTTTGAATATTTTTACAATCAAAATGCTCAGGTTTCACTCAACCGGGAATGGCGCCACCATGGCGGAGGTCCTTCCCGAAACAGCTCCTATCACCTCCCCAGAAGATCTCCTTGACTTCATGGCCGATGCAGGCTATAACGGCAGCACCGGCCTGATAATCCATTCAGCAACCCTGGGCAGTGATTTCTTCGATCTTAAAACCGGCCTGGCCGGCGAGATCCTCCAGAAATTCTCGAACTACAGGATGCGGCTGGCCATTGTCGGCGACTTCACCAACATAAAGAGCAAGGCTCTCCGCGATTTCATCCGCGAGAGCAACACCCGCGGTACGATTAACTTCGTGGGATCACCTGAGGAAGCTTTTGCCAGGCTGACTAAATAATTGCAAACAGCTCTTGCCGCGAATGTGGCACCACTTTGCTGCCGCCCCGGCAAACCTGTTCCTGCTCATATAAACCATATCACCTGAATCCGTTTCATTATAGCATCTATAAAGAAAATTACATTGTCATTAAAAATCATCCCCTGAATCCGGTGGTACCACGTAAATTGAAAATTAGTAATTTAAACCCGGAAAGAAACAGTAAAATTTTAGTCCATGGACGAAGCTGAGAAGCAGCAGGTGCAGGAATACTGCATCAGAGACATTGAAACGGTGAAGGCCCTGTGGAGCAAAACCTACAACACCGAGGGTAAACCCGACTGGTCACACATACTGCCATATTATCACAGTGATATAAAGTTCAGGGACTCTGTCCAGGAGTTGCATGGAAAAGATGACTTTGTGGCTATGACTGACCGCCTGGCAAAACGGTCAAAAGACCTGACAATGAATATTGTCAATGCAGCCAGGGAAGGAAATGTCTTTTTCCTCGAGTGGGAGATGACAATAAAATTCAGAAAAAATCCGAGTTCTGTCCTATACGGGGCCAGCCGTATCAGGGTGAATGACGAAGGGAAAATCATTGAGCAGCGAGATTACTATGACCTCTGGGGAGATATCTTCGATAATATCCCCCGTTTCGGGAAGGCCTACAGGAGGTTTATGATCAGGAAATTCGGATGATTGTTGATTTATGGGAAGGAACTCAAAATTCAGAAAATACTTTAAAGAATACAGGTGGTCAAATATTGCCGCCATGATCCGGAACAACAGGGCAGAACCTGAAATCTGCACCTGTGACCTCACCGGGAGGCTGGTTGTCATCACCGGCGCCACCTCGGGGATCGGTTATGTGACCGCCAGGAAGTATGCCTCACGTGGAGCGGACCTGCTTTGCATCAACCGCAACAGGGAGAAATCAGAAGCCCTTCGCCTGGAGATCGGGAAGGAGTACGGCACAAAATGTGATTACAGGATAGCCGATCTCAGCGTCCTCGCAGACATACATCATGTTGCAGGTGAGCTGGCAGCCCTGGACAGGCCTGTTGATGTCCTGATACATAACGCCGGCGTCTACATGACAAAAAGGGAACTGACCGTTGACGGCCTGGAGAAAGTCTTTGTGGTGCAGTACCTGTCTTCCTTCATCATCAACTATCTCCTGATGAACAAGCTGAAATCCCAGCCCGGCTCAAGGATCATACTGGTAAACTCCGAAGGGCACCGGTTTGCTGCATGGGGCATCCGTCCCGATGATCTGAACTGGGACAGGAGACCATACTCCGGACTGAAAAGCTATGGTTCGGCCAAGCTGGCCCAGCTCCTTTCGATGCTCGTCTTTGCTGAACAATTCAGGGGCACTGGCGTAACTATCAATGCCATGCATCCAGGAGCAGTGAAAACAGAGACAGGACAGGAGAACGGACCGGTCTACAGGTGGTTCAAAAGGAATTTTATCGACCGGACCCTGAAATCACCGGATATGTCAGCCGAAGCCCTGATCTGGCTCGGTGCCTCGGGAAAGATGGAAGGAATTTCCGGGAAGTATTTCAACCTGACCACCATGGAAGAGCCGGCGCCGCCCGCCCTGGACATGGAAGTTGCCCGCGAATTGTGGCAGGTAAGCCTGGAATACGGCAAACTGTTGCAGCAGGAAGACCGGTCAGGCGCTGAAGTGCTTGTGCGGAGCACCTGATTAAATATGTAAATCATGAGAGTAAGAGAACCCGATTATAATCACCTTTCTGCTTCACGTTTCAGCAATGCACTACATGACTGATAATTATTATAACACAATCATTGCAGGAGGAGGAATAGCAGGCCTCACTGCCGCCGCATACCTGTCGAAGTCCGGGAGAAAGACTCTCCTTATTGAAAAAAACAGTGAATGCGGGGGACTTGTCAACACATTCAACCGTGACGGATTTGTTTTCGATGCGGGTGTGCGCGCCCTTGAGGACGCCGGCATAATTCTCCCCATGCTGGCAGAACTGGGAATCTCACTTGATATCGTAAAGAGCCCCGTCTCGGTAGGGATAGGCAAAGAAATCCTGAACATAGAAAACCTTGACAGCCTGAACAGTTACAGCGATCTCCTTAAAAAGATCTACCCGGCCAGCAGCAATGAAATTGATGAGACCATCCGTATCATACGGAAGGTGATGAAAGACATGGATGTCCTTTACGGGATTGAAAACCCGGTGTTCAAGGACCTGAAACGCGACAGTGAATTTCTGTTCAAAAAGCTGTTGCCATGGCTGCCGAAGTTCCTTTTTACCGTCGGCCGCATCAACCGCATGAACCAGCCAGTGGAAGGCTTTCTTGAAAAAATCATCAGCGATCAGTCGCTCCGCGATATCATCTCACAGCACTTCTTCAGGAACACCCCCACTTTCTTTGCCTTGAGCTACTTTTCGCTTTACCTTGATTACTTCTATCCTGTCGGAGGTGTGGGAAAACTTGCCGAAGCACTGGAAAAGAAGATTATTGAATGGGGCGGTGAGATACGGCGTGAGACCCGTATAACCACGGTGAAGGCAGGAGAACAAACAGTTACTGACCAGAATGGCACTGTCTATAATTATGACATGCTCATCTGGGCTGCAGACCTGAAAGCATTCTACAGGATCACCGATCCCGGAGGCTTGCCTGCGAAGGTTATTTCAGACTTCCGCAATGAAAAAGAAAAGATCCTGCAACATCGTGGCGGCGATTCTGTTTTTACCCTTTTCATGAAGGTTGATGAACCGCTTGAAAGTTTCAGTAAGGTCGCCAATGGCCATTTCTTCTATACCCCGCTGAAAACAGGACTGGGCCGGATACACAGGGAGGAGCTTGATGGTCTCCTTGCAGGACCGGGAATCAGGGATAAGCAGAAGGTACTGGAATGGCTTGACAGGTTCACCGCCCTGAATACCTACGAAATCTCCATCCCCGGACTGAAGGATCCGTCGCTGGTTCCGGAAGGAAAGACTGGATTGATAGTCAGCTTCCTGACTGAGTATGACCTGTTCAAGGCAGTACAGAAAGATGGTTGGTACGATGAGTTTGTCAGGGAGATTGAGAACCGTGTCATAGAGGTTATCTCCGGTTCTGTTTATCCGTGGCTGAAAGACAGTATCATTGAGCATTTCAGCTTCACACCGCTGAGCATAGAGAACAGGATCGCCAGTTCTGAGGGTGCTATCACCGGTTGGTCATTCCAGACACCTGCGCCGGTGGTACACAAGATACATATCGCTGACAGGTCAGTGGTGACACCTTTGCCTTCAGTGTACCAGGCTGGCCAGTGGGCTTACAGTCCTGCAGGTGTGCCGATGTCTATCCTCACCGGAAAACTGGCAGCAAACAAGGTACTGAATAAAAGGTAACCGGTCCTGGTCATACCGGGGAGTAACCAGGTTCAATCAAGGTATCCTGCCCTGGTCACCCCAGGCTGTAAACAGGTTCTATAAGGTAGCCTGCCCTGGTCACCCCAGGCTTTCAATCCAGTTTCTCACCAGCAGCTGTCCGTATTCAGACATATACGACTCAGGGTGGAACTGTACCCCCCGGAAATTGTGACCTGTATGTGCCAGTGCCATTATTATTCCGTCATCACTCAGGGCTGTAACCTTCAGTCCAAGGGCGGAATAGTCAATCCATGAATCATAATATACGCCCCATGAGTGATACAGTCCGACTTCAAATTCCGGTGGCATCCCATTGAAAAGGTAATCATCGGTCCCGGTCAGCCTTATCCTTGTTTTGACCCCGTGCCTGACAGTATCAAGCCTTTCTAGTTTCAGTCCGCATTTTTCAGCAATTGCCTGGTGGCCGAGGCATACACCCAGGAAACCCTTCCTTCGGGAATATTTATCCAGCAGCTCTCCCATTACCGGGGAGTCAGCCGGCACACCCGGCCCCGGAGAAAAGAGAAAGCCGTCATACCTTGCCACCCCCTCCGTACTGATAGTGTCATTCTTCGCAACGTCGAAGTCGCACCTCTCTGACACCCTCAGGATCTGAACCAGATTGAAGGTAAATGAGTCATAATTATCAACAACAAGGATTCTCGGTCTGCGGTAATTCATAAATTTGCCTCCACGGCCTGAAGAATGACACGTAAAAATACAATTAAAGCGCAAATGAACGAATGGGGTGGTGCCGGCATACCCTTCCTGTTCATCATTGACTTCGAACAGGCCAAACCACTGATCTTCAGGCTTGATGATATTGACCCGGCATATCTCCTTTATAATTTAAACGGAATCAGCAACGCCGTTGGCTCCGACGGACCGGTGAAACAACCACGGAATGCAGAAGAACCAGCTGCGGGGAAGCCGCCGGGAAATGAAGAGAAGTCACCTCCGGACAATCCGGCGCGGCCGGAATCTCCGGCAGCAACCTGGCAGCCAAAGCTAATCAGTCACCCTGAGAGCTACGAAGAGTACCTTCGGAAATTCAACATCGTTAAGCATGAGATAGCCCTGGGCAACACCTTCCTGCTGAACCTCACCTGTTACACCCCGGTTGATCTGAACCTGTCGCTCCGGGAAATATTCCATGCCAGCACCGCCCGCTACAGGTTATGGCTCAATGATGAATTTGTCTGCTTCTCACCGGAAATCTTCGTGAGCATCAGCAACGGAAAGATCCGCTCCTTCCCGATGAAAGGGACCATAGATGCTGCCATTCCTGATGCGGAGCATGTCATCCTGAATGATCCCAAGGAAACGGCAGAGCATTACACCATCGTTGACCTGATAAGGAACGACCTGGGCATGGTGGCAGATCATGTCAGGGTGAAGCGGTTCAGGTATTTCGATCTGATAAAAACAAGCACCAGGAACCTGTTGCAGGTCAGCTCGGAGATATGCGGCGAGCTGAATAAAGGTTATCAGTCGGCTCTTGGCGACATTATTTTCTCGCTGCTACCGGCCGGCTCGGTCAGCGGCGCCCCGAAGAAGAAAACAACGGAGATCATCACGGCGGCGGAAGGAATGCCCCGCGGGTATTATACAGGTATTGCAGGGATCTTTGACGGCAACCGGCTTGACAGCGGAGTCATGATCCGTTTCATCGAGAAACGCGGCGGAAGTTACTTCTACCGCAGCGGAGGAGGCATAACCTCATTCAGTGATCCGCAGTCGGAATACCAGGAGATGATTGACAAGATATATGTGCCGGTCACGGTCAGCTGATCCCGTGCCAGGTTCCTTCGGTATCTCTCCTGAACGGATATTTCTTCTCAAGCTTTTCAAGCATGGAGTGTAACTCTTCATGATGGCCATAACCTATCTGCCGGTATTCAAACTCCATGAACTCCTTATACAGGTTGTGTTGTTCAGCCCTGGGCATCCTGGCTTCAATCAGCGGGAACAATAATGTGTTCTCTTTCCTGATATGACTCCTTAAAAGGGATACATACTCCAGCGAAGAACTGAGAAAATCGTCAACCTTAATGGTTTCGCCATTGATGCTCTTTCTCATCTTCGCAATGTACTCACGCCCCTGGACATGCTCAGAGAGTATTGCACTGATGGGGCCATTGTTTTCCAGTATCCTGGACTTCAGCAGACCGGGAATGAGAAGATCCTCCTCCTTGCCATGATGACACCTGTCTGCAAATTCACTCAGAAAACCAAGCAAATCAAGGATGTCATCCCTGTCTGCCGGTTCATTCTTCTGTAACCTTTCACTGATTTCCTGCATGATGTCAAGCGCCTGCATGATCACAACATGCTCCTCGAATAAATCCTGTGTAGCTGTTTTCATAATCCTTCTTTTTATTTGAGTTTGCCAATAAACCGTCTTTTTTAACTTAGACCACCGGTCTTCCGTGGTGTTTGTCAATCATATAGGTTGAGCCGCAATCTTTCTGTCACGGCTGGAAACATCCCAAAAGAAGGCTGTACTGCCGGAATGCCGGAAACACAGTCATTTATAAACGAATAAACAACCGTAAATGAATTTTGTTTAGATAAATCTAATGCCTGAAAGATAATTTCTAAAAACGGTACTAATCGGTTTCTTCGAGGGTGAACAGTTCATTCACGGGCTTGTCAAAGTACTTTGACAGCTTCAGGGCCAGAACAGTTGATGGCACATACTTTCCAAGCTCAATTGAATTGATTGCCTGCCTCGTAACCCCAATCTCCCGGGCCAGTTCCTCCTGGGTGATATTCTTTATCGCTCTCTCAACTTTCAGGCTGTTTTTCATGACTCAGGGATTTTTTGGCTTTGTATAGCATATATTGAAAACGGATAATGAAAATCACCAGGATGGTAAACATGTTGAATATCATCACATAGAGAAATTCAGCTTCATAGAAGAAGAGGAAACAGAACAGAAGAATTCCGTAATTGATGTAAGTGGCCCACAGCAGTGATTCAAGCCTGGTTTTTGCGATAAACTCATCTTCGGTCTTCTCCCTTGAGAATGCAACCATCATAGCCCCGATAATGAATAATACCCCCAAAATTGTATTGGTGAGATTGTCTTCCCTGAATCCGAAAAAGATAGTGTCGCCAGACATGATGGGATCAGAAAATATTGTAAATACCCTGGCGTCAAGAAATTCAAAGCTGAAGTCGGAAATAATTACATACAGTCCAAGCAGGGCCGACGGTATCAGCAATATCCATCCCGGCTTCTTGAACTTGTTTGGTAAAAGCAGTTTTGTCTTCATATCTCCTTACAATTAGATGTTCATGCAAATGTAATCTATAAATTACATTTAAGCAACTATTAATTACTTTCTGTAATGTTTTGATGTCTTTTTTTTCTTTTATCGGCGGACACTGTTCTCCATCACGAGGAAAATCATGCATTTCCATGAGTATATCTTTCGAAACCGGGAAGAGTCTTGTTTGAAACATTTACCCGGAATGTATTTCAGTTATTTGATTTCATAAATTTGCCTGACAGTTTGAGGTATGAAGCCTGAAAATGCAATCAAAGAGTAATGTCCCGTCTGTTTGAGACCATACGGATAGATAATGGTGAACCGTCTGACCTCCGGTTGCATGAAAACAGGCTGAACCTGTCGCGGCGGAACCTCTTCGGCAGCACCGGGAAGATAACACTGGCAGATCACATTCACGTTCCGGATAACTGTCGCAGTGGGATATACCGGTGCCGGGTCATATATGAAGAAACAATCGTCTCAGTTGAATTCATACCGTACCTGCCGGCAGCCGTTCGTACTTTGAAGGTTGTTCATTCCGATGAGATCAGCTACAGCCTGAAGTACCTCGACCGTACCTGCCTTACAGGCCTCATTGACCGGGAGGTGGCTGATGATGTGCTGATCGTAAAAAAAGGGTGCGTCACTGATACTTCATATTCCAATATCGTCTTCACCGACGGCCGCCGATGGATCACCCCTGACACACCCCTGCTGCGGGGCACCATGCGTGAGAAGCTCCTGTCTGAAGGGGCCATAATTGAAGAAAGAATCACACCTGCGGACCTGAACAGGTTCACTCATTTCCGGCTGATCAACGCAATGCTTGGTTTTAATGCCCCCTTCCTGCCCATAAAAAACATTGTCAGGTGATTGACTGTTTGTATCTTTGGTAACTGCATCACAATCAAACATAACCTCGCAAATAAAAACCCTAAATACTGTCTGCGATGAAAAGACTTATCATTTACCCCTGCACGGCACTCCTGGCGGTACTCATCATCACCGGATGCCAGTCAAAGTCACAAACCACATATTCACCCGAAACAGAAGCAAGGATAAAACTTGTTGAGAACAGCCTGGGCGACTGGGTGCGGACCCAGTATGACACCATTTGGAACCTCCAGGAGAGGATGAAACACCATAAGGTCAACGGGGTCAGCATCGCGGTTGTACACAATTTCAAAACCGACTGGGCCAGGGGATATGGCTGGGCCGATGTTTCCGAAGAACGTCCGGTCACCGTAAAAACCCTCTTCCAGGCAGCATCCATCAGCAAGTCGCTTAATGGTGTTGGTGTTCTGAGACTGGTACAGGAGGGAAAGCTTGACCTGCACTCCGATATAAACCAGTACCTCACATCCTGGAAATTCCCGTATGACTCCGTATCAAAGGGCAAACATATAACCCTTGCCGCCCTGCTCAGCCATACAGCAGGACTGACAATCCACGGGTTCCCGGGATATGCACGGGGTGACAGCCTCCCGACAGTGCAGCAGGTGCTTGACGGGCAGCCACCTGCCAACACGAAGGCGGTCCGTTCATTCACAGAGCCCGGTACCGGCCCGGTTTACTCAGGCGGTGGGACTACCATAAGCCAGGTGATTGTAACGGATGTCACAGGCCAGGCATATGATGAGTACATGAAGAAATATGTTCTTGACCCCCTGGGGATGAAATCCAGTACGTTTGAACAGCCGCCTGCCGGCCTTGACAGCACCCTCCTGGCAACAGGCTATAAGGCTGACGGAACACCCGTACCGGGCAAATACCATGTCTATCCCGAGCAGGCACCTGCAGGGCTCTGGACCAACCCCGCCGACCTGTGCAATTACATTATCGAAACTGCGCTGTCATATAATGGCAGGTCGGACAAGGTTCTCAGGCAAGAGTTTACAAGGCTGAGGCTTGATACCGTCCTGGGAGATGCCGGTCTGGGAGTCTTTACTGACAGGAATGATTCAAGCTACTATTTCTCCCACACCGGAGGAAATGAAGGCTTTGCATGCTATTATCTCGGAGACGCAATAAGCGGTGACGGGGTGGTGGTCATGACCAATTCTGACAACTTTTCGCTTTGCGCCGAAGTGGCAAACAGTGTAGCCACCGTCTATGGCTGGACAGACTATTATAAACCAGTAATGAAAACCGTGGTGGATATTGATGCGGCAATCCTTGAAAGATATGCCGGGAAATACGAGACCGGAGGAGAGGTTACCAATATGAAAACAGATGCCGGGAAACTGCTGATCAGTCCTGCACCCGGCTTCTGGACAACGGCATATTTCACCTCGGAGACCGACTTCTTTGTCAGGGAATTTGAGGGTGACCTGAAATTTGTGCTGAACGACGACGGCAGTGTCTCAGGGTTCATTATCAATGGCACGCTGGTTGGGAAATCTGACCAGCCCACAAGGTAGTCAAACTTGTCCCTTGAATGAGAACAGACATCCACATCGGCATCTTTGACGTCATCATCTTCCTGGGCGTCTTCCAGGGCCTGCTCCTATCCTGGTTCTTCATAAAGAACTCAGGCAGCAACAGGAAAGCCAACCTCTGGCAGGGACTGATGCTCGTGACCCTGTCCCTGGCAATCTTCGAGGAGTGGTTGAACAATACCGGCGTGATTGTAAGAGTCCTCTGGCTTACCAATTACAGTGAATCCTTTAATTTTGCCTTCGCTCCTCTTTTTTATTTCTATATATGGGCCAGCCTCAATCCCGAGGCAAAAAGGAAAACCTGGATTCACTTCATCCCGTTCTTCTTCTGGACCCTCTATATGATCTTCGCTTTTGTACAGCCTGACACCAACAAGTATAACTCCTACATCCAGACAAAGCACCCTGACTGGGGTTACCTCCCGTGGGATGACAGCATCTCCGATGACCCGCTGGGAATCAGGGTTTATGTCAACCAGCTGATGCTGCTTCAACTGATTACCTATATTTCCATGGCAGTAATAACCGTAATGAGAAAATTCAGGTCTTCGGGCGAATCTTTTATCAGGACTGAAAACATTGTACTCAGGGTAATACGCAACTCTGTGCTGCACATCCTGATACTGATCTCAATAATGATAATCACCAAGATCATATTCGGCATGAGAAGCGACGTAGGCGGATACCTCGTTGCTTCTTACGTTTCATTCATGATCTATGCAACCACCTGGCAAATACTAAACAGGTCAGACTACTTTGACTCCCCTGCCTCCTTCCTGTTCTTCCCGTCAGTGAAATACCGCAAGTCATCCCTCTCGGAGACCGGTAAGGAGGAGATACTCAAAAAGATTAAACGGGAGATGGAGGAGGGGAGCTATTTTACAAACAGTCTTGCGTCGCTCTCAGGCCTTGCAAGACAGATAAATGAATCATCGCACCATGTATCACAGGTGATAAACGAAAAAATGAACATGAACTTCTTCGAGATGCTTGCCTTCTACCGGGTGGAACATGCGAAGAAACTCATAAGACAGGATAAACAGGGTAAAATTACCGTTGAGGAGCTTGCCGAACTGGTCGGTTACAATTCAAAATCCTCATTTAATTCAGCGTTTAAAAAACATTCCTCCAAAACCCCCTCTGAATACAGAAAGTCGGTCAGCTGAACGCATACCGCTGTATATCTGATTATTATATCGCCTGTGGCGAACGGCTTCAGTGTGTGCCTATAGGCATGCACATCGTTCCGATAGGCTGAGTCGTTCCCGTGCAAATGCCGGATTTATGTTTGCCATGAAAACCAAAAACGACAGCAATGGCAAACGATTTCCAAACCAGGACAGAGCGTCAGTACTACATCGACTGGCTTAGGATTCTCCTCATAATAAGTGTATACCTGTTCCATGTGGGGATGATCTTCAATAAATGGGGATGGCACGTAAAGAATGACGTAATGTACGGAGGGCTGCTCAGCCAGGTAATGATATTCCTGCATAACTGGCGCATGCCGCTTTTGTTCATGATCTCAGGAGCAGGCACATGGTACGCTCTGAAAAACATATCTGCGGGCCGTTACCTCCTTGAACGCTCCAGGAGGCTCCTCGTACCACTGGCAGCAGGCATATTCATCCTTGTGCCGGTACAGGTTTATATAGAAAAAATCGACCAGTACAGTTCCCTCCTGTCATACTATCCCCATATGTTTGAAGGTATATACCCCGAAGGCAACTTCAGCTGGCATCATCTCTGGTTCATTGCCTACCTGTTTGTCATAGCACTCATCATTTCACCGTTCCTGAATATCCTACGTAGCAGCAGGTTCATGGCAATGGTAGGGAACCTGGAGCAGATCCTTACCAGGCCTTTCGGACTCAACCTGGTTATTGTTCCACTCTTCATTTCCCAACTGATACTCCGCAATTACTTTGAGCAGGAGACACATGCACTGGTAAACGACTGGGCAACAATCACATATTATCTCATTTTTTTCCTTTCCGGATTTATCCTTCTGCCTGTCAGGAGCATCGCAGGGGCAATGACAAGATACAGGAGGCTCTACCTGGCTGAGACAGCAGTGATGATGGCTGTTATGCTCCTGGTACAGGGACAGGTCAATGCAGTCAGGGCTGCTGAGGTTGTTTATGATGTGGCAGCAATTGTAATGAGCTGGACCTGTGCCGTGGCTGTCACCGGTTATGGCAGGAAGTATCTCGACCGTAACTCTTCGTTCAGAAAAACAGCCAATGAAGCCATTTACCCCTTTTACCTCCTCCACCAGCCTGCACTCGTAATCACAGGGTACTTCGTGGTAAAGCTCAACATACCGGTGCTGCTGAAGGTCGTGCTGATTATGGCCTCATCACTCACCCTGATAGTGTCAGTATACTGGTTCCTGGTAAGGCCATTTAATGTAACCCGGGTATTGTTCGGAATGAAACCTCAATTCAAATCACCAACTAATAAACTTAAAGTCATGAAAACAAATGAAATAAAAAACGGGAAGTACAGCAGCAGCAAGACTGCATGTGCTGTAATGCTTTCACTGATTCTCGCATCAGTATCACTCTCAGCCAGGGCACAGGAAACGATGCCGGAAAGGACGCTTTTCGGTCCTGATGTAAGTTACACCTCCATATGGGCTCCAGAAGTAAGGATCAGCTCAATCCAGGGAAAGACAGGTGCAACCGTCGGTGGTTACACAGGTGTCATGATCAACCACACTTTCATGCTTGGTCTTGCCGGCGGTGTAAATCTCACCCATCCGACAGTCAACTATGGTTACTTCGGCGGTATCGCACAGGCTGTAGCTTATCCCTCTAGGATGGTCCATGTTAGTGCACAGCTGGTCGTTGCCTACGGTTCCACGAAAGATTATGAGAATCCCAAAAGCAGTCTGTTTGACAACTTCTGGAATATTTCGGGTGAAAGGTTTATGATGACCGAGCCCGGCGTGAATCTGGAAGTCAACCTGAGTAAGGGAATTGCTTTTGTTGCCGGGGCAAGCTACCGGTTCGTCAACGGTATTGATCCGGATAACGAATATGTCGAAAACACTCATCTCACCAGCCAGGAGATGAGCGGTGCCAGTTTCAGCATAGGACTGAAGATTTCCAGGGCAGGCAAGAAATAAATAGAGCCATTATAAATCACTGATTAAGGCCGGTTCGCATCACCGGCCTTCCCTTTTTGGCCCCGGAGATGCTATTCCGGACTGTTCTTCCAAAATGCTCTTCAGATCAACTGTCCCGAAAAGCTCCTTCAGACTTCTGCTCCAGACTGCTTTTCAATGCCATCTGGCAGATCACCTCCTCCGTCCCATCAATCGTAAATAAGACCTGCTACCCCTGGGAAAAATTAACCGGCCGTCATAGTTATCTTTGATTGTAATGTTTAACTTTGATATCACTGTTCTGAGAAATAACAATGAATTGAAGGGATTGGCAATGTAATTCAGCATTTTGGATTTTGTTGATGACATTGCCCGGGTATCGTGGACAGGTATTGCTCTGATCAGTGCCTTGACTGACGCACAAACTCATGACGCTTACCAATAAGCCTGTATACCGTCTGAAACAACCGGGAGATTATTTCAGACAAATTAATCCGGAACATTCAAAACAGATGAAAAATTCAAGGATCTGGCAATTAATTGCGGCACTGGTTCTTCTGCTGCAACCCGTTTATTCACAAAACGGAGCCTACATCGAAACTGACAGTCTGTATGCCTCAGGCATAAAACTGATCCCGGGATCGTCCAGGGATAATGCGCAGTTCATCGTGCAGGAGAAGAAGGGTATGAAAATAAAGTATACTCCTGACCAGCTGAATGAATATGGCTTCAGCGGAGGACCTGTGTATAAATCAAGGACTATTTCGGTAGACGGACAGCCCAGAAGGGTCTTCCTGGAAAGAATACGGCACGGGGAAATTACTCTCTACTACTATACAGAGAAAGGGCTCAGGACATTCTACCTGGAAAAGGACAGTACTGTCTTCGTTGAAATACCTGGCAGCCGTGATTTCCGGACACCTGTCATTGAAAACACTGATGACTTTGAATGGAAGGGAAACCAGGTTCAGCTGGTCCGTTACAAGAGGAATTCACTTGCAAAACTGGTTTCAATGTACAACAAAGGCATAAACCGCCCGCTTCCCTATTACCGGTTTGGCATAAATACCGGTTATAGCAGGATGTCGCTGACTGTACCTGACGCCATGACTATAAGACAGTTAGATGCCATATCCTTTACTCCCGCTTCATCAGTATCGTTTGGGATATTTACAGACCTTCCCATCATGATGAGTGACTTTTCTCTGAACGCCGGAGTGAATCTCTCAAAGCATGGATTCAGTGCCAATAACACAACCTCGCAATCCGATATTGATGTAGTCATCAATGTGACTACAGCAAACATTCCTGTGCTTCTGCGCTATACCCTGCCAACAATGGTCTGGCGGCCCTTTCTCAATGCCGGTGGCACCTATTCCTGTCATCTGAAGTATAAAAGAGAATTCTATGAATCCACCTTCAATGGAGATATTGTAATCATCAATGATGTTGATTCTGATTCTTCTCCCCCCGGAGGTGCTCTGGGTTATTCGTTTGGCATAGGGCTGCAGTACAATCTCGACTACAGGAAAACCTCTTCCCTGGAGCTGCGTTACAATCAATTCCCGGGGAATGTCAATAAGTTAAATACCAGTTATCTGGAAGTATTAGCCAGTTTTTCCTTCTGATCATGAAAAGAGAATTATTGAATATTTGCATCCCTGCACTCTGCATTTCCCTGCTGATGAGTTGTGAGGACGCCGAAATGGGGAGTAAGGACTATCCATACCCGACCATGGAAAAAGTTGAAGTAATGTCAGATGGAGCCAACTTTAGGGCCGTAGTCAGAAGCCCGGGAAACCAGGTTATTCAATCCCATGGTTTTATCTGGAATGAAAATAATGATAAGAATTTCGGGACATGGACCAAAAAGGAACTAACCGGAACGATAACGGGTACATCATTCTGGGCCAGGATAAACACTGATATATCAAGCAATGAAGTTTATTACGTGAGGCCTTTCATCATAACTACGGAGCAAACCGTATACGGTCCACCTGTTCAATTCACAGGATTGGGTTCTAAAGCACTGGTGATACATGACTTCAATCCAAAGGAAGGATTTGACGGCACACTGGTTGAGATGACAGGGGAGAATTTCAGTTTAAAAAGAGAAAGAATATCGGTCTCTATTGGAAATGTCCCGGCCCAGGTAACCAGTTCAGCTGAAACCTTTGTGGCTTTTACCATCCCTGAATCAGGCGTAAATGGATGGGCTCAGCTCAGAATTGTGTCAGGCGAACAGGAAGTTCTGATCGAGAGGGCTTTTAACGTCCTGGGACCTCAGATAGATGAAATCTCAAAAACAGAGGGGTTCCCCGGTGATATAATAACCATCCATGGCCGGTATTTCACCCAGAACGGTTCCCCGGAGGTTTATTTCAACGAATTCAAGGCAGAAATACTTGAAACAGGTCCGGATATGCTGACCGTAGCTATCCCTGTTCCGGGTTATAATTTCTCCGATATCACAGTAAACATCTCTGTCAGAAGCGGACAAAAGGTATCCCTGCCTGATATTCCTTTCACTATCAAAAAATCGTGGGATATAAAAACTCCTACTCCCTTTGACTGGACCTGGATCTATAATGCATTCAGCCATAACGGAAAGGGATACATCCTCGAAATGAACTCGAGAATCCTGTATGATTATGACCCGGCATCTGACACCTGGAATCCTGGCTCTTCCTATCCGGCAGCAGACCGAGACGAAAACAACATCTTCGTAACCGCAGGCAATAAGCTGTACAAGATCGGAGGAATTAATCACCTGGGACCAGTGAACACTTTCTGGGAATACGACTTCAATTCGCAGGTATGGACCCGGGGAGCTGATATCCCGTTTGCCTTCACCTCTTCCACCCACACCAGCCTCAACGGTGAAGAGTATATTATCACCAATACGGGACAGGTCTTCCGGTACCGTTCAATGGCTTACTCTTTGCATATACAGAGAATAACGGTGTATACCTGGTTACTTACGGAAAACATTGGTCTTACAATGCAGGCTCTGACACCTGGACTGAAATATCCCAGAACAACTTCAACAAGGATAATTATATGAATTTTGCCTTTGGTTTTTATTATAATGGAAGTGCATTTGTCGTTGAAGATGGCGAAAGGCTCTACAGGTATTTTCCTGATCGCGAAAGGTGGATATTATGCGGTTATTACCCCGGATGCCGGGCCGATAATTCTTACAAGACTGTGTTTATAGCCGGTGGTTACGCTTACATTCCTGCAATCTCGGGCAATTATTACACTTGTTCGCCTTTACACTATGCATTCCGTAACCAATGATCTTTGCCTGCCGGTAACCGGAACAGTTATTTAACCTCTGATAAACTCAAACGGCCACCGCACCGGATAATCACATCCCGGTCCGGGAGCCTTGGAACATTCACTTCTTATCAGGCCCCGGCCTAATTCACTTTTACCTGTTGTCAGGCCAGGATTATTTTAACAATACTACCCCGGAGGCCAGCCCGGCAATCAGAATCACCAGGCTCACCGGTATCCACCACCATAGCCTGCGGAACGGAGGCAAAACCAGGTCACCTTCGCCCTGTGCAATGACCGTCCATGACCTGAATCCTCCCCTGGCCTCCCACAGTCCGAAAAGGAAAATCAGCAATCCGCCCGCAAGTGCACCGGCAACAACCATTGCCCACCAGCCTGTAATCGCCAGCGGGGAAAGCGGTATTATCAGAGACATGTTTAGTGTATTGTTTACCAGTGGCATAGCAACCGGTATCATGCCTCCCAGGCCAAGGAATGTGGTAATCAACACCTGTGGAAGACGATGAAGGATGAACATTCCCTTCCTGTTGGTGAGGTGAGCCAGGAAAAACAGGTGATACACCCAGCCCAGTATCAACGGCACCACCAGCATCAGGATCAGTTGCAGCCCCTGGGAAGCACCCCCGGAAACAGACCTGGCAACAAGTATTGATAACCCGGCTGTATAGGATATGACTAGCGGCACACTGTTTCCCAGGGTCCCGGTCAGAGCTTCACTGCACAATCCGCTCCTGCACTTTCGTTTTACAAAGTACCGGATAACCAGGGCAACAGGGCCAAGGACAATCACTGCAGGAAGCCAGAAACCGAGTCCTTTCGCAGGCTCTTTACACGCCACAAACAGAAGAATAAGGCTTAACATCACAATTGCCGGCCATGAGATGCCGGCCACCTTGCTGACAACCATGTTCATCCTCGCTTTCCTGTATCTTCGGGCAGCCTCATCACGCACATCCTGAGGGAAGAGCTGGCTTAGTGGTCCCGGCTCGCGCGGACTGGCAAGCTCCTGTCTGACATTAATGATAACGGGGTGGTCATACTGGTAGAAGAAATAGATATATATTATGCCGTTGACCAGGTCAGCCACCATCGTTTCTATAGTCCAGCTTGAACCACTGCTGACATGTACGGCATCCATAACAGCTGTAATATCCCGGGCGGTTACAGGCGAATCGCCGGCAAGCAGTTCTCCGAGCATCTCCCCTGCCATGTTATAGCGCCAGCAGGGATGACTGTAACCGTACGAAGGATTGGCCACGTTGAAGTTCGTTGATACAAGGTATGCATCGCCCCGGCCCTTGTGGGAAAAGACCACCTCCCCGTCGGCTCCCGCGCTGATGATGACAGCCTCACCGGTTGCATCGGCAAAGTGCATCTGGTCATGCATATATGGTGGCCGCTGATGAATACCTGCCCACCTGATGACCTCTTCCACAGTTGAACATTCATGCATTATCTGCATGAGATACTGGTGGTATTCCTGGCCGGCGTAAGGTATCCGCTCAGTATGCGGGTTGACCTCCACCCGCGGCAGCCCGTTACCGTCATATGCCAGCCCCTTCTCATTGACTCCCTGCTGCGGATCATCAGGCCATCCGATCCATATCACACCATATTTTGAGGAGTCGCCCGGCTCCACCCAGAAATATGAGTCAGCATTGGTATAGTCATCATTCCCGGCAAAAAAGATACTGTCACCCTTTGAAAAAGTTATTACAGAGCAGCCCCGTGGAGGCTGTGCCTGAAGTTTCGCCTTTATTTCATCAATATCGACATCCATTATCCAGATGTCAAAGTTGCCTGACCTGGTGCTGGTGAAGGCAATGTGCTTCCCGTCAGGAGACCATGCAGCGCCCTCATTATGGTTGTTTTCCGTGACGGCCAGAGGCAGGGCCGGCCCGCCATCTGAAGACATAATATACAGACCGATATATCTTCCTTTAACAGCACCAAAAACGAGCAGTGACCCGTCGGGTGAAAGTGCAAGGTACCTGTAGAAATTCTCCTGCTGGCAGGGGATCTGTGTCCTCACCTTTCCGTCCGCAGATATTCTTTCAATGGTTGACTTTCTTGTCTGTAAGTCCATAAGGGCAACCAGTATACTCTTGCCGTCGCTCCACCAGCCACCGGGCAACGGAATTTTGCCATCCTCCCTGAAAAGGCTCTTCAGTTCATGGGTGCGGAGGTTATAGGTGCACAGTGATCCCCATTTTCTTTCAACAAACGCAACCCGGGATCCGTCAGGAGACCAGCAGGGAAGGCCGCCGTTCTGTATTACCACCGAATCGGGCAGGACCCTGATTATCTCCCCTCCTCGTGCCGGTATCATCCTTATGCTGTTCCCGGTATCAGCATCAAAAACCAGGTACCTCTCATCCGGAGACCATCGGGGATGCTCCGCAACTCCGGAAAAGACCTGTCTCAAATCTTTCCCGTCGGGAGAGATCTGCCACAGGCCGTTTTTCCCCAGTGTATCCCGCATGTCAGTGTGCTGGAAAACAATGGATCTCCCATCCGGCGCCCAGGTGGCGAATCCGTTCTGTGCAGGATCAAAGGTTAATTGCCTCGGAGTGTACATGTCCTGGCCGGCTGACATGAACGCAAAGCCAAAGGCAAGGCAGAAAAGAATCATTTTCTTCATATTCATTCCTCCTCCTGATATCCGTTTTATCTGTTTTATGACTTTGCTATTCGTCCGCAAAAGAAAAGTGCTGCTGCATGATCTGCCATCTCCCGTCTCTCTTCTCCATAACCCCGGTCCAGCGCGTGTTTTCCCAGTTTGCAGGCTCCCCTTTCCATTCGTTGATGTCATCCAGGATGCAGAACCACCACGCAACAGTGCCTGACTCCGAGATAGTTATGCTGAGATCCCTTATTTCATACCTGACTGCCCTGAAGTCAGGATTCATCCAGAATGCCTCGGCCTTCCTGAAGTCTTCGATACCCTTGACAACCCGTCCCTCAGGGTGAACCTCCAGAAAGTTCGTATCATTTGCGATTACGCTGTATAGCAGGTCGAGGTCTTTGTTTTTTGCCCACCCGATACTGTTGTTTATTGCCTGCTCTATAAGCAGCTTCTCCTGCGGGCTGCTGAATCCGGAGCCGGATCCGTTGCAGGCTGAAAACAATGCTGTAATCACACCCGGTATAACCAGGAGAGAAATCAGCTTAAGGCTTTTAATTGTGGTCATTACCGGACATTATGAATTTGAACTTAATGATGAATGATAATTGAACCATGTTGTCAGCAAATATGGAAGTGCCGCTGTGTTTATGACCCTTTACTCCCCCTTCCACCCTTAGAAATCAGTGATTTAAAAGTCTTACCGAAAATCAAAGTTAAGGTATACAGAACTCGAAGTCAACTTTATTGTTACCTTGTTGTCATGAAAGCATATTATTCAAAGGCTTACGGCAATTCCGGGGCCTCTGTCTATGGCGGATTGCCTGACCCGGTTGCCGGGCCGCGACAGGTACTTGTAGAGGTAAAGGCTGTATCAATCAACCCGGTCGACTGGAAGATAAGGCGTGGTGATGCGAGAGTTGTCTCCGGCTTCCGTTTCCCGCGCATCTTCGGTGCCGATTTTGCAGGCATTGTAAGGGAGACGGGACCCGGCGTGACGGCATTCTCAAAGGGGCAGAGGGTGTATGGTTCAAAATCGATACTGTCAGACCGGGGAGGGGCCCTTGCGGAGCTTCGTGCAGTTGAAGAAAACAGGATCAGGCTCATACCTGAAGGAATGTCATTCAGCGAGGCGGCATCGCTGCCGGTAGCAGCCCTCACCGCCCTCAACGGGCTGAGGAAATGCGGAGTCGGAAAAAGGACGGAGGAGTATATCAGCGCAGGGAAGGATTCCACTGACATCGGCAGGACAGTGACTCCGGTCAGCCGGGCAATGGAGGTACTGATCACCGGCGGCACCGGGGGAGTGGGTCATTTTGCTGTCCAGATTGCCAAGGCGCAGGGAGCTAAGGTTATTGCCACCTGCAGTCCTGCCAACGCTGACCTGGCCATCAGGCTGGGAGCAGATGAGACAATTGACCACAACACTGTCGATCTCTTTTCCCCGGGGAGGAAGTTTGACGCAATCTTTGATGCACACGGCCACATGAGTGCATGGAGGGTTCACCGGCTGCTGAAGCCCCACGCCGCCTATGCCTCCACCCTGTTCATCC
>JALONR010000092.1 GCA_025454815.1 Bacteroidales bacterium | reverse complement strand
ATCCTCTTCTCAAATACCTCAGGTTCACTGAAGATGCGGATCATCTCCCGCGCCATAGCCGGAGTGCCATACTCAACCGCAGGATCAGTGGTGGGTACCTTGTTCATCAGATCCTCCCAGAGACGCACGGAGTGCACATGAATGATTGCATTCGTACCGGGATCGGCGGTGTAAATGGCGGCATGGGTAAGCGACTCCGATGAGGCCTTCAGCGGCCCGGTGCACATAACCGCATTGTCATCTATGTTGAATGAAGAGACTTTTACGTAATGCCCCGGCTCCAGCTCAGGCATGTCACCTGTTGATGAACCGGTTATGATGAACTGAGACGACTTTCCGAGACGTATGCTGATATTCCCGAATCCGACCCCATTCTCAAATGCGCCTATAAGATCAAGATTAAAGAGTATTTCCCTCCAGTGATTGATGATCTCATACTGCTCATCAGTAATCACGGAACCTGACTGGCTCCAGTAGCAGTTGAACTTGACAAAACCTTCCATAAAACCTATGATACTGTTTTTAATACCGAATCCTTATCCGCCCTGCAAATACCCCGGTCAGTAATTAGACCGGTGATCAGACGTGCGGGCGTCACGTCAAACCCGTAATTAGAAACCGGAACTCCCTCAGGTGCCACAGGAATCCCGTCAATGGTCCTCACCTCATCACCATCACGCTCCTCTATCTCAATCTGCTCAGGGCGGTCAACAGACAGATCAAATGTTGACACCGGAAGGGCCGCATAAAAGGGAACGCCGTTATCATATGCCGCAAGAGCCTTCAGGTACGTTCCCGTCTTGTTGGCCACATCACCCGAGGCCGTTGCACGATCACACCCCACCAAAACAATATCGACCATACCGTTCTGCATCAGGTGTCCGCCGGCATTGTCAGTGATGAGCGTACAGGGCACCCCGTGATTGAGCAGCTCCCATGCCGTCAGGCGACTCCCCTGGTTGCGCGGACGGGTCTCATCTATCCAGACATGCACCTTTATTCCCCTGTCATGGGCCAGATATACCGGTGCCAGTGCGGTCCCGTAATCGACGCATGCCAGCCACCCAGCATTGCAGTGGGTCAGGATATTGACTGAATCCCCGCCTTTTTTCCTGCTTATCGCTTCAATAAGCGGAAGGCCGTGAACGCCTATGAGACGGCTTCTTTCCGCCTCCTCATCGCATAGGCCCTGTGCGGCCCTTCGCAATACATCAGCATCAGGGAATTGTTTCATAACCCCGGTCATATAATCCACCGCCCAGGAGAGGTTGACGGCGGTAGGCCTTGCGGACTTGATCCGCTGTGCGTCACTGATCACCTTATTATAAACATCAGCGGGAATCCTCTGTTCAATTCCGGAAGGTTTTTCGGGCCTGCCTCCCGGCTCATGGCTGGCAGGCTTTCCCGGCCTGCTCCCCGGCTCATGGCTGGCAGGCTTTCCCGACCAGACCACCGGCTCCTTACCGTCAGGCTTTCCTGACCAGCCTGTCTGTTCAATGAATGAGAGATAAACACCCCAGGCTGCGGCAGCCCCTATCAGGGGCGCACCCCTTACCGCCATCCAACGGATGGCATCAAATACGTCACCGGCATTGCTGAGCGTCATCACTTCAAACGAAAAGGGAAGCAACCGCTGATCAATCACATATACTGACCGGCTGCCTGCCTCTTCATGCCAGATGCTCCTGTAATAACTGTCCCCAACCTTCATCAGATCTCTCCCCACTTGAATTAATCCGTAAAATTAAGAATAATTACCCTTATTTTGATTATCAGCACCTTCACATAATTTTGTCCCGTGGATTTTCGAATTTCCGACCTGTTTGTTCCATCTTAATAGAAATAATTGATTATCTTTGCATAAGAATAAAACGTATGGTCAATAAAGAGGAATACAGGCGACGGATCATCCTGACGGCCAGCAAGATTTTCAGTCATTACGGCTTCAGGAAGACAACGATGGACGAAATTTCGAGGGCGCTGAAGAAAGGGAAGAGTTCTATCTACTACTATTTCTCAAGCAAGGAAGAGATCTTCGAGGCGGTGGTGCTTCATGAGGCGAACCAGCTGCGTGCGAGGCTTACAACGGCAATCAAGGAAGTGGACTCTCCTCCGGAAAAGCTCAGAAATTATATTTATGTGAGAATGAAGGAGTTTGCCAAGCTGTCAAACTACTACAACGCAGTCTTCGACAAGAACCTTGATCACTATGAATTCATTGAAAAGATCAGGGCGAGGTATGACCGTGAGGAGCTTGCAATCCTTCGCCTGCTCGTTTATGTGGGCAACAACAGGGGAGTCTTTGATGTGGAGGACAGCGAATATACTGCCATGGCGATACAGACAATGCTTAAGGGGATGGAGGTTCCGCTGTTCTGGCGCAAGCGCGAGGTGGACATTAATCAGCGGCTTGAAGCGATCCTGAGCCTGATTTTCAATGGTATCCTTAGAAAATAGCCGGGACTGATTCTTTACCCGGGCAGGATAGACAACTGATCACCTTTTGGGTTCACCCTTTTTTGTACCAGGAACAGTCAGCGGTGCCGGAGCCGCTTTGTGATTGTATGCCCATACCAGTATGGCAATACCGGCCAGGACAAGCGGAATGCTTAACCACTGGCCCATATTCAGCCTCATCCCGGCCTCGAAGGCAACCTGGTCTTCCTTGACATACTCAATAAAGAACCTGAATCCGAACACCAGAATCAGAAACACCCCGAATATCAGTCCGGGCTTCTGTTTCCCGAGATTCTTCCAGTAAATACGCATCAGGATGCCAAATATGATGAGATAGGCAAGTGCTTCGTAGATCTGTGTCGGGTGTTTTGGTGCGGTTTCACCGTTCTGCAGGAAAACAAATCCCCACGGAAGGGTGGTTTCAACACCATAGATCTCCGAGTTCATCAGGTTCCCGAGGCGTATAAGTGACCCGGCAAGAGCCACCACTATCACCACTCTGTCAAGTGCCCAGATAAACGGTTTCCTCTCTTTCCTGACAAATAGCCACAGCGCAAGTGGTATGCCTATTGCCGCCCCGTGGCTCGCCAGTCCCCCGTGCCACACCTTCAGTATCTCCAGTGGTCTCGCAAGATAGTATTCGGGCTCGTAGAAGAGGCAGTGCCCCAGGCGGGCGCCGACGATTGTTCCGATAGCCACGTATACTGTAAGCCTGTCCAGCGTTGCGTCTCCCAGTCCTTCGTTCCTGAAGATCCTCTTCATCAGGTAGTAACCGATCACAAAACCCGATGCGAAGAGCAGTCCGTACCATCTGACTGCAAAGTTTCCGATCCGGAAGATTTCCGGATCTACATTCCACGGAATTATCTGAAGCTCCATAGGTGTGGTGTTTGGAATACAAATTTATGTAAAAAAGGAACAGCTGTGCTTTTTCCCCTTAAAAGGTAACACCGGACCATTGCGGAACACACATCTTGTAATAAAATTTGATGTAAGTTTGCAGGTGGTGGATCGCGGGAGACACATATCACAAAGCCTCATGCTGACAGTTGCTGCAATGCTCCTGGTTCTTTCATGTGCAAAGATAAGCGCACCTTCCGGCGGGCCAAAAGACACGGAACCGCCCGTGATACTGAAAAGCATTCCCGAGAACAGCTCGGTCATGTTCACCGGTAAGTCGTTCACCATCACTTTCGATGAGTTTGTAGTACTTGACCGTATCACTGAAAAATTCATGGTGTCGCCGCCACTGGTGACAAAGCCGGATATAAAGCTGAAGGGCAAAAGCCTTGTAGTCACCTGGGAGGATGAGCTGGCAGACAGCACCACTTACACTTTTTACTTCCAGGATGCCATCCGTGACAACAATGAAAACAATCCCATCCCGAATTACCAGTATGTCTTCTCCACCGGGCCCGTACTCGACTCGCTCTCACTGACGGGAAATGTGTTCAATGCGCTGGACCTGGAAACAGTTGAGGATGTGACGGTGATAATGCATTCCAACCTCTCTGACACTGCACCCCGGAAAGAGCTTCCCGCATATATCTCGAGGCCTGACCCCTCGGGTGGATTCATGATCAGCAATATCAGGCCGGGCCGGTACATGCTTTATGCCCTTAAGGACCTGAACGGTAATACCCTGTATGACCTTGACGATGAAGTCTTCGCATTCTGTGATTCGATCATCGTCATTACCCCGGAGAATTATTTCGGGATGGTGCCTGACACTGTCACCTACAGGCCTGCAACTGCAACAGAGACCACCAAACCTGATAAGTTTATTTTCGGCCTGCACAGGCTCTATGCATTCCAGCCTCAACCAAAGAAGCAATTCCTGAAGTTCACCGAGAGGAAAAGCTCATGGTCCATCGGCTTTGGACTTGCACTCCCCTCCGACAGCGGGCAGGTCAATGTGGCCCTTGCTGAAACCGACAGCACATCATGGTACATTGAACACAACGCTGCCCGTGATACCTTCATGGTCTGGATAACCAATCCGGAGGTATACAACCGCGATCTGATAGAGGCAATGCTTACCTATCCGTTTACCGACAGTACCGGCACCATTACCGCAAGGACAGATACAGTCAGTTTCCGGTTTATCAAACCCGCCACACCCAGGGGAGGTACCGGCAGGATACCGGGACTGAGCCTGACCACAAATCTCACCGGAAAAATCAAGCCGGGAGCAATCCCTTTTTTCAGGTCGGCCACCCCTCTTGCAGAGCCCGATACCTCACTGATAAGACTGACACAGACTGTTGATTCTGTTCAGAAAGTGCTGCCGGTTGAGTTCATAAGAGACACAACGACCTCGCTCCGGATTCTCCTTAAGGCTCAGCTCGAGGCGGGAGGATCCTATTCGTTAATTGCCAGGCAGGGTGCTTTCCGTGATATCTTCAACATGGCCACTGACTCGGTGATGTACCGGTTCCAGGTTGCTACCGTGGAGGATTACGGGAGCCTTAGGGTCTCGGTTACAGGTTACGAGGGGGATGTTATTGTTCAGTTACTGGCTGACAAGGACCGGGTTGTTTCCGGGAATTCGCTCAAAAGCCCCGGGGAAATTTCCTTCCCTCTTCTTGA
>JALONR010000049.1 GCA_025454815.1 Bacteroidales bacterium | reverse complement strand
AGGCTTTCTCATTATATTCTCAAACGGGAAGTTTGTATATTGCGTAAATATTACCAGTACAAACCAACCAGAACCGATGAAAACAAACCGCAGGAATTTTCTCCGCACGGCTGCTGTTGCCGGTGCGGGTACCGTAACTGCTGCCTCGCTGGCATCCTGTACCCGCAGGGAGAAGTCAACCGAACTCATGCCTTATATCAGGGAGGCAGTGGCATCATCTCACATACAGAGTTTCAACATGTCAGGCTATGCGGCACCGCCACTGGCGAAGGTCCGTGTGGGCTTCATCGGGCTCGGCATGAGAGGCCCCGGGGCTGTGGAGCGGATGGCTCACATCGAGGGTGTTGAAATAGCGGCGCTTTGTGACAAGTACGGAGACAGGGTTGAAAAGGTACAGGAGATACTCCTGAAGTTCGGCCTTCCGAAGGCAAAGGATTTCAGCGGGAGTGAGGAGGCATGGAAGGGGTTGTGCGATGACCCCGGCATTGACCTTGTTTACATATGCACACCATGGGCCCTTCACACCCCTATGGCAGTATATGCCATGGAAGCAGGAAAGCATGTTGCCGTTGAGGTCCCTGCAGCAAAGACCGTCGACGAATGCTGGCATCTTGTCGAGGTCTCGGAGAGAACGAAGATGCACTGCATGCAGCTTGAGAACTGCTGCTATGACTTCTTCGAGCTGCTGACGCTGAACATGGCCCGCCAGGGACTCCTGGGCGATATAGTGCATGGCGAAGGAGCCTATATCCATGATCTGCGCTGGGACTTCACATATGACAAAAACGGGTATGCAGACATGTGGAGGCTGAAGGAGAATGAACGGAACGGCAATCTCTACCCGACTCACGGACTTGGTCCGGTATGCCAGATCATGAACATCAACAGGGGAGACCGTATGGATTACCTTACCTCTCTCTCATCAAATGATTTTGCGATGGGGCCGGAGCTGGCACAGCTGGCGAAGGAGGACCCGTTTTATGCTCCCTTTGCCGGGAAGAGTTACCGTGGCAATATGAACACCACACTGGTTAAAACATCCCTGGGAAGAAGCATAATGATCCAGCATGATGTTTCAAGTCCCCGGCCCTATTCCAGGATACATCTGATAAGCGGCACAAAGGGATTCGCGCAGAAGTGGCCCTCTCCTGCCAGGATTGCACTGGGGCACAGATGGCTGCCGGAGGATGAATTCGCCGCGCTGGAGGCAAAGCACACCCCTGAGATCGTGAAGCGGGTGGGAGAGATGGCAAAGGCCATCGGAGGTCACGGCGGGATGGATTTTATCATGGACTGGAGGCTTATTGACTGTCTTCGGAACGGGTTGCCACTTGACCAGGATGTCTATGATGCCGCCCTGTGGAGTGTGATTGCACCGCTAAGCGAATGGTCGGTTGCAAACAGGTCAGGGTCAATTGACGTGCCTGATTTCACTTGCGGATCATGGAAGATAAATACCCCGTTTGACCCGAACCTGGCTGCAGGCGGCAACACCAGCGTAATCAAACCCCAGGGAAGCAATGCGCAGCTTGAGGTTTAACGGTTCACAGCTTTAAGAGCCATGCCAGGCCTGCTGAATCGTTCAGTGCGGATTCAGGCTGACTGCATTGTCCCGTGAAGATTCCGGCCGGCTTTAACATTCAATGAATAGTCTGACCGGGTGCAACGTGTTAATATTTTTTTATCAGGATAATCGGATAATATATTTTTTACATTTGCGGGCAAATTTTCTTTCCGGATGTTCAGTTCCGTAGCATTTTTGGTCATCCTGCTTCTAACGCTTCCGGTCTTCGCGATCCCGAGGACGCTGAAGTATACGTACACCCTGGGGCTGATGGTTGCGGGCATGGTCCTGACCTCAGCCTGGAGCATGGCTGTGCTCGGGGGTGAGGCCCCGGTGAAGGAAATAGCCCTGTTTGCTCCTGCTGCCGGAAGCAGGGTGGTTCTGGTCATTGATCAGCTGACAGCATTCTTTATACTGGTAATCAACTTTGCCGTACTGATCGGGTTCCTTCACGCCAGGGGTTACCTTGCACCGTATGAGCAGCGGATGAATTCGCTTCGCTTCTCAATACACTATTTCTCCTACATGTGGCTCTGGCTGTCGATGCTGATGGTGGTGATGATCCGCGACGGCCTTTCTTTCCTGATTGTGTGGGAGATAATGGCACTCTCCTCATTTTTCCTGGTGATCTTTGAGGCCGAGGAGAGGAGCGTCATGAAAACGGGTATCAGCTATCTCATACAGATGCATGTCGGTATGTTTTTCATCCTTGTGGCGTTCCTCGTGGTGCAGGATACAACAGGAGAGATGAGTTTCGATGCGCTGGGTGAATACTTCGCCTCAAATCGCAACCTGCCGCTTTTCATGCTCTTCTTTGCAGGTTTTGCCATCAAGGCCGGATTTATACCTCTTCATACATGGCTGCCGGAGGCTCATCCCGCTGCACCGTCACATGTCTCAGGGGTGATGTCGGGTGTGATGATCAAGATGGGGATCTATGGTATTCTGAGGGTGCTCATCCCGATGCAGTCTGACCTGTTGGTGACCGGGGTGATCATCCTTCTTGTTTCACTCCTCTCGGGAGTCATGGGCGTGATGATGGCGATAGTGCAGAATGACCTGAAGAGAATGCTTGCCTGGTCAACTATTGAAAATGTCGGGATAATCGGAATCGGAATAGGCCTTGGAGTCATCGGACTGGCATTAGACAAGACTGCGCTTGCATTGTTGGGATTTGCAGGAGGATTGCTGCATTTGCTCAATCACTCGCTTTTCAAATCACTGCTGTTTTTCAATGCCGGGTCAGTATATCACGCCGCCCACACCAGGAATATGGAACAGACAGGCGGACTCATGAAGAGGATGCCCCGCACTGCCATCCTGTTCCTGATTGGGTCGCTTGCAATAAGCGGATTGCCGCCATTCAATGGGTTTATTTCGGAATACATTATTTATATGGGGATGTTCAACAGCCTCTCCGGCGCAACGCTTTATCATTCAATTCTTATAGTAGGTTCGGTGGCGGCGCTGGCCCTGATCGGCGGGCTGGCCATTTTCTGTTTTACACGTGCATTCGGTATCGTCTTCCTCGGGGAACCGCGCACTGAAAAAGCAGGTAATGCCCGGGAGGTAAACAGCTCAATGATTATCCCGCAGCTTGTCACGGTGGCATTGATACTTATTACAGGCCTTGCCTCTCCGCTGGTGGTGAAACCGGTTTTTGGAATCGTGGCACGGATGTGGGACATTGCCGGGCTGCCGCTGGTCACCGGAGCCTTCACTGCCAACCTCGCACATATAAGTCTGGCCGGGGGCATTTTGACGGTGTTGCTGGCAGCCCTGCTGCTCTACCGCAGGTACCACCTGGCCCGGAGGAGCGTAACAGCAGGCCCCACATGGGGATGCGGCTACACGGCAGCTACACCCAGGATGCAATACACGGCAACCTCATTTGCCTACAACTACAATCACCTGGCAAAACCGTTGCTCCAGAACCGGAAGGAGATGGATGAGATAGGTGAAGGTGAGATCTTCCCGCGCAAACGAAGCTTTATGTCGCGCAGCGATGACTTCTTCAAGAGGGTATTGATAGACAGACCGACAGACCTGACTGCCGGGCTTCTGAAAAAGATAGCGGTTATGCAGACCGGGCAGATACGGCATTATATACTTTATGCATTCCTGTTTATGCTCCTGGTGTTGCTGCTGGCGATGCTCAAGATAATGTAACGATGGCAGGATTCATACTCATAGCGGTTGCGGCCTTTTTCTTCCCGGGAATCATTCTCAGGACGAAGAGCATTGCCTCGGGTCGAAAGGGACCCGGTATATTCCAGCCACTGAAGGATGTGTCGGTGCTCCTCCGGAAGGGCAGCGTCTTCAGTGATACCACGGGACTCATCTTCCGCATAGCCCCATCCGTAACCCTGGTGTCGGCGGCCGGCGCCATGATGTTGCTTCCCTTTGCGGAACAGAAAGCCCTGCTCTCCTTTGAAGGTGACTTTATTCTGTTTGCCTACCTGCTGGCTCTCGGCAAATTCTTTACAATTATTGCTGCCCTCGACACCGGCAGCAGCTTTGAAGGTATGGGGGCAAGCCGCGAAGCCCTCTTCTCAATGCTTGTGGAACCGGCCTTCTTTGTCCTGATGGCCACCTTTGCGATGTTCACAGGGTATACGTCCTTCTCTGTGATATTCAACCATTTCTTTATTACCGGAAACGACTATGTGTTGATATACAGCATTATAGGTGCATATCTGCTTGCACAGATCGCCATGGTGGAGAACAGCAGGCTCCCGGTGGATGATCCTAAAACCCACCTCGAACTGACAATGATCCACGAGGTGATGATACTCGACTACAGCGGATTCGACAAGGCGCTGATTCATATCGGGACATGGTTGAAATTCACAATCTATGGCTCGCTGATCTATAACCTGGTTGTGCCGGCAGGGTGGAACCTTTTCCTGAAGATAGGACTCTTCTTCGCCGTGCAGGCGCTTTTTGCAGTTGTGATAGGATTCACTGAATCATTCCGGGCGAGGAACAAGATGAACAAGAATCCGAAGTTCATACTGACCCTGTCAGCGATTGCGCTTATCGGATTCACTGTGATACTGATACTTACAGATAAACTGGCCTGACGGGGAATATGGTAAACTATCTCATAGTGCTTTTTGCGGTCACACTGATGTATTTCGCCTCGGCGGAGCGGCTTTCAACATATGTAAGATTGGTAGCACTGCAGGGGCTGCTCCTTTGCGGTATAGCGGTGTTTGAGCTGAAGGAGGTCAACCTTCCGAACCTGCTCTTCATTGTGGCAGAGACGCTGCTGTTCAAGACGATACTGCTGCCTTACCTTCTCAGCAGGATCATCCGCAAGTCTGGTGTGACCAAGGTGCACCGGCAGGCGGTACCGGGATTTTACCTGTTGCTCTTTTCTATTGCAGGATTACTTATCAGCGTTGTCCTGGCGGTGATCCTGGTTAATCCTTTCATTAACTCCATCTACCTGGCGATAGCTCTCTTTACGCTCTTCACCGGGCTTCTGCTGATTGTGACCCATAAGCTGATTATTTCCCATCTTATTGGATTCCTGGTGGTTGAGAATGCGGTTTTCCTTTTTTCACTGGCCGTGGGCAGCGAGATGCCGATGCTGATCAACATCGGAATACTCCTCGACATCTTCGTTGGAGTCCTGATACTGGGCTTCTTCGGGCTTCGCCTCAGGCCTCACACGAATGAACTGACGATGCTAAAGGACTAGGGATGATGCTCTTGCTATTCTTTATACTGTCACTGGCGCTTAGCGGCGTGACTCTTCTTTCGGGGAGCAGGGCGGTGACACGGTCTCTGTCCCTGGTGTTTGCAGCGCTGCTTTCAGGCATCACGGTTCATGCCTGGCTGAACATGGGCAGCACGGAACTTACCTATTTTACCTATGACAGTACCGCTGTGTTGCTGCTCTCGGTGCTGGCGCTGCTGACGCTGCCAACCGTTTATCACGGATTCATCTATACCCGGGATGACACGGTAAAGAGATACAATATTTATCATTCGGGGCTGATTGCCCTGATGACCTTTATGGCAGGTGCTTACCTTGCCAATACAATGACTGTGCTGTGGATATTCGTGGAGGCAACAACACTGGCTGTGGCGGTGCTCATCTACCATGACCGCACCGAGATGGCACTCGAGGCAACCTGGAAGTACGTCTTCATCTGTTCAACGGGTATTGCACTTGCATACCTTGGAATCCTTTTCCTTGGCTTCATATACGGCAGGGGAGATGCTCCCAACCTCTCATTCTCTTCATTTGCACAGGTACTCAGCAACGCTGACCCGATGTACCTGAGAATAGCCTTCATTTTTGTGCTGGTGGGCTTCAGTACAAAGATGGGTCTCTTCCCGATGCACACTGTAACCATCGATGCCCACTCGGTAGCTCCTCCGCCTGTGAGTGCCCTCATCTCAACAACCCTGATGAATGTGGGGTTCCTGGCAATTTACAGGGTATACACACTCTTCGCCTCCACGCCGGTACTCCCCTTCATGAACCATGTGCTGGTGCTGGCGGGACTCCTCTCCTTGCTTATTTCGGCGGGGTATATGCTCAAGGCGAAGCACCTGAAGCGGATGCTTGCATACTCGAGCCTTGAGAACATGGGACTGGTGGCTATAGCCCTGGGAACAGGGAAGTACGGATACTATGCGGCACTGTTGCTCATTGTCCTTCACTCACTTGCCAAATCAAGCCTCTTTTACCAGATGGGACAGTTATCCATGATACTACATACCTTCAGGCTGGACGAGAGCGGCAGGTACATGAAACTCTACCCGGCCGGTGCAATGGTATTACTTACGGGAATGATCTGCATCCTTGCAATACCCCCGTCGGGCATGTTCATCTCAGAATTCATGATCTTCAGGGCAATGGTCAGCAACGGCCAATGGTTCGTACTTGCGGCTGTGGTCATCCTGCTATGTTTTGTAATATATGCAATGAGCACGAGAATAATGCATGTCAGTTTCTCTTCGCCCAGGAACGGAAGCGAACTGAAAGCGCCGGGCGAGGTCAGTCCCGCCGAGACTGTCAGCCAGTTCATCCTGCTTGCACTTGTGATCATGGTCTGCTTCTGGCAGCCTCCTTTCCTTGTTGACCTTATCAACAGCAGCATCGCATTGCTGCCATGGTAATAATGATGGACCAAAGCAAAGTATATATCGAAGTAAGGAACTGTTCCGCACCGGTTGGCATCCGGGAGATACCTGTTCTGGATTATGGCCGGTTTTACGATGAGGTATGCTCCATGTTGCGTGACGAGCGGTTCCATTGCCTGACCTATTTCTGTTATCCTGCCGGTGAATTCCTTAAGTTTATCTGCTTTATTGCCGATGACGGCTCGGGAACAATACGGATACTGAGCCATGAGCAGAGCAACGGTACTTCTCTTCGCTCAATAACCTCTGAGGTATATGCAATGCATATTTTTGAGCGTGAGATACATGAGAATCACGGTGTGGTATTTGACGATCATCCGTGGCTCAAGCCGGTCAGGTACCCGCACGACAGGGCGGACGGGCAGAAAGCGATGGATGACTATCCTTTCTATGAGATTGAAGGGGAGGAACTTCACGAGGTGGGTGTAGGTCCTGTACATGCCGGCGTCATTGAACCCGGGCACTTCCGTTTCATCTGCAACGGCGAGAAGGTGCTGCACCTCGAGATACAACTTGGTTACCAGCACCGGGGCATTGAGAGGCTCCTGACTGAAAGCGGAGCAGGGTTACGCGGTGCGATTCTGTCTGAAGATATTGCCGGGGACACTGCAGTCGGTCACGCTCTTGCCCATGCACAGCTTCTTGAGTCGCTGGCACTTCTTGAGCCTTCTGCTTCACTTCAGGCTGAGAGGTGCATAGCCCTTGAACTTGAGAGGATTGCAGTGCATATCGGTGATACGGCGGCACTCTGCGCTGATGTTGCCTACCAGCTTGGACAGGTAGCCTGTGAGGCGTTAAGGACAATGGTAATAAATACCACCCAGTACTGGTGCGGGAATCGGTTCGGAAAGAGCATGATACGTCCAGGCGGGACCAACTTTCCCCTGACAGAAGAAATTGCCGGAGAAATACTCGCCGTACTGGAGGAGGTTGAGAGGAGGTACGGTAATGTGGTTGAATGCGTATACAACATGCCGAGTGTACTGGGGCGGTTTGAGGATATCGGTACTGTAACACGGACGCAGGCGGTGTCAACAGGAGCTGTCGGGATGGCAGCACGTACCTGCGGGGTGCCGAGGGATATACGGTCTACACATCCCTTCCAGCATTATCGGCAGATGGTTGTTGCACCTGTGATGCTGGAGAGTGGTGATGTGCTTGCACGTGGGAGATTACGGGCACTGGAGGTAAGTGAATCAGTGAAACTCATTCGCCGTCTGACAGATGAGTGGCGGATCCCGGGAAGTGAAAGCAGCAGACCGCGTTATGACCTGCCGCTCACTCCTGGCAGTGCAGGTATCTCTGTCACGGAAGGGTGGCGGGGGGAGATATGTCATGTTGCGATCACTGACAGTGATGGCAGGTTACAAGTGTACAAGATAAAGGATCCTTCGATGCATAACTGGATGGCGCTGGCCCTGGCTGTACGCAACCAGGAGATTTCCGATTTCCCGGTGTGCAACAAGAGCTTCAACCTGTCATATTGCGGGCATGACCTGTAATTAATTTACCGAGGAATGTTAAAGGAGATAAAAATACTATCAGATCATGGTAAGCAGTATGTGCCCGATCTCCGGACTCAGTCCGTTTCGGCGCGGTTCCGTGGCAGGCCGGTGATATCTGCGGCGATTACCCCCTCACAGGGTGCCCGGGCTGCAGCCCTGTGCCCTTCAGGTGCCATTGACGGCACGAGCGGTGCCATTGACCTCGGCAGATGCACATTCTGCAAAGAGTGTGCGCTGGCAATCCCGGAAGTCTACGTTTTTACTAATGACTACCGCATTGCCGTCACGAAAAGGGAAGACCTGGTCATCAGGCCCGGGCAGACCGGACCGCTCAGAATAGATGAGGCAGCTGTCAGAAATGAGGTCCGGAGGCTGTTCAGAAGATCCCTGAAGCTACGCCAGGTATCGGCGGGAGGCGATAACTCATGCGAGATGGAACTGGGAGCAGCTGGTAACGTGAACTTCGATATGGGAAGATACGGGATTGAATTCGTGGCCTCTCCCCGTCATGCTGACGGCATTGTGATTACCGGGCCGGTATCAGAAAACATGGCCCGCGCGCTCGGGATCACCTATGAAGCGATACCATCACCAAAGGTCATCATCCTTTCAGGCACCGATGCAATCAGTGGCGGACTATTTGCAGGCAGCCCTGCAATCAACAGAGATTTTATTGATAATCATCATGTTGATCTGTATGTCCCGGGTAACCCGGCCCATCCGCTGACATTCATCAACGGGCTGCTGGATTTGCTGGGAAAGAAACAATAGTATTTACGATGTGCGATTTGCGATTTAAGAACTGCCTGTTCACCTCAATCGAACATCGAACATCGCAAATCAAAAATCACAAATCTTCATGGCTCCTTCCTGTTAAAGAGATCTATTATCGTCCCTGACATGGCAGTTACCCCGGTAGTGTATGCCGGGATGAAGTCAGGGGCGAAGTTGCTGCTGTGAAGCGCCGGGAGATCGGTCCCGGTGATGACACTCTCATCATATTTGGCCCTGTTGGCACCGCCCAGCCAGAAGAGGGCGATTTTCACCTTCTCGTCAGTGCGGCCGTATTTGCCAAAATCCTCCGCAACGGTTGACGGATCAACTCTTATTACATTCTCTTTTCCAAGGAGTGTCTCCATTGATTCAGTGGCCATGCCTACCAGGCCCGGGTCATTCTCCACGGGAGGAGTAAAGTCGTCCGGGAAAGTGATGACCGGCATCAACTCCTGCGGCAGTCCGGCTGCCATGGCATTGCCGTTGGCTATCCTGGTCAGGGCCTCCCTTATCCTGCTGTAGACATCATCGGAGAAAAACCTCAGCGTCAGCTTCATCTCCACTTCCCCGGGTATGATGTTGTGTTTGGTGCCCCCATGGACAGAGCCTACCGTTACGACAGCAGGATAAACGGGATTGATCTCACGGCTGACGATGGTCTGGTAGTCGAGTATGATTTTGGCCGAGAGAACCACAGGGTCAATTGTTTTATGAGGCATTGCCCCGTGGCCTCCGATACCGAATACTTTAATATCGGCAGAGTTCACACCTGCAAAAATAGCGCCCGGGAAATACCCGATTGTACCTGCAGGCAGGTCAGGGCTCACATGGTAACACAGAGCATAATCGGGCTTCGGGAACCTGCTGTAGAGGCCGTCAGCAATCATCATGTCCGATCCGCCGCTCACCTCCTCGGCAGGCTGGGCAATAGCAACCAGGGTCCCTTTCCACTTTCCTTTCAGTGCAGCCAGTGTTTTCAGGGTCCCATGCCACACGGTCATATGCAGGTCGTGTCCGCATGCATGCATCACGGGTGTCTCCGGGCCCAGTGGCGTTTGTACCGTCACGGTGCTGGCGAAAGGCAGACCGGTTGTTTCCCTGACGGGGAGGGCATCCATATCGGTTCGCAGCATAATCACGGGACCTTTGCCGTTGCGCAAAACGCCGACAACCCCATTACCACCAACTCCTGTGGTCACTTCAAATCCCAGCCTGGCAAGAGCTTCGGCCATTCTGGCTGCAGTTTTGAATTCCATAAGAGAGAGTTCGGGGTTCTGGTGCAGATCGCGGTACATCACTTCAGCGGTTGCTACAGAGGAGGCTGCCTCTTTCTTTATCAATCCGCCTATATCCTGGCCGGAGGTGGCGGTTTTCTGGCCGGAAACTGCCGTTGCAAGGAGGAAAGAGAGCAACAGGGTGGCTGGTATCAGTCTTTTCATTGTATTGTAGTTGTTGATACCAAATTTACCAATTAAACTCTTCGCTGTGACCGATACCGAAAAATATGGGATATGCGGTTTTGAACGCGGGCTTTTTGTTACCTTAGTTTCTTAAAAAAACCTGCACCCTCCAGGGGGAAAGCACAGGTTAAAAAGTAGAATCATAATTTCTGAAACATGAAAAAATTCTTATTAATCGGAACAATTGCATTTATGGGAACAGCATTATTGACCTCATGCGGGCAGGACAGCAGGAAGGCCGCCCCTGAGGCGGAATTCACCTGGGAGGTTGACAGGTTCGAGGATATCAGTGTGCTCAAATACCGGCTGCCGGCATTTGAACAGCTTTCGGCGGCCGAGAAGGAGTTTATCTATTATCTCTCCGAGGCGGCACTTTGCGGACGTGACATCCTTTGGGATCAGAACTTCAGGTACAACATGGCCGTACGCAAGACCATCGAGGCGATCATTGACACCTATTCAGGTGACCGTGAAAGCGCGGATTACAAGGCATTTATAACCTATGCCAAAAGGGTCTTCTTCGCCAACGGCATACACCATCACTATTCGAATGACAAATTTGTGCCAGGATTTTCAGCGGAATATTTCGCACAGCTGGTGAGCGGTACTGATGCTGCACGCCTGCCGCTGAAAGAGGGTCAGACCGCCTCAGACCTCACGGCAATGCTGACCCCGGTGCTGTTTGACCCATCGCTTTATGCGAAAAAGGTTGACCAGTCGGAGGGGGTTGACATGATAACCGCCTCGGCGAACAACTTCTATGAAGGAGTGACGCAGGCAGAAGTAGAGAAGTATTACGCATCACTTGCTGATCCGGCAGATCCGAGACCGGTATCCTGGGGGCTGAACACAAAGGTTGTCAGGGTGGATGGTAAAGTAACCGAGCTCTCCTGGAAGAGCGGCGGGATGTACGGTCAGGCCATTGATAAAATCGTCTACTGGCTGGAAAAGGCGCGTGATGTGGCGCTGAGCGAAACGCAGAAACAGGAACTTGACCTGCTCATTCAATACTACAGGACGGGTGACCTGAAGACATGGGACGATTACAATGTTCTCTGGGCAGGAAATACGGATCTGTCAGTGGATTATATCAACGGATTTATCGAAACGTACGGTGACCCGATGGGGATGAAGGCCACATGGGAGGCTGTTGTAGATTACAAGGACACGGAAGCCTCAAAGAGGACGGCTCTTATCACGGAAAATGCCCAGTGGTTCGAGGATCATTCACCTGTGGATCCGCAATACCGCAAGGAGAAGGTGACGGGTGTGGCTGCCAGCGTCATTAATGTGGCAATGCTGGGAGGCGACTGCTACCCGGCTTCACCTCTCGGGATAAACCTCCCCAACTCCAACTGGATCAGGGTTGAAGCCGGTTCCAAGTCGGTTACTCTGGCCAATATCACAGATGCGAAGGATATTGTTGCAAGGGGAAGCGGATTCCTGCAGGAGTTTGCATTTGACCAGGCGGAGATCGACAGGGCTGTCAGGTACGGTTCACTCTCCGATGCATTGCACACCGACATGCATGAGTGCATAGGGCATGCCAGCGGCAAGCTTGCTCCCGGCACCGATCCCAACGCGCTTAAGAACTATGCCTCACCCCTGGAGGAGATGAGGGCCGACCTTTTCGCTCTTTACTTTATGATGGATCCGAAGATGACCGAGATAGGGCTGGTACCCTCGGACGAGCCTGCCAGGGCGCAGTATGACAACTACATACGCAACGGTTTCCTGACACAGATCGTAAGAATACAACCCGGCAAGGATATAGAACAGGCCCATATGAGGTGCCGGTCGGCAATAGCCCACTGGGTGTATGAGAAGGGGAAGGCTGACAATGTCATAGAGGTGGTTAATCGTGACGGCAAAACATTTGTCCGGATAAATGATTACCAGAAACTGCGCGGCCTCTTCGGTGAGATGCTTAAAGAGGTGCAGAGGATCAAGTCAGAAGGAGACTTCGCGGCAGGGAGGAACATGATCGAGAGGTTCGGTGTAAAGATTGACCCTGAACTCCACACCGAGATACTGGCAAGATATGAGAAACTCAATCTGGCTCCGTACAGCGGGTTTGTCAACCCGGTCATGACACCTGTCACCGACAGGGACGGGAAGATCACCGATGTGAAGATTGAATACTGCTCTGATTACCTGGGTCAGATGATGGAATACGGGAAGAAATACTCCTTCCTGCCGGCCTGGTGATAAGGGAAACGCCAGAGTAAATACCTTTAATACCGGGAGCCCCTCCGCCCGCCTGGCGGAGGCCTCCTGATATTTATGCTGTCAGGCTGGATTAACGGGTATTGTTTCACTCACCCTTTTTTAAGGTCCGCGGCCTGTGAGTACAGCAGCCTGTCTTCCTCGGTAAGAGGTTCAGTGACAATGTTGTGGGGCAGGGGACGGGTCTCCTCATCTACATGGATAAAAGTGACGAATCCCTCCACCAGGGTTTTGGCGCAGTTTGATTTACAGACCCTTATATAGGCAACCAGGCTGGATTTGCCGGTATATACTATCCTCGATTCAAACCTGAGCACCTCGCCCGGTCTGGCGGGACTGGTAAAATACATCCCATGGACCTTGAGGCATACTACATTTTTCGGGTCCAGCAGTGCTGTTGCCGCTATGAAGCCCGACTCAATGAACCACTCAGCCGTACGGCCGGCAAAGAGAGTCCCGTGATGATTCAGGTCCTCGCTCTTTACGAGTCTCATGGTGATATTGTCAGAGGGATGGTGCACAGTTCTATTCATAATATCTTTTATTTAAACGTTCAGTCTTCTTTTTCTCTGCCAGCACGAGGTAGATGAGGTAGACTGCCGTTATCAGCAGCAATACAGGAATACTGTACCTTATTATCATTGCCGTGCTGACCCCGTCACCTGTTTCTGCCGGAGGGTTTACCGATTGTCCTACGTCGATGCCAAAAAGGTTTTTCACGAAGAAAAGGAGGATGAAGGTCAGCAATCCTGCTGCTACGGGAGTGGTTATCCATCCGGATGCTATACTGCCCAGCATCTTCAGGTTTATGTTCCTTATTCCTTTGTACAGTCCTATGCCAAGAACGGCACCCACCACCACCTGGGTGCTTGAGACAGGTACAAGTGGAATGGGTGGCAGGCCAAGGCGTACCATGAAGCCGGAGAGTGAGGCTGAAGAAAAAATGAATAGTACCAGGGCCTGTGAAAGTACGACCACGAAGGCTGCCTCCGAGGAGAGTTCCAGCAGGCTGTTTCCGACGGTCTCCATCACCTTCCGGGAGTATGTGAGCACGCCTGCGGCTATGGCAATTGCTCCCAGGAAGAATAACTGCTGTGCACCTGTCATAGTGAATATGCCAAAGTCAACTGTCTCAAGAGGGATACTCGGCACAAACACACCCATTACGTTTGCTATATTGTTGGCGCCCAGGCTATAGGCTCCGAATGCTCCGACGATCATGAGTCCCACCCTGAGCCAGGATTCATATCCAAGCAGATGGATCCTGATTTTTCTCCTGGTAATTTTCACCAGGTGATACAGTACATAGGCAAAGATTGCTCCCAGCACCGGACCTGTGATCCATGTTGAGACAATCTGGGTCAGTGAGCGTGTGTCTACGGCATTGTTGGTAAAGAAGTTCCATCCGATGATTGCACCTACGATGGCCTGTGTTGTTGAAACGGGGAGGCCTGCCCTGGTCATGGAAAAGACGGTCAGGGCGGCGGCGAGTGCTACGGTAAAAGCGCCTCCCATTGCGTTCACCGAACCAAGGCGGCTGAGGGTTTCAGAGGCGCCGCTACCCTGAAGCACAGCTCCCAGTATCACAAAGATGGAGGCTGTCACGGCTGCCCTGGTAAAGGAGACCATCCTGGAGCCGACAGCTGATCCGAACACATTGGCAGCGTCATTGGCGCCCAGTGTCCATCCCAGAAAGAGACCGCTGGTGAGGAACAGGAATATCATGATCAGAGCATTTGCCTTATTGCCATCGAGGCGAGCAGGTCAGCTGCAGCCTGGGCAGAGTCGGAAATGTTTTCAATGTGATGGGTAATATACCTTATGTGAGCCTTCTCGGCCAGCGAGAGGTCATGCATCTCATGGAACACCTTTTTCTTCATCTGGAAGGCTGCCTTATCAGTTTCCCTCTCGAAGAAGTATACCTTGATGAGCTTTTCCCTGACCAGGTGGGGCTCGCGGAAGAATGCCCTGGCAGCAGGGATCAGCTCCTCGGCAGAGTTTCCGGAAACCTCGGCCAGAGAGATGAACTCCTGTGCGAGGGAGGCCGGCACATGAGGCTTTTCAACATAAAACTCATTGAGGGATTTTTTAGCCGTGTCAATGATTTCATCGAGCTGCCAAAGAAGTTTGACCATCTCGCTGCGCTGCTGAGGGAGGATGGAGTGTACGATCATGTCATTCTCAATGCTTCTCTGCAGCCTGTCAGCTTTCCCTTCGAGGTCATCTATTTTGGACAAATGATTCTGGAAGGCGTTGCTGTCTCCTCTGACATAGGCTTTTATCCCTTCCTTGAAAATCAGGATGCCGATCTCAATGGTATCAAAGAATTCATCAATCCTGAAAGCGATCTCCTTTGTGGAACGGGTGAATAACGACATCTGGTGGCCGGTGTTGGTTGAGGCAAAGATATTAAGAAAAGGCAAGTGCCTTGCTCAGTCAGAAATCTATTATTCTTTCCACCCGGTGATTTTTGAGGTAGCTCTTTATTATTACCTGTATGTCGCGGTTATCTGTTGCGGGTCTTATGCAATCATGCACGGCTGTCAGTCCGAACCCCATTTCCTCAATGCAGAAGAAGCCGAATCCGGCGTACCTGCCATTGACGATTTTGACTGCCGATCGTTCGTCGCTGTCGCGCCCCCGGTCAATGATAAAGAAGTTCCTTTCCCTGAAAATGAATTCGTCAAGGGCCATAAGGGCTCTCTCATTATATGATTCCGGTTCTTCCTCACCGCAGCATGCCCCCCGGCATATGCTCACCTGGCGGTGGAAGCAGGGGCCGGTTGTCTCATACATGCCGCACAGCTTCTGGCAGAGGTTGTATCCGCTGATCAGCTGTTCGAGTTTACCCCGGGCGCTGTCACGGGATGTGAATACCGAAAGAGGCACCTCCCCGTCACTTACATTACGGTACGAGAACCTGATGTATCCGTTTTCATCGGTATGGCTGTAGATACCCCACCTGAAGCCGGTTCGTCGTTGTGCCCTGTTAAAACGGGGTTTGCGGCTTTTTATCTCTGCAGACTCCATCAGCAGGGCGATGAGTTCACTTCCGGTGCGCTCCCATGAAATATCGGCAATCATTGACCGCATCTCCATCTCCCTTGCTGAAGTGTTATTTGAGAGGTGTGTGTTTATCCGCTGAAGGAGGTTGCGGCTCTTTCCGACGTAAATCACATCACCCTTTTCATCGTGGAAGTAATAGATGCCGGCATCTTCAGGTATCTCATCCAGTTTTCCGGGGTCAAGGCCGGGATGGAGTTTTGCTGTCTTCCTGTTTTTAAAGATGCTGCCTGCCTTCAGTTCCCTGTCCTTTTCAAGGAGCAGTTCAAGCAGTCTCACCGTTGCCAGGGCATCGCCGGAGGCTCTGTGCCTGCCGTTGATCTCAATACCGAGTTCGTTGCACAGGTTCCCCAGGCTGTATGATTTATACCCGGGCAGGAGTTTTCTGCTGAGGGCTACGGTGTCAAGCATGGGGCGTTTAAAATTGTATCCCAGCATGCTGAATTCCTGCCTGATGAATGAGTAGTCAAACCTGGCGTTGTGCGCCACGAATGTTTTCCCCTCGGTGAGTTCCACAATCCTGCGGGCCACTTCGAAAAATCTAGGGGCATCCTCTACCATTTCGTTGGTGATTCCCGTAAGTGAGGTTATGAAATACGGAATATTGCGTTCCGGGTTTATAAGTGTGGAATATTCCTCAACGATTCGCGTACCATCATGAATGTAAACGGCAATCTCGGTTATCCTCTCCAGCCTTGCGCTTCCTCCCGTAGTCTCTATGTCGATAACGGCATACATCCCTTCAGAAAGCACTAAGATAATTACTTTTCGGGCTGCGGGGGATTAATTATATTTATGTAAAATTGTCGCCATATGGAATATACTGGCAGCTACTATTATCTTGACGGTATGATCATGCCTGCCGGTGCCGGTGATGAGCCGCCGGCAGGGGATGTTACATTTTACGAGGTTATAAGAACCCGGAAAGGAATTCCCATTTTCTTTGATGATCATATGGCCCGGCTCAGGGACGGAATTTCAACGAGGTACGAACTCAGGGAAGACATTGCAGAGGAAGTAAGGAAGGGATTATCCGCCCTGGCAGGCCTTGAGAGACATGAAGAAATCAATGTAAAGGTGACCGTTTCGTTTACGGATCATGATT